>CAZHPA010000001.1:0-201660 GCA_964533945.1 uncultured Defluviitaleaceae bacterium
GCAAAGACACCATAAATCTTTTCGTTCTTTTGCCGCACACTATTAATTTATATTCGCCCGGAACAAGCCATCCTATAATTACGTTAAGCCTGCCGAAAGTGTTTCTATATTCTTTATAATAACCTGTACAGCTTTCTACGCCAACACATCTAACGGTTTTGCATAAATTAAGCGAAATAAATGAACAGCAATCTTCAAAATGAATATTTGCTACTTTTTCCTGTTCGCCACATATTGAAATATGTCCGGAAGATATAAAACCTGTATAATCAAAAGATTTTAAGCGTTCATTTTTGCTTTGACAACATAATTGCCTGCCACCACATTCCCAAAGAGATACTGACCCTGTACGTTTGTTTTGGTGCGTGCAATTAAAAATTCGTCTGTAGTTCCATCGCCATTTTGTACAATTTGATATAAACCCACAAAACAGCCAGCTACAACTTGACCTTGCTTATTAGTAATAGTTCCATTAATAGTACCATTATTAGTAATGCTATCTTCAATAAGAGAAATATTTGTATTAACAATAGAGCCATTAACTATAACAATTGATATAGGATTTGATAACATATATCCTTGTGCCATTGCTAAAATTCCATATTGGCCATCGTTAAGGTCGTAAAAAGCAAATTCGCCGTCATCAACTGTATATGTTACAGCAACTACTTTGTTATTGTTATCTATTAAAGAAATTTTAACGCCGCCCAATGGTTTTTTGCTTCCATCAATGCTTGTTGTAGCTACAACACCAGAAACTGCCCCAAGTAACAACGTGTTATCTTTTGTTAAGGAAAAATCTAAAATAACGGTATCTCCTTCTGAAAGAGAAGCAGATTGTGCATTGCTTAATCTATAACCTTCGCAAGCTACGGCAGCACTATAAGTACCAACTGGTAAGTTTTCAAACAAATACTTTCCGTTTACATCAGTTATAGTATGCATGTATGGGTTTCCGTTTTTATCAAATATCTTTACAGTTGCACCCTCAACTGGTTCATCTCCGTCTTGCACTGTACCGCTAATACTTGTTTCAACATCATGTGCGCCTTCAAGTATTAAATTAGCAACTTGCTCTTGCATTCCTTCAAGGTTTATGCCTTGGCTATATTGCAAACCTAGTAAATCTTTTTGTAAAGCCATAAAAAAATCACCTTTCAAATTTAATAATATTTCGTGTTGCATTGCTATTATATGACTTTATCCGATTTTTGTTTACGCACGCTTTTAAAAATATTACATATTTTTAAACAAATTAAAAAGCCTATTCGAAAGGAAAACCTTTCATAAATAGGCCTTTAATACTGCTTAATTATAAATAATGGGGGTTCTTTAGTTTTGTCAACCAATATTTTTTCAGCTTCTACATAATTTGAAACAGGTACTATATTCCATAACTTAATATCTTGCATAAAATACCCAATAAATTTTTTGTCTTCTGGAAATTCAATATATGCAAATTTATCAGTGCCGGTAATAAAACTTGGTGCGCTACCTTCTTCCCCGATTATACCATCTTCTATCATTGTGGCAATAACTTCAGAAAAATCACTCTTAATAAGCTTGGCATCATAAAACATATTATATGGAGGTAACATTGTAATTGGAAAATCAACAAAATTCTCTGTAATAATTTCTTTATACTCTTTCAATGTTTCAAAGTCAGAGAGTGCAACTGTCCATTTGCCATCTTCGTCTAAAACAACAAATTGCTTAATTTGTTGGGGTGCACCTTTTTGAGAAACAACAGCAAAGGCATACTTGTTATTTTTAGCTAAGTATCTAACATCTAATAGTTCTTCGTTTCTTAAATATATGCTAATTGCATTTTCGATTTCTTTTGTATGCCAGCTTTCCTTGTCTAATCTAATTATTTCTCCATTATTATTATTGTATTTTTCAAGAACATAGTACAATTTTTCACGAGTTAAAATCCCAACATCTTTTTCGGCAGTTGCTAAAGCGTATCCTTCCCTTGTTTCATATGCGGCAAAAAGCTGTAGTTTGTCACTTTCGGTAGTTTCAAGTTCAAGCTGCTCAAAGTTAGCTAAATCGCTAGGTTTTAAAAATAAAAGCAAAACACTCTCATTTTCATATTTTTTATCAATATGTGTAATTTCTGCTAAATTAGATAAATCGGAAGTTTGAACATATGATTGTGCTAAAACATCGTAAAAATATCCATTTTGTGTTACAAATATTTTAGTTTTTGAATATTCGTCATAATATACTTTGGAAGCATTTGCAACATTTCTAACCATTTCCCAAACTTCATCAAGTTTTTTTCCAAAATTCGGCTCATATTTAGGAATTTTAGCTTCGGGCTTTAAAACCGACATGCTTTCTACCTTATTTGATAATTCATTTTTAGGAATTTTTACAGTAGTTTCAGGTTGAGAAATAATTGGGTCTGCTTGCACTGATTGCTGCCCAAGAAAACTGGAATCAAGTGCTGCATAACAAAAAGCAAGCCCTCCTAACAAAACTGCACATAACATAATGGCAAGCGGTTTGCTACTTGTGCTGCTTCCACAACTTGCGCATGTTTTTTCTGTTTCTGCAATAGCAGTTTTGCATTTTCTGCAAATCATTTTTTAGTTCACCGCCTTAACTTTTAAGGTAATACAAAAAGAGCCTACAGTTGCCCGCAAACTCTTTTTGTAAAAATTTATTGTTCATTTGGAGCGTTGACAGGGCAAGCTTCAGCACAAGCACCGCAAGAAATGCATTCTTCTTCATTAACAACATATTTAGTGTCGCCTTCTGAAATACAGCTAACAGGGCAAGCAGGTTCGCAAGCGCCACAATTAATGCAATCGTCATTTATTACATATGCCACTTTATGTACACCTGCTACTGAAAATGTAGAAAAATCTACATCCAGAAAATTCTTGTTTCAACCTGCACGTTTTCGGTTAACCTAATAACGTTTTTAAAATTACTGCTCCTAGCTTGGCTAGAAGTTATAATAATTGGCAGTCCACAAGCGTAACTTCCCGTGTAGCCCACGGTAGTAGACAGAGTTTAAAGCTGTCTATTAAACGTTTTTAAAGTTTTGTTTTCGCCTAACAATTATTGTACTAATTAGCAAAATAAAAGTCAATACAAAGATTGTAAATATTTTCAGTAACAGATTCGCCTCCTTATTTTATAGAAATTTAGGCTACTTTTTTCTGGAATTTACTATATTTTGATTAACAATTGATTACTCATACTTAAACTTTATAGTTAAAAACTATGCAAGCAAAAATATATTACTAACACATTGTACAACAAAAAACAAATTTAATCAAGCTAAATTTTTAAACTTTCTTTTAAATTTTCTTTCAAATTTTCCAAAACTCTTTCAAAATCTCCACATTCTGCCATTTGGGTTTTCCAACCAATATTTACATTATCACCTTTATAGCGAGGCATAATGTGCATATGAAAATGGTTAACAGTTTGTCCTGCTGCTTCTCCATTGTTTTGCAAAATATTTATTCCATCGCAATTCGTTGCTTTTTTAATTGCTTTTGAAATTGACATTGCAAGAGGAAACAGTTTTTCTCCTGTTTCCTCGCTAAGTTCAAAAATAGTTTCGGCATGTTGCTTTGGTATTATAAGCGCATGACCGACGCTGCTTGGGAATTTATCTAAAATAACTTTAAAGTTTTCGTTTTCATAAATATTAAATGATGGTATTTCTCCATTTATTATTTTGCAGAAAATACACATTTTAAAGCCTCCTTTAGCCTAACTTAACTTAATTTTGAAACTAATTCTGAAAATAATGAAAGTGCAGATTTAATAGGTTCGCTACTTGTCATATCAACTCCGGCTTGTTTTAAAATTTCTATTGAATAGTTGCTTGAACCGCTTTTTAAGAAATTAATATATCGCTCGCTATTTCCTTGCAAAATTTGTTTTGAAAGTGCAATTGCTGCCGAAAACCCTGTTGCATATTGAAAAACATAGAAAGGACTGTAAAAATGAGGTATTCTTGACCATTCCATAGGTATTTTTTCATCATATGAAATAGCGTCGCCATAATATTTTTTATTTAATTCGGCGTAGATATTGCAAAGCAAATCAACATCAAGCGGAACGCCCGATTCTGCAAGTTCGTGTGTTTTAAGTTCAAATTCGGCAAACATAGTTTGGCGGAAAACTGTACCCCTAAATTGTTCAATAAAATAGTTAATTAAATATTTGTTTTGAACTTCATCTTTTGTTGTTTTAAGCAAATGTTCCATAAGCAGCGCTTCATTAACGGTTGATGCAACTTCTGCAAGAAAAATTGTATGCCCTGAATAAACGTATGGTTGAGTGTTCCATGAATAGTAACTGTGCATAGCATGACCCATTTCGTGTGAAAGCGTAAACATATCATTTATTTTGTTATCGTAATTTAAAAGAACAAATGGATGCACGCCGTAAGTTCCCCATGAATAAGCGCCGCTGCGTTTGCCTTTGTTTTCGTAAACATCAATCCAGCCGCCGTTAATTCCTTTTTCAGCTTGCTCAACGTACTGTTTTCCAAGCGGTTCCAATGATTTTAAAACAACTTCTTTTGCTTCTTCGTAGTTAATTTTAGTATTTGCCGCTTTAACAATTGGTGTATATAAATCGTACATTTTAAGCTCATTTAAGCCAAGTATTTGTTTACGCAATTTAATATATTTATGCAAATCGCCTAAATGCTCATTAATTGTTGCTATTAAATTTTTATATACTGCTGTTGGAATGTTATTTGTTGATAAAGAATATTCAAGTGACGAGTTATATTTTCTTGCTTTTGCATAAAAAACATCTTTTTTAACACTGCTTGAGTAAATTGAGGCTATTGTATTTTTTTGATTAATATATTGATTATATAATGCATTAAAAGCATCTTCTCTAACTTTTCTGTTTTTAGATTCAAGCATTGAAACATATTTTCCGTGGGTTAGTTCAACTTCATTTCCATCTTCATCAATTATAGTTCCAAATTTCATATCAGCATTACTAAGCATTGAATATATATTGTCGAAAGAAGCTGAAATTTCGCCTGTTTCTGCTAAAAGTTGTTCTAATTCAAAAGATAAAATATGGTCTTTTTGTCTAAATAGGTCGCTGAAATAATGCGCATACATTTTTAAACTTTCGTTAGCTTTTAAGCTTTCAAAATCAAGGGTTAATATTTCGGGTTGAATAAATGAAGTTGCCGCCGACAGCTTTGTTATAAGCCCTTCTGCTTTATCTGCCAAGCCTTGATAGAAAGATTTTGTAGAATCTTCGTGAAGCTTCATGTTGGCATATACATAAATTTTGCTAACTTTTTCGCTAGTTTCGTTAGCTTTTTTTAAGCAATCATGTAAAACTTTCATATCGTTAAGCTTTCCATTAAATTGAGAAAATGTATTAACTTCAGAAAGTGCTTCATCAAAGCATTGCTGCCAACTTTCATCATCTTTAAAAATATCGCATATTTTCCATTTATATTTATCATTTATTTCGCTGCGTTCCAATTAAAGTCCTCCTTTTTGTTTAGAGCTATTAAGTTTATAACTATTATATTATACCACATTTTGCCTGTTAATAGTCAATGATTGTTATATAACGCATTTATGTTAAAAAAATACAATAACAATAAAAAATTTTCGTTTGCATTAAGTCAAATTGCATGATATTATATAAAAGATAAAAAAATCTGGCACAACACGAAAGAAAAGGAGATTGGTTATGTGTGATTTAAAAGTTTTGATTGTTGCATCGGAAATTAGCCCATACGCAAAAAGTGGCGGGTTGGGCGATGTAACAGGTTCGTTACCAAAAGAATTAAAGAAATTGGGCGTAGATGTTCGTGTTGTTTTTCCTAAGTATGCTACAATAAACCAAAAATTTTTAACTAACTTAAACTACATAGATTCTTTTATTGTAACTTTAGGCTGGAGAAATCAAAACGCTTCCCTATATTCAATTGAAGATGCCGATGTTCCGTCTTACTTAATTGCAAACGACTATTATTTTGGAAGAGATGGGTTTTATGGCTATGGGGACGATTTTGAAAGATTTGCCTTCTTTACAAAAGCTTCGATAGAATTTTTAAACTGCATTGATTTTGTTCCTGATGTTATACATTTTAACGACTGGCAAACAGGGCTTGGGCCTGTATATTTGCGAGACAATTACTACGGATTTGTCTCTTTGTCTAAAGTTAAATCTGTTTTAACAATACATAACTTACAATACCAAGGGCTTTTTGGCAAAGAAATTTTAGGAACCGTTGGGCTTAACGACGGCTATTTTTCAGCCGACAAGCTCGAATTTAACAACTGCGTTAGCCTATTAAAAGGCGGAATTTTTTACGCAGATAAAGTAACAACTGTTAGCGAAACATATGCAAACGAAATTCAAACGCCCGAATACGGCTATGGCATGGACGGAATTTTACGCTCTCAAGCTTTTAAGCTTAGCGGCATAGTTAACGGAATTGATGTTGCAGCAAACGACCCAAAAACAGATAAAAGAATTTTTGCAAACTACGGAAAAGGCAATTTAGAAGGCAAAAAACAAAACAAAAAAATGCTTCAAGAAAAATTAAATTTACCTATTCGTAATGATGTTCCAATAATTAGCGTTATATCAAGGCTTGTTGACCAAAAAGGGCTAGATTTAATTTCTGTTGCTATGGAAGAATTAATTAGCAAAGACATTCAATTTGTTGTTTTAGGCACAGGAGAAGGGCGATACGAAAACTTATTTAAACACATGGCATGGCGCGCACCCGATAAAGTTTCGGCAAACATATTTTTTAATGAAGAATTGGCACAACAAATATATGCTGCTTCAGACATGTTTTTAATGCCTTCCGTATTTGAACCATGTGGATTAGGGCAAATTTTTGCAATGCAGTACGGCACAGTTCCGGTAGTTCGTAAAACAGGCGGGCTTGCGGATACAGTTACCCATTATAACAAAGAAACTAAAAAAGGAACAGGTTTTGTATTTGAAAATTACGATGCAAGAGGCATGATGTGGGCAATTAATGAAGCAATTAAAGTTTATAGCGCAAAAGACGAGCATTGGGCGCAAATTATAGATAACGGTCTTTCTCAAGACTTTTCATGGAGTAAATCGGCAGAAAAATATATTAAACTATATTCTACACTAAAAGATTAAAAAAGGGGTTTTTAAGCCCCTTTTCTTTATGTTTAAAGCTAACTGCATATAAATATGTTCTAATAGCTTTATATGATATTGATTTTTAGACAAAAAGATGTTAAACTCTTTTAAAGAATTAGATTCGAAAAAAAGGGGGTTGTATGTTTGTTTAAAAAATTTAAGCTATCTGGCAAATTAATTGTTCCAACTTCTATATTTCTAACATTGGGAACATTTATAATTGTCGCTTCAACACTATTTGTTATGTCTTATATGGTATTCAACCTAACTAATCAAAATGCCGCCAACATGTCGTATCGTTATAGCAATAAAATAGTTGAAATTTATGAAACTGCAGCAAGCTCGGCTCAAACTGTTCGTTCGCTTATAGTTAAAAAAATGGAGGAAAAAAACTACAACAGAGCAGAAGTAAGCGATATGCTAAAAACCGTTCTTGAAGAACACGAAGCTTTATATAGTATTTGGATTGCAATGGATAGCGACACATTCGGAAATGACAAAGAGTACATTGGCACTCAATATGGTTCGCCTATTAAAGGCAGGTTTTCGCCTAATTGGGTTAGACTTGAAGGCCAAGACGAAGTTATTTTAACCCAAGATGTTGGTGATGAAGTTGATAGCGAAGCAGGTGAAGTTGAGGGAACGGAAATTGTACGCCGAACAAGACAAAACTATTTTTCAGAGGCATATTTATACCCTGTTGGAAATACAGATGAGCTTATGTCTAGTGTTATGGTTCCTATAATTTTTGAAAATGAAGTTGTAGGGGTTATTGGATACGACATAAACATGAAAATTATATTTAATTACCTTGACCGATTTAGCTTTTTTAGAACAGGAACTATAACTTTGCTAAACGAAAACTTAGAAGTTATGTATAACAAAGATAAAAGCATAGTTACTAAAAAATATAAAGACATTAAAGAAGAGAAATTAGTTAATACAATAAATGAAGTTATAGAATCAAATGAGCCTAAAACTATTCTTTTAGATAAAATTAAAAATAATTTAAGGTCAAGAGCTTTCATAGCTCCTGTTTCGTTTAACACATATCAAAAAAGATGGGCGCTTGAGCTTACTGCACCTTCTAATGAAATTTTTACTTCGGTTTTTCATACAGTTGCTTTATCTTCTATCTTATGGGTGTTAATTCTTATAATTTTAATGCTTATATTAAGGAAGATAATTAAGGGTACGATTAAACCTATTATAAATCTTGCAATTTTATCAGATAAAATTGCAAATGGCGAATTAGATATTGAAGTTAGTTCTAATAGCCCAGATGAACTAGGAGATTTAACCCGTTCCTTTGGTCGTGTTGTTAAAACTGTTAGAGGTTTAGTTAGTGAAATTAAAACTAAAACTCAAAATAACAGTATAGGTAAATTTAATATTGAAATTCCTATTGATAATTTTCAAGGAAACTATAGGGAGCTTGCAGAAGCTGTTAATACAATGTCTTCTGAAATGGTTAGTGATATATTAGAAATATTAAATGTAGCGGATGAAATATCAAAAGGTAACTTTAATGCAACACTAAGACAAATGCCGGGAGATAAAATAATTGCAAATCAAATGGTTGACGAAATGAAGAAAAATTTAATTAGCGTTCGCAACGAAGTAGGCGATTTAATCGAAGCTGCGGTTTACGGAAACTTGCAGCAAAGAGCTGATATATGTAAATATCAGGGTGATTGGTTAGAAATTATTCTTGGGCTAAATACTCTTTTAGATAAAGTTTCAGAACCATACAATGAAATTAAAAGCTCTCTTGTTGAAATGTCTAAATGTAATTTGCAAACACGAATTACAAAAGATTTTAAAGGTGAATATGAAATAATTAAAAATGCATTTAACGCAACACTAGACACTTTGCAATCATATACTAATGAAATTGCAAACGTGCTTAATGAAATGGCAAACGACAATTTTGTTGTTTCAATAGAGCGTGAATATGTTGGAGATTTTCAAATTATAAAAGATTCTGTAAATATGATTAGTGATGCATTTAATAAAGTTTTATGCGATATTGAACAATCTTCAATTAGTATTTCAATAGGTTCTAAACAAATTTCAGAATCTAGCATGACATTAGCCGAAGGTGCCTCTGAACAAACGCATGAAATAGGGAAGCTGCAAACATCTTCTGCAAATATTTCAGAGCAAATGAAAAAAACGGCAGATGGATTGAAAAATGCTGATGAATTTGCATCACAAACAAACCAAGCAACTCTTTCTTGCAAAGAAAAAATGAACAATATGCTAGATGCAATGAATAAAATTTCAGATGACTCTAAAAACATTGGCAAAATTGTTAAAGTTATTGAAGATATTGCATACCAAACAAACTTACTAGCTTTAAATGCCGCCATTGAATCTGCAAGAGCGGGCGTACATGGCAAAGGGTTTGCCGTTGTTGCTGAAGAAGTTAGAAATCTTTCCCTAAGAACCCAAAAAGCTGTTAAAGAAACAGCAGAATTAATACGAGGAAGCGTTGAAAAAGTTGAAAGCGGCGCTATTCTTGCAGAAGAAGTTTCTTCAAGCTTGGAAATTATAGCTTCAGATATTGAAGTTATTTCAATTATTTTACAAGATGTGTCAGAAATATCTTCTGAACAAGCGCAGCATATTTCAGGTAATGCAGCAAGCATATCAATAATCTTTAATGTAACAACAACAAATTCAGAAACATCTGAAAAAACTGCCGCCGCCGCAGAAGAACTTTCAGGGCAGGCAGAAGTTTTCAAAAATACCGTTTCGAAATTTAAGATAAGGCGAAGCTAGAAAATTGTTCAGGTTTTTCTTTTGAAATTCCAAAGTGATACAATAGCGCATTAATAATCCGTTTGGAAGCAAATCCGTCGCCAAACGGATTATTTGCCGAAACCATTTCTTCATATTCTTTTTTATCGTTAAGCAAAAGCGCTATATTGTAATACACTTCCTGTTCGGAAACTCCGGCAAGCTTTAATGTTTTTGCCAAAATGCCTTCGGGGCGCTCGGTTACATTTCTTAAAACTAAAACGGGCTTTTTGGCAGAAGGCGCTTCTTCTTGAAGCCCACCCGAATCTGTTAAAACTAAATACGAACGGCTTATTAAGTTGTGCATATCGTTTAAATCAATTGGGTCTATTAAGAGTATGCGCTCGGTGTTGCCTAAAACTTCATATGCTGTTTGCTTAACTTTAGGGTTGCTATGAACAGCATAAACAACAACAACATCTTCGTTATCGCAAACAATGCGCTTAACGGCATGGCAAATATTTAAAAGAGGCTCTCCCAAATTTTCACGCCTATGAGCCGTCATTGCAATAACACGGTTTTTACTGTAATTAATTTTATTTAAAATATCGGCAGAAAAAGTATAGTCTGCTTTAATCGTTGTTTTCAGGCAATCGATAACCGTATTTCCCGTTACAAAAATTGATTCCTCAGGTACATTTTCTTTAAGTAAATTTTGTTTTGAAGCTTGGGTTGGCGCAAAATGCAAATCTGCCAAAACCCCTGTTAGCTTACGGTTAATTTCTTCAGGAAATGGTTGGTATTTGTCATACGATCGCAAGCCTGCTTCAACATGACCAATTTTTACCTTATTATAAAATGCTGCAAGCGATGCAACAAAAGTTGTTGTTGTGTCGCCATGAGTTAAAATTATGTTGGGCTGTTCTTTTTGAATTACATGTTCAAGCCCTTTTAAAACGTTGCTTGTTATGTCTGTTAGTGTTTGCCCCTGTTTCATTATATTTAAATCGTAATGTGGAGTAAGCGAAAACGTTTTAAGAACTTGGTCTAGCATTTGCCTATGCTGTGCCGTAACGCAAATGATAGAATGAATGGAATTGCTGAAAAGCTCCATCTCTTTTAAAAGCGGCGACATTTTAATCGCTTCTGGGCGTGTTCCAAAAACAGACATAACTTTTATTTTATTCATTTTTAAGCCACCTTTTGCAAACTTTTTCTTAGTGTAAAATATTATAAAAAAAATGTAATATAATTTTAACATATTCCATAGTTTACATCAAACTTTTTTGCAAGCTTATCGTATATTGTTTCAAAGGTAGCTAAGAAAATTAAGTAGGAGGAAAAACGCCATGAATTGTGTCAACCATAAAGACCGAATTGGCATTAATATGTGTTCAGAATGCGGTAGCTGGTTATGTTCTCAATGCAGCATTGAAATTGACGGACATATACTTTGCAAACGCTGCATTTCAAGATTAACAACAAGCATTAAGCCTATATCAGCTTCAGCACCACCACCACCGCCCCCAATGCCATCAAGAGCGCCAGCGCCACCACCACGTATTGATATTCCAATACACGCTTCGGCACCTGTAAGCGGAGGAGGAAGAAGGAATAGGCCAAATAGATTTTTGCTTCTTATATTCTCGGCATTGCCGGGAGCAAATTATATGTATTTAGGGCTTATGAAACGTGGGTTATTTGTTTTATCATCATTCTTTTTAAGTTTTTATTTAATGACATCACTTGAAGCATACAGTTACTATGGCAGTGGGATTCCTGTATTTGCCGCTGTTGCTGGTATAATTGCAATTGCTAGTTTTTTTGATGGCTTTAACATTCGCCGCAAAATGGTTGAAGGGGAAAATGTACCAGATGATATTTCTAATATAGTTGGCTTTTTAAACAAATATAAAGGCTATTTAATTGCATTTGCTGTACTTGCCGTTGGGCTTCAAGTTATTAGAGAAATGGGATATTACTTAAATTCTTCCGGAAATCAAAAACTTGGTGTACTTATTGTTCTTATAGTAATTTTTAGGATTTTCTCAATTGGAATTGATTCTTCCGAAAAGAAAAAAAGGAAAAGTAAAAAGGAAGATGTAATTGATTTAAAAAAGAATGATTTATAAAATTTAGGGCTTCTGCCCTTTTTTTATTTGGCAATTAATGTTATAATAATATGAATTGATTATATTTTAACCCTAAATTAAAATAGGGTAAATATGGAAAAGAGGGGAAAATGTGATAATAGCAATAGCAAATCAAAAAGGCGGGGTTGGCAAAACAACAACAAACATAAGCTTATGCGCTTGGCTTGCCAAATTAGGAAAAAAGGTTTTAACAATTGATTTAGACCCTCAAGGCAATACAACAATTGGGCTTGGGTTTGATAAAAGCAGTATGCCTTTAACAATATATAATATGCTGCTTAACGATTGCTCTATTTCAGACGTTTTGCAACAAACTTGCGTTGAAAATCTTCATATCCTTCCAACAGACGTTCAGCTTTCGAAAGCAGAAATTGAGCTTTTTAGCTACCCCGACCGTGATTTTATTTTAAAAAAAGCTTTAGCACCTATAAAATCAAATTACGACTTTATTTTAATTGATTGCCCGCCCTCTTTAAGTGCTTTAACAATTAATGCCTTAACGGCGGCAGATTCGGTTTTAGTTCCCGTTCAATGCGAATATTTTGCGCTTGATGGGCTAAATCAATTGCTATGCACAGTTGAACTTATTAAAGAAAAGCTAAACCCGCAGCTATATATTGAAATGGTTGTGCTAACAATGTATAACCAAAGACTAAAAATGTCGGCTGCAATATTTGAACAAGTTAAAAACCTTGTTGATGAAAATACGCCTATAAAAACAATACCTCGCAATTCAAAGCTTTCAGAAGCTGCCGGAATTGGTGTGCCAATTACTTTACACGACAAAAGGTCTAAAGGAGCGCAAGGCTATTTAGTAATTGCCGAATTAATTATTGAAAATAACAAAGATTTAGACAAACAAGAATTAGAACAAGATATAGAACAATTTTCGGAAACAGACGATTATGAATGGACAGTGTAAAAAGCCAAGCAAATGAATAGAAAATTAGTTAATGGATGGTGTAAAAACTCAAACAAATGAACAGAAAATTAATTAATGATGATACAATAGCCGCAATAATAACGCCCGTTGGCTATGGGGGAATATGCGTAATTAGAATTAGCGGAAACAAAGCAGTTAACATATTGCATAAAATGTTTCGCTCTAACAAAAAGCAATTTAAAACCCACACAGTAATTTACGGGCATATTGTTGACGGCAAAGAAAAAGTAATTGATGAAGTACTTGTTACAGTTATGCTTGCTCCAAAATCATACACAAAAGAAGATGTTGTAGAAATTAGCTGTCATGGTGGCGTTAAATCAGTTCAGGCTATTTTGCAAAACGCCATTTTGTGCGGCTGCCGACTAGCAGAACCGGGGGAATTTACAAAACGTGCATTTCTAAACGGGCGCATAGATTTAGCGCAAGCAGAAGCCGTTGTTGATATTATTAATGCAAAAACCGAAAACTCTAGAATTGCTGCAGTTTCTCAATTAAAAGGCAACCTTTCGGCAAAAATTAAAGAGTTTAGGCAACAGCTGCTTTTGCTTCTTGCGCAAATTGAAGCTTCTATAGACTATCCGGAACATGATATGGAACAAATTAATTTAAAGCAAACATATGAAAAATGTGAGATAATTATCGAGGAAATAAACTGCCTTCTAGCAAATTGTGAAAAAGGTATTATAATGAAGGAAGGCGTTAAAACAGCTATAATCGGTAAGCCAAATGTTGGCAAGTCGTCACTTTTAAATGCAATTGTTGAACAAGAACGGGCAATAGTAACCGATATTGCCGGAACAACCCGAGACATTCTTTCCGAATATATAAATATACAAGGCGTTCCATTTATAACTTTAGATACCGCCGGCATTCGTGAAACGGAGAATTTTATTGAAAAAATCGGTGTAAGCAAAGCAAAGGAAGCAGCGCAAAATGCAGATTTAATTTTACTTGTAGTTGATGGAAGTAAGCCGCTTCATAATAGTGACATTGAACTTTTAAATACTTTTAAGCATAAAAAAACAATTGTTGTTATTAACAAAACAGACCTTTGCCAAGAAATTTCAATTAACGAGCTTTACAACTATGTTAATAAGGAGTATATTATTCATTTGAGCGCAAAGCAAAACAAGGGCATCTCAAAACTTTTGAATTTAATGGTAAGCTTAGTTTTCGGCGGGCAAGTCGTCTTAAATGATGAAATTCAAATTACATCGCTTCGCCATAAAGAAGCGCTTTTTAATGCAAAAGCTAGCCTTTTAAGCGCAAAAGAATCTATTGAAAACGGGCTTTTTGAAGATATTGTTTCTATAGATTTGCAATGCTGTTATAAATATTTAGGAGAAATAATAGGTGAAACAATTGATGATGATATAGTGGACAAAATTTTTAAAGAATTTTGCCTTGGTAAATAATATTAATAATCTAAAAAATAAATTAAGAAAGGAAATATTTATTAATGTTTGACAGATTGGAAGAAATTGAACAGAAATATGTTTTACTATCAGATAAAATTAATACCCCAGAAACTATAGCCGACCAACAACTTTGGCGGCAATTAATGAAAGAATATAGCGATTTAACGCCGATTGTTGAAACATTTAGAGAATATAAAGCGGCAAAAGAGCAGGTAGCTGAAAGTAAGCAGCTTTTAAATGATGATTTAGATGACGATTTTAAGCAACTTGTTAAAGACGAGCTTAAAGAAAGCCAAGAAAAAACCGAAACATTAACAGAAAAATTAAAATTCCTTCTTCTTCCCAAAGACCCTAATGATGAGAAAAACGTAATTGTTGAAATTCGTGGAGGGGCAGGAGGAGATGAGGCCGCACTTTTTGCGGGAGATTTATTCCGTATGTATAGCAGATATGCAGAGCGCAGCCGCTTTAAAGTTGAGCTTTTAAGTACAAATGAAAGTGATTTGGGCGGATTTAAAGAAGTTGTATTCTTAATAAGTGGCAAAGGGGCATATTCACGCTTGAAATATGAAAGCGGTGTGCATAGAGTTCAACGTATACCAACAACCGAATCTGGCGGAAGAATCCATACATCAACAGTAACAGTTGCAGTTTTGCCGGAAGCAGAAGAAGTTGACGTTGAATTAGATTTAAACGACGTTAGAATAGACGTTTTCCGCTCATCCGGCAATGGAGGGCAAAGTGTTAACACAACAGATTCGGCAGTTAGAGTAACCCATATCCCAACAGGAATTGTTATTTCGTGCCAAGATGAAAAGTCGCAGCTAAAAAATAAAGACAAAGCATTGAAGGTTTTAAGGGCAAAACTTTACGAAATAGAAATTGAAAAGCAAAATTCATTGGTTTCGGCGGAAAGAAAAAGCCAAGTTGGAACAGGCGACAGAAGCGAACGAATTAGAACATACAACTTCCCTCAAGGCAGGGTAACAGACCATAGAGTTGGATTAACACTTCATAGGCTTGAAGCTGTTTTAGACGGCGACTTAAACGAAATAATGGACACTTTAATTACAACGGAACAAGCCGAAAAATTGAAAGCAGGCGGATTAGACAAAAACTAAGGGAACGGTTAATCGTTCCCTTTTAAAATTAGAAATTAAAACTAAAGTAAGTTTATACCGTTTTCATTGCAAATTCTTTCCATTTCAGGCGGCCAAACAGAAGATTGCACTTCTCCTATATGAGCTTTTCTTAGCAAAAACATGCAAAGCCTTGATTGCCCGATTCCTCCGCCTATAGTTAGTGGCACGGTTTCATTGGCAACAGCCCATTGAAACGGCAAATTAATTTTTTCAGGAGTTTTTCTAATGCTAAGTTGTTCTTTTAATGCACAACTGTCAACTCTAATTCCCATGCTTGAAAGCTCGAATGCACGCTCTAAAACAGGATAGTATAAAACAATATCTCCGTTTAATTTCCAATCGTCATAATCGGCAGCTCTGCCGTCATGGAGCTTCCCAGATTTAAGCGGCGCACCAATTTGGCATACAAAAATTGCCCCGTATTTCTTAGCATAAATATTTTCGCGATTGTGCGGAGAAACATTTGGGTATTCGTCTTCCATTTGCTGAGTTGTTATAAAAGTTATTTGTTCGGGCAAAATTTCTTTATACCCATATTTTTCACATACAAACTTTTCAGTTAATTTAACTACGCTATAAATTGTATTAACAACAGATTCAAGCGTTTCCATATTTCTTTGTTCTTTTGTTATAACTTTCTCCCAATCCCATTGGTCAACGTAAATTGAATGTAAGTTGTCCGTTGATTCATCACGCCTTATAGCGTTCATATTTGTATATAATCCTTCTCCAACCGAGAAGCCGTATCTTCCTAAAGCCATACGCTTCCATTTTGCAAGCGAATGAACTATTTCAACAACTTTTCCGTTTTGCTCTAAAATATCAAATGAAACAGGACGTTCAACACCGTTTAAATTGTCGTTAAGTCCTGTTTCGGGTTCAACAAAAAGCGGCGCAGAAACTCTTTTTAAGTTAAGCGCACTTGAAAGCTCGTTTTCAAAATAAACTCTAATATCTTTAATTGCTTGTTCTGTTTCTTTTATGCTAAGTTTAGATTCATAACCGCTTGGTATTATTAGTTTTTGCATTAATTTTCCCCCTAGTTTTTGTGCTTACGCTAAAAAAAGTCTACATTAATTCAACGCTTTTGTCAACACAAAGTAATGCTTCTATTTGCTTGTAATTTAGCCGATAAATGTTATAATATACTATTGTGAAAGAGGTGTACCATGGACAAAGTAATAACATTAAGATGCACAAAATGCAGAAGACATTATGAAAGCTTAGGCGGAAAGCAAAAAATTTGTCCACTTTGTAGAGAGGAAGAAGAAAAAGAATATAGAACTGTAAGAGAATATATTAGAAGCCATAATAAAGTTAGCATTTTTGAAGTTTCAAAAGCAACAGGTATACAAGAGAAAAAGATTTTGCAATTTATTAGACAAGGACTTATAGAAGTGTCTCGTGAAAGCAAATTAATACCTTGCAAAAGTTGTGGAACTTTAATTGTTTCAGGTTTATATTGTGAAAATTGCCGAAGGCCATATGAAAACAGACTATTAGATGAAATTGTTGATAAGAAAAAAAACTAATGAAATCAGCGGAACTTTAATTATTTCGGCATTATATTATGAAAGCTGTAGAAGACCATATAAAAGCAGAACACCAGATGAAGTTATTGATAAGGAGAAAAATCGATGGAATCAAAGGAATTTTTAGCAATATTAGACTGTGGAGGACAATATACAAAAGTTATTGATAGAAAAATTAGGGAACTTGGAGTTAAAACTGAAATTTTCCCAATTAACGTTGAACCAAAACAGCTTGACGGATGCGGTGGCGTTATTTTATCTGGAGGGCCGGAAAGCATATGGCATGAAAATGCTTTAAAACCCAATAAAAATCTTTTTGAATTGCAAATTCCGTTTTTGGGTATTTGCTATGGTATGCACGTTATAAATATGACTTTTGGGGGCATTGTTTCCCCTAGCGTTAAAAAAGAATTTGGTGATTGGTCTATTGATATAGATAATAGTTGCCCTCTTTTTAATGGCCTTTCAAACAAAGAACATGTTTTAATGAGCCACGGCGACAGCATTATGAAAGTTGCAGAAGGCTTTGAAGTTTGCGGCACTTCTGAAGGTGTTGTTGCTGCAATGTATAATAAAAACCGTAATATATATGGGGTTCAATTTCACCCTGAAGTTGATTTAACCGTTAACGGCGTTGCTATGTTTGAAAACTTTTTACGTAAAATATGCAAATTCAAAGAAGTATATTCATTAGAAGATAGAATAGAAGCTTCGATTAATGAAATAAAAGAAAAAGTCGGCGACAATGACGTAATGGTTTTAGTAAGCGGCGGCGTTGATTCTGCTGTTACAGCTGCTTTGCTTTTAAAAGCGCTTGACAACGACAAAATATTCGCAATTCATATAGACCACGGATTTATGCGTAAAAATGAAAGTGATTTAATTTGTGAAAATTTAAAAAAGCTTGGGCTTAAAAACTTAAAAAGAATTAATGCAAAGGAACATTTTTTCAACGCAACTGCAACAATAGACGGAAAACAAACAGATAAATTAACAACGTTAACAGACCCAGAAGAAAAACGAAACGCTATTGGAACTGCATTTATTTCGGTTTTACAAAACAATGTTTTGCTTGATTTAGATAAAACTTTTCTTGCACAAGGAACGCTTCGCCCTGATTTAATT
Organism: uncultured Defluviitaleaceae bacterium; assembly: GCA_964533945.1. Classification (GTDB taxonomy): domain Bacteria; phylum Bacillota; class Clostridia; order Lachnospirales; family WRBF01; genus CAZHPA01. The sequence continues at coordinate 18,205 of CAZHPA010000001.1, forward strand.
GAAAGCGGAAATCCAATAGTTAGCGTGTATGCCCATAAAATTAAAACACACCACAACGATGTTGATATTATTAGGCGTGCAAGAGAAAAAGGGCTTATTATTGAAACCAACAAAGATTGGCACAAAGACGAAGTTAGGCAAGTTGGAAGGCTTTTAGGGCTTGATGAAGAAGTTACAAAACGTCAGCCATTTCCTGGGCCGGGGCTTGCTGTAAGACTTTTATGTTCAGATGCAAGCGAAACTGTTTGTGATGAAGAAGTTTCGGCTTTTTCCGAAATTATGCTAAAAAACCAACAACTATCAGGAACTGTTTTGCCAATTCGTTCTGTTGGCGTTAAAGGAGATTATAGAAGTTTTGGGCATCTTGCGCTTTTACATTGCGAGCGTGAAGCGTTTGATTGGGATAAAACATATTCGCTTTCCAAAACAATTACAAATAACATACAAACTATAAATCGTATTGCTTTTGTGTTAAACGACATTAAAGAAGATACATTTAAAAATTTAAAGTGTGGCAGTATGTATATTGATGACGAAAACGTTTCGCTTTTGCGTGAAGTTGATTATGTTGTTACAGAAGCACTAAAAGACTACAAAATTAGCCAAACATTTTGTGTTTTGTTTCCTTTAGGTGTTAGCAAAAAATATTCCGTTGCGATAAGAACGTTTGTAACAAATGATTTTATGACAGGAAGACCGGCTTTTATAGGAAAAGAAGTTGAAAAAGAAGTAATTTTTAAATTGGCAAATGATATTGTTAAAAAGTTTGATGAAATTGAGTTTGTTGTTTATGATGTAACAGGAAAACCACCGGCAACTTGCGAATGGGAATAATAAAAAGCCTTGTCTTGATTCAATTTATATTGAAATGGGGCAAGGCTTTAAAACTTAAATACATTTTGAATGTAAAAGAGACTAATTTTGTATATAATGCTTTATTGACAAATAAATACTATGAGCATATAATGTTAGCAAGCTAACTTATTTAAATTATTAAGGTGGTGACAAAATGAACAAAAGTATTGGGCTTGAAATGCGAAATATTGCTATTTTATTAAAAAGGAAAATTGCTAATATCCACGAATGCGAATGCGATAAAACAACAAGCATTCACGGCTGGATAATTGGATATTTGTTTTTAAATAAGGATAAAGAAATATTTCAAAAAGACATTGAAGAAAAATTTTCAATGCGAAAATCAACAGCTTCAAAAATGCTTCAACTTATGGAAAAAAATGACCTTATATCAAGACAATCGGTCGGAAAAGATGCAAGACTTAAAAAGATTATTTTAACCGAAAAGTCTGCAAAAATTTTTGAATCAATACAGGCGCACATAGAAAAGTTGGAAGATAAAATGAAGCAAAATATTTCGGAAGATGAATTAAAAATATTTTTTGCCGTAACCGAAAAAATAAAGCAAAATCTTAATGACTAAAAGATTGGTTTTAAGCTTTTTATTAGAAACTAAAGTTTTTTAATAATTAAAAATATAAACCAAAACCTTAAATTAAAAACCAGCTTTAAAATGCTTTAACTTTTTAATAGGAATATATGGGAGGAAATAATTTGCTAAAAATTTTTAAACATTTAAAAAAACAAGAGTGGGCATTTGTTCTGCTAAGTATTGTCTTTGTTGTTGCACAAGTTTGGCTTGACTTAAAATTGCCCGATTATATGTCTAAAATAACTTTGCTTGTTCAAACTAAAGGCAGCCAAATGAGTGAAATTTTAATTTATGGAGCATATATGTTGTTTTGCGCTTTAGGAAGCATGGCAAGCTCAATTGTTGTTGGGTTTTTTGCTGCAAAACTTGCCGCAACGCTATCTATGAGGCTAAGAGGAAAAGTATTTAATAAAGTGTTGTCTTTTTCTATGGAGGAAATTAACAATTTTTTAACTGCAAGCTTAATTACACGCTCTACTAACGACATAACGCAAATACAAATGTTTGTTTCAATGGGGCTGCAAGCAATCGTTAAAGCGCCAATTCTTGCAATTTGGGCCATTGTTAAAATTTCTGGCAAAAATTTAGAATGGACGTTATCAACCGGAGGGGCAGTTTTAGTTTTGCTGTTAATAATATCAATTGTAGTTGCATTTGCAGTTCCAAAATTTAAAGCTATTCAAATATTAACAGATAATCTTAACAAAGTTGCAAGAGAAAACTTAACAGGGCTTAGAGTTATACGTGCATATAATGCCGAAAAATACCAAGAAAAAAAATTTGATGCAGCAAGCGCAAGCTTAATGCGAAACAACTTGTTTGCAAATAGAATTACGGCTATTATTTTTCCGGGTATAGGATTTATTATGTCAACTTTAACTCTTTCAATTTATTGGATTGGCGCATATTTAATTAACGCCGCTTCAATGCCGCAAAAGTTAACTTTATTTTCTGATATGGTTGTGTTTTCTTCATATTCAATGCAAGTTATTATGGCGTTTATGATGCTTTCCATGATTTTTTTAATACTTCCAAGAGCTTCTGTTTCGGCAAAACGGATAAACGAAGTAATTAATACGGAAGCAAAAATTATTGATGGAAAAATTAATTCAAATACCCAAAGCTTAAAAGGCGAGGTTGAATTTAAAAACGTTAGCTTTAAATACCCAGATGCTAAAGACTATATACTTAAAAATATAAGCTTTAAAGCCCAAAAAGGCGAAACCGTTGCAATTATAGGCTCTACAGGAAGCGGAAAAAGCACGCTTATTAACCTTATTCCACGCTTTTATGATGCAACGGAAGGGGAAATTTTGGTAGACGGGATAAATGTAAAAGATTACACACAGCAAGCACTACATAACAAAATAGGTTATGTTTCCCAAAAAGCAATTATTTTTAGCGGAACTATAAACTCAAATGTTGCCTATGGCGACAACGGCGTGAAACCCCCGACAAACGAAACAATTAAAAACGCCGTTAAAATTGCACAAGGAACCGAATTTGTTGAAAAGATGAGTGGCGAATACGAAGCTTCAATTGCACAAGGTGGAAATAACATTTCGGGTGGTCAAAAGCAACGCCTTTCAATTGCTAGGGCTATTTGCAGAAATCCTGAAATTTATATTTTTGATGATTCATTTTCTGCTCTTGATTATAAAACCGATAAGCTATTGCGTCATGCATTAAAAGATGAAATAAAAAGTGGAGCAACAAGCATTATTGTTGCACAGCGAATTGGAACTATAAAAGATGCCGATAAAATCATTGTTGTGGATAATGGCGAAATAGTAGGCATTGGAACTCATGGCGAACTTTTGAAAGCGTGCTCGATTTACAAAGAAATCGCATACTCTCAATTGTCGAAGGAGGAACTTGAAAGTGAGTAGAAACGAATATACAGTTGGCGATAATCAAAAAAGAAGTAGGCCAATGGAAGGTTTTGGCGGAGGGCATCAAGGAAGAATGGCAATTGCGGAAAAGCCTAAAAACTTTAAAAAAACAATTAGCGAATTGCTTGCATATTGTAATTCATACGTGCCTGCAATTGTTATAGCTTTGCTGCTTTCGGTTTTTGGAACGATTTTTAGCATTATTGGCCCAGATAAGCTAAAACAAATAACTAATTTAATTGCAGAAGGAATAATGAGCGAAATTAACATTAATGCTATTAGTTCAATCGGTATACTGCTTGCAACGCTATACGGACTTGGCTTAGTTTTTAACTATATGCAAGCATTTATTATGGCAACAATAACACAAAAAATTTCTAAAAAATTGCGCTCTGATATTTCATGCAAAATTAATCGTATTCCGCTTAGTTATTTTGATAAAACAAGTTACGGCGATGTTTTAAGCCGTGTTACAAATGATGTTGATATGATTGCCGATAGCATGAATCAAAGTATTGGAACTTTAGTTTCATCAATTGTAATGTTTTTTGGTTCTCTTATAATGATGTTTTACACAAATGCAATTATGACTGTATGTGCAATTTTATCAACATTAATTGGCTTTTCGCTTATGATATTTATTATTAAAAATTCGCAAAAATATTTTTTCCAACAGCAGCAGCAATTAGGGAAAATAAACGGACATATAGAAGAAATATATGCCGGTCATAATGTGGTTAAAGCTTATAACGGTGAAAAAGAGGCTAAAAATGCATTCGAGCAAATGAACAAAAACTTATTTGATTCTGCATGGAAATCTCAATTTATGTCTGGACTTATGATGCCGTTAATGTTTTTTATAGGAAATTTTAGCTATGTTGTTGTTTGTATTGTTGGTGCGGCTTTAGCTGTAAACGGCATAATTTCAATTGGTGTAATTGTTGCATTTATGGTTTATATTAGATTATTTACTCAACCTTTATCGCAACTTGCTCAAGTTGCAACAAGGCTTCAATCTGTAGCTGCTGCAAGCGAAAGAGTTTTTGAATTTTTGGAAGAAGTTGAACTTGAAGATGAAAGTCAAAAAACAAATTCTATTAAAGTGGCAAAAGGAAATGTTGAATTTAAAAATGTTCGTTTTGGATATAGCAAAGAAAAAGTTATTATAAGCAACTTTTCAGCTAAAGCTAAAGCAGGGCAAAAGATTGCAATAGTGGGTCCGACAGGAGCAGGAAAAACAACACTTGTAAATTTGCTTATGCGGTTTTATGAAGTTGATGGCGGGGAAATTTTAATTGATAATGTGCCTATAAGTTCAATAACCCGTGAAAATGTCCATGATTTGTTTTGCATGGTTTTGCAAGATACATGGCTATTTGAAGGAACGATTAAAGAAAATATTGCATATAGCAAGCAAGGTGTTACTGAAGAGCAAATAATAAAAGCTTGTAAAGCTGTAGGTATTCACAATTTTATAAAAACATTGCCTAAAGGTTACAATACAATTTTAAACGACAAAGCAAGCCTATCTGCTGGGCAAAAGCAATTAATTACAATTGCCAGGGCAATGATTGAAAATGCGCCGCTTTTAATTCTTGATGAAGCCACAAGTTCTGTTGATACACGTACAGAACTGCTTATACAAGAAGCTATGGATAAGTTAATGGTTGGCAAAACTTCTTTTGTTATAGCGCATAGGCTTTCAACTATAAAAAATGCCGATTTAATCGTTGTAATGAAAGATGGGGATATAATTGAAAGCGGAAACCATGAGCAATTACTGTCGGCAAATGGTTTCTATGCCGAACTTTACAATAGTCAGTTTGAGAAAATAAGTGCATAACCTAAAAACCACCCGCTTATAAATCTAAGAACGGGTGGTTTATTTTTACGCTGTTAATATCGTTAAAACTTCAGCTATATATAAAATATGGTAATCGCTTTCAGGGTACCATTTAGCACTAAGCTCTTTGTCTATAAAGCAATCTTTTTCATATTGTTGTGCATATAGCTTTTTGCATATTATTGTTAACTTTGCTTCTTTGAAATAAGGAGTTTCATTTTCGTATGCAGCCGTTAAGTTTGCTTTTTCGATTTTATTTTCATCTCTTCCGGAAGTTGTGCCTAAATAGGTAAGCTGTTTTTTATAGCTTTCATCGAAAAATGTAAGCGAAAATGTTTCGGAACTATCAACAAATTCCTTGGTATATCTTTGTGGACGAATAACTATAAAAGCAACGTTTTTACCCCACATAACACCAAGTCCGCCCCATGAAGCAGTCATTGTGTTAATTTTTCCGTCTGCATTTTGTGCCGTAATAAGCATCCAATCTTTACCGATTAATTCAAAAGCGCTTTGATTTAATTGTTCCGGTGTAATTTTAGCCACATAATCATTCCTTTTTATTATTTTTTAATATCTTTTAAAACAATATGGTTCAAAATTTCTTGGGCTTGCTCTATAGTCATATTGCCGTCGTAATAATTATCGCCTTCCGTTATTTTACCTGTAATAATTTTAAGCGCAGTTATAACGTCGTGCAAGTCAACTTTTTGGTCGCCGTTAATGTCATGTTCCATAGCTTTAATAAGTTTAGCATCTGCCCAATCCGCATGGTCGTTAGCATCTCTTGCGCCCATATCAACATAAAGCTTTAACACTTTAACATCTTTAATTCCAAGGTCTACAAATTTTGCGTTATCTGTAGAACGCATTTCGCCGCTGTCATAAATAGTTTTTCCATCTGCAATAACTTTAAACGTAAGCAATGGGTTTGCGGAATGTGCTTGCGACCTATCAACCCCAACATATGATTGGAACTTTGTAAACCCTAAGCCTTCTATGTTGTAAGTAATTTCAGATGTTGCATGAGTTCCAATACCTTTGGAAAACGCTTTTTCCGCCCCGCCAACTAAAAGTTTAAGTGGGTTGCCGTCAAGATTTGTATCTTTTTGAATTGAACCCCAACCAGAATATGATGAAGGGTCATATTCTAAATCGCTCAAATAAACTTCATTGCCGTAAACAACAGGAACTTTTAAGCTAATTTTGCTTTTGTTCATCATTTCATCAACGCCTAAATTATTAATTGGAGAAAACATAAATGAATATTTGTATGCTTTATTTGGTCTAATTGTAACATATTCATCAGGTCTTGCTCCCCACGAATCTCGACCGCCAACACCCATAGTTAAATGATTAACTTTAAAATATATGTCATCGCTTGGTGTTAATTCGTATGGGTGCTTTGAATTAGTAATATTGTTTTGTTCGAAGTGCGAAGCGTTAATTTCAAAGTTAGTATCGCTGCTAACCATAAAGCCCAAGCCGTTATCGTTAGTTAATGCCGCAAAACGTATATCACTTCTGTTTCCGTGTTCTTGAGGCTCAACATAATGAACAAACTGCTCTGAAACAGTTGTTTTATAAACTCCAACATCAGAAGCGTCTTGTCGGTCACGGTAATTTTCTTCTGGCCCTCTGCCATAATACGTTAAGTTTTTAAATTGTCCGTCAACTTTCATTAATGTACCAACAACAGGAATTTCGGCGGTTATATTTGTGCCGGGATTAAGTGTTTGGTCATATACTATGTCGCCGCTTCCGTAAACTGTTACAGTTGAAGCATATGCTGATGTTGAAGGAGAAGTTGGCAATGTTGCTTTAATTTCAAATTTAACACCTTTATTTTGACTGCCGTCATTAACAGGCGAAATATTAACGCTATTTACAGTTCGGTTTTTAGCGGCATTTCTCCATGTTGCAGTTCTTCCTATGAAACCGTTTTCCCTGTCATTGTCAACGGGTGGTCTGTAATAGTTGGGGGCTGCACCGTCAACCATAAGTTCTGTTCCATTATATACATATGAACTTATAACGCCTGTTTGCTTGTCGAATGTAGCTGTAAAATTTTGCCCCGTAATAACTACAGCGTTATCACTTTCAGTATATGAAATATTAGGCATATTTGCAATATCTAGTTGTCGTCTATCAGTTTTAACGTTAAGTTTAAATTGCTCTTTTGCAAGTACAAAACTTTCCCAATTATTATCAAGCCATTTTGGCTGTGTTTTATGTAAAGCACTTATATTAAGGAAATATTCTGCTCCTTCTTTTGGTGTTTCGGGCAGTGAAAAAGGAATTACAATTGTTTGTTTTGTTAGCGGTTGTATTGATAAATTTTCAATAATTCCTGAATCAATAACTTTGTGGTCTTCTAACAATTCCCATTTAAATTTATATTTGTCTGTATTGTTAAATAAAAATTCATTCGAAATTTCAATTTCACCATTAGCTACATCAATATCATAAAAGCTAATTTCTTGATGAACTTGCTTAACTTGCGCAAGTGTTGGGTGCGGCGTTCGGTCTGAAGAAACAATGCCGTTTGCCAAAAAGTTTCCGTCATTAACTGCCTTATCAATCCAGTCGCCGCCATATGCATAATATTTGCCTTCGGCAACAACAGGACCTTTAGATTCTAAAGGAACTCCGGGTTGTATTTCATCAAAGTTAAGCCAAAGTTGAACACTATCATCATTAGGAGTTTCTCCGCTAAGTTCTTCTGGTGTTAATGCTCTATTGTAAACTTTAACATCATCAATTAATCCGCCAAACGTTCTAGCTGAAATTTGCGAGCATTTGCCTATTGAGAAATTATAAGATGTTTGTTTAACAGAACCGCTAATAGACGTTGAATTTCCAACTTGTTTTCCGTTTAAATATAGTTTTATTTCGCTTCCTGTGAAAACGCCTGCAATATTATGCCATTTACCGTTCCATTCGTTGGGGTTTACGTCATACATAACACTTTGCCATCCTACTCCGGGGGTTGTGCTATATACTGTAAATTCAAGCTTATTTCCGTTTGTTTTAAGAACATACTGTTCGTCGCCTTTGCCGATTATAGTTCTGTGTCCTCCCAATGCTGTTGGCTTAACTACAGCTTCAAGCGTAAAAGGTGTGTTTCCGTAGAAGTTTAATGCAGAAGCACCTTCAATTTCTAACCCTCCGCTTAATGCGCTATCTTCTGCTGAAGCGTTTGGTTTGCCTGTGCTTTCTGCTAATCCTGTTGCCCCTACATCATATTTATTTTTGCTTAAATCTTTAACTTTGCTATCTGTCATTCTTTCCGGAATATCCCAAATTGGTGTTTGGTCTGCCCAATCCCAAATAAAACCACCTTGCGCTTGAAGGTTTGTTCTAAATGTTTCCCAGTATTTAGCAAAATAGCCTAAACTGTTACCCATAGCATGGGCATATTCAGACATAATATATGGCTTTGTATTATTTGCGTTGTTTATATAGTTAATAACATCTTGGTAATTTGGATATTGAACGCTGAAAATATCAGTCCAACGGTTATCACGTTCGTATTTTATAAAACGGCTTGGGTCACGTTGCTTTGCCCATTCCGACATAAGCTTAAAAGCGTTGCCGTCTACAGGTGTCCATTCTTCACTTGCTTCATTACCCAAAGACCAAATTATAACAGAAGAATGGTTTTTAGTACGTTCAACCATGTTTACCATTCTGTCAAGAGAAACTGCACGCCATTCTTCAATGTTTGAAGGGAAGGAGTCACGCCCATAATGAGATTCAATGTTTGCTTCATCACAAATATATATACCGTACTCATCTGCTAAATCATATAAATCCCAAGAATTTGGATAATGGGAATTTCTAATTGCATTAATGTTATTTTGCTTCATTAATTTAATGTCTTGTTCAATAAAGCTTCTGTCTAAATAACGTCCGTTCGTTGGATGAACTTCATGGCGGTTTACGCCTCTTATCATTAAGTTTTGCCCATTTATTGTTATTTGCTGTTTATTTGTTGTACCTATATTTTTAATTTCAATTTCTCTAAAGCCAAGTCTATGGTTAATTGCTTCAACAACGTTATTTTCGCCGTCTAAAAGCTCTAAAACCAAATTATATAAATATGGAGTTTCGGCAGACCATTTGTGCGGCGAAGTTACATTAAATTGTTTTTTAAGCCTAACTTCTCCATTTGCGCCAAAACTAACAGGTATTATTTCGTTATTTATAAGGGCTGTTGTTTTATTATCTTCTAAAAGCGAAACACGGACTTTGTAGTTTGAAGGAAGTACAGTTTTAAAGCTTCTAACATCAACATCAAGATTTAGTGTAGCGTTTTCATAATTTGCATCAAAATCGGTAGTTGCAAAAAAGTCACGTATTTCAACATCTGCCTTTGAATATAATTCAACGTTTCTAAAAATTCCGGAAAGCCTTATGTAGTCTTGGTTTTCAAGCCAACTTCCATCTGTCCAGCGATATACACGAACAGATATTGTGTTTTCGCCTTCTTTTAAGTAGTCTGTAATGTTAAATTCGTCGTGTGTAAAGCTATCTTCTCCATATCCAACATATTCGCCATTTATATAAAGATAAAATCCGGCTTCAACGCCATGAAATGAAACAAAAGTTTCTCTATCTTTCCAATTATCGGGAACTGTAAATGTTTTCTTATAATGCCCAACTGGGTTGTATACTGTTGGGGCTTTTGCCTGAAGTTGAATTGAATTTGAAACTGCTTCAAAATTTGACCACGGGTAATTAATATTTGTATATATGGGCGAATCATACCCTGCCATTTGCCAACTAAGCGGAACTTGTATGTATTCCCAATCTGATGTGTCGTAATTTTCGTCTTGAAAATTTAAAATGGCATCTGCCGGTTTGTCAACAAGCTTAAATTTCCAATCGTTTCCGTTTAAAAGCTTATAAAACGGCGATGCTTCCTTATTTCTTTGTAATGCTTTCTCTTTTGTATCATATGGAACAAAATATGAGCGTGTCGGCTCTCTGTTTTCTTCAAATATTCTTGTTTTACTAAATCGGCTGTCGCCTGTTATAGTTTTAACGGCATCATACCAAAGTTCGCCTTCAAATCGGGCATCTGCTCTTTGTTGGCCAAACGACGTTACATTAATGCTTAAAGACATAATTACAGAGGCCAACATTACAACTGCTCTTTTCATAAAACCCCCTCTTTCTTTAAATAATTTGTATAGTTTGCATAGTGTTTAGCGTATAACATATATTGTTAATTTAAATTTAATATACTTTTAATAGAAAGTCAAGTACAGCTAGTAATTTTTTAGTGCATATGTTATAGATGTTATAAACTAAAACTTTATATTTAGTTAATAGTGTTAGGATGGGGGTGCAGGTTATAGTTAATTTATTTCTAAAACAGTAACTTCTGCAAGGTTAAAAAATCTTATAGGAAAAACCGTTGTTCCAACGCCTCGTGAAACATAAAGCTTGCTATTTTCGCTTTCATATAAGCCATCGCCATATTTAGGAAAAATACCTTGAGAAGGGGCATACAGCGTTTTGAAAAATGGAAGCCTTACTTGCCCCCCGTGCGTATGTCCGCTAAGTACTAAATCCGGTTCGTATTTTAACAGGCGGTCGAAAATTTGCGGCTGATGGGTTAATACTAAGGTAAATTTGTTTTCATCTAGCTCTTTAAAAGCTTTATCAACATCTTTAAAATTGTTGTATCTAAGATAATAGTAATCTCTTGTTCCAACAATGTTAATTTCTTCGCCGTTAATTTTGGCCGTAGTTGATTCATTTGCAAGCGTTCTAACGCCAACTTCTGCAAGCATTTGCTTAATTTCTTGAAAGTCGAATGTATCGTGGTTACCTTCAACAAAAAACACAGGTACATCTTCTGCAATTTCTTTTATGTATGGTATGTGAGGTGTAAGTTGTTTTGCTCTGTTTAAAATTATATCTCCTGTAATCACAACGGCATCAAAGTCGATTTTTTTATCTTTAATTTTCTTCCATATGTTAACGTTTAATTTTGTTGGCGAATTAGAATGTAAGTCTGAAATGTGAAGTAGCTTTATACTTTTTGAAAGCTTGCTTGATTTTATGTATTCGTGCCTAATTTTAAGGCACTTAGCGCTAATTAGCGAATTGAGAAAGCAAAATACGCCAAAACATACGCCTACAGCTATTAATATTTTAAATCTTTTCATGTTGCAAAGCAACTCCCCCCTATAAACTCACGCAAAATTGAATTTTTGGGTATTTGTTCGCTACTAATTCCTAAAAAGCTGTCTAAAAATTTAACAAGCCGTCTTGCTTCTGTATATTGTGGTTTATCATTACTTATGTTAAATAGCAAAGGTTCTACAAATTGCTTTAAAACACACATTTCGTACACAAGCGCAGAATTAAAAAACGCATCGGCTTCTTCTTGAAACGGGAAAATATGCTTTGCTTCGCCGTTCATAACAGATTGCCATGTTGAAATTGTTCGTTCGGGCGTAAATGCTCTAAACTGATTGTCACGCACAATTCGCCTAATAAGTCTTGTGTCGGACGTTGCAATGCGGTTGTGGTCGTCTATGTTTAATTGGGTTAATGCAGATATAAAAATCTTGAACTTCTTTGATTTAGGAATTGTATTTGCTATAACTTCATTAAGCCCATGTATTCCTTCTATAACAAGAACTTCATCTTTTCCCAAATGAAGGCTGTTGCCTTTGTATTCATATTTTCCAATTAAAAAATTATATGTTGGCATTAAAACGGCGTTTCCTTTTAAAAGGTTTTCTAAGTCTTCATTAAGGGTTTTAACTCTTATATGGTCAATGCTTTCAAAATCGGGGTTTCCGTTTTTATCAAGTGGTGCTTCTTTTGCATTGTTAAAGTAATTGTCCATAGAAATAACGTACGGCTTTAAGCCGTTAACCCTAAGCTGAATGCAAAGTCTTTCTGCAAAAGTTGTTTTACCTGATGATGAAGGGCCTGCAATTAAAACTATTGTTTTATTTTGCTTATAAATCATATCTGCTATATTTGCAATTTTCTTTTCGTGCAATGCTTCCGATACTCTTATTAAATCGCCTAGATTCCCTTTGCAAATTATTTTATTTAAAGCTCCTACTGTATCAACTTTTAAAATTTTAGCCCATCTGTTTGCTTCGTGAAAAACAGCCGACATTTTTTCAAGTTCAATTAATTCGCAATTTGGAAACTTTAGTATAAATTTATTTTCGGTGGTTTTTGAAATTTTAAAGCCTTTTAAAACGTTTGTGTTTAAAACCATTTGTCCATAAAAATAGTCGTAGTACCAATTAAGCTTATAAAAATTAATTTTAGATGTACGGCGATACTTTAAAACGTCAATTTTATCGTAAAGTCCAAATTCATTTGAAAGCGCAAGCCCTTGCTCTAAAGAAATTGAAACTTTTTCTATAGGTATATTTTTTTCTATAATATCATTTATCACACCTTCAATTTGTTCAACCATTTGTTCTGTTAGCTGCACACCGGGCGTTTCGCAATAATAGTTTTTATTAATTGAATGGCTAACAACAACTCTTGCCTTTTCGCCTGCAACTTGCTTAACGGCATATATAGCAAGAAAAAAGACGCTTCGTTGAAACGCTCTGAAGCCGTTTGCATCTGTTATATCTAAAAATTCTACAGTAACGTCTTTTTCAAGCGCAACATTAAGTTCTTTTAAGCTATTGTTTAGCTTTGCTAAAACTATTGGAAATTGAAACTTTTGCTGATAGTTTTTGCTAAGTTCTAAAAGCGTTGTACCTTTTTTAACTTCAATATTTTCGCCATTAACTATTTTAACGTTAATATATTCATTGTTCATAAAGGGAACCTCTTTTTCTTTCAAATTTTATATATCTTGTACCTTGAAACGTAAGCTTGCCTGTGTCACCTTGCATAATTAAGCCATATTCACTGCCTGGCATGTTAAATTCCATTCTGTCGCCGCTTTCAACTTCAAACGTAACATAATAGCTTGTTGAAGAATGTGTATGATGATTAGAGCTTTCTGAATGATAATGATTATGGCTTATATCCCCACGTTTTGCAATAACAACAACATTGATGGTTAAAATTGGAGAGTTATTATTTGTTTTCCATTCTTTTAAAGAGTTTATAACACCAGCAATAAATAAAACAATTATAGATATAAAAATAATTATAAAAATAAGCTGAAAAATAGCGGCATAAACATTAAATGTTGGGTCAAAACCTACATAATTCAAAACAAGCCCCCCTAACCTTATTTTTGTGTTTTAAAATAGCCCATTATTTAATTATATTATAATATGCGAAACAGTCAATATTTTAAATAATTATATTCCTTACTAGTTTTTAGTGGTGCAAAATTTAATATGCAAAACTATACGATTAAATTGTTTTTTTGTATTATAATATTTTAACATATTGTTTCACTAAAAATTGCAAAACTTTTGACATAATTCGTAGTTAATTGTATAATAGGCATGAGGTGAAATGCGAATGACAAAGCAAACATCAATGTTAATCCTTGTGTTACTTATAGTAACATTTTTTAGTCAAAATGCTTTTGCTTACGTAGACGTTAGTTCTGTTACAAGGCTTGACTTATCAAAAGAACGAATAGCCGGAAAAACTGTTCCATATCATATACAACTTTCAAAACTTTGGACATCATATTTAATTGCAGATAGAGAACACGTTAACGGAAAAAACGGCATTTTGGAAAAAATTAATTTTTATTATGTTGCGCAAGGCGATGTTGTTTCTAAACCTTCTTTATTTTTAAGCTTTTATGTGTATGATAAAAATTATTGGAGCGAGCGTTCTGTACATAGAAAATTAGTTCAAACAGAGGAGCATGTTTTTGCTATTAATTCAACAAACTATAACCATTTTACAAATAGTACGGATAAAGCTATTTTTGAAAGGCTTTTAGAAGAAGCCAACGACGATGAATATATGAGAAACTCGCTTGCCTTTCCTGAAGGCACAAAAATAGTAACAAGTAATACAATAATTGTTTCGGGAAAAACTATTAATGAGCAATGTTTTACAGGGGAAAACGGAGCAATATATATTCCTGTAAGAAGTGTATGTATAGAACTTGGCTATACCGTTGATTGGCTGCCTAACGAGAAAATTGTAACCGTTTCAAAAAAGACAGATAAAGAAGATTACTACTACCTTTTAACAACTCAAGATAACCGAAAACACCAAGGTTTTGAAGCTGTTATTGCCGAAAATAAAACTTATGTTTCAACAATGTTTTTTATTCATGTTATTGGAGTAAATGTTTCGATTGACGAAAATAACAATGTTTATATTACAACTTAGAAAAAGGAGTTTTTAATAGTTATCAAAAACATATTGAAAAGTAATTAAACATATGAAAGGACGGCAATTTATGAAAGCCTATAAAACCGAAATAATCCTTTCTTCTGAACAAAAGTTGACTTATGCAAAAACCGTTGGAACTTGCCGTTATGTTTATAACTTGTTCATAGATACAAATAAAAAGCAATATGAAGAAAACTTGCCTTATTTAAATAATTGCACTTTTAGTAAGTGGCTAAATAATAATTATATACCGCAAAATAAAGACAAAAGTTGGATTAAAGAAGTTTCAATTAAAGATTTTATAATTTAATTATTTAATGATAATAAATATTTTAAATTTTTTTTCAATAAAAAAGATAATTTTCCACTATTTAATAAAATGGTAAAAAACGACTGTAGTTATTATTTTGTTAGAAATTCTAAAACACAACCTATAAAGTTTGAACGACACAAAATAAATGTTTCATGTTTAGGTTGGATTAGGCTTAAAGAATATGGTTATATCCCAAAACATTCAAACATAGTTAGCGGAACTATAGTTAAAAAAGCAAATAAATACTTTATTAGTGTTATTACAAATGAAGTTGAAGTAATTAAGAAAAATAACACCAACGAAGGCATTGGAATTGATTTAGGCGTTAAAGATTTTGCTATTTTATCAACAGGCAAAGTATTTAAAACAAAAGCACAAAAGAAACTGCAAAAGAAGTTAAAACGTGAACAAAGAAAGCTATCAAAAAAATATGAATCAAACAAACAAAATTTGAAGAAGGGAGAAGCTATAAAAAGCATAGAACGACAAAGAACCGTTGTAGCCAAAGTTCATCATAAAATAGCTAACGTTAGGAATGACTATCATAATAAAATTGTTAGAGAAATTATAAAGCAAAAACCAAGCTTTATAACTATCGAAAACTTAAACGTTAAAGGCATGATGAAAAACAGGCATTTATCAAAAGCAATTGCTAATCAAGGATTTAATATGTTTATTAATAAGCTTATAAACAAAGCTAAATCAAACAGCATTGAAATACGTAAAGTTGATAGATTCTATCCTTCAAGCAAAACATGCAGCAAATGCGGAAATATAAAATCGGATTTAAAACTATCAGATAGAACTTATACTTGCCAATGCGGAAACACATTAAATCGTGATTTAAATGCAGCAATTAACTTAAAGAATGCAAAAATATATGAGGCAATCTAATTAACTCTTAGCTTCACTAAGAGAAAATATATTCATAAACCTCTTATATATGTACCGTGGGCTACACGGGAATTTACGGCGGTGGACTGCTCATAATATTAACTCCTAGCTTTGCTAGGAGCAGTAATTTTAAAACGTTATTAGGTTATCCGAGAACGGGCAGGTTGAAACCGCAAAAGTCGGAAAACATATGTTTTTATATGTTTTTTGTAGCAGAATAATTATGATAACTACAAAATGGTTTACAGGATATGATGATTTATCAGATGCTCACTACATAAGACGCAAAGTTTTTATTGAAGAACAAGGCGTTTCGGAAGAAGATGAAATGCTAGATGGAACAGATGAAGGGTCGATTCATTTAGTTGTATATGATAGCAATTTTGGAGCTGTTGCAACAGGGCGTTTTTTAATTGATGAAAACGGCAATGGCGTAATCGGCAGAGTTGCCGTTTTAAAAGAGCATCGCAAAAAAAGGCTTGGTGATTTAGTTATGCGCCAGTTAATACGCAAGCTTTTTGATGCCGGAAAAACAAAACAATATATTCATTCGCAAATTACAGCAAAAGGCTTTTATGAAAAGCTTGGATTTGTTGCTTTTGGGCAACAATATATAGAAGCAGGAATACCACATATTAATATGGTTCATGAAGGTGATGTTTTGGGAAGCTGCGGTTAAAAATTAAACATATGTGAAAGGAAAATTTTATGCAAAAACAAAAGATATTAGATTTTATTAATTCAAAAGAATATGTGCCTATGAAGCCTAAAGAAATGTGCTTTTTAATGAGCGTTCCTTCAGAACAGCAGCACATATTCGACCAAATTATAGACCAATTAGAACAACAAGGAGAAATTATTTTAAGTAAAAAAGGTAAAATAATGCTTCCAAAAATGCTTAATGCAGTTTTGGGAACTTTTCAAAGCACACGCAAAAGATTTGGATTTGTTGTTTCAAAAGACGGAAAATACCCCGATATTTATATTACTTCACGTAACGCAAACGGAGCAATGCACACAGATGAAGTTCTTTGCAGAATAGTTGAATCGGATTATGAATATGGCTACGGCAGACCAGAAGGCGTTATTGTTAAAGTAATTAAGCGTGGGTTTTCCGAAATTGTAGGCTTATATTATAAAGATAGGTTCGGCGGATTTGTTATGCCCGATAATAAAAAAATAGGATACGATATATTTATTCCAAAATCAAAATCTATGGGCGCTGTTGACGGACACAAAGTTGTTGTTAAAATTACAAAGCCCCCAATAGACGGGGAGCTTCCAGAAGGTAAAGTTGTAGAAATATTAGGGCATAAAAACGACCCCGGAGTTGACATTTTAAGCGTTATTAGAGGCAGAAACATTGAAGTTGAATTTAACCAAAAAGTTATGGAACAAACAAGCACAATTCCTGAAGAAGTTTGCGAAGAAGAAATTGATTTGAAAAAAAGAACAGATTTGCGAAACTTGTTAATGGTAACAATTGATGGGGAAGATACAAAAGATATAGACGATGCCGTTTCTCTCGAAATGCTTGAAAACGGAAACTTTAGGCTTGGGGTTCATATTGCAGATGTTGCCCACTATGTTAAGAAAGATTCGCCTTTAGATGATTGTGCAATTGCACGTGGAACAAGCGTATATCTTGTTGACCGTGTTATTCCTATGCTTCCACATAAACTTTCAAACGGCATATGCTCTTTAAATGAAAATGTTGACAGATTTGCTCTTAGTTGCATTATGGATATAAATGAAAAAGGAATTGTAGTTAGCCATGAAATATTGGAAACTGTTATAAATGTTAATAAGAAAATGACGTATACAATTGTTGCCGACCTTTTAACTAATGAAAATTCACAATATTTAGAACAAAACGTCCACCTTATGCCTATGTTTAGAAGTATGGAAGTTCTTTCTTCTATATTGCGAAACAAAAGAATTGTGCGTGGTGCTATTGAGTTTGATTTTGCAGAAGCCAAAATTAAAGTTGATGAAAACGGAAAACCGACTGAAATTGTGCCTTATTTAAGAAATGTTGCAACAGGAATAATTGAAGAGTTTATGCTTTGCGCAAACGAAACAATTGCAGAAAGGTTTTTTTGGCTAGAGCTTCCGTTTGTATATCGTATACACGAACAACCAGATTCGGAAAGAATAAATAGGCTTGCGGCTTTTGTTCGCAACTTAGGGCAAAAATTTAAAGGACAAGGGTTTAATCCACATTCAATTCAAACGCTTTTGTCGAAAGTTGAAAATACGCCTATAGAAACAATAGTTAGCAAGCTTGTTCTTAGAAGCTTTAAACAGGCAAGATATTCAAATGTTAACTTAGGGCATTTTGGGCTTGCGGCAAAATACTACTGTCATTTTACGTCACCAATTCGCCGCTATCCCGACTTGCAAATTCACCGCATAATTAAGCAATATTTAAATGACGAATTGAACCAAAACGAAATTACAGCTTTAGAAGGAAGTCTTCACGACATATGCTTTAAGTGCAGCGTTAATGAAAGAAAAGCAGAAGGCTGTGAACGTGAAGTTGAAACGATTAAAAAGCTAGAATTTATGGAAGATAAAATTTCGCAGCAATTTGATGGAGTTATTAGCGGCGTTATGTATTTTGGATTTTTTGTAACGCTTACAAATACCGTTGAAGGACTTGTTACGGTTGAAAGCTTGTATAAATTTGATTCATTTGACTACGATCATGAAAAAATGGAACTTTGCGGAGAATTTACCAATAAAGTATACAGACTTGGAGATAAAGTTAAAGTTAAAGTTTTAAAAGTTGATAAGGAAAATAGAAGAATGGAATTAGATGTTATTTAGTTCCATTTACAAAATTAACACCAATTGAAGCTAAAGAGTTGTAAGAAACCAAACAGCAAATTGCTAATGACGAATGCTTTAATTATGACGATATAGATTGGGATAATTTAGAGAAAATGAACTTACAAGTTCTAAAAGGGTGCAGCTTCATTTAACCAGCACCCTTTTTTAATTTTGGTTTAGTGTAGATTAGAAATATAGCTTAAAACATTAAGATAATTATTGCTATAATCTGGTATTGTACCTATTCTCCAAACAGAAACACTTTTTATACCAAATAGTTCCGTAAGCTTAACTTTAGCATTTATACTTCTTTCATCTTCATACCAAACGACATTGTTTGTTTCGTCGTCATTATTGTAAAACGTAATGTATGGGCTTTCATATTTTTTATCATACTTAACTTCAACCCCAGACTGTATTCGCTTTACTATGGCATCATAACTAGGGGTATACGGCTTTTGGTTAATTACTTTGCCATCTTTAAGCTTCCATTGCGCTGTGCCAAAAGATATTTGCAGCGCTATTTTATTTAAGTCTTGCACGCCTGTATTTTTATCGGTTATTGCCCTTAGCGCATAATATACTTCCTCGATAGGTGCAACAGGAGTCATTACAACACCTTGCTCCATTTCAGAAGCAGTTAAGCTTGTTGCATTATAATCGTGAGCCATTAGTATTACTTTATCTGCCAATTGCCCAATTGTTTTATAATCATATGCATTGTAATATTCATGCCCTTCCCTTCTTTGAGGGTGAACGGCAACATAAAGCTTTTTGGCCGAAGCGTTTAGCTTTTCCTTAGTTAAGGAAAGAAAAGCGTTAAAGCTTTGTTTTGCTTCCTCTCCTTTTAACCCTTCAAAGTCAATAACAATACCATCAAAATTAATGTTAAAATTATCATTTAAATTTTCAATAATATTAACTGTTTGCCTTGTTAAATCCGCATTTAGCAATATGTTAAGAGCAACTGTATTATCAACAGCAAGCATTAAAAACCGCTCTTTTTTATCAGCCGTGTTATAAGGCTTTTCATATCCGGGCGGCAAATAATATTCATTGTTGTTTGCCGTTGAAATATTAAGAGAAACTAAATTATCTGAAAGCTCCAATCTTCCCCAACCAAAGCAAATACTATCAAAATTTATTATAGACTGCAGTTGCGGAGATGAATTTATTGCGTAAAATCCATTTATAAAATCCACTTTGTTGTTTAAGATGTTATACATACGTACAAGCATTGTTGCTGCTTGTTCTCTTGTTGCCGTAGATTTTGGCATAAACTGATTTTCGGTTATACCTGAAATTATGCCCAAGTCTTTTGCAATTGTTATATAGCCTTTTTGTTTGGCATCTAAAACATCTGTGAAAGGGTTGCTAATATATGTTATTTGTTTTGCCAACTCCTCATACCCTAATGCATTAACAATCATAGTTGCTATTTCTTCTCTTGTAATAGACTGTTTAGGGTAAAATTTACTGCTTAATTCCGTTGATATTTGTTGAACGTTCCCCTGTTGGTTGTTGGAAAGTGTTATTATTCCATTATTCAAAGCTGTTTCAATATAAGGAAAATACCATTCATCTATATTTTGATTGTCGGCAAAACTTCCTATTTTAACATCAGTAAGTTCAAGCTGCAAAATATTGCATAAAAATGCAACAAATTCGGCTTTTGTAATAGTTTGTCCTATGCCGAATTTATTGTTTCCAACGCCGTTTGTTATATTAAGTTCTTTAAGCTTTGCAACATATTCATATGCCCAATGGCTTGATGATACATCAGAGAAATCTGCCGCATATAATGTATTTTGGGTAAATTGCGTTGACAATAAAAGGACTAATGCAGCGAAAATAATTTTTCTATAAATTTTAAATAGTGTTTTCATATATATGTTTATATATCCTTTCTTTTAATTTGATGGCATATTCCCCTACTCATCCAAAGTATAGGCGAAAACTTGTTATTTATGCTTTGCTTTGAACTTAGAAAAGCCTATTTTGTATCTCTAAAGAAGTTATTGTATGCTGTTTGAAGATTAAGCTGTACATTTGCAAAGCTAAACTATCAACTTCTTTAAGAAAGTGATTTTCTTTTTTATATTAAGCTGATATGTTTTAAACATTTGTTTAGCTTTTTTATATTACTTTGCTTTATATTGAAGCATTTTATTATATGTAAATCTAACGCAGCCAAAAGTTTTGGTAAGTAATATAGCTTGTTCTTTAGTTGGATATATTCTAAATTTGCAAGCTTTATTCATTACTTTTAGCCTCGTTTATAATTCTTTATCTATAGAATACATAAGTTGTTTATAGTTGTCAATAGAATAAAGGCTTTGCCAATTCATTACCCAATCATCTAAAACATTTAAAACATTTAAAGCATTTAAAGCATTTAAAGCATTTAAAGCATTTAAAGCATTTAAAGCATTTAAATTAAGAGGTGGGGAATTTTTAGCAATTAGGGGTTAAAAACATTAGAAAAAATAAGGGAAGCTTGTAAGCCTCCCACATTTAATTATACTATATTTTATATAATTTTACAATGATTTTTAGCTATAATTTTAGCATGAAACAGGCATTAACCAGTAACCGTACTCCCCTTTAGTTGTTGAAACATCGTTACAGCATTTAAATTGGCTAAACCCAAGTTTTAATGCAACAGCATCATAATCTTGGCTGTAGCAATCAGGAACGCCTAAAATATAGCTTGTTTTATTTTCGTCTTTAATTTCCCCTAAAATTAAATGGTTATATTTCTTTACAGAGCTAACTACTAAAGGCTCATTCATATATAAAAAGTGGTCTATGCCAACATAACAAAGTTCTTTTAAAGAAATTTTAATCCAAGTTATGTTTTTACGCCGTTGTTTAAATGGCGATACTTTAACTTTAGTTTTAAACAATATAGAAATGTCGTTATCTAGTTGAGCAGATTGAACAGGTTGAGCAGATTGCTGTGTAACTTCTGTATTTTGTTCTTTTGCAGGCTGATTATTAATAGAAAACGCAAACTTTTCAAGTTCAAGCATTTCCTGATTTAAGCGAGTTGCCATAGCTTTAAAGATTTCGTGCAAATCTTCTTTTTCCTGTTCTTTTTTCGCTTCTTTTATAGGTTCTTTTGCAGATTCTTTTACAAACTCTTTTTTAGGTTCTTTTTTAGATTCTTTAGATTCTGCTTCAAATCTTTGTGAAGGTTTTTGTTCTGTAGGTTGTTTAACTTGGCTTTCATCAGAATTGCCTAAGTTATTATTAGAAGGCAAGTTATTGTTGGGGGCTTTGTAGGGTTTTGCTTCTTTTTGCTGTTTATTATTGTTGTTAGGCGGTGTTTTTTTAGGCTGTTCTTTGTCTTTAGCTTCATCTTTGTCTTTAATAATAGGAACTCCTGGCGGCGTTGGTATGCGAATATCAACAGGTGGGTCTTCGTCTGGAAGTTCTCCAAGCCAATTTTCATCATGTTCTTCTACAACAGCCTCAACTTCATTTGGTTGCTGCGTTGGAATTTCAATTGGCGGTTGTTGCTCTGGAATTTCGGCAGGAGGTTGCTGTGTTGGTATTTCAGCTGGGGGTTGCTGTATTGGAATTTCAACAGGTGGCTGTTCAACAAGTGGCGGCTCAATTGGCGGCATTTCAACAGGCGGCATTTCAGGCGCCGAAACTTTTTCTATTTTTTCAGCCGCTACTGATTGTACTGCTTCTGCTTTTTCCTCTTGCATAGCGTTGTTTTGAAATTCCACAAAATTATTTTTCCATCTTATTGCATCTCTTTTATATCCAACCAAAGGAGAGGAAAATTCTCCGTTTGAAGCTAAAATTACAGCAACAACGTTAAAATCATCAATATTAATGCCGCTATTTAAAACATTTAAAGAATTATATTGCTGCCTAAGCTCGCATTTTCCTTGCTGGTTTGGAAATAAATTACCCATTGAAACACCAATTGATTTTCCTGTATCTTCTGCTTTAATTAAATATGCTTTATAGACGGTTTCCGGTTTTAAATCTTGAATTGTAAGCATAACTTTTGAAACATCACCAAATGTTTCAATGCTTAAACGCCCTTGCGGTTCTCTGTTTCTGAAGCTATAGCCTAGTTTGTCTTGCTTTAATATTATAAAGTTGCTTTTATAGCGTCGCATGTTCCGCCTCCCTTAAAAAATAAAAATAAATGCGCTATTTAATATATATTCAATGGGACAAAATTTAGAACACCAATAAAAGCGCTAAAAACGCTCTTATTTTTCAAATTAATATAGGAACGCACAAAGCGTTCCTATATTATAGCTTTTTAGCCAAGCAATCGGCAATTAAGCCAAACTGCTCAAGGCTAAGCGCTTCTCCTCTAATGTTTTCATCTAAGCCGCATTCGGCAATAAGCTTTAAAATATTTTGTTTATCCATATTAGGAAAACCACTGTCAAATAGGCAATTAACTAATGTTTTTCTTCTCATTGAAAATGCCGCTTTAATCACTTTAAACATAAGCTGTTCGTTTTTAGTACATTTAAAATGCTTATTTGTAACTTTTAGCTTAATAACCGTTGAATCTACATTAGGGCGTGGAATAAAGCAATTTTGAGGAACATTTGCAACAATATACGGTACGCTGTAATATTGAACCGCCAAAGACAGCGCCCCGTATTCTTTTGTTTTAGGCGATGCTTTCATTCTTAGTGCAACTTCTTTTTGCACCATAACCGTTAAGCTTTCAACAGGATATTTCTTCTCTAAAAATTCCATAACAATAGGCGTTGTAATATAATATGGAAGATTAGCAACAACTTTAACACTTTTATAGCCGCTTTCTTCAATAACTTTTAACAAGTCCAGTTTTAATACGTCTGCATTTATTATTTCAATGTTTTCATATTCGGAAAGAGTGTCGTTAAGAATAGGTATTAAGTTTTTATCTATTTCTATAGCAATAACTTTGCCGCAACGCTGTGCCAAAGGTTGCGTTAATCCTCCAATTCCGGGTCCAATTTCAATAACTAAATCTTCTTTTGTAACGTCTGCTGCTTCTATAATTTTGTTAAGCACGTGTGCATCAATTAAAAAATTTTGCCCAAAGTTTTTTTTAACTGTAAAATTATATTTTTTAACAATTTGTCTTGTAGCGGCGTTTGTAGCTATTTTAATAATTTTCGCCTCCTATTCTTATTGAACATTTTCTTCTTGAACGTTTTCTGCATTTTCCAATTCAGCATTTTGGTTTTCAAGGCTTTCTAATATTGCTTCTTTTTGTCTTTTCTTTTCTTCATTAACTTCACGTAGTTCCCTGCCATCTCGTGTTAAAACTTTTAAAGGATAATTTTCTTCAAGTGCAATATTTCCAGATTGGTAAATGTCCCCGTTAATAGTAATTAAGCAGTTTTCAAGCTCGTAGAAATTTCCTAAAGTGTTAGCTATACATTGTAGTGCTGCTCCTTCGCTTTCTGCGCTTAGGCTAATGTTTGAAATAAATTGCTCTGAAAAATCTACTATTACTAATGATTTTTCCCTATCAACATCAATATAGTTAAGCTTTGCATCTTTTGGGAGTAAATAATTAAGCTCTTTTTCAAACAACTTGGCAAAGTCTTCGTTAGTTGCAATTTCTATGCTTCCTTCTTTAAAGCTTATCTCGTAATTGTTATCTATATTATAATCATAAAAATCAACGGCAACTTGAAGTTTTGCATTTTCTTGAATTTCGCTTAAAGCATATGTGCTTTCTTCGCCATCTATAAATGAAACGTTTTTAACAAGCCCAATATTTTTAACATAGTAATATTTAAAGTATATGCCGTTTTGATAATTTACTGTAACTTCTAATGTGTCTTTATCAAAATTTTTATATGGCGTTTCAACTAAAATATCAACTCCTGTTACTGTGCATGTTGACATTTGGTCAAATTTCCAACTTTTATCTATTTCAAGAGGTTCTTTTAAAATTGCAACATTAGTATTTCTGGAACTTGTAATGTTTTCAAAAAAATAGTATGATGGGTCTGCGTAAACAAGATTTAGTTCCCCTTTTCTGTTTTGCAAAATTTCCGTTGTTCTGCCTGCTTTTTGAATTAAAACTCTTTGTGCAATATCTCCGTTTATATACCCTATAAACGCCGTTTGGTCAAGTTTATCGCTAATTTTTCCGGAAGTGCCTATATATTTATATATTGTATTTTCCTTAAAAGGGAAGTATTCGGAAATTTCAACGCCGTCATATAAATCGGGAGAAGGCGTATCTATAGGCATTTCCGATTCTATAGGCGGCGGAGTTTCTGTTTGTTTTGGGGTTTTATCTGCGCCACAAGCCGATAATGGTAATGTTAAAGTTGCAAGTATTAAAACAATTATTTTAAATCTTTTCATTAAATTCGCACCTTTTTTCTTTTGTTTATTTTATATTATCTTTTGTCTTTGCTATAATTTTTAATTACATTTATAACTTCTGTAACGCCGTTGTTTAAATTGCTTTCAGTCATCGCCTTTATGTATGCGTGCCTGTTGTTATATAAATCTATTACTTGAAGTATTAATTCCTTTGAATTTAGTTTTTCTTCAAACAAAACTTTGCTAAAGCCTTGCTTTTCAAAAGATTCGGCGTTTAATATTTGGTCGCCTCTGCTAACTTTTCCGGATAGTGGAATTAAAAGATTAGGCTTTTTAAGAGCTAAAAATTCGAAAATAGAATTTGCCCCCGAACGTGAAACAACAACATCAGAAGCGGCAAATAAATTTTCTAAGCCGTTTTTAACATATTCAAATTGTTTATAGCCTTCATAATTTAAGTCTTTAGAAATATTGCCTTTTCCGCAAATATGAATAATTTGATAGCTTTTTAAAAGCTGTTCAAGCGCTTCTTTTAAACAAGCGTTAATTTTAACAGAACCCGTACTTCCTCCCATAACTAAAATAACGGGCTTTAATGAATTAAAGCCACAAGCAGACAGCCCTAATTCGGCGTTTCCGTTAAAAAGAAATTGGCGAATTGGCGCTCCTGTCATAATTGCTTTGTCTTTTGGAAGTTTGTTTAATGTTTCAGGAAAAGAAGCACAAATTGCGGCTGCAAAAGGTATTGAAATTTTGTTTGCAAGACCGGGAGAAATATCCGATTCGTGCAAAACAACAGGAACTTTGCAAACATATGCCCCAATTACAACAGGGACAGAAACAAAGCCGCCCTTTGAAAAAACAACATTCGGCTTTTCGCGCTTTATTATTTTAATGGCTTCTTTAATTCCAACAACAACTTTAAAAGCATCAGTTAAGTTTTTTAAATCAAAATATCTTCTAAGTTTGCCTGTTGAAATACCAAAATACGGTATGTTTTGATTTTCGATTAATTCCCTTTCCATGCCGTTTTTATCGCCTATATACACCGGTTTATATCCTTCTAGTTTTAAATTGGGCAAAAGCGCAATATTTGGCGTAACGTGTCCTGCTGTTCCGCCACCGGTTAATATAATTTTTTTCAATTACAAACCACCTCGCAAGCTGCTACCGATTAATATTAGTTAATATAAAATCAAGCAACTAAAATATATTTAAACATAAATACAACATGAAAAGTGCTTCCTCCTAAAACAAAGAGATGAAAAATTTCATGGAATCCAAACCATTTTAAATTAAGCTTAGGGCGTTTTATAGCATAAATAACTGCTCCAAGCGTATAAGTTAATCCCCCCATTGTTAAAAGCAAAACGCCTGCAAGCGGAACAGATTTAATAAGCGGCACAAAGGCAACAACAATTAACCAACCCATTCCAACATATATAGCAGAAGAAAGAAAACGTGGGGCATCAATCCAAACAGCTTTTAAAATTATTCCAAAAATAGCAACACCCCAAACCAGCACCAAAATTGTTAAGCCCCAAGTTTCTCGTAAAGGAACAAGGCAAACAGGAGTGTACGTTCCGGCTATAAGAACAAAAATCATCATATGGTCTATGCGCCTTAAAACTTTTTGGGCTTTTTCTGAAATTGAAAGCGTATGGTAAATTGTGCTTGCCGAATATAGTAAAATTAAAGCAACGCCGAAAACTGCAAAAGAAATAACATGCCAAACTGTCGCCCAAACAGCTGCTTTGTAAATTAAAAAAATTGTTACGGGAATTGCGGCAACAACTCCTGCAAGGTGTGTTAGAGCCGAAACAGGGTCTTTGATTTTTTTAAACATAATAACAACACCTTTAACTAAGTATATTATTTTATAGTTTTATTGTTTCACGCAAAACTATATTTATTTATTCGTAAATTACGTAATTCATAGCTTTAAGCAATGAAACGCTTCTGTTTAAATCTTCTTTATTTTCAAAAACAACTTGCAAAACGCCGTTTTCATATTCACGGCTATTTACTATGCCAATATTTTTTATGTTAATATCATTTTGGCTAAGTATAGTTGCAATTTTTGCAATAATGCCTAGTTCATCTGGAACGTCCATTTTTATTTCATATAACATATATGACGTTAAAGAACTTGATTTAGCAGAAAAACTATCTCTATAGCTTTTGGCATTATTAAAAAAATTATATATTTTGCTGTCATCTATTAATATGTTTTCAAAATTTTGCAATTCGTTTTTAAATGAAGAAAGCATAGTTAATATATGTTCTTTGTTGCTTTTACATATAGAACACCAAATTTCGGGGCTTGAAGAAGCAATGCGTGTTATGTCTTTAAAGCCACCTGCTGCAAGCATATGCAACATGCCCTTTTTATCAGAATTTTTAACAGAAGCAACTAAAGCCGAAGCAACAACATGTGGCATATGGCTTATTGCTGCAACGGCATAGTCGTGTTCGTGCGAATCCATAATTATTGGCATTGCTCCTAAGCTTTGCGCAAAATCGCTTAATTTTTGTATATAATGGGGTGCTGTGCTTTTGCTGGGTGTTAATATATAATATGCGTTTTCAAAAAGAAACTCTTTTGATGCGCTATAACCTATTTTTTCAGAGCCTGCCATTGGGTGCCCGCCTATAAAATTGCAAATATTTAATTTTTCAATTTGCTCCATTATATCATTTTTTGTACTTCCAACATCTGTTAATATGCAGCTTTCTTTAACTATTGGAAGCAACTTTTTAATATAGTTTGGTATAGTATGTATGGGCGTACATATAAAAATGACGTCGCAATTGGAAAGGACGCTTAAGCTTTCGGTGCTGTAGTCATTTATTGTTTTGTCTGAAAATGCTTCTTCTAAAGATTTTAAATTTTTATCAAAAGCAATTATTTTGCACTTATAGCCTTTGGCTAACGCTGCTTTTGCAATCGAACCGCCTATTAGCCCAAGCCCTATTATGCCGATATTTTCCATTTTTATACCACTTTCTTAATAATCTTAATAGTTTTAAACCTTAATAACGTTGGAAAAATTATATAACTAATTTTAGCATAATGCAAGTGTTTATTATTTTGTTCTAAAGTTTCACGCCTTTTAAAAACTTTTTTATTCAAAAAAACACTTGACAATTTAATTATAAAGTGCTATGTTATTTCTATATTTAGCACTCAACATTAATGAGTGCTAACAAACACTTTGTTTTTAAATAAAAATGGGGGTGGCACAATGATTTTAAATTTGAACGAAAGAAAAATTAAAATCTTAGAAGCCATCATTAACGACTACATTCAAACTGCCGAGCCGGTTGGTTCAAGAACTATTGCCAAAAAATATAGTTTAGGCATAAGCTCTGCAACAATTAGGAACGAAATGAGCGATTTAGAAGATTTAGGGCTAATATTGCAGCCGCATACATCTTCTGGGCGCATTCCTTCAGATAAAGGCTATAGGCTTTATGTTGACAAGCTAATGCAGCACAGAGAGCTAACAGAAAAAGAAATTGGTTTTTTGCAACAGCTGGTTTTTAATAATATTAGCCAAATAGACTATCTTATGCAAGAAGCGGCAAGAACTATTTCGGTTTTAACAAACTACACAACAATAGTTTCAGAACCAAAATTAATTAAAACTAAAATTAAGCATATTCAATTAGTTCCACTAGACGATTCGGCAATTATTATTGTGCTTGTAACAGATGGCAATATTGCAAAAAACTATATGCTTAAAATTCAAAATCCACCAAAATACGAAAGATTAACAGAACTTTCCGGTTTGCTTAATGCATACTTAAAAAATGTTGGCATTGAAGATATTGATTCAAATATAATTAAAAATCTTCTTAATGGTTCTGGAGAAAACGGAAATATTATAATGCCAATACTTGATACAATTATTAATGCGCTTTCTGCCGAAGATAACGTTCAAGTATATACAAGTGGCGCTAAAAATATGCTTTCTTTCCCAGAATTTAGCAATGTTGAAAAAGCGAAAGCAATTTTTAAAACACTTGAAGAAAAAGACATTTTAATAACTTTGTTAAATAAAAAAGATAATAAAGACAGCATTCAAATTGTTATAGGTTCTGAAAACGACATAGATGAAATGAAAGATTGCAGCTTAATTAAAGCCAACTATTTTTTGGAAAATTATTCATGCGGCAGTATTGGAATAATCGGCCCCACAAGAATGGACTATAGCCAAGCCGTATCTGTTTTAAGCGGTATTGTTAAAAGGATAAATGATATTTTAAAAGCACTTTCCGGAGGTTAAAATATGGATAGCAAAGACCAAGATTTAATAATTGAAGAAGAAATTTTAGATTGCGAACAAGCGGAAAATTCCAAGCAAACGGAATCGGAAGCAGAGAAAAAATATAATGAACTTTTAGACAAATATCAACGTTCGCTTGCAGACTTTGATAATTTTAGAAAACGTACCGTTAAAGAAAAAAGCAGCATGTACAATGACGGCGTTAATAATACTATTGAAAAGCTTTTGCCTGTATTAGATAACTTAGAACGTGCATTAGCTTCAGAACAAAACAAAGAAAGCAGTTTTTATAAAGGCGTTGAAATGATAATTCGCCAATTTAACAAACTTTTAGAAGATTTGGGAGTTTCTATTATAGAAACTAAAGGTTGCCCTTTTAACCATGATGTGCATTTTGCAGTTGCCCATGTTAAAGATGAAAACTTTGAAGAAAACATGGTTGTTGAAGAAATGCAAAGAGGATATAAATTAAAAGATAAAGTTATTAGACCGGCAATGGTTAAAGTTGCTAATTAATCTTAGATAATCTTAGGTAATCTTAAATAATTCAAGGAGGAAAAATAAATGTCAAAAATAATAGGTATAGATTTAGGAACAACAAATTCATGCGTTGCTGTTATGGAAGGCGGGCAGCCTGTTGTTATAGCTAATGCAGAAGGTTTTAGAACAACCCCTTCTATAGTTGGTTTCACAAAATCGGGTGATAGATTAATTGGAGAAGCTGCAAAACGCCAAGCTATAACAAACCCAGACAACACAGTAATTTCAATTAAACGTAAAATGGGTTCAAACTACAAAGTTAATATAGATGGAAAAGGCTATTCTCCACAAGAAATTTCTGCTATGATTTTGCAAAAATTAAAAGCAGATGCAGAGAGTTATTTGGGAACACCAGTTACAAAAGCAGTTATAACTGTTCCAGCATATTTTACAGATGCTCAACGCCAAGCAACAAAAGATGCAGGAAAAATTGCAGGGCTTGAAGTTGAAAGAATTATAAATGAACCAACTGCCGCTGCATTAGCATATGGACTTGATAACGAAAAAGAACAAAAAATTATGGTATATGACTTAGGCGGCGGAACGTTTGACGTTTCAATTATAGATATTGGCGACGGCGTTATTGAAGTTTTGGCAACAAGCGGCAACAATAATTTGGGCGGCGATGACTTTGACGACAGAGTTATGAAGCATTTAATTGCAGAGTTTAAAAAGTTTGAAGGTATAGATTTAGGTCAAGATAAAATGGCAGTTCAAAGACTTAAAGAAGCTGCTGAAAAAGCTAAGAAAGAGCTTTCAACAGTAACAACTACAAATATTAACCTTCCTTTTATAACTATGAATCAAGATGGCCCAAAACATATGGACATAACACTTACACGTGCTAAATTTGAAGAATTAACTGCAGATTTAGTAGAAGCAACTATGGGTCCTGTTCGCACTGCATTAAAAGATGCCGATTTATCGGCAGGCGAATTAGACAAAGTGCTTTTAGTTGGTGGTTCAACACGTATTCCGGCTGTTCAAGAAGCTGTTAAAAAATTAACAGGCAAAGACCCATTCAAAGGTATTAATCCCGACGAATGCGTTGCGCTTGGTGCTTCAATTCAAGGCGGAAAATTGGCAGGAGATGAAGGCGCAGGAAGCATACTTTTGCTTGATGTAACACCTCTTTCTTTAGGTATTGAAACATTAGGTGGCGTTGCAACAAAATTAATCGAACGTAATACAACTATTCCAACTAAAAAGCAACAAATTTTCTCAACAGCAGCAGATAGCCAAACAGCAGTTGATATTTTGGTTATCCAAGGTGAACGTCCGCTTGCAAAAGACAATAAAGCTATAGGTCAATTTAGACTAGATGGAATTATGCCTGCTCCACGTGGAATTCCTCAAATTGAGGTTACGTTTGACATTGACGCAAACGGTATTGTTCACGTTTCGGCAAAAGATTTGGGAACAGGAAAAGAACAAAAAGTAACAATTACAGCAGGTACAAATTTAAGTGACGACGAAATCGACAAAGCTGTTAAAGAAGCCGAAATGTATGCAGAGCAAGATAAAAAGCGCAAAGAAATGATAGATATTAAAAATGACGCAGACTCTATGATTTTCCAAGCCGAAAAGCTTATGAAAGAAACAGGAGATAAGCTTGAAGAAGGCGACAAGGCGAAAATCAACGACGCATTGGAAGCACTTAAAAAGTTAAATGAAGGAACTACAATAGAAACGCTAACAGATTCAACGGCCGACGAACTTAAAGCGGCAACAGAAAATTTAACTAACATTTTCTATGAAGTT
The DNA here is from genome assembly GCA_964533945.1 of uncultured Defluviitaleaceae bacterium. Classification (GTDB taxonomy): domain Bacteria; phylum Bacillota; class Clostridia; order Lachnospirales; family WRBF01; genus CAZHPA01. The sequence goes on from CAZHPA010000001.1 coordinate 49,643, forward strand.
TCTTCTAAAATATATCAACAAGCGGCAGGTCAAGAACAGCAAGGTGCAAGCGCAAACCCAGATGATGATATTGTTGTTGAAGACGGCAATGTTTAAAATGCTTATAGTATAGTAGGGGATTAAAAATGGCCGGTAAACAAGATTATTATGAAACACTCGACGTTTCTAAAAGCGCTTCTGACGATGAAATTAAAAAAGCCTACCGCAAGTTGGCAAAAAAATACCATCCGGACGCAAACAAAAACGATGCCAATGCAGAGGCAAAATTTAAAGAAGTAAATGAAGCTTATTCTGTGCTTTCCGACAGCCAAAAAAGAGCGGCATATGACCAAATGGGTCATGCCGCTTTCGACCAAACCGGAGGCGGTGGTTTTTATGGCGGTGGTATGGGCGGCATGGGATTTGACATGAACGACATTTTTGAATCATTTTTTGGAAGCGATGTATTCGGCGGCTCATCAAGGCGCAGAAATGGCCCAAAACGAGGCGCTGATATACATACAACTATGCAGCTAAAATTTGACGAAGCTTTTTTTGGTGCTGAAAAAGAGATTCAATTTGCAACAAGCGAACTATGCGACACTTGCAAAGGAAGCGGTGCAAAACCGGGAACAATTGCAGAAAATTGCAGACATTGCGGCGGAAGCGGACAAGAGCGCTACCAACAACAGTCGATTTTAGGAACAATTACAAGCGTTCGCACTTGTAGCGTTTGTAGAGGAGAAGGGAAGATAATTAAGGAACCTTGCAGTTCGTGCCGTGGAACGGGTAAAGTTAGAAAATCTAAAACAATTACTGTAAACGTTCCAAAAGGAATAGATAACGGACAAAGCATTCGTATGTCGGGCAGAGGCGAATTGGGAGAAAAAGGCGGAAGCCCCGGTGATTTGCTTATAACAATATACGTTCAGGCTCATAAAGTTTTTGTAAGGGAAGGAAATAACCTTTACCTAGATGTTCCAATTACGTTTGTTCAAGCAACGCTTGGAGATGAAATTACAATTCCAACTATGGAGTCTTCTGAAAAATATACAATTAAAGCCGGAACCCAAACAGGAACTACTGTTACGTTAAGAGGAAAAGGAGTACCTAGCGTTAAAAATAACCGCATTGTGGGCGACTTAATCGTTAAACTTAACGTAACTATACCAACAACACTAACAGATAGGCAACGTCAGCTTCTTAAAGAATTTGCAGAAGATATGGGCGACGACTATAAAGACCACAAAAAGGGTTTTTTTGATAAAATAAAGGATAAATTAAGAAATTAAAAGAGGGCTAATTGCCCTCTTTACTTATATTAAAAAACCGTTAACCTGCAAGTTCCTTAATTGCTTGAATCTGCACTAATTTTAACCCCTAGTTACCAAAAATTCTCTCGCATCTTAGGCGGATAAGTATGTCACACCAGCTTAAGGTTTGTATTTGCAAAAGCATAATTTGCCCCTAATATTGTTAAAGTTGCCCAAATTAATAAAGCTGTTGCTTTTTTCATAGTTAAGCCTCCATTTAGGTTAATTTAATGCCTGTTTTTTATTTAATGTATTTGCGAAACATAGCAGGTGTAACTCCTTCTAAATCTTTAAATTGCTTAATAAAATATCCAACATCACTGTACCCTAAATCGTCTGAAATTTGGGAAATTGAAGTATTGGTAGTTTCTAACAACTGCTTTGCCAATGAAACTTTAAATATTTTTATGTACATTGAAAAATTTTCTCCAAACTCTTTTTTAAACAAACGGCTAAAATAACCTGGGCTTAAATGACAAAGCTTTGCCATTTGGTTAAGAGAAACAAATTTATGTTTATTTTCATAAATATAATCTATTGCAGGCTTTAAAATTGGGCTAGATTCCCTTTTAGTTTTAACAGATAAATCTTTAAGATTAATTTCGGTAATGGCATTTGTTATTTCCTTCTTAATACTTCCCATTACGTCAAAATCGGATAATTGTTGTGGTTCTGTTGCGCCTGCGTTGTTTAAAAGCGATTTTGTATATAATTTATAAAGGGAATGCTTGCTTAAAGCATCAATAATTATGTAATTGCTAATATGCCATATCATTTTTGCTATAGTTTCAATTCTTTCCAGCTTAAAACGAGGCAATTTTGCATATTCTTGGTATAAATGCGTTGGTGAAGTAAACGCCGTTTCTTTTGCTTCTGTTAAAATTTTTTCAAGCTTGCTTTCTCCGTTTTCATCTTCTATTAAAACTTGCCCAATCATAACAGCTCCAACATATTTTTCATATACAATAATGGGAATTGCAACATCAACAATATTATAATGACATAAATAAATATATGGCTCATTAAGGCGCACAGCTTCTAACCCGCCTCTTGAATCACATCTTTGGCAATATTGTGCCATTTTATTGTGCATTCTAACTATTTTGCAAAAATCGGTACATTTACTGTGTTTTGTTTTAGGAATGCCTTTATAATCTACCGTTATTATTGCCATTCCTGTTACTTCTGCCATTTCATCTTGTATTTTTTGCCACTTTTCTAAATCTAATATATTGTTTAAATTTAATATTCCGCTATCCATTTACCTCAACCTCTCCCTTTAACGTATATAAAATTTTTAATAAAATATTGAATTTATACAAATAATTACATTCAGACGTTAAAATAAGTTACAATATTACCATATAATAACTTCTAATCAAAAAAACACTATTATATATTACACTATTATGTCATAATGTTACCTTAACTTTTGCATTTAATGTGCTATAATGCATAATAAGTTGATGTAAAAAAGTCAAGGAGTATATTAAAGTGCTATAATTATAGCATATTACAAACCTAATTAAAACAATTTAACCATAAAACAACCATTTTTAAAACTAAAAAACAAAAAACCATTTAAAACATTAACAACCATTTTTAACAAAACAAAGGAGTGTGTATTTGCATGAAAAAGGCGTTTATATCACCTTCACGTTATATTCAAGGTGAGGGCGAACTTAAAAATCTGGCGACTTATATTGCGGAATTTGGAAATAGTGCTTTGCTTATCGCTTCTAATGCCGACAGAGCACGTGTTCAACAATTGCTTGACGAAGCAATGAAAGAAAGCGATTGCAAGCTATCATATGGGGATTTCGGCGAAGAATGTACTAAAACTGAAATTCAAAAGCAAGCCGATTTAGCAAAACAAAGCGGCGTTTCCGTCATTATTGGGCTTGGCGGCGGCAAAGCATTAGATACTGCTAAAGCTGCTTCATATTATTCAAAACTTCCTGTAATTGTTGTTCCAACTATAGCTTCAACAGACGCTCCAACAAGCTCTTTAGCTATTATTTATAAAGCTAACGGAGAATTTGAACAATATTTCTTTATGAAACGCAATCCCGATTTAGTATTAATAGATACGGCTATTATCGCAAAAGCGCCTGTTAGATTTTTAGTTGCCGGCATGGGCGATGCTTTGGCAACTTATTTTGAAGCACGCTCTTGCGAGCGTTCATATGCAAATAACATTCCGGGCGGAAAAAGCACTTTAACAGCACTTGCTATTGCAAAAACTTGCTATAACACATTAATGGAAGATTCGTTAAAAGCTATTGCTGCTTGTAATTCAAATGTTGTTACACAAGCGCTTGAAAACATAATTGAAGCAAATGTACTTATGAGCGGCTTGGGCTTTGAATCAAGCGGGCTTGCTGCTTGCCATTCTGTTCACGATGGATTAACAGCTTTAGAAGAAACACATCATTTCTACCATGGCGAAAAGGTTGCGTTTGGCGTAATTGTTCATCTTGTGCTTGAAAATGCACCTTCCGATGAAATTAACTTAATTATTAAATACTTAAAAGCTGTTGGTTTACCAACTTGCCTAAAAGAGTTGGGCATTACTGAAGTTACAGAAGAAAAGCTTATGAAAGTTGCAAAAGCTGCTTGTGCAGAAGGCGAAACAATATATAATATGCCTTTTGAAATAAAACCTGAAGATGTATATGCGGCTATTTTGGCAGCAGATAAATTGGGGGCGCAGGCATGAAAAAAATAATTAATTCAACAGAACAAATAGTTAACGAAATGTGTTCTGGTATTGTTAAAGCATATCACGATACATTAACTTTAAATAAACGCTATCGCATAATTTCAAGAAAAGAAAAAAGAAGCGATAAAGTTGCTTTAATTAGCGGCGGCGGAAGCGGACATGAACCTTCCCACGCAGGCTTAGTTGGTAAAGGTATGCTTGATGCGGCAGTTTGTGGAGATGTTTTTGCCTCTCCTTCAACAATACAAGTATATAACGCTATATTGGAATGCCAAAATGATGCGGGAGTATTGCTTATTATTAAAAACTATTCGGGTGATAGACTTAATTTTGATGCCGCTGCAGAAATGGCTATTGAAGACGACAACATAAAGGTTGAAAAAGTTTATGTAAACGACGACGTTGCCGTTGAAGATAGCTTGTACACAGAAGGACGCAGAGGTGTTGCAGGTACTGTATTTGTACATAAAATTGCAGGCGCAGCAGCAGAACAAAATAAAAGCTTGGAAGAAGTTAAGTGCATTGCAGAAAAAGTTATTGCAAATGTTCGCTCTTTAGGGTTTGCTTTAACTTCTTGCACAGTTCCGGCAAAAGGAACTCCAACGTTTTCGCTTTTAGAAGACGAGATAGAATTTGGCGTTGGCATTCATGGCGAACCGGGAATAGAACGCCGTAAAATATGTTCGGCGAAGCAATTAGCTAAAGATTTAATAGAGCTTATTGTAAAGGACTTGCCTTTTAATAAAGATAACGACGTTGCATTGCTTGTAAATGGCTTAGGCGCAACGCCTTTAATGGAACTTTTTCTTCTTAATGATGCTATCAATGATGAACTTTCCGAATTAGGTATAAATGTTTATAAAACATTTGTAGGGAATTATATGACATCAATTGATATGGCAGGAGCTTCCGTTTCTTTATTAAGGCTTGATGATGAGCTTAAGCAATTGCTTGACTATGAAAGTTTAGCTCCTTCTTTTAGAGTTTAAATCCGGAGGTTTAATTTAATGAATACTAACGGCATAATTAAAATGGTAGATATGTTAGCAACAGAAGCTATAGCAAATGAAGTTTATTTTTGCGAATTAGATTCCCACGCAGGCGACGGCGATTTTGGAATGTCACTTGCTAAAGGTTTTAAACAATTAAAATCTGAATGGGATAGTCTTAATACTAAAGATATAGGTACATTTTTAAGAGATTGTTCAATGATTATTAGCGAACATTGCGGCGGTGCTTCTGGCCCTATTTGGGGAAGTGCATTTTTAGGTGCTTCTAGGTTTGCAAAAGGAAAAGACACTTTAACGCCGACAGAATTTGCGCAAATGATGCAAGCGGCAGCAGATGCTATAATGAAAAGAGGCGGCGCAAAAAAAGGTGACAAAACGCTTTTAGATGCTTTAATACCTGCTGTTGAAGTTCTTATTGAACAATCTAAAGATGAAAATACTGACGTTAAAGCTATGCTTAAAGATTCAGCGAAAGCAGCTGTTGAAGGTGCTGAAAGCACAAAAGACATTGTTGCAACAAAAGGACGAGCAAGTTATTTAGGCGAGCGCAGCATTTCATTTCCTGATGCAGGCGCGACTGCAATCGGCGTGCTTTTTACAAAAATTGCCGATGCATATTAAAACACACAATAGAAATTATAATTAAAATTATTGCAATAAAAGGACTAGCAAATTTTTTAGGCGAGCGCAGCATTTCATTTTCTGATGCAGGCGCGACTGTAATCGGCATACTTTTTATAAAAATTGCCGATGTATGTTAAAACACACACTAAAATCTATAATTAAAACTACACAAACAAAAAGTGTTATTGATGGACAATAGCGCTTTTTGTTTTTTTAAACTTCTTGTGTTATTATTGCATTTATTATATAATATTTGGAAGAAGGACAAGGTGGTGGAAAATTTGCGTATAGCAATTATGGGCGGAACTTTCGACCCTATTCATTATGGGCATTTGGTAACGGCGCAAACAGCAAAGCATGAATTTAATATAGACGAAGTTCTTTTTATTCCAACCGGCATTCAGCCTTTTAAGCAACAATCTGAAATAACAAACGCCGAGCATAGATATTTAATGGCTGTTTTGGCAACGGCTTTTAATCCGTCTTTTAAAGTATTAAGAATTGAAATAGACAGACAGGGAAAAACTTATACAATAGATACAATTAATGAAATTGCCAATATCTATCAAAATAAAGAAAAAGAAATAGAGCTTTTTTTTATAATCGGAGCAGATGCCGCTTTGCAAATTTTAGACTGGAAAGATGTAAAAACTCTTTTTAAAAAGTGTACATTTATAGTTGTAACACGACCAGGATATGATAAACAGGAGCTTTTTGAATTTTCAATAGACATTAATAAAAAATTTGAGGCTAAGTTCCGCTTTTTGGAAGTTCCGGCTTTAGATATTTCTTCAACAAATATTAGAAAGCGTGTTGCTGCTTGTTTGCCTATTAATTACTTGCTTCCTAAAGAAGTTGAAAGCTATATTGCAGCCAATAATTTGTATACAGCTTTAAATAAAGAAAAGTTTAGCAACATACAGCAAAAAGTTCAAAACATGCTGTCTTGCGAACGCTACATTCATACAATGTCGGTTTGTAACGAAGCCGTTAAGCTTGCCGTTAAATATGGAGAAAATGTTGAAAAAGCATATTTAGCCGCGCTTTTGCACGATATTGCAAAAGAACTTCCCAACAAAGAAAAGGCTTGCGAAAAATTTGGCATTAATCTTTTTAATGGCGGCATAATTTCAGAATATCCAAACGTAGTTCATAGCTTTTTAGGAGAAGCTGTTGCAAAACATGAGTTTGATATAACTGATAGCGAAATATTAAACGCAATAAAATATCATACAACAGGTAGACCAAGTATGACGCTTCTTGAAAAAATTATATTTGTTGCAGATATTATAGAACCTAACCGCAGTATTTTTGAAGGGCTTTTAAAAATACGCAAAGCTGCTTATAAAAATATAGATAAAGCAGTTTGTCTTTCGCTTAAATATACAATATCGTATATTAAGCAAGAAAAAAAGCATATATATCCGCTTGGACTCCAAGCGTTTGAATATTATTGCGAACATAAATTATAGGAGGCGAATTGATGAAAGAAGTTCTTAAAATAGCGAAAAAAGCACTAGATGATAAATTTGGGGAAGATATTGTTATTTTAAATATTAGCAAAATTTCTGTTATAGCAGATTATTTTATTATAGCAGAAGGTAGCAACATTAACCAAGTTAAAGCTATGGCAGATGAAGTGTGCGAAAAGCTTGAAGAAGTTGGAGTTTCTTTAAGGCATTCGGAAGGACAATCAACGGCTAAATGGATTTTATTAGATTTCGGCGACATTATCGTTCATATTTTTGATAAAGAAAGCAGGCAATTTTACAGCCTTGAAAGAATTTGGGGCGATGCAGAGGTTTTATCTGTAGGGTGATTGTATGAAAAGCAACCCGCTTTTTAAAGAAATGTTAAGTATTTTGGCAATAGCTTTAAGCCTATTGCTATTAATAAGTATATACACCGAAAACGGAGCCGGAGCGCTAGGCAGCCTAATTAGAAGCTTGCTGAAAGGGCTTTTCGGCTTTGGTGCATATGCGCTTCCATTTATTATTATTGCTATGGCAATATATGTTTTTTTAGGAAACATTAGCTTCAAAGCTTCCAAAATGTTAATTGCCGGCTTGCTATTTATTTGTCTTGTAAGCTTAATTCACATTATAGGGCTTGATTCATCTTTAGAATATACTGGCTTTTTTGATTATATAAAGCAAAATTATATAGGCGGTTCGTATTATAATGGTGGGCTTATTGGAGCAGTTTTTGGAAACTTTTTAGTTGCTTTTTTGGGCAAAATAGGAACATATATTTTTTTAACTGCCGCATTTTTAATTTTGGGAATTTTAATTACAGGAAAATCCGCTTTTAATGCTGTTAGGTTATTTATTGAAAATGGAGTTAATGCCGCAAGAGAGTCTGTTGGAAATTCTAACTATAATGATTATAGTGACTTTGAATTAGAAGATGAAGACGATGTAATAACCAATAAGTTTAAAAGCAAGTCATCTTCCCAAAAAAAGAACACTTCACCAAAAAAAGCTGAAAAGCAAGCAAAAGAAAAAGCAAGCATCTATGAAGACATAATAGAATTCGAGCGCAAAAACATAAATAAGCATGAAGTGTTTGTTGAAACAGCACCAAATAAAATGCCCGAAAATAAGCAACAACAGCAAAAAACAGCTATTAAAAATAGAGATGACTACAAAAGCCCTCCCATTGACATTTTAATATCAAAGCCACAAGTTCCAATAATTGGTTCAAAAGCAACCATTTTAGAAAATTCACGCAAGCTTGAAGAAACTTTAAAAAATTTTGGAATTTCGGCAAAAGTTATTGAAGTTAACAAAGGTCCAACCGTAACAAGATATGAAATAGCGCCGGGGCAAGGAGTTAAAGTTAGCAAAATTTCAAACCTTGCCGACGACTTGGCACTTAGCCTTGCCGCAACAGGAATACGCATTGAAGCGCCTGTTCCCGGAAAGTCGGTTGTTGGCATTGAAGTTCCTAATAAGGAAATAACACCGGTGCTTTTGCGCGAAGTGCTTGAAAGCGATGCTTTTATAAATTCAACTTCAAAACTTTTAATAGCGCTAGGAAAAGACATTGCCGGAAACGTTGTTGTTTCTGATATTGCAACAATGCCCCATTTGCTAATTGCCGGCGCAACGGGTTCGGGTAAAAGCGTTTGTATTAATACATTTATAATTAGCATTTTGTATAACGCCTCTCCCGACGAAGTTAAAATTTTAATGATTGACCCAAAAGTTGTTGAATTAAATGTATATAATGGCATTCCCCACTTGCTAATTCCTGTTGTAACAGAACCTAAAAAAGCAGCAGGTGCGTTAAATTGGGCTGTTTCGGAAATGAATTCACGGTATAAAGCTTTTGCCGAAATAGGGGTTAGAGATTTAAAAAGCTATAATCAAAACACAGAGGACAAATTGCCTCAAATTGTAATTATAATAGACGAGCTTTCCGACTTAATGATGGCTTGTTCAAATGAAGTGGAAGATGCAATTTGTAGGCTTGCACAAATGGCACGTGCTGCCGGAATACATTTAATTATTGCAACCCAACGACCTTCTGTTGATGTTATAACGGGGCTAATTAAAGCAAATATTCCGTCTAGGCTTGCTTTTTCCGTAACATCTGGCATTGATTCACGCACAATTTTAGATATGATAGGGGCAGAAAAGCTTTTGGGAAAAGGCGATATGCTTTTTAACCCTGTTGGGTTTAGTAAGCCCCTTAGAATACAAGGCGCTTACGTTTCAGATAAAGAAGTTGAAAACGTTGTGTCATTTTTTAAAAATTCGCAAAGGTACACTTATGACCAAAATATGATTGATAAAATTACTTCTGCAACTGTAGAAACAGAACTTGACGAAGCACAAAAAGCTTCAAAAGCAGCAAAAAGAAATATAAAAAGGAGAATCGGGAAGTAAATGTATACTAAAATTAAAACAATTTATGAACAGCACCAAAAATTTTTTGGCGAAACCGTAACAATCGGCGGCTGGATTAGAACGCTTAGAGATAACAAAAATTTCGGCTTTATAGAATTAAACGACGGAAGCTTTTTTAAAAGCATACAAGTTGTTTTTCATAGCGATTTAAATAATTTTGATGAAATAGTTAAGCTTTCGGTTGGTTCGAGCATAACTGTTATAGGGGAAGTTGTTGAAAGCATAGGTGCAAAACAAGCATTTGAATTAAAAGCGCTTTCAATTATTGTTGAAGGAGAATCTTTACCAACGTTTCCTTTACAGAAAAAACGCCATTCGCCTGAATTTTTAAGAACAATTGCACATTTGCGCCCAAGAACAAATATGTTTTCGGCGGTATTTCGTGTTCGTTCGTTGGCGGCATATGCTATCCATAAGTTTTTCAACGAACACAACTACGTTTATGTTCACACCCCAATAATTACAGGAAGCGATTGTGAAGGTGCCGGCGAAATGTTTCAAGTTACAACGCTTAACTTAAAAGATGTTCCTAAAACAAAAGAAGGCGAAATTAACTATAAAGAAGATTTCTTCGGCAAAATGGCAAGCTTAACCGTAAGCGGTCAGCTTTGTGCAGAAACGTTTGCTATGGCATTTCGTGATGTATATACTTTTGGCCCAACGTTTAGAGCAGAAAATTCAAACACAGCACGCCATGCCGCTGAATTTTGGATGATTGAACCGGAAATTGCATTTGCAGATATTGCTGACAATATGGAAGTTGCAGAAGGCATGCTTAAATTTGTAATTAAATATGTTATGGAAAATGCCAAAGAAGAGCTTGAATTTTTTAACAGCTTTGTAGATAAACAATTAATGGAACGCTTAAATAACATTGTTGAGTCGGATTTTGCTAAAATAACATATACAGAGGCAATTGAAATTTTGCAAAAATCAGATATTAAGTTTGAATATCCTGTAAGCTGGGGTTGCGACCTTCAAACGGAACACGAACGTTATATTACAGAACAAGTTTTCAAAAAGCCTGTATTTGTAATCGATTACCCTAAAGATATTAAAGCATTTTATATGAGGCTAAACGACGACGGCAAAACTGTTTGTGGAATGGACTTACTTGTTCCTGGTGTTGGGGAAATTATAGGGGGAAGTCAAAGAGAAGAACGCCTTGATGTTTTACTTAAACGAATGGAAGAACTAAATCTTAATCCAGAAGATTACTGGTGGTATTTAGATTTAAGAAGATTTGGAACAGTTAAACACGCTGGCTTTGGGCTTGGGTTTGAACGCTTGATTATGTATATTACAGGAGTAACAAATATTCGTGACGTTGTGCCTTTTGCAAGAACTGTTGGCAACGCTGAATTTTAATATAATTTTATATTAACATAACTTTTCGCTTTCTTTCATATAATGCTAGTGCTAATTTATAAAACATATTGTGCGCTACACATATACACATGAGAGGAAGCGGTTTATTTGAAAGCCACTAAAAAGCACAAAAGCCATAGACTTCCACGAACAAAGGCAGTTTTACTTTTAATTTTGTTTAGCTTAATTATGGGAATAGTTATAGGTGTTGTTTCTTCTAATTGTTTATCAGAACAAAGCTATAAAAAAACGGCAGATAATACATCTTTATATTTAAAAAGCTTTAAAACAAACAATCAAAATAAGTTGGATATTTTCAGGGAAAGTGTTGTTAAATATGTTAAAGTTGTTATAATAATCTGGTTGCTTGCATTTGTTCCGGCAGGCGGATTTTTTACGCTTATTATAATTATGGTTCGTGGCGTAAGCTATGGATTTACAACATCGTTTTTAATTAAAATGTTTGGTAGCGAAGGCGTGGTTTGTGCGGCTTTACTATACTTGCCGCAAACCTTAATTTTAATTCCAACATATTTTTACATAGCGTTTTTAAGCATTAACTTTATTTTATTTAATTTAAACAGCTTTAAAAAGTCTTCCTCGAAAAAGATGTTAAACGATATAACAATAAAGTATATTGTATCTTTTGTAATTTGCTGTTTGCTTTGCGCTTTTGCCGCATTTATTGATGCTTTTGTTGTTCCCGGATTAATTAAAAATATATAGGGGCGAAATTCGCCCCTAAGCTCTTGTAACTTTATTAGAACGCAAGCACCTTGTGCATATGTTAACAGTTTTAGCCGTTCCATTTTGAACTATTTTAATTCTTTTAATGTTTGGCTTCCACATTCTGTTTGCACGCCTTGAAATTTGGCTACGTGTTACGCTAATTCTATGACCTGTGCGAATAGCTTTTTCGCAAATTTCACATTTTGCCACTTTTTGCAACCCCTTTTTATTTCTTTTTTTCATTTTTTTCAATACATGGTATTCTAACAGAAACATGCTAATAATGCAACAATTTATTTTCAATATTATTCAAGATTATTTAAGTTGACAAAACTAAACGTTAAGTGTAAAATTAACAAAGAAAAAAGCACCCTTAGCTCAGAGGATAGAGCGTTCGGCTCCGGACCGAAAGGCCGCAAGTTCAACTCTTGCAGGGTGCGTTATTTTTTTTAACAAAGATTAAAAAAGAAAAACAAACAAAAACCTGGACTCAGGGGGGGAGTGAGGCCAGGTTGAGGGGGGTATTTTTCCTTGCGTATTAGCTGCCACTCATACGCAGGCACTCTTGTTATTGGGTTCTCCCAAAAACAGCTTGATTCTTGATTGATACTACTGCAGCTTCTAAAGCAGTAATATTACATTAATAATAATTGCCACTTTTAAACCGTTTATACATATATTAGAAAATAATTTTTATTATTGCAAAATAAATTGTTTTGTGTTAGTATATAACACAAAAAAGGAGGGCAATTTATGCAAATTACTGTTGAAGTTTCAGCAAGGCATCTTCATGTTAGCAAAGAACATTTAGAAGTTCTTTTTGGAAAAGGATATGAATTAACAAATAAAAAGGAACTCTCCCAACCGGGGCAATATGTTTGTAATGAAAAAGTTGAAGTTATTGGCCCTAAAGGTTCTTTAAAAATGAGCATTTTAGGCCCTACAAGAAAAGCAACTCAAGTTGAAATTTCTGTTACAGATGCACGCAAAATTGGCGTAACAGCATTTGTTAGAGATTCCGGCGATATTAAAGACACGGCAGGCGCAATTTTAAAAGGCCCAAATGGAGAAGTAACAATTTCTGAAGGTGTTATAGTTGCAAGCAGACATATTCATTTCTCCCCTGAAGAAGCAGGCGACATTAAAGATGGCGACCACGTTGACGTTGATGTTGAAGGAGCAGACGGACGCTCTGTAACTTTTAAAAACGTACTTGTTAGAGTGCACAAAGATTTTAAAGGTGCTATGCACGTTGATACAGACGAAGGCAACGCTGCTGGCGTTTACAATGGCGGCGTTGGCGTAATTGTTAAATAGCTATAAAGCAATGATTGTTAAGTATTATTAAGTTAAGAAAAGTCGCATATAAGGCGGCTTTTTTCATAAGGAAAGGAGCATTATATTTGGGAAAAACTTTAATTACCAATAGTGAAAAATGCATAAAATGCCATTCATGTGAAAAAGCTTGTTCTAAAGCTTTTTTTAAAGAAGAAGATATAGAAAAGTCAAGAATTAAAATAACAGATGGCGAAATTAACGTCTGCAACCAATGCGGCGAATGTATTAAAGTTTGCAGCGAACAGGCGCTGTATAGAAATAATGCAGGCGTTGTTGTGCTTGATTCTAAAAAATGCGTGGGCTGCTTAATTTGTGTTGGTTTTTGCAGCAATTTGTCTATGAGAGTTTCAGAAGTTAAACCGTTTAAATGCATTGCTTGCGGAATTTGCGTTAAAGCTTGCAATCAAGGTGCATTAAGCTTGGGAGGTATTAGTTAGTGAGCTGTGAAAAAATTGAATTAATTAAAAGCCAAAAAGTGTTGGCAGAACTAAATTATGAACCTATTGCAGTTTCAAAAGGATATACAGACAAAACACTTTATATAAATGTTTCCGATAACAGCATTAAAATTAAAGACGTTCCCGAACACGTTCGCAAAAACTTTATAGGCGGCAAAGGTTATGGGCTTTACAGCTTGTGGAACGCAATTAAAGACAACACAAATTGGTTCAACCCAGAAAATGAAATTGTTATAGCAAGCGGCCCTATAGCCGGAATTGTTCAATACCCCGGTTCTGGAAAATCAATTGTTGTTTCGCTTTCGCCGCTTTCAAATAACGTTATGGATTCAAACGTAGGTGGACATTTTGGACCCTATTTAAAATTTAGCGGCTTCGATGCTATAGAATTACAAGGCAAAACCGAAAACGATGTTGTCATATATATTAATGGAAATACCAACACAATTAAAATTTATGAAGCAAATTATGAATTTACAGATAGCCATATATATTCGCAAGAACTAACAGAAGCTTTTGCCGAAAATGAGGAAGACAAGCGCAATATTTCTGTTGTTTCAACAGGAAGTGCTGCAAAACATACGCATATTGGGTTAATTAATGTTTCTTTCTACGACAAAAGACGAAAAGAGCAGCGTTTAAAGCAAGCAGGGCGTGGCGGGCTTGGAACGGTTTTTGCAAATAAAGGAATTAGAGCAGTAGTTGTACATTTTAGCGGCACATCAGCAGATACAAATAATTCCGTAGATTTAAAAACAATTCAGCAAACAGGCATTAAACTACACAAAGAAATACACGACTTAGACGCAATTCAAGCACAAAAACGTGAAGTTGGTACGGCAAATATAGTTGAAATTATGAATGACTACGATTTATTGCCATGCTACAACTTTAAGTATGGTTCAAACCCCGAAACTATTAAAATAGATTCAAAAAATATTAAAAAAATTGTAACACAAGAGGTACCCGATGGCTGTTGGTTTGGCTGTTCATTAGCTTGTGCTAAAGCCGCAGATTGTTTCTTACTTAAAACAGGACCATATAAAGGACAAAAAGTTTTAATTGACGGCCCCGAATATGAAACAGTTTCGGCAGTTGGTTCAAACCCCGGCGTTTTTAATATGAATCATGTTTTTGAATGCAACTTCTATTGCGACACATATGGGGTTGACACTATAAGCTTTGGAACATTAACTGCCTTTTTAATGGAATGTTACGACTTAGGCATTTTAAACAAAGAGCGCACAGGTGGTTTAGAGCTTTGTTTCGGAAATGGTGATGCAATGCTTGAACTTTTGCACCAAATGAGCAGTGGAACAGGTTTTGGCTTAATTGCAGGGTGTGGCGTTGAATACTGCAAAAAATATTTTGTTGAAAACTTTGGGGCAGACGAAGCCATCGTTAACGATATTGGCATGGTTGGAAAAGGGCTTGAAGTTTCGCAATATATGTCTAAAGAATCTATTGCACAGCAAGCAGGCTATTTTATAACGAATAAAGGACCTCAACACGACGAAGCATGGTTAATTTTTATGGATATGGTTAACAATCAAATTCCAACATATGAAGATAAAGCCGAAGCACTGCACTATTTCCCAATGTTTAGAACATGGTTCGGGCTTTTAGGGCTTTGCAAACTTCCTTGGAACGACATTGAGCCAGCAAACAACCGCCAAACCGCAGAACCGGCAAAAGTTCCAGAACACGTTGACAACTACTTGGCATTATACAAATCGGTTACAGGAATTGAAATTAACAGAGACGATATGATTAGAATGTCTGAAAAAGTATATAACTTCCAAAGAGTTTTTGTTGCAAGGAGAGGCTATGCAAGCCGTAAGCACGATACACCACCATATAGAGCAGTTGGACCTGTAACGAGAGAAGAATATATTTCAAGAGCAAGCCGCTATGATAAACAACTTGCAGAATTGGGAGTTGATATAAACGGCAAAACTGTTGAAGAAAAGCTTAACATTTTGCGCAAGCAACGGGAAAAAACATATCAAGAACTTTTAAGCGTTGTTTACAAGCGCAGAGGTTGGGATGAAAACGGCATACCTAAAATCGAGTTTTTAAAGGAAATAGGCATGGATTATCCGGAAGTTTTAGAAGTTGTTGAAAGGATTAATAAGATATGATAACACTAAACAACCGCCCTATGGAATACGAACAAGGCATGACTATTAAAAAATTAATTGAATTAATGAACTACACATACCCTACTTTAATTGTTAGAGTTAATGGAGAATTATTTGAAAATTATAATGAAATAAATATACCTATTAAAGACGGAGATTTTATAGAAATACTTCATCCAATTTGCGGAGGATAAAATATGAGAATTACGGAACACCCTATTTTACAGTTTAATCGTGGTAAAAAAGTTAATTTCATATTTAACGGCACTTTAGTTTCGGGCTATGAAAATGAAACAATTGCAGCAGCGCTTCATGCTTTGGGCGTACGTGAAATTAGCCATAGCGCCGAAAAACATCGCCCCCGTGGATTATATTGCGCAATAGGCAATTGCTCCTCATGCATGATGATTGTTAACGGTACGCCTAACGTTAAAGTTTGCCTCGAACTTGTTAAAGAAGGTATGGTTGTTCAAACACAAAAGGACAAAGGAGGGCTTTTGTGTGATTGAAACAGAATTACTTATTATAGGCGGTGGGCCAGCAGGGCTTTGTGCTGCAATTCAAGCCGGAAACTTAGGTGTTAATACAATAGTTTTAGATAGAAGCGCAAATTTCGGCGGACAACTTGTTAAGCAAACCCATATGTTTTTTGGTTCGGAAAAACAATATGCTTCAACAAGGGGTTTTGATATTGCAGAAATTCTTGTTGAACAAATTAATAAATTAAAAAGTGTAAAGCTTTTAGATGAAGCAACAGCACTTGGCATTTACGAAGATGGGGTTGTAACTTGCGAAGTTAAAGGAAAATATTTAAAATATAAGCCGAAGGCAATTATAGCTGCAACAGGTGCTTATGAAAAAACTTTGCTTTTTAAAAATAACGATTTACCCGGCATTTACGGTGCAGGCGCTGTTCAAACGCTAATGAATCAATATGGCATAGTACCCGGAAAACAAGTTGTTATGGTTGGAGCAGGCAACATTGGGCTAATTGTTTCATATCAGCTTTTGCAAGCAGGCGTTAAAGTTAAAGCAATTGTTGAAGGCGCAAGCGAAATTGGCGGATATCTAGTACACGCAAGCAAACTTAGGCGTATGGGAGTTCCAATTTTAACACGGCATTCAATTAAAGAAGCACACGGGGAAAATAATTTGGAAGCCGTTACAATTTGGCAACTTGACGATAATTGGCAAGGCATTTGCGGCACAGAAAAACTAATTGAAGCTGATGTTTTATGCGTTTCTGTCGGGCTTTCTCCTCTTTGCGAACTGCTTTGGCAAGCTAAATGCGAAATGGTTTATGTTAATTCGCTTGGCGGTTTTGTTCCTAAACGAAACAAAGATACCCTTTGTACAACCGTACCGAATATTTTTGTTGCCGGTGACGTTTCAGGCGTTGAAGAAGCGTCAAATGCTATGGTTTCGGGATATTTGGCAGGGCTTTCAGCTTCTGAATACTTAGGATACTTTCCGCAAAATACACAACAGCTAAGAAACGAATATTTAAATCAATTGGAAAGCTTGCGTAAATTAAGTCATTCGCATACCAATAGCTTAGAACAACTTTTAATATAGAATTTTTATTTATAAGGAAGACGAGAAAATTTATGTTAAAACAAACAGGAATACCAACTTTAGATAATATAAACAATGTTTTTCCTACTTTAGAGCGGCTTAATAAAGGTGCGGTTGCCGTTGTTGAATGTTTTGAAAAAATACCATGCAACCCTTGCTACACTGCTTGTAAGTTTGGTGCAATTAAGCAATTTGACGACATTAACGACTTGCCTGTAATTAATCACGACAAATGCAATGGCTGTGGCATTTGCTTGGCAAAATGCCCAGGGCTTGCAATTATGGTTGTTGACTATACATTTTCAGAAACAGAAGCGTTAATTAAAATTCCATACGAATTTTTGCCACTTCCACAAAAAGGACAAACAGTTAAAGGGCTAGACCGCTCCGGTAATTATATTTGCGATGTTTTAGTTGTTAACGTTTTAAATAACAAGGCACTTGATAAAACGCCGATTATTTCGATTGCTGTAAACAAGCAATTTATTAAATCTATTAGAAATATAGAGGTGGTAACGGAAAATGAGTGAAACTATAGTTTGCCGCTGTTCCGATTTAAACATTGATGAAATAAGACAATTAATTAAAAATGGGTTCACAACTATCGACGAACTAAAACGAATTGCAAGGCTTGGTATGGGAGCTTGTCAAGGACGAAACTGTATACCGTTAGTTATGCGCGAACTTTCAATAGCAACAGGTGTTCCCGTTTCCGAAATTTCTGCAGGAACTTACCGTCCGCCAACCAAATCCATTACACTTGGCGAAATTGCTAAATCAGCAGAAGTTAAAATGAAAGAAGGCGGCTATTTCCATGATTAAAACAGCAGATGCAGTAATTATTGGGGGCGGCATATCAGGAACAGCAATAGCCTACAACTTATTAAAACGTGGGATGAAAAATGTTGTTGTGCTTGAACGCCAATACATAGCTTCTGGAGCAACAGGGCGTTGCGGAGCAGGCATTAGGCAGCAATGGGGTACGCAGATGAATTGTATGTTTGCAAAGCATTCATGCGAATTTTTTGAAAACGCCAACGAACAGCTTGAATATAAAGGCAATATAGGCTTTAAACAAGGTGGCTATTTGCTTTTAATTTCAACCGAACACGAAAAGCAGCAAATGATTAAAAATGTTGCGTTGCAAAATTCGTTAGGTATAGATTCAAAGCTTTTAAGCATTGAAGAAGCAAAAGAAATTGTGCCAATTTTAAATACAAATGGGCTTTTAGCGGCAACTTTTCATCAAAAAGATGGGCATTTAAACCCATTTCATATAACACAAGCTTTTGCAAACGCTGTTAAGCGCCTTGGCGGATATGTTTATACGTATACAACTGTTGCAGGAATTGATGTTGAAAGCGGAAAAGTTAAAGGTGTTCATACAGACAAAGGTTATATTTCTACAAATGTTGTAGTTAATGCAGCAGGTGGATATTCGGGACAAATAGCGGAAATGGTTGGCGTTAGCTTGCCGCTTTATTCCGAAAGACATCAAATACTTGTTACAGAACCCGTTATGCCTATATTAAACCCAATGGTTATGAGCTTTTCCCTTAATTTATATTGCCAACAAGTTCCTCATGGCGGTTTTATAATGGGACAAAGCGGTATAAATGAACCAAAAGATTTAAACATTTCATCAAGCTGGCAGTTTTTAGATGAAATGACAACAACAATTGTTAAAATTCTTCCGCCTCTTAAAAATATTAGGCTATTAAGACAATGGTCGGGGCTTTACAATATGTCGCCCGACAGACAACCTATTTTTAGCGCATTCGATGAAGCTAAAGGCTTTTATGCTGCTTGTGGTTTTTCGGGGCATGGGTTTATGTTTGGGCCTTCAACAGGCGTTGCAATGGCAGAATTAATTTTAGGATTAAAGCCAACGCTTCCTTGGAAAGAATTAAGCATTAATAGATTTAAAGAAGGGAAGCTTATTATTGAGCCTTCTGTTGTTTAGAACTTTACCCCTAAAGACTTTAACTTTAGGGGTAGAAAACAAATTTTGTAATAAAAAGCGATGAAACAACTCCGGCAACGTTTGCAAGCAATGCACCTGTTAAGGTGTAACGTGTTTTAGTAATTTTAACGCTCATAAAATATACGCTCATTGTGTAAAAAACAGTTTCTGTGCTAGACATCATAACAGAAACAAACCTTCCAAGAAAAGAATCGGGGCCATGATTTTTAAAAATATCTAAAAGCAAAGAGGTTGAAGCAGAAGACGAAACAAGGCGCATTAGCGTAAGCGGCATTGCTTCTGTTGGAAAGCCAAGCTTTTCGGTTATTGGCGCAATATATCTACTTAAAATATCAAGCGAACCAGAAGCACGTATAATTCCAACAGCAACCATAAGCCCTAAAAGCGTTGGTAAAATGTTCACAACTGTTGTTAAGCCTTCTTTTGCTCCCTCAATAAATGTTTCGTATAGGTCTAATTTTCTATAATATCCATACAATAAAATTACCGCAAACATAAGCGGTATAATCATATTTGAAAAAACAATTAACAGCCTCATTTTAAGTTTTTAAGCCTCCTTCAGCCATTTTTGCAAATAATACACCAACAATTGTAGAAACAACTGTTGCCAAAATGCCCGGACCAATTATTTCGGACGGGTTAATTGATTCGTATTGAGAACGATATGCAATTATGTTCATTGAAACAAGCTGCAAAGAAGACATGTTAACTATCATAAACATGCACATAGAACGGCTTGCTCTTTCCTTTTCTTTGTTCAGCTTTTGCAGCTCTTCCATGGCTAAAAGTCCGGCAGGAGTTGCCGCCCAGCCAAGCCCTAAAATATTTGCAATTATGTTAGTTGAAATGTGGTTTAAAGCTTTGCTTCCTTTTGGTATTTCGGGAAATAAAAACATTAAAATAGGCATCATTTTTCTTGAAAGCATTTTAATTAAGCCCGATTTTTCGGCTATTTTCATTAACCCTGTCCACATAGATATAATACCAAGCATTGTAATTGCCAAAGTTACGGCATCTTTTGAAGATGTTATTGCTGCATTTGAAATATCTTGCATTTTTCCTGTAAATGCCGCAACAACTATTCCTAAAAGAACCATAAAGCCCCAAATATAGTTAAGCATTTAAAAACCCCTTTTTTCAAGATTACCTTAACAATTTATATGTTTAAATCATATATTTTATGAACAAGCGACTTTTATTATTTGACAAGCAATGTAAAATATGTTATAATTTGTTGAAATATGACAAAATTTGAAAGGAATGTTAAAGCCATGCGACCTTTTGGAGTAATTAGAAAAGTAGATGAATTAGGAAGAATTGTTTTGCCGTCGGGCTTGCGTAAAAAATTCGATATAAAAGAAGGAGATTCATTAGAAATTTTTACAGACGAAGATAAAATTATTTTAAAAAAGTATGAGCCGGGCGATATTTTTACAGGCGAAGTTGAAGACTTGATAGAATATAAAGGAAAAAAAGTTTCTTTAAAAAGTATTAAAGAACTGGTAGAATTGGCAGGTTTATAAGTATTTCCTCACGTTTTATTACGCACTGCATATATTGCAAATATGAGTAATAAAACAGGGGGTATAATTTAATGTATGACTACAACGGAATTATGGCAGACATAGAGGAGCTTGTGTTTGATTTTCTTGTGTACAGAAAAACTAAAAGAGAAAGTTATGCGTGCAGTGCAAATAATAGCTTTAAGTCTGTTGCTAAATGTGCAAACCTTAACAATGTTAACGAATTTGGTGTAGACGAAAGCGGATTATTAATTACAGATATGTTTGAAGACGCAATGCTCCCAATGCCTATAATATCTATGGAAGAATTAGAAAATATGGATAATATGGGCGAAAACGAAAATATTGAAGAAATGCCAAACAATCCGGCAGGCAATTATGAATATGAAAACGGCGGATATTTTGAAGACGACAACATGGGTTATAACGAAAATTATGAAAATAATAACAGTTATGGCAACGGAAATAGCAACAACATGAACAACAACGCAAATAATAACAACATGGGCAACAATATGAATAATAACGCAAATAATAACATGGGAAACAACATGAACAACAACGCAAATAATAATATGAACAATAACAACATGAACAACAACACAAATAATAACAACATGGGCAACAATATGAATAATAACGCAAATAATAACATGGGAAACAACATGAACGAAGGTATTAACGGCAATTATGGTAATAATAATACAAATAATAATACAAACGGTAATACCCCTAATAATAGCAATGAAAAAAACGAACAGCTTGAATATATTAAAATGATTTATGCGGAAATAAATAAAAAAATGTATCCAATAATTGAAGAAGTTTTACGTGAATATAATTTTAAAGATAGCCCCATTTTCGACAGTTATATTGATAAAGAAACTTTAGCACAAATAGTTGATAAAGTAATTGAGCGTGCGAAAATATCTATAGAAGACGTAAATAAACTAGAAGATAAAGACGAAGACCATGAAAAATGGGGGCTGTATCAAATGTTGCGTGCTATAGTAGAATCGCTTGTTATTTTTCAGCTTTATATATTAAGAAATGCAAAAATGTAGAGATTATAGTTAAAAGGGCAGCTTAAAGTTGTCCTTTTGTTTTAACTTAATTTAATTTTATTTTAATAATTTCTAAACATTTGAATAATGTTTGTTTTAAAATTGATATTCCTATTCATTCTTTAGAAAAAAAGGCAAAAACCTTTCTTTCTTTAGAAAAAAGAAACAAAGAAGTGCGAGAGGGTTGCGATTCCCTCCCGCCCCATAAATGCTTTTAAAAGCAAGGTTTAAGGTTATTTGGCGTTTTTAAAAAGCCCTTTAAACATATCGTTTCCGTTAACGCTTTCTTGCTCTTCCGGTGCTGCGTTGTATAATGATTCTCCGCCTGTTAATAAATCGTCTAAATATACGCCTTTAACTTTTTGCCCGCTTTCGTTGTTTGCAAGCCTGTTAAGAACCTCTTGCTTTAAATAAGCCACGCCGTTTGCATCAATTATTTTTTCATAATCAAGTTGTTCTAAAATAGAAGAAATTTCAGAAGATATAGTTTTAGTATCAATTTTGGGTTTATCTTTTTCATCAACTTCAATTGCAAACTTTGCAATTACAGCGTGTTTTTTTCCGTCTGTAGAGCTTAAAACTGCTTTTGACGTGGGAGCTTTAACAAAGTTTGTTTTTATTATAGGTTCGCCAAAAATACTGGGAAACAAAAATGTTAAAGCAATTCCGCCTGCGCCAAGCAATAGAATAATTAAAAGAATTAATCTTGTGTTGCGTTTAGCAGTTTGCATAAAATTCGCCCCTTTTTTTGATTATATACTATATTTACTTATTATTGCCTTTAAGTGGTATAAAAATAACATCTGCTTTTATTTTATATAAAAATTCTAACTTTTTCAACTCTGTTTTTAAAAATATCTTCAATAATAAATTTAATGCCATTTGATATAATAATTTCGCCTTTTTTTGGAACACGCCCAACAACGCCCATAACATATCCGCCTATAGAATCGAAATCTTCAGATTCAATTTTTGTTCCTATAATGTCATTAACATCATTAATTTTTGCATCTCCTCTTGCAATATATTCGTTTTCTTTAATAAATTCAACAGCTTCAACAAAATCATCATATTCATCTGAAATATCGCCAACTATTTCTTCTATTAAATCTTCAAGTGTAACAATTCCTGAAGTTCCGCCGTATTCATCAAGTATAACGGCAAAAGCAATTGATTTTTGGCGCATTGTTGAAAAAAGTTCTCGTGTTGGTTTAGATTCATAAGTAAAAAAAGGCTCACGCATATATTTGTTTATGTTAAAAGTTTGTTTTGTTTCTTTGGTAAATGCAATGTCTTTTAAATGTAAAATACCAATTATGTTATCTAAATTATCTTCATAAACGGGCAACCTTGAAAATTGTTCTGTTTCAAAAACTTCAACAACTTCGCTTAGTGTTGCGTTATGAGGCACAGCTACAATGTTTGTTCTTGGTGTTAAAACATCTTTTGCTGTAAAGTCGTCAAAATCAAATACATTGTTTATCATTATTTTTTCGTCTACCTTTAAAATTCCTTCTTCTTCGCCAACGTTTAAAAGCGTTTTAATTTCGGCTTCTGTTATTAAAGGGGTATTTTTTCCTTCTCCCCCTAAAAGCTTAATTATAAAACCTGTTACAACACCTAAAATTAAAACAATAGGAGATAATAAAAAAATACAAACGCTAATTGGATTAGCAAGCTTTAAAGAAAGTTTTTCAGGGTTTTGTGATGCAAATGTTTTAGGGGTTATTTCACAAAAAATTAAAATAATAAGCGTTAAACAAACCGTCATAATGCTTAAAGCTTTGCTGTTGTTTCCAAAAAACTGCATTGCAATTGAAGCTGAAAGCGTTGAAGCGCAAATGTTAACTAAATTATTACCAATTAAAATAGAACTCAGCAATTTTTTAGGATTGTCTATTACTTCTTGCGTCTTTTTAGCCTTTTTAATTCCTTCTTCAGCCATTTGGCGTAGCTTAAGTTTGCTTACGCTTGTTAGCGCTGTTTCAGACATTGAAAAAAACGACGACATGCAAAGTAAAATAAACAAGCCGATAAACTGCGGAAGACTATCCACAAAATCACTCTCCATTAATTTTTTATTAACTTATGTTAAACTACATAGTATTTATATGTTTTAGTGTAACTTATGATACAAATGTTATGTTTTTGCAGCTTTAAGCAATTTATGTATTGTTCCGTTTAGTTTGTAATTTTATTATATTGCTAAATCCAACTAAAATCAAGGAGTATTTTTGATTAGGTTGACAAATAAAAAAGCAAAGTCTATAATAACATTTACGAAAAACATTAAAAAAGAAGGGGTGAAGTAATATTATGGTAGAATTTAACCAAAGAACAAATACACTAGAAGAAGCAAACTATCAATACACTTTACAAGATGTTCCAGAACCTAACCTTTATCGTGACATTTTTAGCTATGAAAAAATACCCATATGCGCATTTAATCATACTCGTGTTCCGTTTTCTGCCCCAAATGAAATTTGGATAACAGACACAACATTTCGTGATGGCCAACAATCAAGAGAACCATATACAGTTGAACAAATTGTAACTCTATTTGATTTTTTACATAGATTAGGTGGAAAAAAGGGTAAAATAAGGCAATCGGAATTTTTTATATATAGCGAACGTGACCGTGAAGCCGTTTACAAGTGCCAAGAAAGAGGGTACGAATTTCCCGAAATAACCGGCTGGATTAGAGCAACTAAAGAAGATTTTGAAATGGCAAAAATGATGGGTTTTAAAGAATGCGGAATTTTAGTTAGCTGTTCCGACTACCATATTTTTAAAAAGCTTAAAAAAACAAGGAAAAAAGCTATGGAGGACTATTTGGCAATAATTAAAGATGCCCTTGATATGGGAATTAGACCTCGCTGCCATTTTGAAGATATAACAAGAGCAGATTTTTACGGCTTTGTTGTTCCTTTTGCAACAGCATTGCGCAAGCTTATGGATGAAAGTAAAATACCAATTAAAATTCGGGCTTGCGATACTTTAGGTTATGGGCTTTCATACCCCGGTGTTGCGCTTCCTCGTTCTGTTCCCGGCATAATTTACGGTCTTCATCACCATGCAGGGTTTGATAGCGAATTGCTTGAATGGCATGGTCACAACGACTTTTATAAAGCCGTTGACAATTCAACCGTTGCATGGCTTTACGGTGCTTCTGGCGTTAATTGCTCGCTTTTGGGAATTGGAGAAAGAACAGGAAATACGCCGCTTGAAGCTATGGTTATTGAATATGCCCAAATTAGAGGAACTCTTGACGGCATGGATACAACGGCAATTAAAGATATTGCAGATTACTACAAAACCGAAATTAAATACGAAATACCCCCCAGAACGCCTTATGTTGGCGAATGCTTTAACATAACTCAAGCTGGAATTCACGCAGATGGTCTTCTTAAAAACGAAGAAATATATAATATTTTTGATACAGTCAAATTTTTAAACTCTCCTGTTGGTGTTGCAATTAATCAAAAGTCGGGGCTTGCCGGTATTGCGCATTGGCTTAATAGAGTTACAGAAAGCGAAAACCAGATAGACAAAAAACACCCACTAGTTGTTAAATTAAAAGAGTGGGTTGATAAACAATACGAAAACGGAAGGGTAACAGCTCTTAGTGATGCTGAAATTAAAGCTGAATTAAACAGAATTGAACCTCGTTTTTTAGACAAATAACATCTAATATGTAAAACATCTAAATAGGAGATATTTTTGGAGGACTTATGAACTTAGTACAAAAAATTATTAGCTCTCATTTATTAAAAGGCAACGCTGAAAATGGAAGCGAAATATGCATTAAAATAGACCAAACATTAACTCAAGATTCAACAGGCACAATGACATATTTGCAGCTTGAAGCAATGAATATTGATAAAGTTAAAACTAAAAAATCCGTTGCATATATAGACCACAACACACTTCAATCGGGCTTTGAAAATGCAGATGACCATAAATATATACAAACAGTTGCCGCTAAACATGGCGTATATTTTTCAAAACCCGGCAACGGTATATGCCATCAAGTTCATTTAGAACGCTTTGGAAAACCCGGCGAAACACTTTTGGGCTCAGATAGCCATACGCCAACGTGCGGCGGACTTTGCATGCTTGCAATTGGTGCAGGCGGGCTTGATGTTGCTATAGCTATGGCAACCGGCGAATACTATTTAACTATGCCAAAAGTTGTAAAAGTTAATTTAACTGGCAAGCTAAATAAAAACGTTGCGGCAAAAGACATTATTTTAGAAGTTTTAAGAAAATTAACCGTTAAAGGCGGCGTTTCAAAAATTATTGAATACGGGGGAGAAGGCGTTAAAACTTTAACAGTTCCGGAACGTGCAACTATAACTAATATGGGGGCAGAATTAGGCGCAACAACTTCTGTTTTTCCAAGCGACGAGCAAACGAAGATTTTTTTAGAAGCACAATGCAGAGAAACCGACTATATAGAACTTCAAGCAGATAGCGATGCTACATATGATGACGAAATAACTATTAATTTGTGCGAATTAACACCGCTTGTTGCTTGCCCTCACAGCCCTGATAACGTTTCAAAAGTTTCAGAGCTTAAAGGAATGAAAGTTGACCAAGTTGCAATTGGAAGTTGCACAAATTCTTCCTTTGCCGATTTAATGACTGTTGCCCAAATTTTAAAAGGGAAGAATATTAATGAGAACGTAAGCCTTGTTATAGCGCCCGGTTCAAAGCAAGTTCTTTCAATGCTTGCCAAAAATGGTGCATTAGCAAGCATGGTTGATGCCGGAGCAAGAATTTTAGAAAGCGCTTGCGGCCCTTGCATTGGAATGGGGCAAGCGCCGGCAACAGATGCTGTTTCTTTAAGAACTTTTAACCGTAATTTTTATGGAAGAAGTGGAACAACATCTGCAAAAATATATATTGTTAGCCCAGAAGTTGCGGCGTTTAGCGCAATTAGCGGCGTTTTGGAAGACCCAACAGAGTTTGAAAGCGCTAAATTTGAAGATTTGCCTAAACGTTATGATATTAACGATAACTTAATAATAGCGCCTCCCGAAAACAATTTAAACGTTGAAGTTGTTAGAGGTCCTAATATTAAACCTTTCCCTGTTAATGAAAAATTGCAAAATTGCATAGAAGCTTCAGCTTTAATTAAGCTAGGCGACGACATAACAACAGACCACATTATGCCTTCTAATGCAAAGCTTTTGCCTTATCGTTCAAATGTTCCTTATCTTGCCAACTTTTGCTTAACTCCTTGCGACGAACAATTCCCACAAAGAGCAAGAGAGCAAGGCGGCGGAATAATTGTTGCAG
Source organism: uncultured Defluviitaleaceae bacterium (assembly GCA_964533945.1). Lineage (GTDB taxonomy): Bacteria > Bacillota > Clostridia > Lachnospirales > WRBF01 > CAZHPA01. The sequence goes on from CAZHPA010000001.1 coordinate 76,683, forward strand.
GTAATAATTATGGTCAAGGTTCAAGCCGTGAACATGCGGCATTAGCGCCTGTTGAACTTAAAATTAAAGCTGTTTTAACTAAGTCTTTTGCAAGAATACATGAAGCAAACTTAATTAATAATGGCATACTTCCTCTTGTTTTTGTTAATGCTGAAGATTACAACAAAATTAATCAAGGTGATAAACTAACACTTGAAAATATATATGAAGGTTTGAAAAATGACGGGATTTTAACACTTAAAGTTGGGGAAAATGAAATTAAAGTTAAAGCTAATTTATCAGAAAGACAAAAAGAAATTATACTATCGGGCGGAAGACTTAACGAACTAAGGGAGAGAGCAGCGCAATGAAAATAACTTTAATACCCGGCGACGGAATAGGCAAAGAGGTTACGTTTGCAGCAAAAGACGTTATAGAAGCGGCAGGTGTTAAAATTGATTGGGATGTTCAAGAAGCAGGAGCAGAACAAATAGAAAAATATGGAACTCCACTTCCTCAGCCTGTTATAGATTCTATACGCAAAAACAAAATAGCTTTAAAAGGTCCAATTGGAACACCAATTGGAACAGGTTTTAGAAGTGTTAATGTTACGCTTAGAAAAGAATTTGATTTATTTGCAAACGTTCGCCCAGCAAAAACATATGAAGGCGTTGTTTCTCGCTATGATAATGTTGACCTAATTATAATTAGAGAAAACACAGAAGATTTATATGCAGGTGTTGAACATATGGTTGGGGAAGATGCAGCAGAAAGTATTAAAATTTTCACACGCAAAGGCTGCGAAAGAATTGTGCGCTTTGCTTTTGAATATGCAAAAGATAATGCAAGAAAAAAAGTTACAGCTGTTCATAAAGCCAATATTATGAAATGCACAGACGGAATGTTTTTAAATGTTGCAAGAGAAGTTGCCAAAGACTATAGCAACATTGTATTTGAAGAAATGATTGTTGATGCTATGTGCATGAAGCTTGTTCAAGCACCTGAAAAATATGACGTTTTAGTGCTTCCCAATTTATACGGCGATATAGTTTCAGACCTTTGCGCCGGACTTGTTGGAGGGCTTGGTGTTGCCCCCGGAGCAAATATAGGCAAAGACTGTGCAATATTTGAACCAATACACGGAAACGCCCCCGATATTGCAGGCAAAGGCATTGCAAATCCAACGGCTATTTTATTATCTTCTGTTTTAATGCTTAATTATATTGGCGAAAAAGAAGCAGCGTCAAAAATTCACCGTGCTGTTACAGAAGTTATTTCAAGTGGCGAATGCAAAACATTTGACTTAGACGGAAATGCAACAACTACTGAATTTACAAACAAAGTTATAGAAAAGCTTTCATAATAGATAAGAAAGGCGATTTTATATGAAGCTAGACTTAAAAAGTATGACTATTGGTATTTTAATTGGAAGTTTAGGCATTACAACTGCATTTGCAGCAAGCGGTATAAAATCTGCTTCATATAGCAAAGCTAAAGTATTTTTTTATGACAAACAAGTTCCTCTTAGCGATTCTTTGGTTTCGATAATTAAAGACGGAGAAACGAACGCCAAACTTTATATGCCCGTTAGAGAACTGCTTGAATATATGCAATTTAATGTTAATTATGATAGTTCAGACGGAAATATTTATTTAACTATGAACGGCAACAACGGGCAAAACAATAACCCTCAAAGCACTACTGTTCCTTCAGATATTTCTGTTGATGAAGCTGACAAAACAGCGCTTGATATAATGCAAAGAACAGGCAATTGGGCATATATTGAAAAATATCTTCCGCATATGTCGAATGAAGGTATAGAAACTGTTGTTAGGTTGTATAATTCAAAACACCAAAACCCAAACGAACATAAAAAAGCTTCAAACTATACACATTAGTTAAAAAAGGTCTTTCTAAGCGGAAGACCTTTTTAGTTTTTAACCTATTGACTAAGTTGCGTATAAAGGTGTATAATTTTTTTTGGTACAATGTTTGACAATTAAGGTAAAAAAATGAGTGGAGGGTTTTACAAATTATGGAAAGAGTATATAATTTTTCTGCCGGTCCTGCGGCAATTCCGTTGCCTGTTTTGGAAAAGGCGCAAAAACAATTGGTTTGCTATGAAAATGCCGGAATGTCTGTTATGGAAATGAGCCATCGCTCTAAAGCGTTTACTGAAATTATAGAAGAATCGGAAGCTTTGCTGCGTGAAATAATGAATATTCCGCAAAACTATAAAGTTTTGTTTTTACAAGGCGGCGCAAGCTTGCAATTTGCAATGGTACCCCTTAATTTATTTAAAAATAAAAAAGCAGACTATGTTAACACAGGTAATTGGTCAACTGCTGCAATTAAAGAAGCTAAACGGTTTGGTAATGTTAATGTTGTTGCTTCTTCTGAAGATGAAAAATTCAACTATATACCAGAACTTGACAAAAGCAAATTTGATAAAGATGCAGATTATTTCCACTATACTATAAACAATACAATTTACGGAACAAGATTTACGTTTTATCCCGAAACAAACGGTGTGCCGCTAGTTACAGATATGTCAAGCAGCATATTGTCAGAAGTTTATGATATTAGCAAATTTGGCATAATATATGCAGGAGCGCAAAAAAATATTGGCCCTGCCGGTTTAACCGTTGTTATTATACGTGAAGATTTAATAGGAAATGCAGCGAATGATGTTCCTATAATGTTAAACTATAAAACCCATTCCGACAAAGTGTCGCTTTATAACACACCGCCAACTTTTGGTATTTATATGGCAAAGCTTGTTTTTGAATGGATAAAAGAACAAGGCGGCGTTGCCGAAATACAAAAACTGAATGAGGAAAAAGCAAGAATTATATATGAAGCAATCGACGAATCTAAAATATTTAAAGCACACGTCCAAAATCCAAAACACCGCTCAATTATGAACATTCCTTTCTTCTCAGGCGATGCAGATGTTGATGCAAAATTTTTAAAGCTTTGCACGGAAAACGGGCTTGTTAACTTAAAAGGCTACAGAACAATAGGTGGTATTAGAGCAAGTATTTATAATGCCGTTCCACTTGAAGGCTGCAAGCTTTTAGTAGAATGCATTAAAAAGTTTGAAACGGAAGGGGTTATATAATGTATAAAGTTTTAACATTAAACAAAATTTCTAAAGCAGGGCTTTCTAATTTAGCTGAAGACAAATACGAAATTTGCGAAACTTTAAGTTCATGCGAAAACCCAGATGGCGTATTGTTAAGAAGTTTTAACATGCATGAAATGGAACTTCCGAAAAGCCTTTTAGCCGTTGGACGTGCCGGAGCAGGCGTTAATAACATTCCAATTGAAAAATGCTCAGAAAAAGGAATTGTTGTTTTCAATACACCGGGTGCTAATGCTAATGCCGTTAAAGAACTTGTTGTTTGTGCATTACTTCTTTCTTCAAGAAAAGTTGTTGATGGAATTAACTGGTCGCAATCTTTAAACGGGCAACAAGGCGTTGCAAAATTAGTTGAAGGCGGCAAAAGTTCATTTGTTGGCCCTGAAATTGCCGACAAAAAATTGGGTGTTGTAGGGCTTGGTGCTATAGGAATTTTAGTTGCAAACGCTGCTATGGCTTTAGGAATGGAAGTTTACGGCTACGACCCATTTTTGCCTAAAAACGAAACCCACAAGTTCAATCGTTGTGAATCTCTTGATGAAGTTTATGCAAATTCCGATTACATTACGCTTCATGTTCCATCAACCGCAAATACTAAAAATATGGTTAATGCCGACACAATAGCTAAAATGAAGAAAGGCGTTCGCATAATTAATTTATCAAGAGGCGATTTAGTTGATAACGGCGCAATTAAAGCTGCGCTTGAAGCCGAAACTGTTTCGTGCTACGTTACAGATTTCCCAACAGAAGATTTGCTTTGTGTTAAAAACATTATAACAATTCCACACTTAGGCGCTTCAACTCCAGAATCGGAAGAAAATTGCGCTAAAATGGCAGCAAAACAATTAAGAGAATATTTAGAATTTGGAAGTATTAAAAATTCCGTAAACTTTCCAAATTGTGAATTAGGCGAAATTAAAGGCAACCGCATATGCGTTTTGTATAAAAATACAGAAGGCATTGAAAATGCTTTATCAAAAATCGTTTCCGAAAAGTCTCAATTTTCAAATGTTAAAGGCGATTATGGCTATGTTGTATTTGATGTTGCAAATGCTTCTGAAAATATGGCTTCCGAAATAGAAAAAGTTGACGGTGTTATTTTAGTTAGAATTATTTAGCATATAATAGGAGATGCTCCGAAATGTCAATTGTAAAACCTTTTAAAGCAGTTCGCCCAAGCGAACAGCTTGCAAGCTATGTTGCATCGCTTCCATACGACGTTATAAATAGCGATGAAGCTAGAGAAATTGTTAAAGGCAACCCATATTCATTTTTGCATGTTGCAAAAGCAGAAGTTGATTTAGATAAAACTGTTGACTTATATGATGCAAAAGTTTACGAAACAGCTAAAGCCAACTTAAATCAAATGATTAAAGACAAAGTTCTTTTTCAAGATAGCAAACCATGCTTTTATATTTATAGGCTAACGTTAAACGGAAGAACGCAAACAGGACTTGTTGCTTGTGCAAGCGTTGACGAGTATTTAAGTGGAAAAATTAAAAAGCACGAGTTAACAAGAGCCGATAAAGAAGAAGACAGAATCCGCCACGTTAATGTTTGCAATGCAAATACAGGCCCTGTTTTTTTAACGTATCGTGCTAAAGCTGAAGTAGATGAGCTTATTAACAACCATATTAGTAACAACAGCGCAATATATGACTTTGTTGCAGATGATAAAATTAGACATGAAGCTTGGATTGTTGAAGACGATAATGTAGTTAACCAAATTCAACAATTATTTGAAACTATACCAAATTTATATATTGCAGACGGACATCATAGAAATGCTTCGGCTGTTAAAGTTGCGCTTATGCGCCGAGAAGGCGGAAGCTATGATGAAAACGCTGAATTTAACTTTTATTTAAGCGTTATTTTCCCTGATAATCAGCTATTTATTATGGATTACAACAGATTAGTTAAAGATTTAAATGGTTTAAGCGAACAAGAATTTTTAAATAAAGTATCTGAAAACTTTGTTATTGAAAGCTCTGAAGATGGAAAACCCGAAAAATTGCACACATTTGGAATGTATTTAAATAAAAAGTGGCATATACTTACAGCAAAACCTGAAATTATTTCAGAAGATGTTATAGAAGCGCTTGATGTTTCAATACTTCAAAAATATGTTTTAAATCCGCTTTTAGGAATAGAAGACCCAAGAACAAGCAAACGCATTGACTTTGTAGGCGGAATGAGGGGGCTTTGTGAACTTGAAAAAAGGGTTAATTCCCGCGAAATGAAAGTTGCGTTTTCAATGTTTCCAACTTCAATGAACGAATTACTTTCAGTTGCAGATGCAGGCGAAATTATGCCGCCTAAATCAACGTGGTTTGAACCTAAATTACGTTCGGGGCTATTTGTTCACTTGCTGGATTAATAATATTGGCTGCTGCAAACTTATGTTTTACGGCACAAAAATTTTTATGCTTGAATAATTTTTAACATTTTCCCTAATAATATTATAGAAAACATTTTGAATTTAGCTAGAGTTTATTATATATAAAGGAGTGTTAAAAATGGATAGATTAACTATGGGCATGATTGCTGGAGGACTTTTAGGTATTGCAGGAGCCGGAATTTCCCTTGCGTTAAGCGATAGAAATTCTAGAAACCAAATTATGCGCAGCACAAAACAAATTGCAAGAAAGGCTTCTAATATGATGCCTAATATGATGCAATAATTTTAATATTTTTAAAAAAAAATGGACGCACTGTGTGCGTCCTCTACATATAATGTTTGTATCTTGATTAACCATAAAGGGTCGTGTTATTATGAAAATATTAGTTACAGGCGGTGCAAGTTTTGTCGGCAGTGCAGTATGTTCAGCGCTCATTGACCATGGTTACTCAGTTGTTATATTAGATATGGTTAATGAGGAAAATTGTAATTTTGTTAAAGATAAAACGTTTTACAATGGCGAAATTAGCGATAGTAACTTAATTAAAGAAATATTTCATAACCACAGCGACATCGAATTTACTATTCATTGTGCAGAAAAAGTTGCCGTCGAACAATCCGTAACAAATCCATATGAATATTATCACGACAATGTTGTAAATAGCATGGAACTTTTTAAACTTGTCTATGATTTAGGCTGCAAAAAAATTATATTTAATTCATCAGGAGCAGTTTATGATGTTGTCCCTGGTTATATGGTGACAGAAACGTCACCTGTTAACCCAAGAAGTCCTTTTGCAAGAAGCAAATTAATGACAGAAATGATTTTAAAAGACTATTGTAATGCATATGATTTAAAATGTATTTCCCTTAGAAGCTTTAATTCCGTTGGAGCAGACCCAAAAATTCGCTTTGGAATGCAAACCAAAAGCCGCTATAATTTAATTGGCAAGCTTTTGCAAGTTGCCTACGACTACAATCAGTCTTTTAAAATTGCCGGCAAAGATTGGGGAACAAGAGACGGAACTTGCATTAGAGATTATGTTCATGTTTGGGACGTTGCCATGGCGTTTGTTAAAGCCGTTAAAAATTTTGATACTGCTTTTAAAAAAGCCGAAACTCAAATTAAAGATAAAGGGCATTTAACAATTAATGTTGGTTCTGGAGTTGGCGTAACAGTTAAAGAATTTATTTTTGCTTTTGAAAATGTTACAGGAGAAAAAATTAAAGTAACTTATGACGAACACAGAGCAGGTGATGTTGCCGGCTCTTATGCCAACATTACCCGTGCAAAAAGCTTAATTGATTGGACAACAAAATTCACATTGGAAGAGGCAATACTTGATGCTATTCGCTGGGAAGAAACAAAAGACTAATTTAATTATAATTAGCCTAAAAATTTTTTGAATAATTTTAATAAAAATATTGACTATATTTAGCTTTTTGTGTATAATAATTTAGTAGTGCTATTAATTTACTACTTGCAATATGCACAAAAACAAGTTAAATTAATAGATTAAAGCTTTAAAAGCTTTATTAAAGCCTTTGTATATTATGCTGCTTTTTCTTTTTAAAGCACAAAATAAACAAAGAATCCAGCCGCTCTAGCCTGTTTAAAATTAAAATAGGCTTGGGGATAATATTAGTGCGATAACATGGACCTAGCTTCCGTGTGTTGGCAAAAAAATGCGATAACCGGAGGGAGGGAAATTCATGTCAGAGGTAAAAGTTAAAGAAAATGAATCCTTGGATAGCGCACTCCGTCGCTTTAAAAGAAGCTGTGCTAAAGCCGGTATTATGGGCGAAGTTCGCAAAAGAGAACATTACGACAAGCCTAGCGTTAAGCGCAAGAAAAAATCTGAGGCTGCAAGAAAACGTAAGTTCTTTTAGTTTTCATATATTGCTTTGAATAAACAAAAAGGCGGTTTTACCGCCTTTTTGTTGTGTAAAAAAATATTAAATTGTTGTTGACACGGCTTTCAAAAAGTGATAATGTATATATAAATAAAACCAACTTACTTGGTTTAATCATCGTGGCGAGGTGATATATTTTGAAAATATCAACTAGAGGACGATATGGGTTGCGTGCTATGGTAGACTTGGCTATACAAAACGACAAGCAAGGCGAAAAATGCATTTCGCTAAAATCCATTGCTAAAAGGCAGCATATTTCAGAACACTACCTTGAACAATTAATTGCCTCTCTTAAAAAAGCGGGGCTTGTTAGAAGTATTAGAGGGGCAGGCGGCGGATATAATTTAAATTGCAATCCAAAAGAAGTATCTGTTTTGTATATTTTAACAATTCTTGAAGGCTCGCTATACCCTGTCGAATGCGTTTCAAAAAATGAAAGCGACGTTTGCGGCGGCGGTGGCTGCCATAATTGCGTTACAAAACCTATATGGGAAAAACTGTACGAAGGTCTTAATAACATTTTAGATGGCATTACACTTTACGATTTAGTTAACGATTATAAGCAATTAGAATATTTTGAAACATAAGGAGCTGAAGTTATGGTATATTTAGATAATGCAGCAACAACTCAAGTTAGAAAAGAAGTTTTAGATGCAATGCTTCCGTTTCTTTCTGAAAATTTCGGCAACCCTTCAAGCATATATGAAGTTGCACGCCTTTCAAAAAAAAGCGTCGAAGATTCAAGAGAGCTTATTGCAAACGCTATAGGAGCACAACCGAATGAAATTTTTTTCACAGGAAGCGGTACAGAATCCGACAATTGGGCTATTAAAGGCATTGCAAGCGCAAACTTAAAAAAAGGAAATCATATTATAACAACGCAAATTGAACACCATGCCGTGCTTCACACTTGCGAATTTTTAGCTAAAAACGGATATGAAGTAACATATTTGCCTGTTGATGAATTTGGAATTATTGATTTAAACGAGCTTAAAAAAGCTATTAAACCCCAAACAACATTAATTTCTGTTATGTTTGCAAATAATGAAATAGGCACAATACAACCTATTAATGAAATAGGGGAAATTGCAAAAGAACATGGAATTTTATTTCATACAGATGCCGTTCAAGCCATAGCTCATGTTAAAATTAACGTTAAAGATTTAAATGTTGATGCAATGTCTTTAACTGCACATAAACTTTATGGGCCAAAAGGAATTGGGGCGTTGTATGTTAAAAAAGGAACTAAAATAAATCAGCTTATGCACGGCGGAGGGCAAGAAAACGGAAGACGTGCAGGAACGGAAAACGTTGCCGGCATAGTTGGATTTGGTGCCGCAATTAAGCTTGCAACTGAAGAAATGGAACAGGAAAGCAAACGCTTGCTTGCTTTGCGTAACAAGCTAATTAACGGTATTTTAAGTACAATACCAAATTCAAGACTTAACGGACACCCTGAAAAAAGACTTTGTTCAAACGTAAATATTTCTTTCGATTTCATAGAAGGCGAATCACTTTTAATGCTTCTTGATATGAAAAAAATATTCGCTTCAAGCGGCTCTGCTTGCACATCGGGTTCGTTAGACCCTTCCCATGTTCTGCTTGCAATTGGGCTTAAACATGAAAATGCCCACGGCTCGTTAAGGTTAACTCTTGGAAGAAACAGCACAGAAGCAGATGTTGATTATGTTATTGAAACATTACCGCCGCTTGTTAAAAGGCTAAGAGATATGTCACCGTTATGTTGAATTTTATATAAACAAAGGAGGAAATTAAAATGTACAGCGAAAAAGTAATGGACCACTTTATGAACCCACGAAACGTTGGTGAAATTGAAGATGCAAGCGGTATCGGAACTGTTGGAAATGCAAAGTGCGGCGATATAATGAAAGTTTCTTTGAAAATAGAAGATGGCATTGTGCTTGATGCAAAATTTAAAACGTTTGGTTGTGGTGCAGCTGTTGCAACTAGCAGCATGGCGACAGAATTGGTTAAAGGCAGAACTATTGAGGAAGCAATAAAAATTAGCAATAAAGCCGTTATGGAAGCGTTAGACGGCTTACCACCCGTTAAAGTTCACTGTTCATGCCTTGCAGAAGAAGCACTTCATGCTGCACTTTGGGACTATGCCAAAAAAAACGGCATTGTAATTGAAGGTTTAAATCCTCCTTCAGAATCAGATTTTCACGATTTTGAAGCAAATGATTCGCTATGAGAAAAAAAGTAGTAGTTGGTATGTCGGGCGGCGTTGATAGTTCTGTCGCCGCCTATTTATTAAAACAGCAAGGCTATGATGTTATAGGTATAACAATGAACGTATGGCAAGGGCTTTCAGAATCGGAAAGTGAATGCGATATTCAAAACGGCTGTTGCGGCGTTTTTGCCGTTTCTGATGCAAGACGAGTATGCGAAATGCTTGACATTCCACATTATGTTCTTAATTTTAAAGATATTTTTAAGCAAAAAGTTGTTGAATATTTTGCAAATGAATATTTAAAAGGGCTAACGCCTAACCCTTGCATTGCCTGTAACCGATATATTAAATGGGAAACACTGCTTAGCAAAGCAATGCAGCTTGGAGCAGACTATATTGCAACAGGGCATTATGCAACCGTAGCTTTTAATGAGCAAACAGGGAGATTTTTTTTAAAAAAATCTGTAGCCGCTAATAAAGACCAAACATACGCTTTATATAGCTTAACGCAAGAGCAATTAAAGCATACTTTAATGCCCGTTGGAGCATACACTAAAGAAGAAGTTAGAAACATTGCAAAAGACATTGGGCTTAAAGTTGCAAATAAACCGGATAGCCAAGAAATTTGCTTTGTTCCAAACGGAGAATACGGAGATTTTATTAAAAAATATAAAAATATAAATGTTTCAGAAGGAAATTTTATAGATATAAACGATAATGTTTTAGGAAAACATAAAGGAATTATATATTATACAGTAGGACAGCGCAAAAAATTAGGCGAATGGTTTGGAAAGCGTATGTATGTTAAAAAGATTAATATTTTAGATAATACCGTTACACTTTCTGATAATGATGCACTATTTGAAAATGAGCTGTTTGCAAACGATATAAATTTAATGTATGTTGATAAAATAAATAATCCAATTGCAGCAAAAGTAAAAATACGTTATAATCAAAAGGCAACAGATTGTATTATTTCAATAAAAAATAATATAGCACATTGCAAATTTACGCAACCCCAACGTGCAATAACTCCGGGGCAAGCCGTTGTTTTTTATGATTTAAATGACATTATTTGCATTGGCGGCGGAACTATTATTAGTAGTTAATTAACCTATAGAATTAATAAATAAATATCTATATATGCCTTTTTGCTTGCTTTAAATATAAGCCAAATAAGCGCAAAATGGCTTTATATGTCGAAAAAACGACTATTTACACTATATGAAAAGGTATATTTTTTGCGTGACAATATTGACAATATTATTATATGCAAGTATTATTATACTAGCGTAATTTTTTGTGGTTTGGTGTGATAGGAGAATGAAAAATAGATTATTTAATACTTTGCTTTTCGTTTCCTTCGTTGTCGTGGTTTTGTTTGTAGCTTTTTCATCGCCTTTTTTTTCAATCGTTAATATGGAAATATATGGAAATAAATTACTATCAGAACAATATATTAAGCAAACTGCTAGCACGAACAATTCCACAAATATTTTCGCTTTTAACAGAGGAACTGCAAAGAAAAATTTATTAAAAAATAATTATGTTGACGGCATAGAAATTAAAAAGGACTACTTTGCAAAAAAAATTACATTAACAATACATGAACGAATTTTAAGCGGCTATATAGAACATAGTAGCGGTTCATTTGTTTATATTGACGAAAACGGGAGAGTTTTAGAAGTTAATTCATATTACACAGAAAAGCTGCCTATAGTCGTTGGGTTAAAACTTTCGGAAATTACAGTTGGAGAAGTTCTTAATGTTAGCAATACCGTGTGCTTTGGAAGCCTTGTTGTTTTGGCACGACTTTTTAATAAATATGGTTTAGAGTCGGATGTAATAAAAGTTGATGTTTCAGATGAAAACAATATTCATCTGTTTATTAACAATATTAATATTGAATTTGGCGACATTAAAGATGCCGACCAAAAAATACGCACAATTATAGAAATAGTTAAAAAACTTAAAGAAGAAATATTTCAAAGTCTTGGAGACGAAAATATTGGAGGGTTTTTAGATATAAAGGACATAACGAAACCGGCAAGATTCAGGCCACTAACTTAATTAAAAAAGTTGATACTGAAACATACATATACATATAAACAAACAATAAGGCTTTCATTTTTAGCAGAGCTTGATAATATTTTTGAAAAAGGAGGTAGTTGCGTTGATTGATATTGCCAGTTCAAAAATTGGTCCTGCAAAAATTACAGTTATAGGAGCAGGCGGAGGCGGAAATAACGCTGTTGACAGAATGATGCTTGATGGGGTTGATTCTATAGAATTTATATCTGTTAATACCGACCACCAAGCATTGGAGCGTTCAATTGCTCCAATCCGCATTCAATTAGGTGAAAAACTTACAAAAGGCTTGGGCGCAGGCGGTAATCCCGATATTGGAAGACGAGCAGCCGAAGAAACCAAAGACGAAATAGCAGAAGCATTAAACGGAACAAATATGTTATTTATAACTGCCGGAATGGGGGGAGGCACTGGGACAGGCTCTGCCCCAATAATTGCATCAATAGCAAAAGACTTAGGTATTTTAACTGTTGCTGTTGTAACAAAGCCTTTCAGATTTGAAGGCGCACACAGAATGAGAAATGCAATCGCCGGTATTGTTGAACTTAAAAAATATGTTGATACCCTTGTTGTAATTCCAAACCAAAAATTGTTGGAAATTATTGAAAGGGATACTTCTGTTATAGATTCTTTCAAAAAAGCAGATGAAGTATTGCGCCAAGGCGTGCAAGGTATTGCAGACTTAATATCAAAACCGGGGCAAATAAACTTAGATTTTGCTGATGTATATACAATTATGTCTGGTAAAGGTCTTGCTCATATGGGTGTTGGCAGAGCTTCTGGAAAAAACAAAACAGAGCTTGCTGCAGAACTTGCAATTAAAAGTCCGCTTCTTGAAACTTCAATTTCAGGAGCAAAAAGCGTGTTAATAAGTATTGCAGGCGACACAAATCTTTCATTAATTGAAGCAGACAGCGCCGCAACATATATAACACAAGCTATAGACCCTAATGCCGAGATTATTTTTGGAACATCAATTAATGACGACCTTGCAGATGAAGTTGTTATAACTGTTATTGCAACAGGGCTTGATGACGGCGAAATGTATTCAGAACAAACCAAACAAATGAGCCGCCAAAGTATTACTCAAACACCACCAAGACAACAAAGCAATAACAATAATAACAGCATTAGCAATAATAATATGCACGAACAAAACGAAAGGCATGTTCCTCAGCGCCCTGCATTTGATGAAAAAGGCGCTTTAAGAGATAATTTCAAAGAAACAAGCAGCGACTTGCTTTTTGAAATACCTGTTTTTTTACAAAACAAGAAAAGATAAGAATATTTGCAGAACGAAAAAGATAAGAATATTTTATGTAAAAAAAGTCCAACCTAAATTTATTGAATTATAAATTTTAAAGGGAGGATTTTTTTAATGTTTAAAAAGATAATAGCTATTTTGCTAATTTTTGCAATGTCAATAAATGTATACGCTTCACAGCCTCCAAGCTTAAATGTTGATGCTAAAGCTGCAATTTTATTAGAACCAACAACCGGTAAAGTTTTACTTGAACAAAGTTCGAGAGAAAAGCTACCAATTGCTTCCGTAACAAAAGTTATGACAGTTTTGTTAATTTATGAAGCTGTTGCAGACGGTAAAATTAAATGGGATGATGTTGTAACAATAAGCGACCATGCTGCAGGAATGGGAGGTTCTCAAATATTTTTAGAGCCTATGGAGCAGCAAACCGTTCGTGATTTAACAAAATCTGTTATAATATCTTCAGCAAACGATGCCGCTGTTGCATTATCTGAATTTATTGCCGGAAGCGAAGAAGGCTTTGTAATTATGATGAACAAGCGCGCAGTTAGCCTTGGTATGCTTGATACAACATTTAAAAACGCTTGCGGGCTTGACATAGAAGGGCATGTTTCTTCTGCCCGTGATGTTGCGGCAATGAGCAAAGAGTTAATAACAAAATTTCCCGAAGTTCTTGAAATTTCATCTATTTGGATGGATTCTATAACCCATAGAACAGCAAGAGGAGAGGAAATGTTTGGGCTTTCAAATACAAACAGGCTAATTAAATCATATAACGGAGCAAATGGGCTTAAAACAGGTTCTACAAGCGAAGCGCTTTTTTGTGTTTCGGCAACGGCGAAAAGAGATAATATGCAGCTTATATCTGTAATTTTAGGAGGCCCAACTTCCGAAATCCGCTTCCATGAAGCTATGAGAATGTTAGATTACGGCTTTGCAAATTATGCTGTAATTCAAGGGGAATCTGTAGGAACTCCAAAAGGTGTTGTTCTTGTTAATAAAGGTAATAAAGAACAAGTTGGCGTTTCTGTTAAAACCCAAGTTAATTGTCTTGTTCCTAAAGGTAAAAACGTTGTAATAGACAGTAAAATTGAACTTGCAGAATTTGTTGATGCCCCAATATCAGCTGGAACAAAAGTTGGGGAAGTTGTGTACTATGCAGAAGGGCAAGAAGTTGGACGTTCAGATTTAATTACTATGGAAAGTGTTTCAAAAGCAAGCTTAGGCGATATGCTAGAAACATTAATTAAGAGATGGTTTGAATAATTAAAAAAATAAAAGCATTTAAAGGCAAGCTTAATTAATGTAGTAAAGGCATTAATTAAAAGATGGTTTGAATAATTAAAGAAGGCTTGTAACATGTTTTATATTTCTTTCATAATATAAAATTAGAAACTTCCGGAAGTTTATTATATATATGAAAGGAATTAAGGGCTATGGACTATATCAATACATTCGTTGAAACTCTAATTCTTCAATTAGGCAGAACGGTAACAATTTTTACAACAAGCGGCGGATTATCGGGAAGCGGCTTTACAGGTGTATTGCTTTCAGTAGATATTAATGTTGTTAGGCTTTTAGTATGTACCGGTGCCCCACCATGTTGTCCAATTGGTAGTTCTTGCACAGGAAGCTATGGACCAACTGGAGCGCTTAATGACGTTGGTAATGTAGCATTTGTTAACAATCCGTTAGGAGCAATTTGCATAATACCAACTAGAGCAATTGCTTGCTTTACTCAAAACGCGATATAAAAATTTAAACCTTCCTAAAAATAAAAACTTTCCACTAGGGGACGCCTTGGCGGAAAGTTTTTTTATTACAAATTATAGTGTAAATTTGATGTTTAAAATTTAATAATGGGGGAATTTTCAATACTTTTCATTTTATTTAAAATGTCAATTAGGCTAACTTTTTCTTTGCGTTCTTTCTTTGCTTTTTCAATCCAGTTTGCCATATCTTTGTGGCATATTTTAATTGTGTTGTAAGGGTAGATTTCGAAAAGAGGAAATATTGTAATTTTTTCAGGCATAGTTTTAGTTATGGCATTAACTCTAAGGTCAGTAACGTTTGCCCAATCAGCGCATTGAATAAAATAATTCCAAATAGATACATAAAGCCTATCGCTTTTGCTCTCAAGCGTTAAAGCAAGCCTATACTTAACAAGTTCGGACTTTTCATTAGTCATTTTTAAGTCTTTTGCAACTTTTAAACAATTATACGTTTCTATGCATACTTCACTCTTCGTCAAAATTTATTTCCCCCTTTTTTTATTTTCTTATAACTATTTCACAATAATTATTATACCATATAGTTATAAATTTGTCAATAATAAATAAAAACTCCCACCAAAATTATGGTAGGAGATTTAATTTACTAGCAGCAACAATAACACCAATTTTAGCATGAAACCATGTTAAGCCGCCTTGTAAATATACGGCATAAGGTTCTCTTACAGGAGCATCTGCGCTTAATTCAATAGATGAGCCTTGAACAAATGCGCCGGCAGCCATAACAACAGGGCAATCATAACCCGGCATTTCTGCCGCTTCTGCTTTAACAAAGCTATCAACAGGGGCGGCGTTTTGAATTCCACGGCAAAAAGCAAGAACATTTTCTGCATTTTCAAGCTTTATGGCTTGCACAATATCGCTTCTTTTTTCGTTTGATTTAGGATAAACTTCATAGCCTAAATTTTCAAAAACTTTGGCGGCAAAAACAGCGCATTTTAAACTGTTTGCAACAACTTGCGGTGCTAAAAAAAGTCCTTGTAAAAATGAAGGTGCAACATTAAGCATAGGCCCAACTTCTTTTCCAAGTCCGGGCGAAGTTAATCTATATGCAGCATTTTCAACAAATTCACGTTTGCCAATTATGTATCCGCCAACAGGAGCAAGCCCTCCGCCTGCATTTTTTATTAAAGAACCAACAGATAAATCTGCACCAACATCGCAAGGCTCTAAAGTTTCGGTAAATTCCCCATAGCAGTTATCAACCATACAAATTATATTTTCGTCTATAGCTTTAACTGTTGAAACAATTTGCTTAATTTCATCAATACTTAAAGAGCGTCTTAATGAATATCCTTTAGAACGCTGAATTGCAACAAGTTTGGTTTTGTTTTTTATAGCTTTTTTAATTCCTTCAAAATCAACATATCCGTTTGGCAAAAAATCAACTTGATTATAGCTTACGCCATGTTCTAAAAGAGAACCTTTGGTTTTTTTAATTCCGATTACTTTGTCAAGTGTATCATATGGTTTTGAAGTAACAGATAACATTTCATCACCATAGCTTAAGTTTCCAAAAAGCGCAACCGTTAGCGCATGAGTTCCGGAAATTAATTGTGGTCTAACTAAAGCATCTTCGGCATTAAAAACATCTGCAAAAATTTTCTCTGTTGTTTCACGCCCTAAGTCGTTGTAACCATAACCTGTTGTTCCTGCGAAATGTGAATCTGAAAGTTTGTTTTTTTGCATTGCTTTTAAAACTTTAAATTGATTAATTTCTGCAACATTATCTATTTCTTTAAAAAGCTTCAAAACTTCTTGTTCAGCTTTTAAGCAAAAATCAATAAATTCATATGATATATTAAAGTGCTGGTGCAAGTATGCTTTTAAAGTCATTTTTTAGCTTCCTTTTTACCTTCTTTGCTTTCCTTAAATTCCTTTTTAGATTGGTCGTTTCTTGGCTCGTCAAGCTTTAAACTGCTAAGTGAAGGCATAGGCGCAATTGCCGAAATTGCATGTTTGTAAATTAACCTATGCGCTCCTTCGCATTCTAAAAAAATGGAATACAAGTCAAAGCCTTCTAAAATCCCTTTTACTTTATAACCTGCATTTAAATAAACAGTTACTACAGTTTTATCTTTTCTTAATTGATTAAGTGCTACTTCTTGAATGTTTTTTATCATAAAAACCACCCTTTCTTAATGTATAAGCTATAAATAAAATCAACCTAGCACATACCAATATGCTTTTTGGCTTTTAATATTGCGGCATTAACTTCTTCGTGCTTTAAAGCATCAACCCATAAGCCGTCGGTTTGATTTTTAAACCATGTAAGCTGTCTTTTAGCATAGTGTCTTGTTGCCTTTTTTAAGTCGCAAACAGCTTGTTCAAGTGAAATATCTTGTTTTAAATACATAGTAATTTCTTTATATCCTAAGCTTTTCATAGAAGATAAATTTTCACTATACCCCATATTAAGCAATTGCTGAACTTCATCAACAAGCCCGTTTTCAAGCATTTCGTCACAACGCTGTTCAATGCGGCTATATAGCGATTGTCTGTTTGTATTTAGAATAAAAAACAATAAATCATAGTAGCTTTCTTTTTGCTTTTCAAGCTTATTATGAACGGAAATTTTTTCGCCTGTTTGCCTAAAAAATTCAATTGCACGCACAACACGCTTAACGTTGTTAAAGTGAATTTGCGTTGAAGCTTCTTCGTCAACTTGTTTCAACATATTGTGCAAAAACTCATTACCTTTTTCGGAAGCTATGTTGAAAAGTTGGTTTCTAAGCGCTTCATCTGTTGTTGTTTGAGTAAATGTGTTATTGTTTACAACGGCATTAATATAAAATCCTGTTCCGCCAACTAAAATTGGAATTTTCCCTTTATTATAAATAAGTTTTATATAATCTTTGCATCTTTTTTGAAATTCGGCAACCGAAAACTGTTCGTCGGGGTATATTTCATCAATCATATAATGTGGGATTTCTTGCATTTCTTCTGTTGTTGGCTTTGCAGTTGCAATATTCATATACTTATATATTTGCATAGAATCGGCAGAAATTATTTCTCCGTTAATAACTTTGGCAAGTGAAACTGCAAATTTGCTTTTACCCGTTGCTGTTGCGCCTCCTACTACTATTAGTTTGTTCATTTTTTATCCCTCGTCAAGCGAAATATTATAATAGTTATAGCTGTCTTGTTCAACTTGTTCAAACGGCAAA
Source organism: uncultured Defluviitaleaceae bacterium (assembly GCA_964533945.1). Classification (GTDB taxonomy): domain Bacteria; phylum Bacillota; class Clostridia; order Lachnospirales; family WRBF01; genus CAZHPA01. The sequence goes on from CAZHPA010000001.1 coordinate 94,619, forward strand.
ATTTCAACTTTTGAATAGTATGAATTGTTTATAATTTGCAAAATTTGCTCGGCGCGCTCTAATATTGGCTTTGAAATTCCGGCAAGCTTTGCAACGTGTATTCCAAAACTGCTGTCTGCTTTGCCTTCAACAAGTTTTCTTAAAAAGGCAATTTCTCCATTAATTTCTTCAACTGCCATATAATAATTTTTAACGCCTAAAACTTTCGTTTCAAGTTCTGCTAACTTGTGGTAATGAGTTGAAAATAAAGTTTTAGCACCAATTTTTAACGCAATTTCTTCAAGAACAGCAAAAGCTATACTTAATCCGTCAACTGTGCTTGTCCCACGCCCTATTTCATCTAAAACAAGCAAGCTATTTTTTGTTGCGCCATTTAAAATTTCGGCCACTTCGCTCATTTCAACCATAAATGTGCTTCTTCCTGTTGATAAATCGTCTGAGGCACCAATTCTTGTAAAAATTTTGTCGACAACTCCTATTATACCGCTTTTTGCAGGTATAAAGCAACCAATTTGTGCCATAATAACAATTAATGCGGTTTGTCTTATATAAGTTGATTTTCCTGCCATATTAGGGCCTGTTATAATTAAAAGCCTATTGCTATCTTTATCTAAGAAAATATTATTCGGAACAAAAGAAGTTAACTTTTCAATTACGGGGTGCCTTGCTTCTTCAATATCAATTACCGATTTATCATTTACAATTGGCTTAACATATTTATTTTTATTAGACACTTCGGCAAACGATTGAAGCACATCAATAGTTGCAATTATGGAAGCAGAAAGTTGCATTCTTTCTGTTTGGCTTTTTATATCGTTTATAACTTCTTTGAAAATTTCTTTTTCTATTAAATCTATTTCTTCGTTAGCCTGCAAAATTTCAAACGCAATCTGTTCTAACTCATCTGTAGTAAAGCGCTGACCGTTAGAGTTAACTTGTCTTTTCTTGAAATAGTTTGGAACTTTTTCTAAATAGGAATTTGTAACTTCAAAATAGTACCCTAAAGCTTTGCCATATTTAATTTTTAAGCTTTTAATGCCACTGTTTAATTTTTCTTTGTTTTCAAGCTCTGAAAGAAGTGTTTCCCCTTTTGCTTTAATTTCCCGATACTTGTCAAGCGTTTTGTCGTAGCCGTCTTTAATTATGCCGCCTTCTTCTAAGCTTGCTGTGCAGTTTTCGTTTATAGCTTCTTCAAGCAATGCATAAATATCAAAAAGTTCGTCAAAAGCATTATACATTTCAATACAAAGTTTAGAACTTAGCTTTTCAATGCAACGTTTTATAGTTGGCAACTGTTCGATAGCTAATTTTAAATCAATTAAATCTTTACTGCTTATAGCTTTGTATATAATTTTGCCGCATAGCCTTTCTATATCCGAAACTAAATTTAAACTTTCTCTAAGCTCAAATCTCAAAAGACCGTTTTCAAAAAGCTCCGAAACAGCATTAAGTCGTCGATTTATTTCTATATGGCAATTTAAAGGCTGTTCTATCCATTTTTTAATAAGCCTTTTGCCCATTGAAGTTTTTGTTTCATCTAAAACCCAAAGCAAACTATTTTTATTGCCTTTTTCGTGCAAACTTTGTGTTAATTCTAAATTTTTCAATGAAGATGCGTTAGGAATGACGTATAAGCTATTTGCGTAATATTTAATTGAATTTATATGTGAAATTGAGTTTTTTTGCATTTCATATAAATAGTCAATTAAGGCACCACAAGCGCATATGCAATGCGGGTTTTTATATATTTCAAGGCTTTTTAAGTTGTCAATTTTTAGATGACCGCATATTATTTTAGTGGCTTCTTTTAAATTAAAGGCGGTTGTATAATATACAACTGATTTTAATTCTTTACTTTTAAACAAATCGTTTGTAATTATTTCTTTTGGACATATTCTAAAAATTTCTTCAATTACTTTTTTAGATTGCTTAGATTGTTCGGTTTGAGAAGAATCGAAACAAGTTGTTGTAAATTCTCCTGTTGTAACATCGCAAGTTGCAATTCCAAATCCGCTGTTATCTTTAAATATACATGTTATATAGTTGTTTTCTGTGCTGTCAAACGCTTTTGCGTATGTGTTTGTTCCGGGTGTTATAACTTTAATAACTTCACGTTCTACAATTTTTTTAGAACCTTTATCTTTATTTGGAGCTTCCATTTGTTCACAAATAGCAACTTTATAGCCTTTTTCTACAAGCTTTGTAATGTGGTTTTCGGCGGCATGATATGGCACCCCGCACATTGGGGAACGTTCTCCTTGTTTAGATTCACGGCTTGTTAATTTAATTCCAAGTTCGCTTGAAGCGGTTACGGCATCTTCAAAAAACAGCTCGTAAAATTCCCCTAATCTAAAGAAAATTAAGCAGCCTTTATACTTTTCTTTAACTTTAAAATATTGCTCAAGAAGCGAAGGCATGTTACACCCCCCCTTTTTTTTTATCCACAGCTACTGCAACTTCCGCCTTGGCAGCCTCCGCAGTTGCTTTCTTCAGCCGGAATTCCTGTAATAACACTTTTTAACACATTCATAACTTGATTAATAAATGCGTTAAATTCGTTTTCGGCAAAAATTAACGTTCCTATTAAAGGGTGCTTTTTAAGTTCTGCCCCCATTTCTGTTAATTTTTGAATTGCTAATTTATATTGTTCTTCTGTCATATTTCCTTTGCTTATATTTCTTTGTATGTCGGTTTGGTATGCTGTATATTCTAAAAGCTTGCGCTTTGCATCTTCATCGCTTTCTAAGGCTTCTCTTGCAATATTAACTGATATTGCTTGGTCTGATTTTAAAATTAATTCACCAAGTTCTTTTGCTTTTTCATTGTAAATTGACATATTTTTTCTCCTTATTTTAATTTTATCTATACAAGATGCAAACTTTTAATCTCAAATTCATTAAGCTTTCTAAAGTTACCCTCTTCCAATTCACCTAAGCAAACATTACCAATTGCAATACGTTTAAGCGAAACAACTTCATGGTTAATTGCATCGCACATTTTGCGAACTTGCCGGTTTTTGCCTTCTTTAATTGTAATTTTAACTAGACTTATTGCTCTGGAATTTGAAGTATTGCAAATTTCAATTTCTGAGGGTGCTGTTACATAATCGTTATCTATAAGCAAGCCATTTTTAAACTGTAAAAGTTCTTTTTTTGTTGGAACACCTTTAATTTCCGCAATATAAGTTTTTGGAATGCTATGTTTTGGATGAGTTAGTTTATATGATAATTCCCCGTCATTTGTTAAAATAATAAGCCCTTTTGTATCGTAGTCAAGCCTTCCTATTGAAAATAGACGTGTATTTATGCCTTTAACTAAATCAAAAATTGTTTTACGATTGAATTGGTCTTTATTTGTGCAAACATAGCCTTTAGGCTTATTTAGCATAATATATTCAAACTTAGCCGAAGTTGAAATTTCTTTTTTATCTAAGCAAACAATGTCTTTAGAGTCGTCAACTTTTGTTCCAAGCACTTGAATTGTTTTGCCGTTAACGGAAATACGCCCTTCCAAAATTAAGTTTTCGGCAGCACGCCTTGAAGCAACACCTGCGCTTGCCAAATATTTTTGCAATCTAACTAGCACTTTATTTTTCCGCCATTTCTAATTTTATTATAAAACTCCATAATCCTTTTAAAACATTAATTGTAGTATAAGATTATTTTTGCCATTTGAATGTATTTGGCTTGCCATATTTATATTTTAATTATATTCCTAAATTTAACAAAAATCAAGATAAAAAGACTATGAATTGCAAAACTTTACTTTTTTGCAAACAAAATTATGCAGCTTATACCCCCACGACTAAAATGGGGGGGATTACGCTGCAATTTAGTAATTTTTAAAATAAAAATAAGAATACTTTTAGAAAATTAAGAAATAGTTATTGGACCATTGGAAGTTTCTGCTGAAAGCTTAACTTTTTTAGCACAAGTTGAAAAATTGCCTGAAGTTGCTTCAACATATGTTGGCTCGTATTTTGAAAAGCTTAAATCTGAAAGTCCAAGCTGAACGTTGCTTATTGAAGTTTGCGCTTTAATATAATACCCAACTTTTTTATCTGTTGGAAGATTAATATTTATTTTGTTATTGCTTGTTTCAACAAACCAAACGTATTCACATGCTCTTGCGAAATATGGAATTTCCATAATTACGCTCGCATTAAATGAAGATAGTTTTAAATTAGCAACATCAATTCCCCTTGCTTTAATGCCACCGCCAGAATTTTCAATATGTCCATTATCGCCCGTTAAATTTTCAATCATAAGCTTGCCGTTTTGCCCATCAATTTTCATATTTTGGGAATCAACAGATTTAATTATAACATCCCCATTTTGATTTGTTACGCTAAAATATGATGAATTTATGTTAGAAGCTTCAATTTTGCCATTAATTGTTTGCAATCTTAAATTGTTAAACAAGCCTTCAGGAATTAGCGCATCAATATAAACTTTTTCAAAATACTCCTCGTCGTAATTTAAATAGTATTTGCTTCCCAACTTCATAAGCTCGATTTCTGTGCCTTTAACTTTTGTTTTATATAAAACTTTAATTGTCATTTTGTCGCCATTATAGCCTTTAACAAAAACATCTCCGTTAAACCCAAAAAGGTTTAAATCACCGTGTTTTGAATCAATAATTGTTTCAAACGTTTTTGATTCAAGCCCAATTGCAGGTGCAGGCATACTTGGTGCCGATATGGAAGAAGATGGCGGTGGCGTTGAAGGTTTCGCCGGTTCAGATATGCTTCTGGAAATCATATCGGAAACTTGAACAGCTTTTTCAGCAACAACTTCTGAAAAGCGCTGTATTTTAGGCTCTAAATTTTTTGCAAAAACTTCAAATTTTCTTCCTAAATCATTTGCAAGTGCATTAAAATCAACGCTTGAACTTGAGCTTGGAGCCGAAGTTGGCATTGGCGGCGGCGGAGGAAGCGGAATTTGGTTTTGTTGATTTTGGCTGTTACTATATCCTTTATATACATCGCCACTTGGTTTAGGTGTGTTATCTACAGAACTAAGTAATTGCGCCGCTTCTTGTGCTGTAATTTTTCCTTCTTGAAGCATTTCTAAAATTTTTAATCTTTCTTGACTCATAAGTCCTCCTTATTTGACTTTTTTGCTTTGTCAACTTTTCATTATACAATACGTCTATAATTTTTATTTTTAATATGTTAAATTATACGTTTAAATACGTTTAATGTTTGCATTTTTTGTAAAACCATATATAATAAGTGGAAGAATTTTATAAAAAAATAAGGAGTGGGATTTATGGCAATAGTACATGGAGGAAATATTGACGAAATTGAAAGAATTTATAACATACCAAAAAGCGAAATAAAAGACTTTAGCGGAAATATTAACCCATTAGGCGCTTCGAAAGCGGCAGTTAATACATTGCTTGAAAATGCACATACTGCAATAACAACATATCCCGATGATAAATATTTAAAACTTAAAAAGTCGATAGCAAGCTATGTTTGCGCCGACGAGCAATATGTAATGGTTGGTAATGGCTCTACAGAACTTATTTCATTATATATTAAAACTATTAGCCCTAAAAAGGCAATAATAATTTCTCCGGCATATTCAGAATACGAGCGTGAAATTAAGAACTGCAAAGGAGAAGTTGTTTTATTTGAACTTTGCGAACAGCAAAATAGCTTTAGACTAAGCTTTGATAAATTGTTTGCCGCCTTAACACCGCAATACAACTTGCTTGTAATATGCAACCCAAACAACCCAACAGGCTATACGCTAAATAGAAATGAAATTGAAATTATTTTAAATCACTGTGAAAAACACGGCATATTTGTCTTGATTGATGAAACATATGCCGAATTTTCGGAAAATGAAAGCTGCATAACGCTTATTAACAACTACGATAATTTATTTGTTGTTAGAGGAACTTCTAAATTTTTTGCCGTTCCAGGATTAAGGCTTGGGTATGGGCTTTGTAAAAATGCAAATATACTTGAACAAATTAATAAAGGAAAAGACCCGTGGTCTGTTAATTCTTTTGCTGATTTAGCCGGAATTGCAATGTTTTCGGACTACGAATATATTTCCGAAACAAAAAAATTAATTATTAAAGAACGCAACAAGCTTTTTAAAGCGTTAGAGCAAATAGAAGGATTAAGGCCATATACAAGCCAATCAAATTTTTTGCTTGTTAAAATTACAAACGAAAAAATTACGTCTTCTTTTGTATTTTCTGAATTAATAAAAGAGGGTATATTAATACGTGATGCTTCAAGCTTTCCTTTTCTTTCGTGCAAATTTTTGCGTGTTTGTGTTTTACTGCCCGAACATAACAATTTGCTTATTGAAAAACTTTCAACGTTGTTTAATAAATACAATTCTTAGATTTTCTTTGTAATTTTCCTATAAAAACTTGTCCCGTTATATTTTAACACATCATATGTTTAATATATATTATCTTCGCCCTTAATGTAATTAATTCCAAATTAAAGGGCAAAGACAATATATTTGCAAACTTTTTTAAATGTGATATAATTAAAGTATCCACAATAAAGGGTTGATACGTTTTGAGAACACGTAAGCTATCAATGCTTTTCACTATTGTTTCTATAATAATTTTAATAACTTTACTATTTTTGGAATATAAAGTAGTATCTATGCAAAATAACTATGCTGCCGGTAAGTCGGATTGTATTTTAATTTTGGGCAATTCATTAGAAGATGGTAAAAATCCAAGCAAATGGCTTTTAGAAAGATTAGAGGCAGGGCTTTCGCTTTATAACGACGGTTTTGCCGAAAAGATAATTGTTTCTGGCGGCAAAGGCCCAACAGATAAAGTACCTGTTTCGCAATCTATGAAAGAATGGCTTTTGCTTAACGGGGTTTCCGATGAGCATATTTTAACGGAAGAAGCTTCAAAAAATACATATGAAAACTTTAAATTTTCTAAAGCAATTGCAAAGGAAGAAAATATTAGAAGCGTTATTGTTGTTACAAATGATTTTCATATATATCGTTCTATGCAAATTGCAAGCAACTTTTTTAAAAACGTAAGCGGTAAAAGCGTTTATTCTGAATTTGATTTTAAAAAGCTTTTGGCATATTTAAAAGAACCGTTTTCTTTAATTAAATATTGTATTACAACTATTGCCTTTTATTAATTTTAACTTTTAAGCTATTTAAATTTAGGAGGTGGTTTTTATGAAACTAAATTTTGCTATGCTAACACTTATAATGTTTATTTTTTGCGGCTGTATAATGCAAAGCAGCAAAAACGATGCCATAATAGATTCATCAATTCCCGACATAAAAGCAACCGCCGCCCCAAAAACAATGGAAGAACCCGAACTAGAACCAACTACAGAAAACACGAATAATATTGAATATGTAATCAATTTAGATGTTGACCCAAAAACACGAATTGTTACAGGTATTCAAAAAGTTAAATTTACAAACGTTCAAAGCAAAAGCTTATATAAAGTTTATTTTAACCTATATTTAAATGCTTTTAAAAAAGACAGCAAAATCGTTCCTTATTTTGACAAATTTAAAGATAAAATTTTTGAAAACGGTATTGATTACGGCTACATTGAAATACAAAGCGTTTCAAACAATAACGAAGAAACAACGTTTAATGTTTATGGAACTACTCTTGAAATAGACTTAACAGAACCTTTAGTGTTTGAAGAAACAACAGAAATAACGCTTCAATTTGAAGCATATATTCCTTTAATTAACGAAAACACAGGGGCAAATTCAAAGGCTATGTGGTTTGGAAATTTTTTGCCTACTCTTTCGGTATATGATAAAGACGGATTTAATATATATCCCAATTACCCTGCCGGAGATTCATTTTATACAGAAATTGCAAACTACAGCGTAAATGTAACAGTGCCTAACGGCTATGATGTATGCGGAACAGGCATTAGCACAATTACAGAGCTTGAAGATAAAACAACAACTTCATTTACGGCGCATTTTGTTAGAGATTTTGCGTTTGCAATTAGCAAATACTATAAAAAAATGTCGTATACAGGTAAATCTGATGTTGAAATTAATATGTATTACTATTCAAATTTTAAAGATGTTCAGCACTTTCTTGAACTTGCTGAAAAAAGCTTGAATTACTACAGCCAAAAAATTGGAAACTATCCATATCAAAAGCTAGATATTATAGAATGCGAACTTTCGTTTCCTTCTGGTATGGAATATCCCCAAGTTATTTTTATGGATTCCAGCTACTTACAAAACGAACGCTCCCAGCTAACACTTGTGCATGAAGTTTGTCATCAATGGTTTTATAATATAATTGGAAACAACCAAGTTAATGAAGCATGGATTGATGAAGGTTTTTGCTCTTTACTTGCAGAGTATATTTTAAACGATGAGGGCAAAATATACCAAAAGCTAAAAGGGGAGTACGATACGTTGTCGGAAAAATTGGAATCTTTGGAAAACAAAACTTTGCTTGATGATATTAGCGTTTATAAAAGCTGGTCAGATTATTATAACGTTCAATATTTGCGCTCTAAATTAATGCTTTACAGTCTTAAAATTAAAATGGGCGACGAAAAATTTGAAGACTTTTTAAAGAAATTTTATACTAACTATGCCTTCAAAATTGCTTCTAAAAATGATATTATAAGCATTGCAAGCGAAGTTTACGGCAGCGATTTAACAAGCTTTTTTAAAAAATGGATAGAAGACAATAAAATGCCCGCTCTTGTTAATTAGGAGGCAAATCTTATGAAAATATTATCAATATACGGCGCAATGCCATCATATGACTTTGGTCTTATGAAAGCTTTAAATATCGTTCATAAAACACTTAAAGAACTTTCTGTTTCAATTTCAGAAGTGTCGCTTTCATACGAACAAATACCGTGTTATGATGGCATAGGTTCGAATGCAGCAGATAAAATAATTGAAGAAATTAAAGAATCAAATGGTATTATATTTGCAACAAGTTCAAGCTTGTTTGCTCCAAGTTCGGTTTTGCAATCTTTTTTAGAATATTTTGGTGATATTTCTTGCAAGGATATTTTAGCCGACAAAAATTGCTTAATTTTAATTGTTTCTAAAAACGGTGGAGAAAGAAGCAGTTTAGATTATTTGTGCAAAATAGTTAATTATTTTGGAGGGTTTGATACAACTAAAATATGCATTGATGCAAAAGATGTTGAAAACCAATATTTTAAGCAAATAATTGAAAAACAGGTTGAAGATTATTTTAGAGCAGTAAGCCAAAACCGACGGTTTTTTATTCCAAACTTTTTAGGTAAAAACATAACGCCTGAAATAGAGCAAAAACAATCGCCAACAAATGAACTTTTGGCAACATTAACGCCTGAAGAAAAAGAAATACTTCTTGAACTAAACACAACAAAAAAACCCAAAACAACTATTACAGAAGTTTATAAAAAACTTGATTTAGAATCTTTTAACGAAAGGCAAGAACAAGATATTAACGACTTAACAGAACTTTTTGCCAAAAAATATAAAGAACCGCAAACCCAAAAAAGCATCGAGCCATTAGCGCAGGCAAACAATAAAGAAATTGCATTAATACCACGAATTAAAACTTGCCGCCAAGCAACTCAAAGCCTTCCCCATAAGTTTCAACCACAGCTTTCAAACGGGCTTAATGCCGTTTTTCAGCTTAACATAACAGGAGAAGAAATATTTGAAGGCTTTATAACAATAGTTAACACAGAATGCACATATGAAGAAGGACAAACTAAAACCCCAGACATAACTATAATGGCAAGCGCTTCTGTTTGGGCTGATATTTTAAAAGGTAAATATACAACACAAAAAGCCTTTATGATTGGACAGCTTAAGGTTAGGGGAAATTTTATGCTATTAACTAAATTTGACCAGCTTTTTAAATAGGATGCACAACACTGTGTATCCTAATATAAAACTTCTGCTAGCGAAGCTAGCAGTTAGCATTTTAAGCTACCAAAGCTTGGCGCTACAGCTTGAGCTTACTGTAAAAAATGTTGACAATTTCATTTAGAAATTATACAATAATATTATAATTGGTGTGTAATTTAGTTCTAAATTTTAGTATTGGAGAAATTATGATTAATCCTGTTTTAAACCAAATTTTAGTTTTTTTGTTAATATCAGCTGTTGGGTTTTTCTGTTTTAAATTTAAAATAATTGATGATAGAGTTAAAGATGGTCTATCTTCAATTATTGTTTTAATAACATTGCCTTCTTCTATTATTGCTTCATCTAATATGGATTTTTCTATGGAGAAAGTTTTGGGAATTGCCCAAATTACGGTTTTCTCCCTTTTTTACTATATTTTAAGCATAATAATTTTCACGCTTTTATCTAAAGCAATAAAAATTTCATCTAAACAGCGAAATGTGTTTACGTTAACTATTATATTTGCAAATACAGGCTTTATGGGCTTTCCTATGGTCGAGCTGTTCTTTGGGAAAGAAGGAGTTTTTTATGCCGCAATATTTAACGTTTTTTTTAATCTTTTTTTATTTACTTACGGCGTAAACTTATTGTCTTCTTCTGCAAATACAAAAGAAAAAGATGGCAACGGCAACAAAAGCTTTTCAATAAAGCAAATAAAACAAATTATTTTACAGCCTAGCTTTATTGCTGCTGTTTTAATGATTTTACTTTATGGGCTTCAAGTTAAGCTGCCTTACGCTATTTTACATACTTTAAATACTTTAGGTTCTTTAACGTCATCACTTTCAATGCTTGTAATTGGTGCAATGTTTGCAAAATCTAATTTTAAAACTCTTTTTAACGACATTTCGGTTATTATTGCTTGTTTTTTACGTCTTTTAGTTTGCCCGCTTGTCGTTATTTTTGCATTTTATGCTCTTAATTTTAACGGCATTGTTGCAATTGTTTGTGTTATTTTAACATCTATGCCATCGGGCGCTTTGGTTGCAATATTTTCAGACAAGTATAATCAAAGCCCTGAATATGCAATTAAAATTGTTATATGTACAACTTTGCTTTTTGTATTTTCAATGCCGGCAATAACTGCTATTTTTAGCAAGCTGTTGCCTATGTAAATATATTAGCAAGTTGTTTTAGATGTTTTTGAAAAAGGAGGGAAGCTACAAGCTGTAGCGCTGTTATGAAAATATCAACAATTAGTAAACTAACGTCCGGAATATCTATTTTGATACTAGCGCTTATTGCGTTATCAATATCGTTTATGGCGTATTCGTTCAATGAAGTAGTTAAATTAAACCATTTACGATATGATGTTATGAGTCATGCTGAAAAACTAAAGCAAGCATCTCATTTTTTAACAGACCAAGCTCGTGCATTTGCGCAATCGGGAAATATAAAATATCGTGATGCTTATTTAGAAGAACTAAACGATATTCAAACTATCGAAAAATCAATTGAGGCTATGGAAAAAAACGGCTTGTCTTCTTTGGAAAAAGCAATTATTGATGATATTAAGTATCTTTCAGACGAACTTGTGCCAATGGAATTAGAAGCTTTGGAATTAGGCAAAATATTTGAACTAGGGCAGGCAACTTCTCTTGTTTCGGGCTATGAATATCAAGCCCGTGTTGATAAAATTGAGAATTTATTTGCCGAGTTTGAAAAAGAACTATTAAATAGAGTTGCAGGCCAACTACTAAGAAATGAACGCAAAACATATTTTTTGGTTGCTTTTTCGGTTGTATCTATATTTTTAGCTTTAATTATGCAAGTTTTAATTGCTATAACAAACAGAATAAAAGTTATTAAGCCAATCCAGCAAATTAATTGCGCAATGCAGCGTTTAGTTCAAGGCGAAATAGATATGGAGCTAGACGTTAAAGAAGATGATTCGGAAGTAGGTCAACTAGGCGCTTCATACAATAATTTAGTTGACACAATTTTAACTTTAATTGCAGGGTTTGACCAAATAAAACATGATGTGCTGGAAGGCAAAGTTAACGAACGACTTAACCCCAACATTTTAAAAGGTAGCTTCGACGACCTTATAGTTGGGGTTAATGACATTCTTGATTGTTTTAGCACATTTTTTGATTATATACCGCTACCTATTACTATAATTAATAAAGACTTTTCTGTTGAATTTGTCAACGATGCTGCTTGTAAATTTACAGGAAAGTCGAAAGAAGAAATTTTAGCATCTAAATGCTCTAGTTGTTTTAAATCTAATTGCTGTGATACCGAAGACTGTATTTTAAAGAAATGCATTGAAGCAAATTCTGAAATTCGCCATTCATCAAAAGCAAGCCCTTGCGGCAAAGAATTGGAACTTGAATATATGGGAGTTCCTATTAAAGACGAATACGGTGATATAGGTGGAATTTTAACTATTATTGTTGATAATACAGAAATTAAAAAAGCTAGAATGCAAACCGAAGCAAGAGCTATCTATAATTCTAATCAAATTTCAAAGCTTATAGCTCAACTTCAACTTTTGGCACACGGAAATCTTGATTTGCATTTTGTTCCCGATGAATGCGATGATTTTATAGGTGATATTAAAGAAGACTACTTGAAAATAGGCAAAAGCTTAGATATAAGCAGCAAAGCTATAAAAAGCTATATTAGCGAATTATCATATGTTCTGCGTGAAATTTCAGATAAAAATTTAACAAGTAAAATCGAAAGAGAATATATAGGAGAATTTGCCGAATTAAAGCATTCCATAAACACAATTTCTGAAAACTTAAATAAAACTTTTGCTGAAATATTTGTTGTTTCAAAGCAAGTTGAAATTGCTGCTTCTCATGCTTCTCAGGCAAGCCAAAACTTAGCTGAAGGTGCTTCTTCCCAAGGTGAAGCTGTTGAACAAATTAGCTTAAAAATCTCAAATGTTGCAAGCCAAACAGGGCAAAACGCAAGCAATGCAAAAGAAGCAAAAGAATTGTCGTTTAATGCTAAATATGATGCCGAAAGCGGAAATAAACAAATTGAAGAAATGGTTGAAGCTATGAATTCGATAAAAGAGGCTTCAAAAGATATAGCTAAAATTATTAAAGTTATTGATGGAATTGCTTTCCAAACAAATCTTTTAGCTTTAAATGCTTCTGTTGAAGCAGCAAGAGCGGGAGTTCATGGAAAAGGGTTTGCCGTTGTTGCTCAAGAAGTTAGAAATTTGGCAGTTAGAAGTGCAAAAGCGGCAAAAGAAACAACCGAAATGATTGACAATTCTCTTTTAAGAATTGCAGAAGGAGCAAACATTGCCTCTACTACAAAAGAAGCTCTTTCTAAAATTGTTAACGGAGTTATGGGAACAACGGGGTTAATAGGAACTATAGCAGAAGCTTCCATATCTCAAACAGAGGCAATTTCTCAGGTTGAAGCTGGTATTAGCCAAATTCTTAACGTTACGTTGTCAAATTCGGCAACGGCCGAAGAAAGTGCCGCAACAAGCCAACAAATGGCGGCACAAGCAAAAGTTTTAAAGAATATGATAAATCAATTTAAATTAACAAAACAGTAGACAACTATAGCACCTTTTAGTAGAATAATATGCAGAAAATAAAATATTGGATATTTTCTAATATTAAAACTATTATAAAATTCAACGAAAATTAGGAGGAAGTTTTTAATTGAACTTTTCAAACAGAATAACAAAAATGCAATTTTCCCCAATTAGAAAACTGGCACCTTTTGCAGAAGCAGCTAAAGCTTCAGGAAAAAAAGTTTATCATTTAAATATTGGTCAGCCCGACATTGAAACGCCAAAAGAGTTTTTTGAAGCTATTAAAAATTTTGATGGTAAAGTTGTGGAATATGCACTTTCTCAAGGCATACCTCAATTAATTGATATGTTTATTAAATACTACAAAACATTTGATATACATTTTGAAAAAGATGAAGTGCTAGTTACAAACGGCGGCAGCGAGGCCGCTTTGTTTTCGCTTCTTGCAATTTGTGACCACGGAGATGAAATAATTGTTCCCGAACCTTTTTATACAAATTTTAATACAATTGCTCAAGAAGTTGGGGTTAAACTTATTCCAGTATTAACAAAAGCAGAAAATAACTTTAAATTGCCGCCAAAAAGTGATATACAGCAAAAAATAACCAAAAAAACAAAAGCGTTTTTGTTTTCGAACCCAAACAATCCAACAGGCGCTGTATTTTCTAAAGAAGAAGTAGATACAATTAAAGAACTTGCGATTGAAAACGACTTATTTATTATTTCAGATGAAGTTTATCGTGAATTTGTTTATGATGGCCTTAAACATTTAAGCTTTGCTAAAGTTCCTGAAATTTCAGATAGAGTAATATTAATTGATTCGGTATCTAAAAGATATAGTGCTTGTGGCACAAGAGTTGGTTGCATAGCTTCTAAAAACAAGCAATTGATAGAACAAATTATGAAGCTTTGCCAAGGACGTTTAAGCGTTGCTACAATCGAACAAATTGGCGTTTCAAGTTTTGCTAACGTTTCTACCGAATATTCAAAAAAAGTTTTTGAAGAATATTCAAAACGCCGTGACATTGTGTACAATGCGCTTAGTCAAATGGAGGGCGTTATTTGCAACAAACCATGCGGAGCGTTTTACGTTATTGCAAAATTGCCAATTGACGATGCGGAAAAATTTGCAAAATTTCTTCTAACAGAATTTTCTATAAACAATGAAACGGTTATGGTTTCGCCTGCCGGAGGCTTTTATGTTACAGAAGGTCTTGGAACTAATGAAGTTAGAATTTCATATGTGTTAAAAGAGGAAAATTTATACGTTGCTATGAATATTATAAAAGAGGGGCTTATTCAATACAGAAATATGGTGACATCGAAAGGAGAGTGCCTTTGAATAAAATAAATATTGCCGTTTTGTACGGCGGTTGTTCGTCAGAACATGACATTTCTGTCATTTCGGCTTCAACAATTATCTCAAATATTTCTCAAGAAAAATATAACGTCATTCCTTTACACATTACAAAAGATGGTGAATGGCTTTTATATGATGGCATGATAGACGACATCAAAAATATTCAATGGACAAAATTTGGAACAAAAACTGTTATAAGTCCAGACAAAAAAGACGGCGGACTTCTTAGAATAGTTGGAGAAAAAGTTAAAACAGTTCATATAGATGTTGTTTTTCCTGTGCTTCACGGTGCATATGGTGAAGATGGCTGCGTGCAAGGGCTTTTAGAGCTTTCCGGCATACCTTATGTTGGCTGCGGCGTTTTAGCTTCTGCTGTTTGCATGGATAAATCGTTTACAAAAATTATAGCCGATTCTTTAAATGTTAGGCAAGCAGGTTATTTGGTTTTTGATAAAGCCTCGCTTTCTAATCCATCTAATCCAGATGGTTTAAATGAAGCTGCTAAAAAAATACGTTATAAAATAGGCTACCCATGTTTTATAAAACCTTCAAGCTCCGGGTCTTCTGTTGGAATTTCAAAAGCAACAAATAAAACCGAGGTTTTAGAAGCATTAGAAAAAGCTATGTTATATTCCGATAAAATTGTAGTTGAAAAAGCTGTTGTAGGGCGTGAAGTTGAATGTGCTATTTTAGGCTCTGGCGGAGATGATACAGAAGCATCTGCTGTTGGTGAAATTGTAACAGATTGTGAATTTTACGACTATTTTGCAAAGTATGACAATAAATCTAAATCTAAAACAATTGTTCCGGCAAATATTCCTGATGATATTTCAGGCGAAATTAAAAATATTGCTATTAAAATTTTTAAAGGAGTTTGCGGAAAAGGTCTTTCAAGAGTTGATTTTTTCATTGAAGAAGGAACAAATAAAATAATTTTCAACGAAATTAACACAATGCCCGGTTTTACACAAATTAGTATGTATCCAATGCTTTGGCGCGAAGCCGGAATTGAAACACCAGTGCTTATTGATAGGCTAATTGAATTGGCGTTAATTTAACTTTAACTAACGATTTTAAAATAGCACTTTAAAAATATTAAACAACGGCAAACGGGCGGCTTATGTCGCCTGTACCCGTTATCTAAAATCTAAGAATTAATAACTAAGATTTAAGATTAGGTAAAAGGAGTAGCAAAGATGAATAATAGCCCAATTGGCATATTTGATTCAGGGGTTGGTGGACTAACTGTTGTTAAGGAAGTTATAAACGCATTGCCAAATGAAAGCATAGTATATTTTGGAGATACTGCAAGAGTTCCATATGGTTCTAAATCGAAAGAAACTGTAACAAGATTTAGCCGCCAAATGGTTAATTTTTTGCTTTCTAAAGGGGTTAAAGCTATAGTTGCGGCGTGCAACACTGTTTGTTCCAACTCTTTAGACGTTTTAACTAAAGAATTTAACATACCAATTATTGATGTTTTAACACCTGGCGTTAATTCTTGCCTTGCGGCAACTGAAAATAATGTTGTAGGGGTAATTGGAACAGAAGCAACAATTAGGAGCGGCGCATATGAACGCTTACTTAAACAAAAACGCCCTGAAATTACAGTTTATTCTAAAGCTTGTCCCCTTTTTGTTCCGCTTGTTGAGGAAGGCTGGACGCATAATAGCGTTGCACGCATGACAACTCAAATATACTTACAAGAACTTATAGATAAAAACGTTGACTGCATATTACTTGGCTGTACACACTACCCTTTGCTTTATAACTGCATTAAAGAATTTGTAGGCAATGTTAAAATAATTAATTCGGCTGCTTCAGTTGCTTTAGCATTAGCCGATTTTTTAACCAAAAATAATTTACTTACATCACAAAAACCAGAACAAAAACCGCAATATTCTTTTTTCGTTAGCGATAACACTTTAAAATTTAGCAAAACTTGTAATATTGTGTTATCTGAAAGCTTTGCTGCAAATAAAGTTGATATTGAAAAAATATAGAGAAAAGATTATAGAAAGAAGGAAAAGTATGAGTAGATTGTTTGGAACAGACGGCGTGCGTGGAGTTGCCAACGAAAAACTAACACCAGAACTTGCATTTGCTTTGGGTAGAGCTGGGGCGTTTGTTTTAACAAAAGAAAAACACCATTTGCCGAAAATAATTGTTGGAATGGATACAAGAATTTCCTGCGACATGCTTGCTTCAGCTTTATGCGCCGGCATATGTTCTGTTGGGGCAACAGCATATAATGCTTTGGTAGTTCCAACGCCTTGTGTTGCATTTTTGGTTCGTAAATATAAATTTGATGCAGGCGTTGTTATTTCTGCTTCTCACAATACAGTTTCTGATAACGGAATAAAATTTTTTAATAGCGACGGATATAAACTACCTGATTGCTTAGAAGATGAAATAGAACAAATTATTTCACCAAATTCAGAAAGTTTAGAAAATTTAGGTTTAGAAGGTTTGCCAAGACCAACAGGCGGCAATGTTGGAACAATTAAAAGCTTTGCAAATGCAATTGACGACTATATAGAATTTTTAGGCAATGCAGTTTGCAATATTTCGCTTAAAGGAATGAAAATTGCACTTGACTGTGCAAACGGCGCAACGTTTGAAGCTGCTCCTAAAATCTTAAAAAAATTAGGTGCAGAAATTTATACAATAGGCGATAAACCT
The DNA here is from genome assembly GCA_964533945.1 of uncultured Defluviitaleaceae bacterium. GTDB lineage: Bacteria > Bacillota > Clostridia > Lachnospirales > WRBF01 > CAZHPA01. The sequence continues at coordinate 112,083 of CAZHPA010000001.1, forward strand.
AACGGAATTAACATAAATTTAAACTGCGGCTCAACTCATATGGAAGCGCTAGTTGAATTGGTTAAAGAAATTAAAGCAGATATTGGTATTGCATTTGATGGTGATGGTGACCGCTGCCTTGTTGTTGATGAAACAGGCAAAATTGTTAGTGGTGACGAAATTATGTCAATTTGCGCTTATCAATTAAAACAAGACAATAAGCTTGCGAAGAACACTATTGTAGCAACAGTTATGAGCAATTTAGGGCTTTTTCTTATGGGTAAAAAGCTTAACATTGATATTAAACAAACTAAAGTTGGGGATAGATATGTTTTGGAAGAAATGCTTGCAAACGGTTACTGTTTTGGCGGTGAGCAATCGGGGCATATAATTTTCTTAGAACACAATACAACAGGTGACGGCATTTTAACATCACTTATGCTTTTATTAGCTATGAAGGCAACAGGAAAGAAATTAACCGAACTTAACGTATTAATGGATGTTTTGCCACAAGTTTTAGTTAATGCTAAAGTTGCAAACGATAAAAAAGAAGCATATTTGCAAGACGAACAAATTATGAATGAAATTAAAGCATTGGAAAATAAGTTTAACGGAGTTGGCAGAGTTTTAATTCGTTCTTCTGGAACAGAACCTTTAGTTAGGGTTATGATTGAAGGAAAAGATGAAGCTTCGATTAAAGAAGAAGCGCAAAAAATTGCGAATATGTTAGAACAAAAATTTGCGGTTTAATTTCTTTTTAGTAATAGAACTTTTATATATCTGAAAAAATTTCAAATTTAAAAGGGCAGCCTAAGCTGTCCATTTAAATTAATTAAACAAATCATTTCGTATGCTTAGTAGTAGATTTTCACCTCTTTTTTACATATTTTAATACTTTTAAATATAATTTTGGCAACTAAAACTAATTATTCCTTGTGGGGAAGAATGAAACGACATGTTTCGTTGTTCCTTTGATAAAAATAAGGAGGATTATTATGAAGAAATTTTTTGTTGCTGCTGCCACTGCTTTTATATTGCTTTCTGCAAATATTGTAAATGCCAATACTATATCTGAAGATGTTGCAAATACCAATACTGTAATTTTCAGCACGGTTCCTACTTGCCTTAGTTCTAAATATAAAACCGATTTTCCTGAAAATAAAGACTATGTAATCAATGAGAATGATGAAACGTATGAAGTTCTTGCAATAAGGCAAAGAGAAACACCTAAAGTTCCCAATGATGGCACTATTTATGAATTATATGATTACCTACCTAGCGCTCCAGGAAAAAGAGTTGATTATTTTAGATTTGTCGGCGAAGTTTCCACATTCAATCAAACCCCTCACACATCTATGCTAAGCTACACTCAAATAGAATCAACAACAGTGGAATGGGATGTAACAGACAATCTTAATTCAACACATGAAGGAGACTTGTTTATTCGAAAGCTTAAAGATGAGCTTGGCTTTTCTGTTAGTAAAACCTCGACTATTGCTAAAAGCTCATGGGTAACTCAACAAGTTGAAGTTCCACCAAATTCAAGTAGAAGAATAGAAAAATACATAGGCGGTGTAACTTCTAGTGGCTTATTATGTTATAAACGCTACGCTTTTACAGGACATTATATAGGGCTTTACTATGAAAAAGCCGGCGGTACCGCATTAATTCCTTCTTCTAATGGATATAAAGTGCTTCCATATTAAACATCATATAATTCTATTATAAATGTGTCATAAATTTATTATGCAATAGTTGGTACAATGTTTCAAATTATTTATGCCACTGTACGTATGGTTTTTGTCTTGCTTAAAGGTTAGAGAAATGGAGGCCCAATATATTGATAGTAATAAATTCTCCCTTTTATCATTTTTTCACAAGTATAGCATATATAGACAATAACATTATAATTGCAGCTTCAAGCGATGCAATTATTAGAGTTTTTAATACAATGACGCACACTATGCTAAAATGTATAGCATATTCAAACAATGATTATCCTTCCACTTTTGTAAATTCAATTAATTTTAATGAAAACAGAAATAAATTTTTAACATCATCAATTGATGGTCAAATTGTCGAGTGGAACGCTAACGATTTTTCAATAAATTGCATTTTTAAATTACACCAAGGGGAAGTAATTGATTCTTTTTATTGTAAAGATTCAAATTATTGTTTATCGTGCTCTACAGACCGAACGATTAAAAGATGGAATATTAGTACAGGCAAAGTGGATTACTGCGCTAAAAGTCATAGCAACGCAATTAACTCTATTAATCAGTCTTACGATGAAAAAACGATAATATCATGTTCTGATGATGGAACCGTTAAAGAATGGGACTATTATACTGGAATTCTAATTGACACATTAATGAGTTATAATAAACCTATTAGTAATGTATTATATACTTCTAATAATGAATTAATTATAATTAATATCAATATGGGTTCACTTATTGCGTTTTCTCGAAAACATAAAAAGATTATCTGGGAACTATCAGGTCATTGGTCTAAAATGGTTTATAATCCCGTAATTAACAGCTTATACGCTATTAATGTCGACGATTCAATTTATGAATGGAGCATTCCTTTATTTAAACAGATAAGAATATATAAAACTGAAAAACAATCTAATCCTACCTGCATTTCGTTTAGTGCTAATTATTTAAAAATAATTGTTTCGTATAGTAATGGTTATTTTAAGGAATGGGATTGTATGAATGGTCAATTAATATCTTTTTTTGAAAGTGGACTTGCGTATAATTATTTCAAAGGCATTGGTACATACAAGATATTATAATTACTTTGTTATCGGCAAGAAGACAAACTTTAATTACCAAAAGTTATAAATCATTATTAAAAAACAAATACATAAAATAAGGTTTCCAATAAAGAAACGCCACCTTATTCAGATAGCGTTTCTTTTTATACTAATTCGGAATTCGCATATGCATTAAGCCATAAATTACTAACGCTTCCTTTTTTATAGTTAAAATATCCACAAGATGCTATCATTGCCGCATTGTCTGTGCAATATACAGGGCTTGGAATGTTTAATTCAATTTCATTTTCAAGGCAAGCTTGCTTCATAGCTGCTCTTAATGCGCTATTGCATGAAACACCGCCTGCAAGCGCTATTTTTTTAATATTTAATGCTTTTGCTGCTGCTATAGTTTTTTTAACCAAAACTTCTACAACGGCCTTTTGAAACGAAGCTGCAACATTTTCAACAACAATTTGTTCTCTTGTCATATTACACTTATTAATATAATTTAAAACCGACGATTTAAGCCCGCTAAAACTAAAATCTAGGCTATCTGAAAGTGCTTGGGGAAAAATAATTGCATTTTCATCGCCATTTTTTGCGGCTAGGTCTATTTTAGGGCCTCCTGGGTAGCCTAAGCCTAAAGCTCTTGCAGCTTTATCAAAAGCTTCTCCGGCGGCATCATCTCTTGTTTTGCCTAAAACTTTATATTTAGAAAAATCTAAAACATGAACAAGGTGTGTATGCCCTCCTGAAACAACAAGACACATAAAAGGTGGTTTGAAATTTGGGTTTTCAATATAGTTGGCGCAAATATGCCCTTCTATATGATTTACGGAAACAAGTGGCTTCTTTAATGAATACGACAAACCTTTTGCATACGAAACGCCAACAAGCAAAGCACCTACAAGACCGGGGGTATTTGTAACGGCTATTGCATCTATATCATTAAAATTAACAGAAGCGTTTTTCAACGCTTCATCAACAACTTGACTTATAATTTCCATGTGTTTTCTTGAAGCAATTTCAGGAACAACGCCGCCGAATTTTTCGTGTATTTTAATTTGAGATGCTATAACGTTTGAAGCAACAAATGTTCCATCATAAACAACGGCGGCAGCCGTTTCATCACATGATGTTTCAATACCTAATATTCTTAACATTAACTTTTAATCCCTCTGGCTTCCCTATTATAAATAATTACTTGCAACAAAGCTAACACGCAAATTATTCCAAGCAGCCAAAGTCTGGCAGAAGCAACATAATCTATTGCAGTACCAAAAGTTGACTCAAAAAAATATGAAATATTGCTAGTAAATTGTTCAGCATAAAAAAATGCTGATGTAGCAAATTGATATAATTTAGGGGAATTTGCAAAAGATGATAATACAACATCTTTATAATACATTGCTAAAATTGAAAGCCCAAGAGAAACAGATATAAAAGCCCAAGTAAAACAAAGCACAGACTCAAGCGGATTATTTTTTTCTCCGTGAACTTCAATTAATTTCGACAATTCGGAATCCATTTCCAATTTAAATTCAGGTTCTAGTTCCGGTTCTCTACATTCCAGATGCTCCAGATGTTCTTCCATATGAACAGCTGGTTTATATAAAGATTCTTCTGCTATTTTAAGCATAACGCTTTCTTCAAAGCCTTCGGGTGCGCTAATTATTTCCATAGCCGAAAATTCAGCCATAATTTCTTCATAAACCGAAAAATCTTCTTTGCAAGCGCTGCATGAAGAAAGGTGTCGATTAAGCAATATTGTTTCAGTGGGAGTAATTGTTTTGTCCATGCAACGCATCATTAAATCGTTATATTTATCACAGGACATAGTTATCACCGCCTCTAATTTGCAATAAACTTTCTTTCAACATTTTCCTACCTCTAAAAATCCGATTTTTAACTTTCGACAGTGGCTCTTCAATAACTTCCGATATTTCTTGGTATGATAAGCCTTGTTGATGATATAAAACAATCGGTATTTTATACATATCGGGCAATGCCCCAACAACTTCTTTTAACTGCTTTTTTTGCTCTTTTTTTAAAAAAACATCTTCTGGGGAAGGCTCGTTGCCTGAAGGCACAGCTCCGCCTTCCAAATCATCTATAAACGTTGTTTCGGCCCGACGTTTTCTTCTATGGTCTATAACATGGTTTGTTGTAACTCTAATAATCCATGTGCTAAATTTAAAATCGGGACGATATTTTTCAAGACTTCTATATACTTTTATAAAAACTTCTTGTGCAAGGTCATTTGCTTCCTCGCTGTCGTTTGTCATTCGCAAAATTATAGAATAAACAAGGTTTTTATATCTTGTTACAAGTTCGCTAAAAAAACTGTTGTCCCCGTTTATACAGTTTGTAATTAATTCGTAATCGGTTAGTTGTTTCATATCCATAGTTTACCACCTATTATTGCTTGCACATAAACCACAAAACGTTCCGTCAATTTATTTTGTATTACAATATACGTTAATGCAAAAAGAAAGTTTATTGTTCGAAAACAATATTTTTGCAAATACGGTCATATGCGACAACAGTGTTTTCAAAAATATTTGAAGCGGCGCTTAAAAACTTTTTGGGTTCTGTTAATGAAGGGCTAAAGTGAGTAAGCCAAAGCTCCTTTACTTCTGCTTCCTTTGCAATGTTTGCCGCTTCGCTAAATAGCATATGCCTATATTCAACGGCTTTATTAAATTTTTCATCTTCTCCATAAATTCCTTCGCAAATAAATAAATCTGAATGTTTAACAAAATCAGAAAGCCCACAAACAGGGCGGCTGTCTGTGCAATACGAAACGGCTATTCCTTTGCGCTCGTTTCCTAGAACCATGTCGTTTGTATAAATTTTACCTTCATATTCAACGGTTTCATTTTTTTGAAGCATTCCCCAAACCTTTTTTGGAACTCCAAGCTTTTCTGCACGCAAAACGTCAAATTTGCCAAGCCTTTTTATATCTAATCTATATGCAAGACAAGGTATTCTGTGCTCCATAGCAAAGCCGCTTAAAGTAAATTCGCTTAATTTAAGCTCTTTAAATATAACTCCACTTTTTTCAATAACATTAAATTCATGAAATATTATTTCAAATGGAAGTAGCGGCGCTATAACTAAAAGACTTTTAACAACTTTGCAAAGCTCATCTGGCCCAACAATATTTAAAGGTTCTTTTCGTTCTGAATTACCTATTGCCAAAAGTAAGCCGGGAAGCCCTGAAATATGGTCTGCGTGAAAATGCGTAAAGCAAATTACATCAATATTTTTAAACCCAAACCCAAGCATTTTTAAACTAATTTGTGTTCCTTCGCCGCAATCAATTAAAAGCAATTTTCCATTTATTCTGCAAATTAAAGACGTTAAAAATCTGTTTGGAAGCGGCATCATTCCCCCTGTTCCCAAAAGCGAAACATCAAGCATAAAAACCTCCATTTTAATAATTACTATTGCAATAGCAGGAGCATATGTGTATTATGAAATAATAGCATATCGAAAATAAAATTTCAAATAAAATTTTAGGGAGGCATTATGGTTAAAGTTTCTTTATCAAGGTGTAATGACTATAACTACAACGAAGTTAAAGCAGCAGTTTTAAAATCTATTGAAAAATTGGGCGGATTGGAAAAATACATTTTAAAAGGCGATAAAGTTTTGTTAAAAGTTAACCTTCTTATGAAAAAACCCCCAAGCTATGCGGCAACAACTCATCCTACTGTTGTTAGAGCATTAGCTGAAATTTTAATTAGTTATGGCGCAACCGTTGTAATTGGAGACAGCCCAGGAGGGCCTTTTAATGAAAAAATGCTTGCAGGTATATATAAAACTACAGGTATGGAAGAAATTGCAAAACTAACAGGGGCAACGCTAAATTCTAATTTTAAATCTTGCGAAAAAGCAAATCCAAAAGGGGTGCTTTTAAAGCAATTAACGGTTACAGATATGTTAAATGACGTTGATAAAGTAATTTCAGTATCCAAACTTAAAACACACGGTATGATGACGTTTACAGGTGCTGTTAAAAATATGTTTGGAATTATCCCCGGAATAATGAAAGCAGAATACCATTTAAATATGCCGGAAAAGCCTGTTTTTGCCGATGCCTTAGTTGATATTTGCGTTTGTGCAAATCCTGTTTTGTCTTTTATGGACGCAATAGTTGGAATGGAAGGCGCAGGACCTTCTGGCGGCGATGCAAGAAACATTGGGGCAATTATAGCTTCTGAAAGCCCATACCATCTTGACAAGGTTGCTTGCTCTATAATCAACATTCATTTTTCTAAAGTTTTAACAATTAAAAAATCAATAGAAAGAGGACTATGTTCAGATGGGCTGTCCGACATTTTTCTTTTGGGAGACGAAGGCATTGATTCATTTAAGCAGGCAAACTTTAAAATACCAGAAACCATAGAAGTTGATTTTGGTAAAAAAGTTCCGAAGCCACTGAGAGGGCTAGTTAATAAGCATTTACAACCTCGCCTCATTTTTGATGAAAGCAAATGCATAGGGTGCAAAGTTTGTATTAATAATTGCCCTGTTAAAGTTTTAACTATGGAAAAAGGTAAGAAAATTAAAATTAATTCAGAAAAATGCATTCGTTGCTATTGCTGCCAAGAACTATGCCCAGAAAAAGCTGTTACGGTTTATCGTTCAAAGTTACTTAAATTTTTAGTTTCTTATTGAGCTGCTGTTAAGGCAGCTCTTTTTGGTAATATAATAAACTCGTGGTGCATTAGGAGCACATTAATATTTTAAGGATTATTTATAAGGAGGTTAAGTATAAATGGCAAAATTTGAATTTGATGGTGAAAAATATAAACAGGCATCAAAACATCAAAAAGAATGGGGCAATAGCATAATTTCTGAACTGGAGCTTAATGGAGATGAAATAATTTTAGACCTTGGATGTGGTGATGGAGTTTTAACCGAACAACTTTCAAGGTTAGTACCTAATGGTAAAGTTATTGGAATTGATGCGTCTGTTGGAATGATTAACACAGCAAAAAAGCTTGAAAAAGATAATCTTACTTTTATTTGCATGGATATAAATAGCATGAATTTTGCAGACCATTTTGATGTAATTTTTTCAAACGCTGCATTGCATTGGATAAAAGACCATAAACGATTATTAAAAAATAGTTTTAAAGCTTTGAAAGGTAATGGAATTATTAGTTGGAACTTTGCCGGTGACGGTAATTGTTCAAATTTTTTTCACACTATAAAAGCTTTGATGAAAGAAAATGCCTATAAAGAATATTTCTCAAATTTCGAATGGCCATGGCTCATGCCTTCAAAAGAGGAATATGAAAAATTGATTAATGAAGCGTGTTTTAGCAATATAAATATACAATACAAAAATGCAGACAGGTTTTTTTCTAGCTGCGATGAAATGATAAGATGGATTGACCAGCCAAGCATAGTGCCATTTTTAAATTATATACCTAATGCAAATAGAGAAAGCTTTAGAAATGAAGTTGTTAATATAATGATTGAAAAAACCAAACAACCAGACGGCAGATGTTTTGAAACGTTTAGAAGGATAAATGTAAAAGCCACCAAATAAGCGCAATAATTTGTTGTGTGCTTAACGAAGGAAACAATTATTATCTTGTAATTGTAATTGTAATTTAATTGCTAATATTAAAGATTATTTATATTTGCGAAATAGCAAGGAGAATGATTTATGGATAAAAAGGTAGCTGTTGTAACTGGTTCAAGCAGTGGCATTGGTAATGCGATTTGCAAGGTTCTATTAAATAAAGATTATTATATTGTGGCTAATGGCAGAACGATAAATTCAGTTTTTAAGGAAACAGACCATTTGATACTTAATAATGGTGATATGCTAGAACCCCAAACATCTGAATTTTTATTAAATGATGCTTTAAACAAATGGGGTAAATGTGATGTAGTATGTGTTAATGCCGGAATTATTGAATCTAATGCAATTGAAAATATCAACATAGATGCAATGTGTGAAATGGTTAGGCTAAAGGTTGAAATGTCGTTTAGACTTATCTATACTTTCTTAAAATATTTTAAAAAAGTAGGAAAAGGTCATATTGTTATAATTTCTAGTGTTATGGGTACTAAAACTCGTGAAAACTCAGGTGCTTATGCTGGGTGTAACTATGCATTAGAGGCATTAGCTGAGTCGCTTAGAATGGAACTTTGTGATACAAATATAAAAATCACATGTATTGAGCCCGGTCTTGTTGAAACAGGATTACATAGAAATTGGGATATAAAACCTAAAGAATTACTTGGAATATCAATGGCATTACAACCAATTGATATTGCCGAAGCAGTAATAGAAATACTTAATAAACCTGAACATATTAGAATTCCTAAATATATGATTTTGCCAAAAGGACATAAAATCTGATTGAATAAATAAATTGACACATGAGAAAATGAAAAATATTTCTGAATAAAATCCACCAAGTAAAATTAAGCGGCTTTCTTGCGTCCTAACATTGGGTTGTTGTCAAGTTATGACTAAGCAAAAAGCTTAAAAGCTATTATCTTTTAATTAAATTTTATGCTATTTTTTAATGAACAAATTAATTGTTATCTTATAACTATTATTTAACTAATAATAGCAAAGATTATTTATATTTTCGAGAAGGGTTATGACATGATAAAATTATATAAAAACAACGCCGTTTTGCATTCACTTGTTTGGCTTGGGCTTTATTTACTAATTAACACAATAACAGGTAATGTTGCAAGTATTTTAGCGGTTAACGATTATCTCGTGAGTTGCATACCGAATTTTATTTTGGCTTTTATTTGCTTTATTCATCTTTGTAAGAATAAAATATTAAGTGACATAGGTTTATTATGTAAGCCTAAAGAAAATGCAGGAAGTATGTTGTTTTACATTCCTCTGTTCGCTTTACCGTTACTGCCACTTCTATACGGAATTAATACCGCAATTAAGCCTTTTGATTTATTCGCAATATTTTTAATGTACACAGGTGTTGGATTTATGGAGGAAATTATTTTTCGAGGATTCATGTTTAGGGCATTAACAAATCAATGGAACAGAGTTGTGGTTGTGGCATTCATAAGTTTTACATTTGCGATTGGACATATTGCAAGTATGGTGGCTATCGGTCAATCCGGTTTTGATACGATATTGCAAATTATTAACGCTTTGGTTGTAGGCTTTATGTTTATGACGGTTATGCTTGCATCTAAAAATCTTACAATATGTGTAATTGCTCATATTGCATATAATTTTATAGCTAACATTTCCTTAATGGGAAGCACTAAAACAGCGATAATAATTATAAATGCTGTTATTACCATTTTATATTTTATTTATCTACTTTTCTATCGCAAAAATATAAAAGCATACTTTAATGGAACCACCAGTATATAAAGATGATAAGCATAATACTTACCATTGAATTGATTAATTGTCACATAAGAAAACGAAGAATATTTCTGAAGAAAATCCGTTATGTAAACCTTAGTGACTTTTATTGTCAAAAAATGCCATTAGCCCTAACATGAAGTGTCGTCAAGTTAGGGCTAAGTGAAATACATATTTAATTTTAATTTTACATAAAGAAGGATGTTAATAATGAGTCTAATTATGATGTATATGAAATCAATTTTTTTAAATTTATTACCGTTTATACCCATCATTATTTTAATAAGAATAGTTGCAATTTTATTATTAAGAAAGGACGGAATTAAAACCACGATACACCATGAAATGGGAACCGCCTTTTTTATATATTTTATGATTGCTTTGTTTTCATTAACGATTAATATTTCAGGGTTACTTAATTTTCTTGCATCGGGAATTAAAGGTTATAGTGATATAAATATAATTCCTTTTAGTGGAATAAAGATAATTCTGCAAAGCGGTGACATTGGTTATATATTTGTAAATATTTTAGGAAATATTCTTATCTTTAGCCCCACCGGTTTTTTGTTGCCTTTGTTGTGGAAGAAAACTAAGACTATTACAGCAGTTGTTTTTATTGGCTTCATGATCTCTTTGCTTATCGAATGCATACAATTTTTTTCAAGTAGAGGCTCTGATGTTGATGATTTAATTTTAAATACTGTGGGCACATTTTTAGGTTATATAATATTTAGTTTGTTTTATAGAGTATTTCCTAAGTTTGCCGATAGATTTCTTATTAATAATACTTGTCATTGAACCAATAAATTGTTGCATAAGAAAACAAAAATAATCCCAAAGTACAGCCGCCTTATAAAATTTTGGTGGCTGTACTGTCGAAAAATGTTTAGTCTGTCATTGGGGGGCTGTCAAGTTAGGACTAAGTTTTTTCAACAAAGAGTTGGAAAAGTTATTGTATATTTGATTTAGCTGCAGTATACTTGTGTACAATGAAGAAAATAATGATTATCCTGTAACTTTGAACAAGCGAACAAAAATAGAGATTATTTATAAAACAGGAGGTAACATTGTGCTTATTTCATTTGCGCAACAACAAGATTTAGACAGTTGGATGGACTTGCTACACCTTGTAAAGGATAATTTTCCTGGGTTGGATATGAGAGAATATAAAATTGCTCTGATGGAGTATATCCATAATGAACAGGCACTGATAGCTAAAACAGAAGACACTTTAGTAGGTGCATTAGCCTTCTCACGCAGTACTGGTGAATTGTATTTTTTAGCTGTGCATCCCCTATATCGCAAAAATGGGATTGCGAAATCACTTATTTCAAAATTAATTTCTCAATTCCCGCTAGGAACAAGATTAAGTGTTATAACTTATCGTGAGGGAGACCAACAAGGTGTTGCTGCAAGAAAACTATATCAAAGTATGGGCTTTCAATACGGGAAACTTTTGACCGTTTTTGACTACCCATGTCAAGAGCTGTATTACATAACAAAATGAGCATAATATTTGCTTTTAGAAAGATTTTATCTGAATTAGAAAATCATTACAATCCAGAAGTTATAAAAAAGCCCTCACTTAATTTTGATGGCTTTTTTGTCGAAAAATGTTTTAGTTTATCACTGACACAAGGGTACCTTAAAATTATGCAAAGGCAATTAATACCCGCCATCAACCCCTATAATTTGCCCTGTTAAATAGCTTGCGTTTTCACAAGCTAGAAAATATACAACATCTGCAACTTCACTACATAACCCAAATCTACCCATAGGTATTTTTTGGGTAAGTTCTTCTTTTTCTTCCACTGTTAAAAAGTCATTCATTTCCGTGTTAATAACGCCGCAAGCAACGGCGTTTATTGTTATACCACATGGTGCTAATTCTTTTGCTAAAGCTTTTGTAAAGCTATTAACTGCCCCTTTTGTTGCGGAATACACAACTTCACAGGAAGCGCCGCTGTTTCCCCAAATAGATGAAATATTTATAATAGAACCACTTTTTTTATTAATCATAGAAGGTATTGCAACATGGCAGCAATTTATTACAGAATTTAAATTAACGTCAATTAGCTTCCGCCAATCGCATTCAAGCATTTCATCAAACAGCCCTATATAGCTAACTGCGGCATTATTTATCAAAACATCAACATCACCGAAATTTCCTCTTATTTGCTCAAACATAAGTTTAACATCTTTATATATAGAAACATCACATTTTATTGGCATTACATTTTTATTTATATTTTTTAACTCATCAGCTAATTCAAACATTAGGCGTTCATTTGTTTTACAATTTAATACAACGTTATAGTCTTCTTTTGCAAATTTAAGTGCTATTGCTTTTCCAATTCCTCTTGACGAACCTGTTATTAATGCTGTTTTTTGCATTTTAACATTTTTATCTCCTTTTTATAAAATTCGCCTCCGTTTGGCGTTTCCAAAATTAACAGCTTACCTTTTGCATATTTTGAATGAACAATATTATAAATTACATCAAAGCCTATGCGATCGTTTACAGCACCAATGTTTGCGTGCCTATCTTTTTTAGAACCTCTTTCATTCATAGAGCCGTTAATATGAAATACTTTTAAATATTCAAGCCCAATTATGCTATTAAACTGTTCCATAACCTGCTCAAAATTTTCAACTATATTATATCCGCTATCGTGAACATGACAAGTATCAAAGCAAACACCGATTTTTTCTTTGTTATCAACCTTGTCTATTATAGCTTTTAATTCTTCAAAACATCTTCCAATTTCCGTTCCTTTACCCGACATTGTTTCAAGACAAACTACTATATCTAAGTTTTTATTTTCTAAAAGAACGCTATTTAGCCCATCTGCTATTCTATCTATTCCAAATTGTAAGTCTTTTTCTGTATATGCTCCCGGATGCAAAACAATATATTTAGCGCCTAATGCGGCGGCTCGCTTTATTTCTTTTGAAAGGAACTGCTTAGAAAATTCGTATTTGTCATCTTTGTATGTGGCAAGGTTAATAATATATCCTGCATGAACAACAAATTCATCTATTCCGGCTTTCTCCATAACTTTTCTACCTTCTAAAATCTGCATATCGGCGATTGGTTTTCTTATTGAATTTTGAGGTGCGCCTGTGCAAATCATAAACGTATCGGCATTATATGAAGCAGCTTCTTCGGCAGCTCCTAAAAGCCCGTTTGCTATAGAAACATTTGAACCTATTTTCATTAAATTTTACTTCCTTTTCTATGAATATACTTTAATTTTTTATGACTTTGTGATATACTGAAGTTTAATGTTATTATACTAACATAAGTTTTAAGTATTTTCAACGCAAGGGGGGATTTTTTTGACAGAAAACAAAAAGTACATGAAAATACTACTGCATCTTGCTATGCCAATAATTTTTTCAGACCTTTTATACTCTTCGGTCAACTTAGTTGATAACATTATGATTGGAAGCCTTGGCATAAACGAAATAACAGCGGTTGGGCTTGCTAATCAAATATTTTTTGTGTTTTTTGTAACGCTTTTTGGCATTTGCAGTGGTGCTTCTATTTTTATGGGGCAGTTTTGGGGCAAAAAAGATACACTAGGCATACAAAAAACAATGGGCATATGCCTTTTGGGCTGTCTTTTTGTTGCATTGTGCTTTAGTCTTTTTACATTTTTAAAACCCGAATTGTTAATGCGCATATATTCTAGTGACGAACAAGTTTTAAAGCTTTCGACTAAATATTTACGCACAATTTCTGCTGCATACTTTTTGCTTGCTTTTACGTTAACAATAAATTTTTCTTTGCGTTGTATAGGAAAAACAGCTTTTCCCTTAATAGCAACTATTGCTGCGCTATGCTGTAATATAGTTTTAAATTATATCTTTATTTATATTTTAAAGCTTGGTGTTTATGGAGCGGCTCTTGCAACATTAATTTCAAGGTCTCTTGAATTAATTGTTCAGCTTTGGCTTATAAACTACTACAAAATGCCCATTGTTGGCAAGCTTAAAAATTACTTTAGTGCAGATTTAGCTTTTATTAAAGAATATTTTAAAATAACTTCCTCTGTTATTGCAAATGAAGTGCTTTGGGCGCTTGGAACAACGCTTTACATAGCTTTCTATAAATATACAGGAACAGAAGGCCAAGGGGCGTTTCAAATTGCAAGCACAGCGCAAGGCATGTTTTTTACAGTTGGTATGGGCATAGGTAGTGCTTCTGGTATTATGATTGCAAATACACTGGGAGCAGGAGAGCGTGAAAAAGCTATAGAATATTCGCGCAAATGTATGTTTTTTTCTGTTGCAACAGGCGTTATTATGGGAATACTATTTACTATAGCGTCGCCTTTAATACTTAGCTTTTTTGAAATTACAGAAGTTGTTAGATTTAATACTCAAATGATTGTATTTGTTCTTTCTATTGGAATGTGTGTTAAAATGCTTAATTATGCAGCAATTGTAGGTGTTTTAAGAAACGGCGGCGACACATTTGTTTGCTTTTTATACGACCTTTTGTCGGTTTGGCTTGTTGGCGTTCCATTAACATATTTTGGTGCAAAATATTTTGGGCTTCCAATATATTTTGTTGTTGCATTAACATATTCAGAAGAAATCGCTAAAGTTGTATTTTCGGTTAAAAGAGTATTAAGCAACGTATGGGCAAATTCACTTGTTGAGAAAATGTGAGGTGCTTTTACTTCTTATGGAAAACATAATTGAAGAACTAATTAAAATTGAAACAGCAGCCCAAAATTCTATTAAAGCAGCTAGAGAACAGCGTGAAAGCTTGGCTGCATTAATAGAACGCAAAGAAAAAGAAATTAGACAAACAATTAATAAAGAAACAGATAAACAAATTGCAAATTTAAAAGCAGCAGAAGAAAAAGCTGTTAAATCTAAGCTTAGTCAAATTGAAACAGAAAAAAAGCAACAGCTATATAATTTAAATAAAACTTACAAAGCAAACAAGGAAAAGTGGATTCAAATAATTTTTAATTCGATTCTAGGTGATTAGAAATGGACTATAAAGGAGTTAATGCAAAAGTTAGAGCTATGAGCGGAAAGCTTTTAAAAAATGATGACTATATGGCATTAATGAATGCAAACTCCGTGCATGAAGTTTGGCTTATGCTTAAAGAGCTGCCGTCATATAAAAATATTACTCTTTCCTCCGAGCCAACGATAAATTCTATAGAAAGAAATCTTTTGTTTGCCTTAGCAGAAGACTATAGAAAGCTTAATAAATTTATTAATGACTATAAAATTAAACGCTTTTTACAAGCTGTTGGTTTAAAAATAGAAATTTATATTATAAAACAGCTTCTTTGCGTCATATTCCATAAAAGAGATACGGCAGACTTTGGCAATATGCAAAATAAACAGCTTTTAATTGATGTTGAAAAGCTAAAATCATCGCAAAGCGTTAATGAATTTATAGAAAATTTAAAAGGCACAATTTTCTATAATTCGCTTTACGATATATACAGAGAAGACACGGGACTTTTTGAACTTGAGTCTTATTTAGATTTGTTCTATTACGTAAATGTTTGGAAGCTGAAAGACCGTTACTTAAACAAAACCGACAAAGCTGTTGTTGAAAGAGTTATTGGAACGGAAGTTGACCTTTTAAACATTATATGGATATATGGCTTGAAAAAATATTATAGCTTGCCAAACAATTTAATATATACTCATCTTATGCCCGTGAAATATAGGCTTGATGCAAAAACAATAAACCGTTTGGTTGAAACGGAAAGCGACGAACAATTGCTTTTAGAAATTTACAGTACTCCATACGGAAAATCGTTTTTAAAATCTGCCGAACCCGAACATGTGCATTACAAAGAAATGACTAAAACATATCATGCAGCAAAGGCGTTCTCTAGGGAATCTTTGTCGGTTATATTAGAATATTTATATTTAAAAGAATTTGAAATTAAAAATGTTATAACGCTTTTAGAATGCGTGCGTTATGGCTTCGACAAAAAAGAAATCCCAAAACACCTTTTAGCGTGGAGGTGGCATTAATTGGTTGAGAAAATGAAGTATTTAAACATCACGGGGCATTCAGGGGATTTTGACAGAGTGATGGAAAAATATATTTCAAAACATGAAATAGGGCTTGAAGTTGCAACAAAAGAATTAGCAGGGCTTGGCGGTATTTCGCCATTTAACGTTGTAAACCCATATTCAGACCTTTTGGCAAGTGCGGAAAAAATTATTCGTGAAGTAAATCTTGAAACAGATGTTTACGTTGAAGTTTCAAAAGAAAAGGCACAACATATAATTGAAACAGTTTCAACCCATTACGAAGACAGAGGAAACAAAATTAGGCAGCTTGAAAATAAAAGAGAAGCAATAATAAAATACATGGATAAAATAGAGCCGTTTTTAGGTTTAGACTTTAATGTTGAAAAACTTGAACATTTTGAGTTTATAACATACCATTTCGGCAAAATGCCAACTGATAGCTTTAAACAATTTGAAACATTTTTGTATAACGAAACAAATATTTTATTTGTAACAAGCAAAAATGACGGTAAAAGTGTTTGGGGCGTATATTTTGTTCCAATTTCTTCTAAAAACAAAGTTGCTTCTATTTTTTCTTCGCTCTATTTTCAAAAAATTTGGATTGACTATAATTTTGACGGCGAAATGCTTTCGGGCAGTTTTAGGAAAATTTACTTTGAATTTAAAAGCAAACTTGCACGAATAGAAGCCGAAATTTTAGAATTTAACAAACAAAAATTAGATAGCTCCGAAATAACGCAATCGGAATTAGTTTCGGCGTATAAAAAAATTAAACAGCTTCATTCAAACTACGATGCAAGAAAATATGCCGCACATACCGTTAAAGATTTTTATATTTTGGTTGGCTGGGCAACCGAAAAAGAAGCGCTTGCCCTTAAACAAGAAATGGAAGACGATAAAAAAGTTGTTTTAATAATCGAAAGCAAAAATGATGCAATTAAAAGCAAGCCACCAACGAAATTAAAAAACGTATTTTTTGCCAAACCTTTCGAGTTTTTTGTTTCTATGTATGGCTTGCCTTCGTATGGAGAAATAGACCCCACATTTCTAGTTGCACTAACATATACGCTGCTTTTTGGCATAATGTTTGGCGATGTTGGGCAAGGGGCAATTTTAACTGTTGCCGGGCTTTATTTAAGCAAGAAAAAAGGTATGGGGCTTGGTTCGATTTTAGCAATAATTGGTTGTTCCAGCGTATTTTTTGGATTTATGTACGGCTCAATTTTTGGTTTTGAAGACAAAATAATACCAACGCTTTTAATAAGTCCAGCGCATAGTATTAACGAAATGCTAATTACAACCGTAGTAATAGGCGTTGTGTTAATTTTTTTATGCATGGGGATAAATATTGTAAATTTGGCAAGAAGAAAAGATTGGTTAACTATGGCTTTAAGTGCTAATGGAATATGCGGCATTTTATTTTATGCTTCTGCAGTATCCTTTGCTCTTTTAACATTTAAAGGTTATAATGTGGGTTTTCTTAAAATTGTTATTGCAGTAACAGTTGCATTAATAGGCTTGCGACATCCAATTGAAGCTTATTTTCACAATAAAGATAGCAAAGGCGAACATAAAAAACCGGCAAGCCCTGTTATGTATGTAGTTGAACTTGTTATTGAACTTTTTGAAGTTATGTTAAGTTATTTTACAAATACAATATCATTTGTAAGAGTTGGCGCTTTTGCACTAAGCCATGCCGGGATGATGAGCGCCGTAATGCTTTTAGCGCAAAAACCAAACGGTTCATTTAATTGGATTGTTGTTATTTTAGGCAATTTGCTTGTTATTTGCCTTGAAGGGCTTGTTGTTGGTATTCAAGTTTTAAGGCTTGAATTTTATGAAATATTTAGCAGATTTTTCGGCGGAGAAGGGAGAAAGTAGAGTGTTTCAAAATATTGTTATTTTATTGCTATCGCTTGCAATTGTTTTGCCTATAGGTGCATTTTATATAGGCGCAAGAAAAGCTAACAGATTTAAAAGTGCATTATTTATAAATATTACATCTTTTTTTGGAATATTAATTGTTGCAACCGTTTTAATGTTTTCGGGAAACGTTTTTGCACAAGAAGCAGCTTCTGCAGTTGTTTCAGGTGGGGCAACAACAGGAGATGGGCTTAAATTTTTAGGTGCGGCACTATCAACAGGGCTTGCAACTGTTGGTGCAGGCATTGCAACAGGTTCTGCTGCATCTTCGGCTTTAGGAGCATTAAGCGAAAATGAAGCTATTATGGGAAAAGCTTTAATTTTCGTTGCGCTTGCCGAAGGTATTGCAATTTATGGTATGCTTATTTCATTTATGATACTAAATGCTTAAATACATTTTCCCCCTAAAACCTTTTGGTTTTAGGGGCTTTAAGAAGGGAGCTGATAAGCATAAAAATTTATTTAATTAGCGACAACATAGACACATATACAGGGCTTAGGCTTGTTGGGGTTGATGGCGTTGTTGTGCATAATAAGAATGAACTTAAAGAGCAGCTTAACAAAGTCCTTTTAGATAAAGAAATAGGAATTGTTTTAATTATGGAAAAATTGGCACAACAATTTCCTGACATTATAAACGACATTAAATTAAACAGGCAAACGCCGTTAATTGTTGAAATACCAGATAGGCACGGAACAGGCAGAGAACAGCATTTTATAACGAAATATATTCGTGAAGCGATTGGGGTTAAATTATGAACGTACAACATAAGCTGGAAGTTTTTTTAGAGGCCGCCCTAACCGAAGCACATGAAAAAGAAGCGGCAATTACAAAAGAAACTAATGAACAATTTAAAGAAGCTTGCGAAGAAACTACAAGAGCAGAACGGAAGAAAGCCGAGGAAAGAATTAGGCTGGAAAAAGAAAAATTAAGCATAAACAACATTTCTGAAGCAATGTTTCTTTCAAGAAAAGAAGTTTTTAAAGCAAGAGAACTACTAATTAACGAATTGTTTGATGCTGTGCATGAAAAAATAGTTAAGTTTATGGAAACGGATGAATATTTAAAATATTTAGAAACAAAAATAGACCAAGCTATTAAAAAATATGGGGATTCCGAAATAATTTTAATGCCGAAAGATATGAAATTTGCCAAACACTTAAAATCAAAGCTTAATATTTCGGTAGCTGAAAGCAAGGAAAACTTTTTGGGCGGTTTTAAAGCAGCTATTAAAGGTAAAAACGCCATATACGACAATACATTTATTGAACGTTTTGATGAACAGCGGAAGCAATTTAATTTATTTAGCACTAATTCTAATTGAAAGGAGGTAGTATATATATGATTTTCGGCATAAATGGCCCTGTTGTAACGGTTTTAACAAATTCAGATTCAAAAGAGCAAAATTTTCAAATGTCTGAAATGGTTTATGTTTCTAAAGAAAGGCTAATCGGCGAAGTAATAAGTATGCAAAACAATACGGCAGTTATACAAGTTTTCGAGGAAACATCAGGGCTAAAACCCGGAGATGAAGTTTATGGAACTAAAAGCCAGCTTCAAGTTGTATTAGGGCCGGGTATAATTGGAAATATTTTTGATGGAATACAGCGCCCGCTTGAAAAAATAGCAAATGAATCAGGAACTTTTATACCAAGAGGGGCTAACGATAAGCAAAAAATCGACAACCTTGATATGGAAAAGCCGTGGAAAACACGCATATTAATAGCTTCGGGGCAAAAAGTTTCAAGCGGAACAATTGTTGCAGAAGTTCCTGAAACAAGCACAATTTTACACAAAGTTATGCTTCCTCCTGATATTAGCGGAACCGTTAAGTTTGCAGCAAAAGACGGTGAATATACTTTAAAAGACACAATTGCAACCGTTGTTGATGAAAGCGGCAAAGAACACAACATAAAGCTGTGCCAAAAGTGGTCAATACGAATACCACGCCCTGTTGCAAGTCGCCAACCGATAACTCGCCCATTAATAACAGGGCAGCGTGTTATAGATACGCTTTTTCCACTTGCCAAAGGCGGAATGGCAGCAGTTCCGGGGGGATTTGGAACAGGAAAAACTATGACACAACATCAGCTTGCAAAATGGTCTGATGCAGACATAATAGTTTACATTGGCTGTGGCGAACGTGGCAACGAAATGACACAAGTTTTAGAAGACTTCAAAGAACTTAAAGACCCAAAAACCAAAATGCCGTTAATGCACAGAACAACGTTAATTGCCAATACGTCTAATATGCCCGTTGCGGCAAGGGAAGCAAGCATATATACAGGTATTACAATTGCCGAATATTACCGTGATATGGGCTACCACGTTGCAATTATGGCAGATTCAACATCACGCTGGGCAGAAGCGTTAAGGGAACTTTCTGGAAGACTTGAAGAAATGCCGGCAGAAGAAGGCTTTCCGGCATATTTGTCGTCAAGACTTGCAGCATTTTACGAACGGGCAGGATATGTTAAAAATTTAAATAACACAGAAGGTTCTGTTACTATAATTGGGGCGGTCTCGCCTCAAGGTGGCGATTTTTCAGAACCTGTTACTATGAACACAAAGCGTTTTGTTCGCTGCTTTTGGACGCTTGACCGTTCGCTTGCATACGCTAGGCATTTCCCAGCTATTCAATGGCTTACAAGCTATAGCGAATATTTAGACGACTTAACTGGTTGGTACAATAAAAACGTTGGGGAAAATTTTATTTCCCACAGAGAAAATATACTTAGAATACTCCATGAAGAAAGCGACTTAATGGACATTGTAAAATTAATTGGTTCTGATGTTTTGCCAGAAGGTCAAAAATTAATTTTAGAAATTGCAAAAGTAATAAGGCTTGGGTTTGTGCAGCAAAATGCATACCATAAAACTGATACATTTGTACCTTTTGAAAAGCAAATGAAAATGATGGAAATAATATTGCACTTAAATGAAGCGCTTAAAAAATTAGTTAGCCTAGGTATTCCAATGGCTGTTTTAAGAAGGGAGGACATATTTGATAAAATTATTTCAATTAAGTATGACGTTTCGAATGATGAACTTTCAAAATTAGATGGCTACTTTGCAGACATTGACGCATTTTACGATAAAGTTTATAAGGAGAATGTGTGATGGGGGAGAAAATAGCAAAAATTATTCTAAGCATTTTTATATTTATAGCTATTTCATTTGGCGGACTTTTTGTAATGCTAATAAATTTACTTTCCGCCGGCAACGATACTTACAATTTAATTATTTTTGCTCTTTCTGCAACATTAATAATATTCGTATTATGCCAAATTTGGGGAGTTTTCAAGGCTAAAACAAGGCGCATATTTCTAGGGTTAAGTTGTTTGCTGTGTTTTGTAATTTTTTTAGTTAATACGGCAATCGGTATTTATGTTAGTAGTATTGAAACAATTACAGAAACAGAAGTTAATTTAAATAAATATATGCCTTTTTCTGAAGACAAAGAAGATTCGAAAACAGTTAAGTTAGATGAACCTTCAACATTAAAATTAAATATTGAAGATGAATTGCCCAAATTAGACGGCGCAACGGCGCTATACCCTATATATTCCGCTTTTGCCCAAGCTGTTTACCCCAAAGGGAAATATTCCCCTTATTTATCTGAAGACAGCGAAAATTATGTTGTTTGCACAAAAACAGGGAGCGCATATGAACGTCTAATTAATGGAGAAACCGACATTATATTTGCTGCAAAACCTTCAAGCCAACAGCTTCAAGCGGCAAAAGACAAAGGCATTGAATTAAAGTTAACGCCTATTGGATATGAAGCATTTGTGTTTTTTGTTAATCCTAAAAATTCTATTAATGGGCTTACAGCGCAAAATATTAAAGACATTTATTTAGGAAAAATAACAAATTGGAACGAATTAGGCGGCAAAGACAAAGGAATACTTGCATTCCAGCGCAACAAAGGCTCGGGAAGCCAAACTGCGCTAATTAATTTTATGGGCGATGCGGAAATCATAAACCCAATAGAAACAAAAAGGGCAGATGGAATGGGTGGAATAGTTAAATATGTTGCTGATTATAAAAATTACAGCAATGCAATCGGATACTCTTTTTTGTTTTATGCCACCGAAATGGTTAAAGAAAACAGTATAAAGCTTTTAGCAATAGACGGCATTTCCCCAACAAGAGAAAACGTTGCAAACAAAACGTATCCTTTAACTTCTGAATTTTATGCAGTTACGGCAGGAACTAAAAACCCGAATGTTGACAAGCTTATAGATTGGATTTTATCGGAACAAGGGCAACAGCTTATAGAAAAGACAGGATACACCCCTATATCTTAATTTTTTTAATGGAGGTGAACAATAATTGGAATATAGTAAGTTATCAGAAATACATGGCTCTTTAATTGCAGTTGAGGGCGTTTTAGAGCTTGCGTTTGACGAACTTGTTGAACTTAAAATTGACGGCAAGCACAAAAAAATGGGCAGGGTTATTGAAATTCAAGGCGACAAAGCAATTATTCAAGTGTTTGAAGGTACGGAAGGCATGTCTTTAAACAACACTGTAACAAAATTTACGGGCAAAATGATGAAAATTAAGCTTTCGGAAGAATTGCTTGGAAGAACATTTGATGGAATCGGACGACCTATAGACGGTTTGGGTGAAGTTTATGCCGAATGTTTAAGAGATATTAACGGAAAACCTATAAACCCCGTTTCAAGAATATATCCTCGTAACTTTATTCAAACGGGCGTTTCTGCAATAGACGGGCTTATTACGTTAATCCGTGGGCAAAAGCTTCCCATTTTTTCCGGCAATGGGCTTCCTCATGATAAGTTGGCGGCACAAATAGTACGGCAAGCGTCATTAGGAGCAGGCAACAATGAAAAATTTGGCATTGTTTTTGCAGCAATGGGTGTTAAATATGACGTTGCAGACTTTTTTAAAAAGACATTTGCAGAAAGCGGCGCTATAGAAAGAGTTGTTATGTTTTTAAATTTGGCAAACGACCCTGTTGTTGAACGTATTATTACACCCCGTGTTGCGCTAACTGTTGCCGAATATTTAGCATATGAAAAAAATATGCACATACTTGTAATTTTAACAGACATGACATCATATGCCGAAGCACTTAGGGAAATTTCATCATCAAGAGGCGAGATTCCAAGCCGTAAAGGTTACCCCGGATATTTATATTCAGAGCTTGCATCGCTTTTTGAAAGAGCCGGCATAGTTTCCGGTTCAAGCGGTTCTGTTACGCAAATTCCTATTTTAACTATGCCTAATGACGATATAACCCACCCAATACCAGACTTAACAGGCTATATAACAGAAGGACAAATAGTTTTGGATAGGCGGATTAGCCAAAAAGGGGTATATCCACCAATTAACATTTTGCCGTCGCTTTCAAGGCTTATGAAAGACGGAATAGGGCAAGGATACACAAGGGAAGACCACCCTGATTTAGCGAATCAAATTTTTTCAGCTTATGCCCACGTTTCAGATGTTAGGGGGTTAGCTTCCGTTATAGGCGAAGAAGAACTTTCGGATATTGATAAGAGCTATATGGATTTTGGGGCAGTTTTCGAGAAAAAATATGTTAATCAGAGCAGATTAGAAAATAGGCAAATACTTCAAACGCTTGAACTTGGTTGGGATATTTTAGGGCTTTTGCCGAAATCGGAGCTTGATAGAATTGATACGGAAGTTTTGAATAAATATTATCGCCAAAAAACAAGGAGTGACTTTTAATGGACCCAAATACGTTTCCAACAAAAGGTAACTTGATTTTAGCGAAAAACACCCTTAAACTTTCCGAACAAGGCTATGAGCTTTTAGATAAAAAACGCAATGTTTTAATTAAAGAAATTATGCAGCTTGATGAAAAGGCAAAAGAGCTTCAAGAAAGCATTGAAAGAGTTTTTGCAGAAGCATATTCTGCGCTTCAAATGGTTAATATAGAGCTTGGTATTGCAAATGTTGAAAGACTAAGCTATGCAATACCTATAGAAAACGGCGTTAATATTAAAACAAGAAGTATTATGGGCGTTTTAATACCGCTTGTTACGTACGACAGCACAACAAAAGATATGCCGGTTTCAAGTTTTTCAGACACTTCTTCAACCCTTGATGAGGCGCTTTTGAAATTTAATTTGGTTAAAGATTTAATAATTAGGCTGTCTATGGTTGAAAACGCCGCATATAGACTTGCTCTTAACATAAAGAAAACACAAAAACGGGCAAATGCCCTTAAAAACGTTACAATAGTTAAGTATGAAAAATTGGTTAAAGATATTCAAGAAACGCTGGAAGAGAGAGAACGCGACGAATTTACAAGGCTTAAAATTGTTAAAAAGAAAAGATAGCCTTGCAAATATAACCATAATTTGTTATAATTTAGAAATATTCAAACGCAATGCGGCAACTGCCCAAACACCTTGCCGCATTTGCCCTCAAGGAGTAATGCTATGAAAAATCATATGAAAGATTATATTTTTCAGTACACAAGTTTGATTATTTTAGGGGCAGTATTTTTGGCTTTTTCAATTTTCTATTATTTTTCCTATCAAGCGCTTGAAAGCTTAACAAAAGACACATTAATTAAAGATTTAACGCAACGCTCAATAATTATTGAAAATGATTTAAAACGTAAAATACGAATGCTTGAATATGCTGCAGCAAAACCAATACTATTAGATGATTCGGTTACATATTCTCAAAAGTTTGGCGAAATACTTCACAACATCGACATAGCAGATTTCAGCTCAATTTCAATTATTGACAGCGAAGGCATTGCCCACACAAGCCAAAATACTACATTCAGCGTTAAAGAACAACAATTCTACAAAAATGCATTTGATAAAAAAACGGCAGTTGGATATACAAAACAAAACCAAAAATCAAAAAATGTATCAGCCACAATTTCCGTTCAAATTGCAACGCCTTCAGACCCTGATAGATGCGTTGGCTTTTTAACGGCAACGCTTAATTCATCTTGGCTTAGCCATCTTTTTAAAGAAGATGCACAAAGCTATGATTTAATTGTAGATAAAAGCAGAGTAATTGTTTCAAGCTACAATGAAAAATCTTCAAATAACAAAACACCCATTAAATATGAAAATGATTTTTTTGTTTTAATGCCTTCAGTTGAATTTAATGACCCAAGAAACTCTTACAAAGATTTTAAATCTGGAATTTACTATTTTGTTTACGAAAACGTAAAAATGGTTGCTGTTTTTTCAGAAATTCGTTCAACAGATTGGTTTTTAGTAACTATTGGCAATGAAGCATATTTTTTTAGCAGAATGAACAATTTGCTATTTAATATTTTTGCTTTGCTTTTGGTAACTTTAATTTCACTTGGAGTTTTATTAAAATACTATGGTCAGTTGGCAAAAGAATTAAATAAAGAGGCAAGAAAGTCTTTAATGGCTGTTAACCTTGCCAGATTATTTGTTCTTGAAATTTCAAGTTCTGGCAAAATCAAAAACGCCAATAGTAACTTTTTCTTAACAACAGGCTTTAAAGAAAGTGAAATTATTAATGAAGACTTCAAACAGCTTTTAAGCGAAAAATATATACCTATTTTTCAGAAGTTTTTAAGTACAGTTAAAGAAAAAGAACATGTTTTAGATTTAGACATTCCTATAATAAGCAAAAACGGAACAATTATATATGTTCTTTGGGGTGCAAGCCATATTTCATCTCAAAGTCAAGAAACAACAATTGAGTTTATAGGAACGAACATAACAAGCTTGCGTGAATATCAAAACAAAATACATAAATTAGCATACTTTGACTCTATAACAGACTTGCCAAACAGGGCATCTCTTAAAGACACTGTGGCGCAAATGTTTTCTTCAGACGAGCCTTTTGCGTTAATGCTAGTTAATATAGATAATTTTAAAATGATTAACGACTCATTCGGCTTTAGTATGGGAAACAAATTTATTAAACACGTAGGAGATTGCATTAATGAAGATATTTCGGAAAAAGAACTTGTATTTAAACTAAGCGGCGACGAATTTGCCGTTATTTATAAAAATTATTACGATTACGGCGAAGTTGGCGAATATGCAGATTTTGTTTTTAACAAGGTTACAAAGGAATTTTCTGATGAAGAAGAAGATGTAAAAATTAAATCAACTTGCAGCGTTGGTATTGGCATTGCAAGAGACCACGGCAAAAACTTTGATGATTTATATAAAGCTGCAGACATTGCACTGGGAAAATCTAAAGCAATGGGAAAAGCAAGAGTAACTTATTTTGCCCAACGAATGAATGACGAATTAGTAAAGCTATTTACTTTAGATGTAGATTTAAAAAAAGCAGTTCAAAACAAAGAATTTATTTTATATTATCAGCCTCAATACGATATGCAAACGGGCAGTCTTTACGGTTTTGAAGCGCTAATTCGCTGGATTAGCCCCGATAGGGGATTTGTTAACCCGGGCGCATTTATTTCTGCAGCCGAAAAAAATAAGCTTATAATACCAATTGGAAATTGGGCATTAGAAGAAGCGTGCAATTTCGCAAAAGAAGTTGTTGCTCTTGGATATGAAGATATTTGCATATCTGTTAATGCTTCTGTTGTGCAAATTGAGGAGGAAAATTTTGTTCCAACAATTTTAAATATAATAAAAAAATCGGGTGTTGATTTTAAAAATATAAAATTGGAAATTACAGAATCTGTAATGATGGAAAATTTAGATATAAACTTAATGAAAATTAAAGAACTGGTTGACGAAGGAATTAAAATTGCGCTTGATGACTTTGGAACGGGATATTCTTCTTTAACGTATTTAAAGCGCATACCAATTCAGCTTTTAAAAATTGATAAGTCTTTTGTAGATACAATATTAGACGGCGACGAAAATAAAGAAATTATAACCTCGATTATTGGTCTTGCACATAATATAAAAGTGCAAGTTGTAGCTGAAGGCGTAGAGGAATTTGTACAATTGGCTTGGCTTAAAGAAAGGGGTTGCAATATTTGCCAAGGCTATTATTCGGGTAGACCTGTTCCAAAAGAAAAAGCTATTGAATGTTTGCCGAATAACATATACAATTTAGGACATTGCTAAAAGCAAATACCTTAATGCTTTTAAGTTCCATTTAAAAAATAAAGATACTAAGAGGTTTTAAAATGAACGTGTTAATTGTTGATGATTCACCGATTTCCAAAATAATGTTAAACAAAGCACTAAAACGAATTGATGAAAAAATTTCCATAGAAGAATTGCAAAACGGCTTTAATATTTATGAAAGATTGGGACGAAAAAAATTTGATGCCGTTTTAATAGATACAAGCAGCAAAATAAATGCTGCAGCCTATGAGCAATTAATAAAACTATACCCTAATTTGCTTGTAATTCCAATGGGTATTAACTATGGAAAAAGATTCGATAGCAACTTTTTAATTAAACCAACAAATGACGATTTCGACGTTAATATACAAATAGTTTACGAAAGATTAAAAAACATTTTGCAATCCAAAATATATAGACCTTTAGCAAGACAAAACAGTATTGATATTGTTTTAATAGCTTCATCAACAGGAGGGCCACAAGCATTAAAAACTGTTTTTGCAAGCCTTTCAGAAAAATTTACAACTCCTATTTTAGTTGTGCAACATATGCCTCCGGGTTTTACCGGAATTTTAGCTGAAAATTTAAGCAAATTAAGTTTTTTAAAAGTAGCAGAAGGTAAAGATGGAGATGTTATTTTAGGAAAAAGAGCATTTGTTGCGCAAGGCGGCACTCATATGGTTGTTTCAAAAGGGAGCATTTTAGGCAATACAGTAAAGCTAAAAGATGGAGAGCTAGTTAATGGAGTTAAGCCTTCGGCAGATGTGCTTTTTGATTCTGTTTCAGATGTATACTCGGGCAAAAATATTTTAGCAGTTGTGCTAACAGGAATGGGTGCCGATGGAACTTTTGGTGTTTCTAAATTAAAGGAAAAATGTAAGTGCTATTGTATTGCTCAAAGCGAAGAAAGCTGCACAATTTATGGAATGCCTCGTTCTGTAATTGAACATGGGTTTTGTGATGAAATTGTACATTTAGAAAACATTGCTGAACGCATAGAACAAATTTGCTCTATGAAATAAGTTTTAAATAAATAATATAAGATAAAAAATAAACGGCTTTACATCTTAGGTTTATGGCAAAGCCGTTTATAATTAAAATTAAAAAGGAGTTACAAAACATGTATAAACTAATTGCAACAGACTTAGACGGAACACTTCTTAATAGCAATTCAGAAATACCTGAACTTAATTTAAGGTATATTAAAAAAGCACTTGAACATGGAATTAAAATTGCAATTTGTTCAGGGCGTTCATTTCTTTCTCTTGAAAAATTTGAACAAAAGCTTGGGCTTTGTGTTAAAGGAAGTTATGGTATAGGCTTTAACGGAGCTATGATATATGATGCATATACAAGAGAAATTGTTA
Source organism: uncultured Defluviitaleaceae bacterium (assembly GCA_964533945.1). Lineage (GTDB taxonomy): Bacteria > Bacillota > Clostridia > Lachnospirales > WRBF01 > CAZHPA01. Next base: position 140,575 of record CAZHPA010000001.1, read on the forward strand.
AAGAAGTTAAAATGAAAAACGATTTTGCTATGAAAATTGTAGAAAAGCTTAAACAATTTCCAGAAGATATAGATGTTTTAATGTACGAATCTAAAAATATGTTTGCAGAAAAAACAGATGGGCGAATTTTAGAATATTCAAAACTAAGCGGTGTTGTAATAAACAGAGTCGAAAGTCTTTGTGATGTTAAAAAAGATATTTCTAAGGTTTTAGTTAAAAGCGAACCAGAAACTTTGGCAAAGCTTGAAAAGTATATGAATTTTTTTATCTTTAATGGAGAAAAGTGCAATATGTTTTTTTCTCATAACACGCTTTTAGAATTTACACATCTTAACGCAACAAAAGGACAAGCACTTTGCTATCTTGCAAACTATTTAAACATAGATATAAAAGATGTTATTGCAGTTGGGGATAATTTTAACGATATTTCAATGATTGAATGCGCCGGTTTGGGCGTTGCTGTTAAAAATGCAGAACATAATATTAAAAAATACGCTAAATACATTACAAACGCAAGCAACGACGAAGGTGCTTTAAAAGAAGTTATAGAAAAATTTGTGCTTAGTGATTTAAATGCTTAGTTTCAAATTTTGTTTTATTTTATAATATAAATGTGGTATACTATTGTTAATTAGAAAAACGGGGGAATTATATGAAGAAAATTATATTCTATACGCTTTTAATTACCGCTTTGCTGTGTACCTCATTAACAGACGTTGGCGCAATAACAGATGACATGATTTTTGCAGATAATATTAGTAACATATATGTTGGAAGAAAAGAAGCCGCCGAAATGGCTAGAAATTTATCATTTGCGGATGTTTCTTCAACAAACTATGCCGCAGAAAGCATTGTTAGAACAGGAGCATTGGATATAGTTAAAGGCTATGAAAATTTATATCGCCCAAATGATGTTGTTTCAAACGAAGAAGCTATTGCATTTATAATGAGAGTTTTGGGGCTTGAAAACGTTGCAACAGAAACTGCAAAAACTGTTAAGGCAACAATGCCTCCCGATTCATCTCTTAATTTGCTATGGTCTATAGGATATTTAACAGAAGCGGCCAACATTAAATTAATTACAAAAGACCAATACGACGACATTATGTATCCATATAGGCTTGAAGCTGCAGTTAAAACTGCACTTGCCGCCGAAACCGACCCATTTGCGCAAGGTTCTCCAATTCCTGATAGAAATATTAAATTTTTAAAAGAATTGCCGGCAACAAGGGAAGATGTTGTAGATTGGCTTGTTAGAGGAATTAAAACTATAGACAAAACCGCTTTTGGAGACCCACCTGCAACGTATCAGGCTGTTTATAAATTTAAAGATTGGGAACAAATTGATGTTGATAAAGCAAGAAGCGTTGAAGAAGCTGTTGCAAATGGCATTTTGGCAGGTGACGAAAACGGCAATTTATTGCCTAAAGGAAGTTTAACACGTGCCGCTATGGCGCAAATTATTCGCAACATGGATTCGATATACTATAAACTTGCAAAGATTGAAAGAAAAACAGGAACGGTTGGCGCAATTAAAGACGACCAAATAACAAATTCAACGGTTTCTCAATTAACAAGAAGCATATATGTTAGAACGGCAGACGGAAATATTGATGTTTTGCAACTAGGCTTAAAAAATTCGTCATCGCCACAAGACAAAAGCACAACAGATGCTGTTGTATATAAATATGGAAAAGTTGTTGGACTTTCTTCTTTGGAAGAAGGCGAGCAAATTGAATATTTAGTTAGACCAGAAAATAAAACATTAATTTATGCAACTATAACAAGTTCGCCTGTTGAAACTAAAACTGTGTCTGGCTTTTTAGAAGCTGTTAATATTCCTCAAAACATAGCTAGAATTAAAGATAAAACAGGCAAAAGCTACACATATAGTTTAGTTAGAGGCATTGGCGGCCAAGATTCAAACGGAGAATATATTATAATAGACGGGAAAAAACGCCAAACAGCAACATTGCCAATTGGAAGCAGACTTGAATTTAGACTTAAAAACAATATTGTTGATAAAATAACATATATAGGCGAACCTGTTGTTGAGTCACAAGTTGTTACAAAAGGAATTGTTGTTGAAAACAACCCCGATTTTGGCTATATTACGTTTATTGACAATAACGGAAACTTAATTACAAAAGACTACTATGACGGCGATGTTAAAGTTAAAAAAGAACAATATTATTCAATGGGAAATGAAATTGGATATATAGATGAAATGTTCCCCAATTTTAAATATAATCCACTTGAAAGCTCCGTTTCCGAAATTGAGCCTGGCGATATTATTCACGTTAGAGTTGACCCATTCGAGCCTAATATAATAACAAATATTTCAGCTGCAACAAATTATAGGGCAAGGTATGGAAAAATTGTTGACTTTGTAGTAGGGGATGCCCTTTCGACACTTGTAATGCAATATGAAGATGGTCAAACATCGTGGTTTGAAGTACCAAACGACATATATATTTCAAAAGACGGCAGGCCAATAAGCAATTCGGATATTCATGCCGGAGATTATGCAAAAGCTTTAATAAACCAAGCACTAATAGAACCGGGCTATGTTATGGAATCTGTTAAAGAGCTTGCAATAGAAGGAAATGAGCATTTAATAAGCACGATTTTAAAAGGGCAACTTTCAGGGCTTGACCCAATTCAATATATGTTAGAGCTTCAAAATGCCCAAACTTTAACTAAAACAGGCTGGACAAACTATAAAAACATTCAAAAATTAAGCGTTGCAAATAGAGATATTGAATATTATTTAGATGGTAAAAGAATTTCTATAGATTATGCGCTTAAAAACTTAAAGCGTGCCAACGGAGAAGTTTATGTTGCGCTTGAAAATAATTTTACGGGCGAAAAAGTTAAAAAAGTTACATTCCGCTTTGAAAGAGATGAACTTCTTTCTCCCGACAGAATTATGGATTCAAACAACGGCATGTTTAAAATTTTTAGCAATTTAAATTCAAATATAGCAACAGATGACGGAACAATAATTAGAAGGTTCGGAAGACTTGTAAACGGACAAAACATACAACCTTCCGACTATGCAGTTGTTTCTTTAAACGGCGACAACAGAGCGGCTGTTATTGATATTTTGGAAGCGCCTGATGTTTCTAAAGTTTTAATATATAGAACGAAAGTTGAAAATGTTAATGAAGGTAAAAACTTTAGTGTATATAACGCTTCAAGAATGGATACCTCGGCGAACGAATGGGTTTTTGAACCTTCCAAGCGAACTTTTACAGTTGACTACAATACGCTTTACTACACTGATGCAGGAATAGTTGCCGATGAACAATTTATAGGTTATGGCGACAATACGGCTATTAACAAAATTTACACTGTTGTTGTTGATGGAACAAAAGCAACACATGTTATTGATGCGCCTTTTGCAAATAAAGCTATTCGTGGCGAAATTTATCAAGCAGCCGATGGCAACATTTTGCTTAAAAATACGCAATATTACAGTGATAGCACAACAAGCTCAACACCAACTAATATAAATAAATGGCTACCTATTAGCAGCTCAAACGCTTCCTCAACTATAACTATTCCGCCTAATGCCGTTATAGTTAAAAACAACAAAGTTGTTACTGCTAAAGCGTTAGAAGCAGGCGATTATGTTAAAGTTATGACAAATACATTGCCAACTCCAATTGCTGCAAATTTGGCAGTAGACGGATATTTAATTTTTGTTGAGAAGTAGAACGATAAAAAAGGGGGATTAAAATGATTCGCCGCTTAACTGCTGTTTCGCTTGCCGTTTTTGTTTTAAGCGGTAAGCCGGCTTTTGCCGCTTCAGGAGATATGAGTTTTTTTGGAGGAATTAGCGAAGGAACACGTTTGCCCAAAACAACCGAAATAATTTTAAATAAAACAGGAACGGCTCAAGCAACAAATTCACAGCCTCTTGTATACAAAGAAATAGTTTTTGTAAACGGAGAACCGAAAGAATTTGAAGGTATCTTAACTATAAAAACTGCTCCAATTCCGGCTGATAAAGTAGCCGGAACGTATGTAGAAACACATACAGTTGCCCAAAGTAACACAAGCCCTGAAGATGTTGATATTCAACGAAACATAACTTTTAATGTTAATTACAGAAAAGAAGGACGACAATTAATTCGTGATTATGAAGTAACTAGATGGACAGAAACTATAACGGTTGGAGAAACAGCTTTAACGCTTGACCAAAGACAGTCGCATTTTGGAATTTCAACTATAGAAGACCAAGCGCCTGGTGTTTTATACTATAAAGGCGATACTTCGCAAAGAGGGGTTTATACAACTCAAGAAGGTGATTTAGTAACAGTTGAAACGTTTGGTTCATTTTATGGGTATAATTGCGCTTGGTCAAATTCGGAAGTTCACCGCATTGATGGTACAGTTACAAATTTAGACGGAGAAACTAAATTTCAAGTTCGACCTAGCGTTTCTGTTAACAAAACTTTGCAGTATTCAAAAAATGAACCAACTGCTATTAGCTTTGCCGGAAACTATCGTGAAGTTATTCAAAATAAAAGCGGCTTGCAATACGATATTTTTATAAAGCCTAAAAGACTTGTTAATGTTGAGCCTCAAGGGAAAATAACAATACCAACGTATAACACATTCGAGCAATTAATTGCGCCGAACGTTGAATTTTTAAAAAGCCACCCGGCACAAAGCGATATTGAAAAACTTTTTAGTATGCAAATTTTAGAAGGTGACCCAAAGCTATACAAACCCGAACAAACAATGACAAGAGGGCAGTTTGTTGCTGCTGTTGCAAAAGCAATAAAATTGCCAATTGAACAACGCACGGCAAGAGCGCCTACTAAAATTATATTTCCTGATGTAACGATAAACCGTGCTGAATATCCATATATTATGGCAGCATACAACGCAGGAATTACAGGAGGAAAGGGAGACGGAAATTTTGCAATTGATTCCCCAATTGACCGACAAGAAGCGATTTCAATTTTATTAAGAACGCTTGGACTTGAAAATTTAGCGCTAGACCCAACGCCTGTAACGGCTTTCGCAGATAATAGCGAAATTGCAAACTGGGCAAAACAAGAAATTGCAGCAGCGGAAGCAATAGGGTTAATTAGTTCGGACGCAGACGGCAACATTTTGCCTAAAAAGCTTGTTTCTAAAGCAGAAGCGGCAGCGTTAATTAATAGGTTTATAAATTATATGCGTTCAGACCTTGCACTTGACTACACAGAGCATATTGTTAACTACAGCAACTAAAAAAGGGCGATTAAATCGTCCTTTTTTAGTGGTTTCAACCTTAAAGTTAAGTAACTTTATAAAGTTCATCTGAACAAACTTCTTCTAATTCGTATTGTTTGCCGTCCTTAAAATATTTTCTTTCGCTCTCTACAATTTTGCCTATAATTGCAGCATTAACACCTTTTGCTTTCAAAGCATCAACTACTTTTGTTCCGTTTTTTGCAGTAATTAATAAGCAACCACTTGAAATTAGCTTATATATATCTATTTTAAGCATTTTGCATATTTCTTTTGTTTCGGGCAAAATGGGTACTTTATCCAAATCAATTTCAGCCCCAACACCTGCCGCTTGGGTTATTTCGTAGACAGCGCCCAAAACCCCGCCTTCTGTAACGTCGTGCATACAATTAACATTAAAGCTTTTTGCAATTTCTGCCTCTTTAACAACTGATAGGTGGCTACTAAGACTAACAGCTCTTTCGGTAAATTCTTTCCCAAGCAACCCTGTTAATTCTTTCTCGTAATATTTAGCTAAAATTGCAGTACCTTCTAAAGCACCATATTTAGTTATTATTATATCATCGGAAACTTTAGCGCCACTTGTATACACAAACCTTTCTCCCATGCCAACGATTGTTGCGGAAACAATAGGTCTGTTAACTGCATCAGTAACTTCTGTATGTCCTCCTATTATTTCAATGTTTGCTTCTTTTGCTGCTTTTAACGCGCCTTCCATAATATCGCTTAAATCTGAAACGGTTGAACCTTGAGGCAGTAAAACTGTTAGCATAATACCAATTGCTTCTCCACCCGCTGAAGCAATGTCGTTAACGTTAATATGAACGGCTAAATAACCAATATCTTTTGCTGTGCCTGTAATTGGGTCGGAAGATAAAATGCACAGCTTGTCACTAATTGACAGCGCTGTGCAGTCTTCTCCAACAGATGGTTTAACGACAACTTCTTTGCGGGATATTGCGCTTTTTTTGTTAAAAATTACTTCATTTAATATTTTTATAGGAACTTTTCCAATTTTTAATTCCAATGGTTTCCACCTTCTTATATTATATATTACTCAAACATAATTGGGGCATCAATAATAACAGATTCTGAATTATCTTGCTGTTGTGCAATAGGTTGCTCATTAACGACAATAGAGGTTGGTTGTTCAGTAACAATAGGTTCAGCAGATTCAGCAGATTCGGTAGGTTCGGTAGGTTTTTGTTCGACAACAGGTTCGCTAACTGGCTGCTCGTTAACAATAATAGGTTCGCTAGCAACCGGTTGTTGTTCGCTAGTGCTAGCTTCACTTTCTGTTGTTTGCGAAGAATCGGCTGAAGCAATAGAAGTAACTTCAGCCGAAACACCGCTTCCGGCAACCGACGCATTAGCGTTTCCGCCTGTTCCAATTAAAATTTCGCTGCGTACAGGCTTGTAATAACTTTTATTTACAAGCGTTTTGCCAACTTGAACGCCGTTTTCGTAAATAATTTTATATACTTCGTATCTGTAGCCAACTTTTGCCGGAGAAACAACTTTTCGTTGCCCTGCAGGCAAGCTTGGTGTTTTTGTTACAACTTCTGCTCCTGGTTGAACTGTTTCAACAAGTGCATTTCTAAATTCAAGCCTTCTTGTTGAGCTGTGTATTTCATATCCGTATATATTAACTACAACGCGCCTTTTATCCGCAATGTAGCTTTCTATAAATACGGGGTAGTCGGTATCGTTTTGAAATTTTAAGTCGATATAGTCACCGGCAAGTGTTGCGTCAAAGCCGTAATCCATATAGCCAACTTTCATAGAGTGGTTTTGGCGTTCTGTTATTTTAAGTTCTGCTAAAAGCAAAGCATTATATAGCGTACTTGAAACTTGGCAAACACCGCCGCCCATATCATCAACAAGCTTTCCGCCTATAATTACAGGAGCAAGCCTATAGCCGTTTTCATACGTCATTGCGCCGAATGCCTTGTTTGTTGAAAAAACTTCCCCAGGATATACAACAACTTCGTTTATTTTACTTGATGCGTTATAAATATTATCGTTTCTTCCGTTTGTATCTAAAGTAAAAGTTGAAGAATAACTACCAATTAAACTTTGTGCTTTTTCAAGGTCTGCTGCTTTAAATTGAGGCATAACATCTGTAAAAATACCTTCAACAACGCCTTCTTTATCGGCAAGCAAAAGTTCTGAAACTTTAGCTGCTGTTTTTTCAACTTCAAATTTTCTGCCTTTAGATTCATTTGTTACTGTAAATTTACCACTTTTGCGTGTTATTGTTGCATTAACTGCAGGAATGTCAACTTTTTCAGCTATAGGGAGCAGTTTTTCATAAACTGCGCTGTCATCACAAGAATAATTCATGTTAGTTTGAATTTTGTATGGGTTTGTTTCAAGAGAAACAATTTTTTCATAGCGGCTTGCAATAAACCCTGTTCGTGCATATGAATATGCCATTTCAACTGCTTCTTCAACGTCTCTTTTTGGGCTAAATTCAGAAAATTTTAAGTTAAGCGTTTCTGTATCTACGTTTACCGTAATTTGCTTTTCTTCAAATTCTTTTTTATAAATATTGGTCAATTTTTCTATAGCTTCTTCTTTTGTCAATTCGCCAACATTAATGTCGTTAATGTAAATGTTTTTATATATTCTATCCATTTCGACTTTGCCTTTCATTTGTTGGTATTGACCAAAAGAAACAAATCCAACAGCAAATACGGCACCAATGGCAGTAAGTAAAAGAACAATTACAATTTTTAAGACAAGAGAGCTTGCCTTGCCCATTTATAATCCCCTCCCTAATATAGTATTGGCAAATACTATTCCTTATTAATTACGGCTTTTAGAACTTATAAATTTATAAATTAAGGTTTGTATAGTTAATATATCGGTATTTAATGCCTGTTTTTTTATCTATTAAAATATTTGATTTTTCGGTTTCTTTATATTGGTTAAAATCAACATAAGGAAAAAACGTATCGCCTTCAAATTCGGTTTCAATGAACGTAATGTATAGTTTTTTGCAAAACGGAAGCGCTTGCCTATAAATTGTTGCCCCCCCTATTATAAAGGCTTCATTTTCCGAATCTTTAAATGTTTTAATTACTGCTTGTAAGTCATTTGTTATAAATACGCTTTCATCTTTATTTTTTGATTGTTCTAGGCTGTTAGTAATAACAATATGGTTTCTGTTTGGCAAAACATTGGGCAATGATTCAAAAGTTTTTCTTCCCATAATAATTGTTTTGTTAATTGTTAATTGCTTAAATCTTTTTAAATCTTCTGAAAGATGCCACGGTATGTCGTTATTTTTACCTATTACAAAATTTTTAGAGCATAAAGCAACAATTGCCGATAGCATACTACACAGAAACCTCCATTTCAATTTTACCATGATGGTTATAATCAATTAGTTTAATGTCGTCGATTGTAAAGTTGTAAAAATCTTTAATTTTTTCATTTATCCATAGTTTTGGGGCATTATATGCTTTGTTTTTTTTAGATATTTGCAATTTAATTGCTTCAATGTGGTTTTCATAAATATGGGCGTTATTTATAACATGAGTAAAAAGCCCAACCTTTAAACCGCAAACTTGGGCAAGCAAATGCGTTAGCACAGCATATTGAGTTGAATTAAACGGAATGCCAAGCCCAAAATCTCCGCTTCTTTGAACAAGCATACAATTTAGATGCCCGTCTGTAACGTCCCACATAGTTAAAAAGCAGCAAGGATATAATGCCCCTGTGTTTAAATATGGTATTTGCCATATATCAATTAGCATTCGACGGTCTTGCGGGTTTGTTTTTAGTGTTTCAATTAGCTTGTCGATTTGATTGTACTTTTTAACTACATAACCGTATGATGTACCGATTGTGCCGTCGTCAAGCATCCATTCATCCCAAATATGTACGTTTTGTTCCCTTAATTTATTTACGTCGTTCGATTGGTCTTTAAATATCCAAAAAAGCTCTTTTACTGCGGTTTTAAAAGCCACGAATTTCGTTGTTAAAATTGGGAATTCATCTTGCAAGTTAAATTGCATAATTTGATGAGGAAGTTTTAACGTATTTGTTTTAGTCCGATTTTTATCAAAGTATCCGTTATTTAAAATATTTTGTGCAATATCCAAATACTTTTCATCATAAGCACTCATTGTAAGCCCCACTTTTATTAAAAAAATTTAACTAAATTATATCACAGCCATTAAAATTTTACAATATTATTTTGCCAATACATAGCAACAATTGACGGATTGTAACTATAAACCGCCGACCGAACCATATTAAAAATGCTTTTATCATATCCATAGTTTAAAAGGGAGCGAAATTCTTTATATTTAATAAACAAAATGGCTTCAAAAAAACTTAAATTCATATCATAATATGCAGAGTTATTATTTACTTTAATTCTAAGGTTATCAATTTTTAAAATGTCGTTTCTTAAGTTTAATTCACTTGATTCTAAATTATTTTTGGCAAGTTCAAAATAAATTGCATCTTTTTTATATAAGCTTGTAAATTCGTCGCTATCTCTTGTATTTATAATTATATCTGCATTTTTTAAAATAGCTTTGTTTCTAACAAACGTGCCAACATTAAGCCCTGTTTCTTTAAAAATTGAAGCTGCTTTTTCTAAAAACAAATTGCTTTCGGCATATTCTGATATAATAGATAAGTAATTAACGTAAGGATAAATACTATCTATAAGCGACATTGTTGTTCCAAAATCCCCATCTATTATAGCTATTTCAGTATTTTTTAACTGCTTTTGCAAGCTATTAAGCAATTTTTCTATAGCTTGCATAATAAAAAAAGCAACAATAATATTCTTCCCTTCTGCAATTCTAATTATGTTTTTGGGAAATTGAGTGCAAAAAAACGGAGGAGGCAAAACAATTAAAACATTTAGCTCGATTAAGTCATAAAGCGTTTTTTCGGCTAAATATATCGCTTTATAAATATCGGCTTTTGCCTGTTCCTCCGTTATTGGAAGCTTAACTAAAACTCCTTTTTGGTCGCCTATTACCATTTCCTCGATTTTATACGGATTAAACGTTCTAATATACCAATCGAAAAGTGTTGTTGGGCATCTTTTTAAGATGCTAAATTTCATAGGAATTTCATTAATATTTTGTATAAATTTTATTCTTGCAAACATATTACCATCATTTAGTTTAGCGGAATTATTCATAATATCACCCAACTAAACTATATGCCAAAAAATGTCCTTTAATTCCAAAAATGTTGTTGCTTTATTAATTTGTACTCTAAGCTTCGTGCAGTTATCTATTCCTTTAACATAAAAAGACAAATGTCGCCTCATTTCCCTAACTCCAATGTATTCCCCTTTATATTTAACAAGCATTTCTCCATGTATAAGTGCCATATTAATTTTTTCGGAAACCGAAGGCTCTGGGAGAAGTTCTCCTGTTTTTAAATAATGAACCGTTCTTTTAAAAATCCACGGGTTACCTTGTGATGCTCTGCCAATCATAACGCCGTCGCAGCCTGTTTGTTCAAGCATTTTTAGCGCGTCTTGCGGTGAGTTAATATCTCCGTTTCCAATTACAGGTATGTTAACGCATTGCTTAACTTTTGCTATAATATCCCAATCGGCAACACCGCTATAATATTGTTTTGCCAATCTTCCATGAACAGAAACAGCACAAGCACCTCCTTCTTGTGCTGCTTTTGCAACATCTACAGCAGTTACACTGTTTTCATCAAAGCCTTTGCGTATTTTAACTGTAACGGGCTTGTTAATTGCGTTGCATGTTGCTTTAACTATTTTATATACTAAATCGGGGTTTTTTAAAAGCGCCGAACCATCACCATTTTTAACAATTTTAGGAGCTGGGCAGCCTATGTTAATATCTAAAATATCGAATGGATATTTTTCAATAATACTTGCAGCTTCAGCTAAAACAGAAGGTTCTGAACCGAAAATCTGTATTGCAACGGGTCTTTCTTCTTTTGATGTTTCAAGCATAGATTTTGTGTTTTCGTTATTAAATACAATGCCTTTTGCGCTAATCATTTCGCTGAAAACGAGTCCGCAGCCTTGTTGCTTGCAAATTAACCTAAAAGGCAAATCGCAAACGCCTGCCATTGGCGCTAAAAAAACATTGCTTTCTAATTTTAAGTTTTTAATCTTCATAGCTTTTAAACACCTTTTTCGCCGCTTTAATTATTGGAAATGAAATTATAGTTGAAGCAATTGCTTCGCATATACCTATTAAAACTATGCTTGAAAAAATTGAAGCTAAAAACACTTTTGCAGATGCATTAATTTCCCCTTGAATTAATTTATTTCCATATATGAAATAAATCATTGAAAGGCAGCCTATTGTATTTGTTAAGCTTCCTATTGCTGCCCCAACGGCAATTCCCAAATTGTTATTTAGCTTATCAAAAAGCTTATATGAAAAATATGTTGTAAATGCAATAAGTATGCGAGGCAAAACCGAAACAAGCGGGTTAATAAAAAATGGGTCAAGTACGCCAACTGCCATAGTTAATGCTTTAACTAGCGTTAAAATTCCAAATACTAAACCGACTGCAACGCCCATTGTTAACCCTTCAAGCAATGTTATAACAATTATTGGAATATGTGCAATTGTTACACTAACTATTGGAAGTGGTATCATTCCAAGCGGTGTATAAGTTAAAATTATGCAAAGTGCAAGCGCCAAGCCAACCATAATTAATTTTCTAGTTTTCATATTTAATCCTCCTTTAATAATTAAACATAAATAATATCATATTTTGTTTAATTTAGGAAGCCCTGATTGTTTTGTTTAATAAATAGCGCCAAATATGTTAGTTCCCTAAATTTGTTATAATTCATAATATAAAGCAGGGTAATGCGAAGGGAATGGTTTTGTGGACAATATACAAATAATTGTGGAATGCACAATGAATGAGGAGCGAGAAACATTAATTAAAACACTTGGAAATTTAAAGTACAGGCTGCCCTTTATAAATTCATATGTTATTGAAATACCCGAAACTTTAATTTCTAAACTTGAAGGCATTGAAGGAATTGTTGCAGTTCATAAAAATGCCAAAATAACAGCACAAATGAATACGGCACGAAGGGTAGTTAATGCAGACAAAGTTCAAGAATATGGGCTTACCGGTAAAGGCGTTTCGATTGCAATTTTAGATACAGGTGTTTCCCCTGTTTATGATTTAACAAAACCTAAAAATCGGATATTAGCCTTTAAAGATTTTATTAACGATAAAAAAGAAAGCTATGATGATAACGGGCATGGAACCCATGTTGCTGGCATTGCCGGTGGTAACGGCATAAGCTCTGATGGCAGATTTACAGGAATAGCTCCCGAATGCAATATTGTTGCAGTTAAAATATTAGATTGTGAAGGAAGGGGCAATTCTGCAGATGTGCTTGCAGGGCTTCAATGGATTATAGACAACAGAAATGAATACAACATTAGAGTTGCAAATCTTTCAATAGGAACAGAAGATATTGGAACAAGAGACCCGTTAGTTAGAGCTGTTGAGGCAGCCTGGGATGCCGGAATAGTTATGACAATTGCAGCTGGAAATAACGGGCCCGAATTTAGTACAATAACTTCTCCTGGTGTTAGTCGAAAAGTTATAACAGTTGGTGCGTCAGATGACAACAAAGCAGTTCAAATTTGGGGAGATACATTAGAAAATTTTTCTGGAAGAGGCCCAACTCTTGATTGTATTATTAAGCCTGATGTAATTGCACCCGGAGCAGATATTATTTCTTGCCTATCAGCAAACATTTTTAAACCTACGACATCAAAAAATGAATATAAAATAGTTTCCGAGCACTATATGCAATTAAGCGGAACAAGTATGTCAACGCCTATAGTTGCAGGTGCGGTTGCTGTTTTGCTTCAAAAAGAGCCGCACCTTTCACCCGACCAAGTTAAGCTTAGGCTTAAAAAAAGTTCCACAAGCTTAAATTATTCTCAAAATCAACAAGGTTGGGGCTTGATTAATGTTGAAAAATTTGTTTTAGGTTAAACAGATATATTGAAAGGAGGGAAGAAAATGTTGGACAATATTTCAAGCGAAATATCTAAAATTTTGCAAGAAGCAATTAAAGTTGAACAAAAAAAATTTAATGAATGCCCACCTAGAGAAGTTGAATTTTTAAATGCTCTTAAACCATTTGCTGATGCAAGAGGTCAAAGCTCTATGGATAAAGTTATTGATATGTATAGAACTATGAGCACTGCAAAAAACTTACAAGATGAATTAAAGCATAGCCTAAAATCGTCAGGTTTTAAAGATAATAGAAATGTTAGAGTTGCAAGCATTCATCAACATGACAGTTCGATACATGAAGATGGCATTTATGACATTGATACGTCTTGCCTGCAAAGAAAAAAGAAAGTTGCTAATAGTATTTCAAGCGTTATGCTGCTTATGGCTTTGATGGAAATGTTGTAATGTTTGGAAAGGAAGTGTTTGAATGAATGAGCATTATAAATTTCAAAATGTTCCGCTGCCATATAAATATAATGGACTAGAACCATATATTGATGCAAAAACCGTTATGCTTCACCATGATAGACACTTGCAAAGTTATGTTGATAATTTGAATAAAATATTAAAAGACTATAAAGCGTTGCAAAATTTATCTTTGGAACAATTAATTATATATTCCAATAAGCTTCCGCGCGAAATTAGAACAGAAGTTAAAAATAATGCTGGGGGAATTTACAATCATATTTTTTATTTTAATGGAATGTGTAATGCGGAATTGAAAGCACCAAAAGGCAAATTGGCAGATAAAATTAATGAGCAATTCGGCTGCTTTGATAATTTTAAAAATGAATTTAAAAAATATGCTCTTTCAGTTTTTGGTTCGGGGTATGCATGGCTTGTTTCAGATATGCGAGGAAATATTAAAATAGTTACAACAGCAAACCAAGACACACCAATTGCCTATAATTTAATTCCCATACTATGTATTGACGTTTGGGAACACGCATACTACTTAAAGCATTATAATAAACGTAACGACTATATAGAAGATTGGTTTAATGTTGTTAATTGGAATCGTGCCGAAAAAATTTATGAACGAATTTAAAACAAAACAAATATAAAGCGTCTTGAAGCGAGTGTCATGCTATTGCTAATGACTTTAATGGAAGCTTTGATAGTAAAAGTTTTATGGAACTAAATTAGTTCTATATGTATTCACATATACTTGGAAGCTTAAGCTGCACCTAAAACCCCTGCTATAATGTTTTTTCTCCTAGCTATCTTAATTATGCTAGGAGCTGATTTTCTAGGGCTAAGAAGTTTCAAAATAGGAAATATAAAGTACAATATAATCTAAAACCGCCGACTTTAGTTGTGAGTCTTTTCAGTCGGCGGTAATTCAATATTTTTTAATCTCCAAATTCGTAGTAGTATTGTATATAAAGCCCGGGCTTAAATGATAATGTTTTTGAGTATGCCTCAAACGCCACTGACCAAGTTCCAACTAATGGCACACGACCACTAGAATTATAGTTTGATGGTGAAAGCTTTGCTGGCGCTATTGGTAATTTCGTTATAGACCAGCCGTTTGGCGCTTCTATCCTGCAATGACTTAAATCAGAAAACATAACCCCTGATGCTGTTGATATGTTTACTTCCATACCAAAAGCAGTATTAGGAACTGTATTTGCTGCACCGTTATTTTCGCCACCTAAAATGGTCATATATGCAGTTGGCGACCAAGTTCTAGGTTGACCTGTTATTGTTTCGGGTGAACGAACTGTAATTGAACCACCAGTTGTTGCAATAATTGGATCTCCAACTGCAACTAGAAAATGGTTCCCTGTAAATAAATCAGTTATACCCGATTTATTATAAACTTCTAAGTAGTAATAATCGGTAGCTGTAATTTTAGGAATGGCACTTGTGCGGATTTTTTCAGCATATAGCCAATAATTAATATAATTTTCTTTTCCTTTATGAACGCCACTACCATCTTTGTCGGAATCATAAATTACCTCTCCTAAACTTACCTTATCAGATGCTATTTTATAAATTCTAAATCTTAGATTAAAATGGTTTGAAGGTATGGTAATAACCGTTTCAAGCGTAGAAAGTGGAGAAAATGCTAAAAACTTAAAGAAGCAACCTTCTTTTGCTGGCAAATATTCTCCTAAATAATGGTTTCCTTTTTTTGAGCCAAAATATTGGTTTTCATATTTTGATAAAGTTACAACGTTTTCAAATCCGCTTATCAATGATTCCAAATTCTGTTTATCACCAGTATTTATGCGATAATTAGTTGAGTTTAAGTAGGTATTCGCCTCTATAGTAACGTCATATGTAAAGATTGTTTCAGAGGTATTAGGTTTGCTAAGTGTAAACCACTTTTTATGAGATACGGCTTTTACAGATGCTCCATCTTCTGGGGTTAAAAATAAGGTGCTAACAGCTGTATCGCTGCCTTGTTGTTTAATGGTAACTTTAGCTCCAGATAGGCCACTTGTTCTTATCAAAGCTATAGTTGGGTCTGGGGTTTTCGAGTAGTCTACAGTTAACTGGTATGTTTTAGAGTAACTTGCTGAGTTTAATGAGCCGGTAAATGTTTCGCCAATATTAGGGGGCAAAGATTCACGCTCTATAGTTAATCTTGCATGAACCGAAAAACCACTTGGTCTATAATGCCGCAATTTTATATAGTATGGCTTATTTGCTTCTAAATTGTAAGAAATGCAAGAAAATAGTGTTCCATCATAGTCATCATTTTCTAAAATTTTATTTACTAACCCTTGATCTGAATACAATTCAAGATAAGTGTCATTTGCAGCGCCTGTTCCAGCATAAGGTCCTGTAAAGATTTTATATTTTGCTGTTTGCGTTGGTATAAATTCATACAACATCGTTTGTCCCTCTGGCAGGCTTACGTCTTTGTAACCCTCGGATATTGCAGATGTGTTTCTATTTATAGTTAATTGGGCGATTACTGGAAATGCTTGAATAGTATTTCTAAATCTTATGTAATATGTTTCTTGAGCAACAAGGCTTAAGCTAAAGTTTAGTGAAAAGCCATCATATTCAGTCATTTTGGTAACAATTGTACCGGATTTCGAATACACTTGGAAATAAGTAAAAGTTGCACGATTAACCGTTATTAAAGAATAGAAATTATATTCGCCCGTGAAAGAAGGTGTGAATTCGCATGTTGCATCGCCTGTTGTTGAATAAATATTAGCAGTATTGCCTATAGTTACTTTTTGAAATTCATCAGAAGTTGATGTTACATCAGTTTTTTCAACATAAACTTGATTTAACATACTTATATACTGTTGCTCAAGCGCATAAAATTCAGCCGCTTTACTTGTATAAAATTCATTTACCTCTTCTTCAATTGCGAGCATTCTTGAAAAAAGGTTTTCTTTGTCATATAGTAAATTTTTATCACTGACTTGCGCGCTAAGTTCTTCAGGTAAAATGCGTAACGCTTGTTCTTGTGCTACAAGTTCTTCAAACTGAGCGTTCATAGATTCCGATAGTTCAATATTACCGTTTTCATATATAGCTTGGATTGTATTTGTTAAATTATCTTTTAAAGTTTTTAATCGAGCATCGGTTAATTTTATATCAAACTTATGTTCTAACTCTGCTGAATCTGATTCTGTCTGAAAATCACTTGGTTTTTTAAGGTTTTGTTCATCGGTTTGGGTTGGGAAAACAGAACCCGATATAACACCAAGTGCTTTTGCCAAATTAACTGCACCGTGGCCATATGTGCTTTTTTCGCCTAGGTATGTTGCTGTTTCATAAATAGTATTTATAAGCTCATAAGATGTTGCATCTTTATTATTTCCTTTTAAGGCTGCAAAAGCGCCTGTTACGTGAGGTGCTGCCATAGAAGTGCCAGACATAGTTGCATACTGCCCATCATTTGTAAGGCTAAGTATAGAAACACCCGGTGCAACAATGTCTAAATCTGAATCACGGCTTGAAAAGCTTGCCGCCCTAAAATTTTCATCTATTGCGCCAACAGAAACAACTTCAGAATATTTAGCAGGATAAGTTATTGCATTTGCAGTATTGCCATTGTTACCTGCTGCCGCAATAATTATTATTCCAGCATTTGTTGCCTGCACAATAGCTTCGTGCAACGCCTGACTTTTGTATTCTCCGCCAAAGCTCATGTTTATTATGTCGATTTCGTTGTTAATAGCCCACTCTATTGCTGCAATTATTGAGCTATAATTTCCGCCACCGTATTTGTCAAGTACTTTTACGGCATAAATTTCAGCATTTGGAACTACCCCAACTACGCCTAATTTATTGTTGCTTGCTGCTATTGTTCCGGCTACATGCGTACCGTGACCGTTATCGTCATCATAGCTTGTTGCATAGTCAACAAAAGAAGCGCCTCCTTTTATTGAAATATCAGGATGATTTGACACACCTGTATCAAATACTGCTATTTTCACTTTTTTACCATCATATTTTTTAAGTGTTTGGTCTGCCCCGATAGCAGTTATGCCAAGTGGAATGATTTGCGAGTTATTTTTTGTGTGATTGGTTGACTTATTAGGTTTATCCCATGATAATATACCCATTTCAAAGTCGGGTTCTACGTATTCTACATCTAAATCGCTTGTGAGTTGTTCAGCTTCCCAATCAGACAACGCAACAGAAACGATAGGCTGTTTCATATTTTTATTTTTTATTCGTTTTTTGCTAGAGAAATTGTTAACAAACTCATTCTTGTCCGTCTCAGTTTTAAACTTGACAATATATGATTTCTTGTTAGATACATCTTCGCCCAAATCAGAGGCGTACAAATTGATTGCAAAAGCATGCACTAGAACAAGCATTGCAACAAAAAATGAAATTAATCTTGTTTTCAAAATATTTCCTCCCTTTTTAAACAATATTTTAGCTAGTACTTACTAACTTTATTTTATCTGTTAGTCAATTATATCCTCCTTTCAATTCATGCAATTCCAGCAAATAGGCATATGCATTACAATAAAGCTAACATATAAAATATATTATGTCAATTAGTATAGTTAATAAATTAACTGTTTGTTTTTTATGTAATTTTTACAAATGAATAATTGACGCAATAACTCCAAAACACCTAAAACATCCACTAATACCGTTTTTTCCTTCAAAACAGCCAGTGGATAACGATTTCCTGTTCGTTTTTTGATGTTTTCTCGCTGATTTCTATATAGTCTATAAACTCATTAATTATTTCGTGGGTTAATTTCTTAAAGTTAGCAAACTTTTTCAATAAGCCTTCAACATCGCCTAAAGAATTATAACAGAATTTTAAGACAGCAATTTCTTTCTTTAATCTAGCTTTACAGCTTTTAGCCCCTAGTTGCCAAGAATTCTCCCACCTTTCAGGTGGGTGATGAATTGGCAAGGTCTTTTTTCTTTTTCTTTACAAATTATGCTAATTAGTACATAATAACTTCATGACACATTTGTACATTGATAACTGTATATATAGGGTTGTGTAGAGAAATATATATGGCGATAACCAAGCTTCCTTCTACACGTGAAATATACAAGGTAAGAATATACAAGCCTATTGCGTGGTACAATTGTGTACCAAAACCGTGGGACACACGAGGTTAGCAAATTTTGCCTTAGTTCATGAGAACTATCAAGTAAGAAGCTCCCGCCTCTTTAGGCGGGTGAGTATGTCACACTGTTCTATTTCAGCTTGTAGGGCAGGGCTACCTTCGTATCAATAAATTCTCCATCTGTAAGCAAGCCTTTTACTTTATCCTTATAAGCAGCGGCAATGTAGCCGTTATTGTCTTGTATTTTCCTATCAACATCAATTAATTCCCGTTCCTTTTTAGAAATATCCTTTTTAACGTTAGATTTATTGTTAATGGTTTCTGTAACAATGTTGATATTGTTGTCATTCGGCATGTAGTTGTTAACAATCTTTTCACATATGATTTTTATAAGCTTTGTTATACTTTTAGATAGTTCTTTGCGTCGTTCTGTTTCTGAAATAGGCTTGTAAATATCATTTATAATGAATTTAGGGTCTTTCATAAATAACACCACTTTTGAAACATTAGATTAATAAATTTTATTCTTTATAATTGTAAATTATTTTAGCAGTCTTTTTCCACCTTTTATTTACATAAACTATTAATGTTATTAATCATATTTAACACTTACTACAAAATTATATGGTAAATATGTATGGGAAACAGCTTATTTATAATTACCAAAAATATAGTGCAAATTAGGGCTTTAAGTATAAAAATACAAGCTACAATTTGATAAAAAATTGTTGACAATATTTGTCAAATGGCTTATAATTGGGTTAGTATACAATTAGTTTTAGTATGCTATTACGACAAGATATAAATTTTTAAGGAGTGATGCCATTTTTTCAAATTTTTACGAAAGGAGTGCTATTTTTTGTGAAGCTGTTTTTTGTTCACACTTTTAATAGCGATATTAGCAATGCTTACAACAACTAACACTTCGGCTCTAAATACTATAAACAACTTACGTTCTTTAAATCTTGACAATAAAAGTTATGAAAGGCTATCAAGTGGATTAAGAATTAACAGAGCCGCCGACGATTCCGCGGGTTTGGCAATTTCTTCAAAAATGACAGCTCAAATTCGAGGGCTTAATCAAGCAAATCGGAACGCAATGGACGGTATTTCTCTATTGCAAACAGCAGATGGCGCATTAACTGAAGTTCATAATATTTTACAGCGTATGCGTGAGCTTTTTGTTCAAGCATCTAATGAAGTGCTTGCCGAAAAAGACCGTGCTGCAATTAATTATGAAATTATTCAGTTAAAAGATGAAGTTAGTAATATTGCGCAAAAAACAACATTTAACAATAAGCTTCTTTTTGCTAATGATTTTGTTGATGGATTAACTTATAAAAATTATAAAACAACTTCTTTCGATTTTTTTGGTATTAGTATTTCAAATTTAGAAAACGCTAACGCACGCTCATTGGCGATTACTACACCAACTATAGCTGAACCACTAAGTAAAGTTGACGTAATTGACGATGGCACAGGTGGTTATTATACTGCAATGCTTCCGGTTTTAGATTTTATAACCGATAATCGAAAGTTTTATATTAATGGAAAAAGTTTCTTGTTTAACGTAACCGGTGGGGCAACAGGCACTGCTGATTATATACTTAACGTTTCTGATTGTGTTTATGGCGCAGGAAAATTTACAGACTGCAACGACAATTCGATAAAAGCAGATACTATAATAGATGCTTTAGAAAAGGTTTTTTTAAGTAACTCTGATAAGTTTGGCGATTTTTTCGTAGCTATGGCTGCAGACGACGAATCTTTTATGTTTATGTTAATGGACAATAATGACATTGATATAAATTGGGGGATTGAATTTGAATTTGACATTGACTTTTCATCATTTAACAATGGCGACAAACTAACTGTTGGTGATATGACATATATATTTAAAACTAATGGTATTAGCACAATGTCTTTAGAATCAGAAATACTATTAAAAAACATTACAAGCATTGCAGACTTAGCAAATGAATTAAATAAACAAGCACCAACCGACATTGAATTTTTTACTGAAAATTCCGACGGCAAGTTACATGCTTTATATACCGGCATTGAAAATGTTAACAGTTTGTTAAATGGTATAAAATTTATTCAAGCTCCTCCTTCGCCGCCGATTGACCCTAATCCTAACCCAAAACCCGACCCAAACCCTGACATAATTACAACTAAAAATGCTAGCTCTAGCCTATTTTTGCAAATTGGCGCAAACTATGGCAATTTTCTTGAAATAAAAATACCAACCATCTCGGCAAAAACATTAAATATTTCTTCAGTTTCGGCAGAAACAGTTGAAGAAGCACAAAATTCAATAACATCTGTTTCTAACGCAATTGAAACAATTTCGTCGGCGCGCTCTTTTCTAGGTGCAGTTCAAAATAGACTTGAGCATACTGTAAAAAATTTAACAGAATCCAGCATTAATTTAAGCGCATCAAAAAGCCGTATTATGAATGCAGATATGGCTAAAGAAATTATTAAGCATATCGGTTTAAGCATAATAAATAATGCGTCTATTTACATTCTTTCTAATTCAACAAAAAACGCAAAATCTGTTTTAGAATATATTAAATAAAAAGCCTATTATTAGCATTTTACATAACTTGCCTTTATAGGCTTTTATCTTCTATGTAAAGGGGGCTATTTGCAATGACAAATAGAAAACGCAAGTCTTTGCTTGCAATTATTTTAACGTTCGTAATAATTGCTGCTCAATTGATTACTTCTCAGTCACTAGTATATGCTGCCAATATTTTTAGCACTTCAAACGTTTCGGGCGGTGTTTCCATAACAAAATATTTAGGTCCTAACGTTGACCTTCTTGAAATTCCAAGCTATATTAACGGTCAAAAAGTTGTTTCTATTGGCAACTTAGCTTTCAGGCAATCAAAAGCATTTAATAAAGTAAAAATACCTAATACTGTTACAACAATTGGGGTATCTGCATTTCAAGAAACCAATCTAACCGAAGTTTTAATTCCAAGCAGTGTTAGCAGCATTGGTATGATGGCCTTTTATAAATGCGAAAAACTTGAAAAAGTTAGCCTTTTATACGGTGTAAATTCAATTGGCGATTCTGCATTTGGCTATTGCACAAACTTAACTTCAATTGATATTTCCGATACTGTAACTCAAATTAACTATAAATTCCTTACTCGCTCTCCGGCTGTAACGATTAATGCCAACCCCGACTCAGCTGCCGGAAACTTTACTTCGCAAGATACTTATACAACCGCCCAAATAGCAAACCTTCCCGATGAATCTATGGCCGCCTATGAATACGAAGTAATAGCCGACGAAAACGGCAATGAAGAAATAACAATTGTAAACTACAAAGGCACAAGTTTAACACCAATTATCCCCGAACAAATTAATTACACTAGCGTTACAGCAGTTGGTGACAGCGCATTTGAAGAAACTAAAATTACACAAATCACTTTTCCATCCACTCTTAAAACAATAGGTACAAATGCTTTTATTGGCACTAACCTAACGCTTGTTGAAGTTCCCGATTCCGTTACAAGCATTGGCAAGGGCGCATTTGAAGACGTAGAAACACTAATAATTATTGGCGGTTCTGCAGTTGATAATTATATAAAAGAAAACAACATTACGAAAATTACATTCAAGCCTTACAGCGAAGGACATTCCATTTTCCAAACAATAACAATTACAAAAGAAGGAAATGGCACTCTTGCAGGGGCAACAACCAAGCAGTATCGCAAAGGTTCAACTATAAATCTTGTTGCAATTCCTAATTCGGGTTCTTATTTCGATAGTTGGGAGCTTACGTGTGCTTCTTCTAATAGTGAATATATTGGTGAAATTGCAAATCCAGCTAATCGGGAAACAACTTACACCGTTCCTCTCACTCTTATGAATTCAAGTGCCGACATTGTAATAAAGGCTATTTTTAAGGCGCAAGCAATTGAAAACATTGTTATTAACAATGGTGTTGTTCAAAAATATTATCAACCAACTGGTGATACTATTGTTATTCCAGCTACATGGAAACAAAGCAGTTCCAGCGATGAAGTTGTGCCAACTACTAGCATTGCAAGATATTACATCGACCCAATAAATTATAATTACTACAACACATTTAGCGGTAGCAACATAAAAACAATTGAAATTCCAAGTACCGTAACTTCTATTGCCGAAAACACATTTAATAATTTGGCAAACTTAGAAAATATTATTGTTCATCAAGCAAACACAGCGTATAAATCGGTTGATGGAGTATTATATACTGCCGATTTAAAAACATTAATTTATTATCCACGTGGAAAAACGGCAAAGAAATTTGACTCAATACCAGCATCTGTAAATAAAATTGAAAATTATGCTTTCTATTATTCAAGGGTAGAAGAAGTAGAACTACCAACAAGTATTACTTCGATTGGAGATTATGCTTTTTATGGCTCTAACTTAACAAGCATTCCATCATTAAAAAATACTTCAGTAAGTTCTATTGGTGGCAGCGCTTTTGCCAATACGCCACTTACAAGCATTGCTTTACCTGATACAATAACAACAATAGGCGGATATGCATTTCAAAGTTCGCAATTGGCATCATTTGAAATTCCAAAAAATTATACTACTTTTGATGCAAACATTTTAAGATACTGCTACAATATGGAAGTTATAACAATTCATCCCCAAAACACTAGTTACGTTAAAGAATTTGATGTATTGTTAAGTAGCGACAAAACAATACTTTACTATTGCCCACCAAAAGCACTTGCTGAAGAATTTATTGTTCCGGGTAAAGCTCAAGTAATTATGGATTATGCCTTTGCGAATACCTACAACCTGAAAAAAGTTACATTTGAAAATAATAGTGAACTTACAGCTATTTTAAATAATGCTTTTGAATGTAGCGGATTAGAGAAAATTGAACTTCCAGAAACATTAGAAGTTATATCAAGCTATGTTTTCAATGCAAACCAAAGCTTGAGGGAAGTTAATTTTCCAAAATCATTAAAGATAATAGACACTTGTGCATTTCAATCTTGCGATTTAAGAGAAGTAAACATTCCGGCTTCAGTTACAAGTATTGGTTGGTGTATCTTTGATAATAACATTAACCTAGAGTCGATTGTAGTTGAAGATGGCAATGCTAATTATTATAATGGCAAAAATGACGATGGTACTTCTGATGGAGTTTTGTATTCTGATACTAACTTAATTATTTATCCACCTGCAAAATTGGATAAGGAATATGTTATTTTGCCTCAAACAACATATTTATCATATCATTCATTTGCCAATACAAAATATTTAAATGAAGTAATTTTTGAATTGCCAGATGAAGGCTCGCAAGCAAGCGATGTTTCGTATATTGAGCATTCTGCATTTTATAATTCTGCAATAACTTCAATAACTCTTCCAAGCAAACTAACACAAGTAAACAGCTGGATTTTCCAAGATGCTAAAAACTTAACAAAAGTTGAGTTCCCAAGTAATATAACATATATTGGAAGCTATATTCTTTATGGAGCAGATAATGTTAAAACAATTGTTATTCATAATCCAGAAGCAGTGTTAGAAGATTGGATGTTGGATAACTCAGGCGCAGAAACTGTGGAAGGTTGGTTAGGCTCTACTGCCGAAGCTCATGTATATTATAGCCACGTTGCAACATCAATAGGTGTAAAATTCAAGCCTTTAGATAAAATAACTGAAGGTTTAGTAATAGAAAATGGGGTTCTTAAAGACTTTAATCCAGAAGCTGATGAAGTATATCAAGAAACAAAACAATTAGTTTTATCGGCTGATATTGAACAAACGTCTTTACACACAATTGCAAGCGATGCACTTAGAGAAATTGAAGTTTCTTCAATTAAAATGCCTATGAGCCTTAAAAAGATTGAACCATATGCATTCCATGAAATTAGTACTTTAGAAACAATTAACATTCCGCGAAGCGTTTCTGAAATTGGTGCGCTTGCATTTTATGGAAGCAAAGATTTAAAAGCAATTAATGTTGCACCGGAAAACGCAAACTATTCAAGCATCGACGGTGTTTTAGTAAATGATAGCGCAAAAACAATTATGCAAGTTCCGGCAGCTTTTGTTGGTGACAACGGCTTTTATTCAATTCCTGATTCAGTTAATGGCATTGAAAGCAGTGCATTTATTGGAGTAACGGGAATAATAGGACTTGAGTTTAAAAATATTGAAACTATTGGAACTAATGCATTTAAAAATGCTATTGTTGCTCCTTCGCAAATTGCATTAAAGCTCGGCGAACAAGTTGCGGAAATTAATAATAGCGCTTTTGAAGGCTGTACCGGTATTACAAGCGTTGACATTGCACAAAACTTAGAACGAATTGGCTACGCTGCTTTTGCAGGCTGTGTAAATATTAATGCCTTTAATGTTGATGAAAGCAATAAATGGTATTCTTCCAACAAAGATGGGGTTTTATATACAAAGGGAAAAGAAGTTTTATTGCAAGCTCCCGGCAAATGTAGCAACAATGCTGCAAACAATGCACTTAACGGCGTTAAAGAAATTTATTCGTTTGCATTCTATGGCAATACAAACATTAAAGAAATAACTATTCCGGAAAGCGTAGTTAAAATTGGCGATTCTGCTTTTGCATTATGTAATAACCTGTTTAATGTTAGTTTACCAGAAACGTTGGCAATCATTGGAAATAAATCTTTCTGGGGTTGTGATAGTTTAATAAAAATTACAATTCCTAAAAATATCAAAAGTATTGACGTTGATGCATTTACAAACTGCCAAAATCTTTTTGCAGTAACAGTGTTAAGTAAAGATGTACTTTACAATACGTCAGCTGCCTATGATTCAAAAACAGGCAATATGATTTTAGAAACTAAAAAGGGAACAGGTTCGACGACTGATATTAAAGTTTTTGATGAAAAACAAATGAACGGAAAACCAACTTTAACTTTAATTTCAAGCAAAGGCTCAACAACTGAAGATTATGTAAACGGAAACTTTGATGGAATTAATAGAAGCCCATATATTACGTTTTGCGAATTTTCTAATAACGATGGCAGCGAATATAGTATTTCTGTTGATGAGACCGTTGTTAATGGGGTTATAGAAGCGGGCGTGTATTTAGCTGACGAAACAACTGAAAAAGCTTCAAAAGGTTCGTTAATTTTCCTTTATATTACGCCTAATGAAGGCTATCATTACAAAGAAAACAGCTTGAAAGTTGTTACTGATAGCAATGAGCTGGTTGAAATCAACTTAATTGGCAATATGTTCTTAATGCCGGCGTGCAACATTATAGTTAGCGCACAATTTGAGTCTGATTTTGCAATTGACAGCAGCGGCTTAATAACCTACATGGGTGAAGGTGGAAAAGTAACTATACCAACTGTAATAAACGGCATAAACGTTGTTGGCATTGCCAATAACGCATTTAGTCAAGGTAAAGCGCAGCTTGTAACAGAAGTAACTATTCCTTCAAACATATTAACAATTGGCGATAGCGCTTTTGAAAACTGCAAAGATTTGCGTACAGTTAAATTTGAAGGTGAAAGCTCTTTAACAACAATTGGTAACAGCGCATTTGCAGGCTGCAGTTCGCTTTCTGAAATTGAAATTCCACAAATGGTAACAAGCATTGGCGATTCTGCATTTGAAGACAACATTTCGCTCAGTTCCGCAATATTGCCAACCGAATTAATAACAATTGGCAAACGTGCATTTTATAATTGCAAAAAATTAACAAACGTTGGCAGCGAACAACTTGTTTTAGAATTACCTGAAAATGCTGTTACGATTAATGAGTATGCATTTTTCGGCTGTGAACTATTTACCAAAATAAAAATTCCAGCTTCAGTTGAAACAATTGGAAATAATGCATTTGAAAAATGTTCACGTGCTTCTGAAATTTATATTGCAAATGGTTCACAGATTAATGTAATAGGCTTATATGCGTTTTTAAACTGCTACTACAACCCATGTTTCTATGTTGAAAATAGCTTAATTAAACAACTTTTGCTAGATTGTGAATCTAACATTGTTGTTGACCAAGTTGTTGTTGAAATTGTTGAAGCTGATGATGAGTCAATTGAACAATATGTTAATGAATCTGCTGAAGATGAAATTAGCGAATTGGCTGAAGATGAAGTTAATGAATCTGTTGAAGATGAGACTGTTGAGCAAGAAAGCAATGATATACCAAACTTAATCTAAGATAATGAACTAAATTTAGTTGATTAGCCTTTAGAAAATTATTTAGCACACAAGACTATTAAATACCCATATTATATAAAAACTGGCGGAACTATAATAGTTACCGCCTTTTTTATAAACCAATTACCTCTTTTGTTGCCTGTATATTGTTAGTAGTAATGGCATAAATTATGGCGGCAAATTTACAAAAAGAACTCCCAAATGTAATATTGTTAAAGTTAAAAATGACAGATATATTGGAAGGAGGGAAGAAAATGTTAGACAATATTTCAAGCGAAATATCTAAAAGTTTGCAAGAAGCAATTAAAGTTGAGCAAAAAAAATTTAATGAATGCCCACCTAGAGAAATTGAATTTTTAAATGCTCTTAAATCATATAATTTGATGAGCGAATTTAAAATTTCGGAAATTCCTGAAAATATAAAAAAAATAATGCACAAACCAACACCGTTTGAACATTTGAACAACTTAATATATGTTAAAGTTTTGCATTATGATTTTGATGAAAATATAAAAATTGGAGAACTTGTTGTTAACAAATTAATTGCAAAAGATGTTTTAGAAATTTTCAAAGAGCTTTATAACATAAAATATCCTATAGCCAAAATAAAATTAATTGAACACTATGATGGAAAAGATGAATTGTCAATGGAAGATAACAACAGCTATTCATATTGCTATAGAAAAATTGAAGGAAGCAATGTACTATCAAAACATTCACAAGGGTTAGCAATAGACATTAACCCTATTTTAAATCCGTATATAAAAATTAAAGAAGACGGAATAAAAATAATTGCTCCTTCCTGTTCTGCAGCGTATGAAAATCGAAATAAAAATATTAAAGGGTTAATAACTAAAGGAGATAGTTGCTATTGCGCATTTATTAAACGTGGGTTTATATGGGGCGGCGAATGGCAAACGTTAAAAGATTACCACCACTTCGAGAAACCATAAAGCACCCTAACGTTCTCTAACTTTAGAAGTCAATTCCTAACGATAGGTTGACTTTACTGGGCGAGCGCCTTTTGCTCGTCCGCATACATCTGCGTAAGCTGTGCTTGCCCGCTATTAAGATGCACCTAAAAAAATACACTTAAAAATTATTTGCCAATAGTTTTAAGCAAACAGTTACAACGCAACCGCTTTGGCTATTTTTAGAACTTTCAATATTAAACTTTCCGTTGTGTTCTTCAACTATTTTTCGGCAAATTTCTATACCAATTCCGCTTCCCGTTTTTTTTGTTGTGTAATATAAATTTTCATTTATTTTTTCAAGTGTTTCGCTGCTTATACCAATGCCGTTATCTTCAATTTTTAAAATTAATTCATCTTCTAAAGTTTCGTATTTAATATTAATAATTCCTTTTCTAATTTGCCCTGTTTCTTCAATAGCTTCTATGGCTTCGACAGCGTTTTTTAAAATATTGCTAAAAAGCAAGCTTAATAAAGTTTTGTTCCCTAAAACAAATTGGGGCTTATCATGTTTAAAGTTAAAGCGAACATTAATTAAAGGCAAAGATGCTTTGTAGTTATTTATTATATCATCAATTATTGAAAAAACATCAACTTTTGAAATCTCGTTACATGGCGATTTTAACAAATGAACAAAATCTGTTATCATATTATTTGCTTTATTTATCCCGTTTCTCATAACTTCATAGTTTCTTAAAAAAACCTTGTTTGTATCGCAAAATTCTATGTAATCAAGATTGGCTTTAATTAAAGACAAAGGATTTTTAATTTCATGCGTTATCATTAACGCTATTGTTTCGACTGACGTTAGGCGTTGCTCGCCGCTTAACATAACATAGCCTCCCAACTGTTAGTATTTTAACATTATTATCTATATAAGTATAATATGACAAAAATTTACAGTTGTCAAGCTAAATTGGACGCACTTTTTTGTGCGCCCATTTTAATTAATATTAAATTCATATTAAACTTATGGCTTTGGCAACTTAATAACTTTACCGTAAAATAGCGTATCTGGGTTGTCCATATCATTAATTTCCATTATTTTATCAATCATTTTAGTTGTGCCATAAAATTTGAAACTAATACTTCCCAAGTTATCGCCTTTTTCAACTGTATATGTATCGGGAACTTCTAATGATGTTGAATTTGATAATTCTTCTGGTGTTGCATTTGTTGCTGGTTCTGAAGTTGGTTGCGGTGTTGGCTCGGGTGTTTGCTGTGGTGCTTCAACTATAGGTTCGGCTACAGGTTCAACTGCAGTTGTAACGGGTTCTGGCGTTGCTTGAACTATAGGTTCAACTATTGGCTGTTCTATTACATTTGGTTGTTGTGTTAACTGTTCATTGGTGTTTTGGCGCAAAGCTTCAAGCATTTTAGCTTCTGTATCTTCATCTTCGGTTAAAGTAGATTGTGCAGCGAAAACAGCCTCTGTTTTGCCATCTTTAATTTGAACAAGTAAATCACGGTACGCTGTATTTAGCTGCGTTAACTGCTTTTCCATTAGTGAAATTCTTTCATCGCTTTGAATTAAACCTGCCCCCATAATAACACAAACCAAAAGCAAAACTGCACTTAGCGAAACAAGCATGTTAACTGTTTTGCGCTGGTCCGTTACTGCATTTGCTCGCTTTGGGGTGTTGTTTTTCTTTCTACTCATTAAAAGCCCCAAAGGTGTTTCATCAATTTCTTCTCCGGCATTTCCAACTTCTTTTTGCTTTTCTTTAATTTCTTTAACAGAATCTACAATTACTTTGTTATTTAGCATATATTCATGCATTCCTCTGTTTTTATCGTAATATATAAAATATCCTCTTGTTTCTGCCAAGCTGCCGGTTTCTTTGTCTAAACAAAAGAAAGTATTCACCTTTTCGACTGGGTCTATTACAAAAAGAACTTGGTGTGGGTTTGTAAAATTATTTATATGGTATGTTGAATAATTTGTATTTAAAAATGTTCCGAACCCCGGTTGAGATTGAGCCCAGCCGACAATTTCAAGCCCTTTGAAATATTTTCGTATTTCTTCTCTGCAAAAGTCCCACATTTGCTCGGTAAACGTTGTAATTCCTTTGTCGGCTTTTGTATGAATACCTTGAATTGCTCCGCTTATAAAAAGCACCATCTGGTTATCAATAATTAAATGCTTGCCAACCAATATTGCAAGCCGTTCTTCGTATCCGGCCGATTCACAATATTGCTGCAAATATGTACAAACATAATCTTCAACATAAATTCGCATACCTTCGCCAATTGTGCCGATTTGCTTTATGTTTGTAGGAATCTCCATATTTGTTTCCTCCTTCGTATATTTTATTAAACAATAACATACATTATATGCAATATATGGCAATTAGTGTCATGCAAAAATGTTTTTTTACAGTGCAAAAACGACATAAGCCGACAGATAAAAACCTATAAAAAAGGCATAAAAAAGACCTTTTGCATTTAAAAGGTCTTTTGAAAAGGTGTTTTAAAATAAAAAACCGACATCGCTTTTTGTGCAATGCCGGTTTTTTCATATTGTGTTATTTCATTTTATAAGTTAAAACGGCAGTTTCTCCAGCAGTAACTTTTCCATAAACAGGAGAGAAAGTTTTAACTTCATCCATATTAGTTACAACGCAAGGAGTTATAACTTTAAATCCTTTGCTTTCAATTAATGGAATATCCATTTCTATTAGCTTATCGCCACATTTAACTTTTTGCCCAACTTCAACAACAACTTTAAAGCCTTCTTTGTTAAGCTTAACTGTATCTATGCCTAAGTGAACTAAAAGTTCTAATCCATCATCTGTTTTAATTCCAATTGCATGATGTGTATGTGCAATTTGCAAAATTTCGCCATCAACAGGAGCAACAGCAATACCGTTTTGGGGAATAATTGCAACGCCGTCGCCTAAAATTTTATCAGAAAACACAGGATCTGGAACGTCTGAAATTGCAACGCATTCTCCTGTTAAAGGAGATAAAACTTGAGGATTATTTTTGTTAAAGAATGAAAACATTTAGATTACCTGCCTATCCAATATTATTTAAGATATTTTTTCATTTCATCAACTAAAAGCTCTGCTTTTGTACCAACGATAACTTGAGTAATTTGGCTTCCTGCTTTTGTTATTGCAGAAGCGCCTAATGCTTTAACAGCTTTTTCGTCAACTTCTTTATTGCTTACCAAAACAAGTCTGATACGTGTAATACAAGCTTCAATTTCTTTAATATTTTGTTTTCCGCCTAAAACATCAACATATTTTTTAGCAAGACCGTTCATACCGTGTTTTTTAACCATATCGCCAAAGCTTGCACTTTCTTCATCTTCTTCACGACCTGGTGTTTTTAAGTCGAATTTCTTAATAACAAATACGAATAAGAAGAAATATGCAGCACCAAAAATTAAGCCTAAAACAACGCCTAAGAAAGGTTTTGTGCTTATACCCCAGTTTAATAAAAGGTCGAAAAGACCGGCAGAGAAGCCGAACCCAAGTTTAATTCCCAAAGCACTACACAACGCCATTGAAAGCCCTGTTAAAAGACCATGAATAACGAAAAGAACAGGTGCTAAGAAAAGGAACATAAATTCGATAGGTTCTGTAATACCTGTTAAAAATGCTGTTAAACCAACAGAAAGTAACGCACCGCCAAGAGCAGCTTGGTTTTCTTTCTTTGCTGTAACATAAAATGCAAGTGCAACCGCAGGAAGAGCAAACATCATAATTGGGAAGAACCCTGTCATAAAGTTACCAGCTGTTGGGTCTCCTGCAAAGAAGCGGTTTAAGTCACCGGCAACAGCAGTACCATCTGCTTTTGTGAAGTCTCCAAATTGGAACCAGAAGTACGTATTTAAAACGTGGTGTAAACCAACAGCAAGCAATACCCTGTTTAAGAAACCGTAAATAAATTCCCCAACCAAACCAAGGTTTGAAAGAGTATGTCCGAAGCCATCTAAAAGTTTTTGAATAAATGGCCAAATAAAACCAAAAGCAAAACCTGTAGCAAATGTGAAGAAACTTGTCATGATTGGAACGAAACGGCGTCCGCCAAAGAATCCAAGCCAATCTGGAAGTTTTGCACTTTTATATTTATTATAAGCAAATCCTGCAATACAACCAGCGATAATACCGCCGAAATGTGCTGTATTAACTTTTGAAACACCTTCATAAACAGAAGCAAGACCTGCAAAGTTTTCTGTAATCCATGTAAAAGTTGCCGAAGCAGTTCCGTTTAAAACATAGTAACCTATAGCACCTGCAAGCCCAGCAGCTCCGTTTCCGTCGCTTGCAAAGCCAACAGCAACACCAATTGCAAACAGCAATGGAAGGTTTGCAAAAAGTGCATCACCGGCAGCTGCAATAAATGGCAAATTCAAAAGTTCTGGTTGCCCAACTCTAAGCATAATAGCTGCAACCGGCAATGAAGCAATCGGAAGCATTAATGCTTTTCCTAATTTTTGGAGAGAAGCTAAAAAATCTTTCATGATGTATATACCTCCTTTAGAAATGATAAATAGCACAGCATTTTGCATGGGCTTTTTATTCTTTTATTCTTAATTAAAATTTAAATGGTGGAACTTAAAAGCTATTATTAACGTCTTTTGTATTAATATAAAGTTAAAAATATGTGTTTGAAATGCTATGTTATGTAAGTTAACTAAAATTTATACAGCATTTCCGAAGCTATCCAAAAGCCTTTGAACAAAAGGCCAAATAAAACCAAAAATAAAACCTGTAATAAACGTAAAGAAACTTGTCATGATTGGAACGAAACGGCGTCCGCCGAAAAATCCAAGCCAATCTGGAAGTTTTGCGCTTTTATATTTATTATAGGCAAACCCGGCAACAATACCGGCAATAACGCCGCCGAAGTATGTTGTGTCGATTTTTGAAACACCTTCATAAACAGAAGCAAGACCTGCGAAATTTCCCGTAATCCATGTAAATGTTGCCGAAGCAGTACCGTTTAAAACAAAAAAACCTATAGCGCCTGCAAGCCCTGCAGCTCCGTTTCCATCACCTGCAAAACCAACGGCGATACCAATTGCAAGCAGCAATGGAAGGTTTGAAAAAAACGCATCACCTGCGGCCGCAAAAAAAGGTAAATTCAAAAAACCCGGTTGCCCAACTCCAAGCATAACAGCTGCAATAGGTAATAAAGCAAGGGGAAGTATTAGCGCCTTTCCTAGTTTTTCTAGGAAAGATGTCAAGTTATTCACGATGTAATATACCTCCTTAACAAGATGTAATTAATACAGTGTTTGCATTAGATTTCATTTTTAATTAAGTTAGATGCCAAAACTTAAAAAGCTGTCGTCAACGTCTTTTGTGTTAATGTGTATGATTTTATTTTTAAGTTCAAGCAAGCTAGCAGGGGAAACAGAAAGTTCGTCTACCCCCATTTTTAAATATAACCCTGTTAATTCTAAATCTGCCGCCGATTCCCCGCAAATTCCAACCCATTTGCCGTGCTTGTGTGCATTTTTAACTGTTAAAGCAATAAGTCTTAAAATTGCCAATGCACGGGGGTTATAAATTTCTTCTATAGAAGAATTCATACGGTCGCAAGCTAGGGTGTATTGTGTTAAGTCGTTTGTTCCTATGCTAAAAAAGTCTACTTCTTTAGCTAAAATATCTGTAATTACTGCAGCAGAAGGTGTTTCAACCATAATTCCATATTCAATATCGTTAGAGTATGGTATATTTTCGTCATCTAGCTGCTTTTTAACATCTGCGATACATTTTTTAATTTCTAAAACTTCTTCCAAAGAAACAACCATTGGAAACATTATAGCAAGTTTTCCAAAAATGGAAGCACGCAAAAGCGCTTTTAATTGAGGCGTGAAAATATCTGGGCGTTTTAAACAAATTCTTAAAGCCCTGTAGCCAAGTGCTGGGTTGTCTTCCTTGCCTAAATCAAAGTATGGGGCGTGTTTATCTGCTCCTAAGTCAAGCGTTCTAATTATTACACGTTTTCCGTTCATTTCAGAAAGAACTTGTTTGTAGATTTCAAACTGTGTATTTTCACTTGGGAAGTCTTCGGAGTCCATGTAAATAAATTCGCTTCTAAATAGCCCTATTCCGTCTGCATCATTTTCATGGCAAATAGAAACATCGGACGGATGGCCTATATTTGCATTAAGTTCAATATGCACGCCATCTAGCGTTATGGCTTTTTTGCCAACAAGCTCTTTCAAAAGTTCTTTTTTCTTTAAATAAATTCCTTGCTCTTTTTGGTATTTTGTTAACGTTTCTTCATCAGGGTTTATAAAAACTTTTCCAGATGCGCCGTCTAAAATAACAAAATCTCCGTCTTTAAGCTTTTCAAATTCGCTATCTAATGCAACAACAGCAGGAATATCCATTGTTCTTGCCAAAATAGCGCTATGAGAAATTTTAGAACCTAATTTTGTTAAAATACCTAAAACCTTGGATTTATCAATAGAAACAGTTTCGCTTGGCAATAAATCTTCTGCTGCCAAAATAACTTGTTCTGAAAAATTCAAGCCATCGCCTTGATTTAAAAGAACTTTAAGAACTTTATTTGAAACGTCTTTAACGTCTGCTGCTCTTGCACGCATGTATTCGTTGTCGAGGCTTGCAAATCTTTCCGAGAAAACATCGCTTGTTTTTTTAATTGCATATTCAGCACTGCAACTGTTTTCAAGTATTAATTCCTTTGCAAATTCTCTGTAATCGTAATCTTCAAGCATCATGGCATGAACTTCAAAAATTGCAGCTTGCTGTTCAGAAACAGTATTCAGGGCATGTGAATAAAGCTCATTAAGCTGAGTAACAGAAATGTTTAAGGCGTTTTCAAGCCTTTCAACTTCCGCTTTTACATCTTCAATTTTAGACTCATTTATGGAAACAGTTTCTTTTTTATAAACCGCAACTTTTCCTATAGAAATACCTTTAGATGCAGAAGTACCTTTTAAAGCTTCCATAGAGCACCTCGTTAAAAGTTAGATTCAAAAAATGACTTGATATGGCTTAGAGCAGAAGATTCGTCTTCTCCCGAAATTTCAACCCTAACTTTATCACCGCATACAACCGAAAGCCCCATAACATCAAATAGTCGTTTGAAGTTTGCAGATTTTTCGCCTTTAAAAATTTTGATGTCGCTTTTAAATTGAGATGTTTGCTTAATAAGAAGCCCTGTTGGGCGTGCATGAAGCCCCAACTTATCCTTTATGACATATTCAAAGCTTTGCAAAAATATCAACCTCCCAAAATTATTATAGTAAAAACTTCACAAAATTAGTATATGTTATTTTGCAAAACCAGTCAATATGTTCAATGATATAATTTAAACAATTTTTTTGCTAAATAATTGTGCATTATGCTATATTTATTTATATATTTGTTATACACAAAATACCATTCATATTTTAAACGATATATTTATACAACTTTGTTGACATTTTTAAAAGAATGTTGTAATATTTAAACATTAACAAAAATTTAATATGAAAGAGGTAGGAAGGTTATGGTGAACAAAAAGATTTTGGCATACCTTTTGGCATTTATTATGTGCTTTACATATGTGCCAACTTTAGCTTTCGCTGACCAATCAGCACAAGAAGAAGCAATAGTTTCTAATGCTGAAGCTGAAGAAGGCATTGTTGAAGAACAACCAGAAGAAAATGCCGAAGAAAATGCAGAAGTTGCAGAGCAACAAGCAACTATTAGTCCCTTAAATGGAAAAGTTAATTTAGCTTTAAACAAGTCTGTGCAAGCAAACGGACATGAAGGCTCCAACCTTACAATTGAAAAAGCTTTTGATGGAGATGCTACAACAAGATGGGCGAGTGCAAACGGGGTCGACCAAAAATGGATTCAAATTGACTTAGGTCAAGAAGAAACTATTACTGAAATTATTATTAATTGGGAAAGACGCAACGCAACAGACTACAAACTTTACATATCAAACGACACAGAAGATTTTGGAGAACCTGTTTTTGTTGGAACAGAACCTTCGCAAACATATAAAGAAGAAATAGTATTGTCTGCTCCTGTTGATGGAAGATACGTTAAATTAGTTATAGACGATTTCCAACTAGCAGATATTGGCGGCGGAGTTGATTGGGACACTGTTTCAATATACGAATTTGAAGTTTATGGAGAAAATACTACTCCAGTTAATCCAGTTGAAAAAGTTAACTTAGCTTTAAATAAACCTGCTTCTTCAAGCGGTGATGAAGCTGGAAGCGTTGCTGCAGCATATGCTTTTGATGGCATTACAGACAGAGCTAACAGAAGAACAAGATGGGGAAGCAATACAGGAATTAACCAAAAATGGCTTCAAGTTGATTTAGAAGAAGAAAGAGTAATTACAGATTTTGCTATTGATTGGGAAAGAAGAAATGCAAACGACTATAAAATTGTTGTTTCAACAGACGGAACTGATTGGACAGAAGTTTATGCACAAACAGAATTACCAACAGAGTTTAAAGAAACTATAATTTTAGAATCACCAGTTGCTGCAAGGTATATAAAACTTGTTATAGACAACTTCATTGCAAATAGCGAAGGTATTGATTACCCAACAGTTTCTGTATATGAATTTGAAGTTTATGGGGAAGAACTTCCTGAAAACGTTAATTTGGCATTGAACAAATCTGCCTGGACAAATGGATACGAAGCTGCAACAAGTTTTACTGCAGATAAAGCTTTTGATGGAGTTATAAGCCGTCAATCAAGATGGGCAAGCTCAGTTGGAATTAACAAAAAACAACTTCAAGTTGACTTAGGGCAAGAAGAAACAGTTCAAGAATTTATAATTGAATGGGAAAGACGCAATGCAACAGATTATAAAATAATTACATCAATCGACGGAGAAAATTGGCAAACTGTATTTACAAAAACAATAGCGCCAACAACTCTTAGAGAAAAAATAACACTTCCAAATTCAATTAGAGCAAGATACATTGAACTTGATATAGAAAATTTCTTATCAAATAGCGATGGTGTTGATTGGGCAACAGTTTCTGTTTACGAATTTGAAGTATATCAAAGACCATCAAAAGTTACGAGCGATGCAACAGCTGCTCAAGTTGCAGCAGAAATAACTGCACCTGTAATTTTGGCAACAAATACTAAAATGACTATGCCAGAAGTTCCTGCAGGATTTGAAATTGAATTTATTGGCGCAGACTTTGAACAAATTATTGATAGAGATTTAACAATACATAAACCTTTAGTTAACATGGAAGTTACAATGAACTTCAGAATTAAAAAAGGTGACGAAATTGCAGAAACCGAAGAACTAAAAACTATAGTTCCGGGCTTATATGAAGGCAAAGGCGAAAATGCAAAACCTCAAGTTATTCCTGAGCTTAAAGAATGGTATGGACATAACGGAAACTTTGCAACATCAGCTTCAAGCAAAATCGTTTTAGACTCTAAAGACGAAGCTAAATTAAGCCCTATGGCTACAGAATTTGCAGCTGACTATAAAGATATAACAGGAAACGACATTCAAATAGTTACTGGAACATCTGCTTCTGCAAACGATTTCTTCTTCACATTAGTAGAAGGCGAAGGGCTTAAAAAAGAAGGCTATTTCATGGAAATAGCAGACGGAATTAAAATAGAAGCAGCGCACGAAATTGGAGCATTTTGGTCAACAAGAACAATTCTTCAAATTTTAAAACAAACCGGAACAACAATTCCAAAAGGATTAGTTAGAGATTACCCACGTGATGAAGTAAGAGGGTTTATGCTTGACGTTGCAAGAAAACCTTTTGGCTTAGACTTTGTATATGAAGTTATGAAAAATATGGCATGGTATAAAATGAACGACTTCCATATACATTTAAATGACAACTACATTTTCTTAGAAAGATACAGCAATGTAGGGGAAAATCCAATGGATGCTTATTCAGGCTTTAGGCTTGAATCTGACAAAACTTCACAAGACGGAACAGTAAAGTTAACTTCAGAAGATTTGTATTATACTAAGGAACAATTTGGAAACCTTATTGATTATTCAAAAGTACTTGGCGTTAACATAATTCCTGAATTTGATATGCCTGCCCATTCTTTACCATTCACAAGAATAAGACCAGACTTAAAAGTTGGTTCGGTTGGAAGACAAGCAGACCATATTGATGTTAGAAAACCAGAAGCATTGCCTTTTGCAAAATCTATTTTTGAAGAATATATGTCTGGTG
The DNA here is from genome assembly GCA_964533945.1 of uncultured Defluviitaleaceae bacterium. Taxonomy (GTDB): domain Bacteria; phylum Bacillota; class Clostridia; order Lachnospirales; family WRBF01; genus CAZHPA01. The sequence goes on from CAZHPA010000001.1 coordinate 178,680, forward strand.
AAAATCCTGTTTTCAGACAAGACACAATAGTTCACATTGGAACAGACGAATTTACAATTGAAAACGATTTACAAAACGGCAGAGAAGCATTTAGGTCATTTACAGATAACATGATTGAATATGTTCAAGATACAGGCAGACAAGTTCGTCTTTGGGGTGCGCTAAGCTATGCACCAGGAACAACTCCTGTACGTTCTGAAAATGTTCAAATGAATATTTGGTCATATGGGTTCTCAATACCTTCAGATATGTATAAACAAGGCTATAAATTAATTAACACGCTTGATAGCGGTGGCTTGTATATAGTTCCTGATGCCGGCTACTATGGCGACTACTTAAATGCAGAATATTTATACAACAGCTGGAAATCAAACAATTTTGGCGGAACAAATATTCCAATAGGTTCAACTCAATTTTTAGGTGGAACATTTGCTCTTTGGAATGACATGGTTGATAAGAGTGAAAACGGTTTAACAAACATAGATATTTATGACCGTATTTATGGTCCAATTCCGGCTTTGGCTGAAAAATTATGGGGCTACGGTAAAGACAAAACTTACAACCAAATGGTTGCTTTATCTAAAATAACAGCACAAGCACCAAGAACAAACCCATACTTAACTGAAAAATCCGAAACTAACAAAGCTTTAAGCTATGATTTTAATTCAGAAAATATAACAGATAATTCAGGCAACCAAAATAACGTTTTAAACAAAGTTAATGTTGAAACAACTTCTGGCAAAAACGGAAACGGTCTTCAATTAAAAGGCGGCGAAAGCTATGTTGAAACGCCTATTATGAACTTAGGGCTTGAAAATCCAATTGAATTTTGGGTTAAAAAAGACGCAACAGGCTATGCAGAAGAACAAATTTTATTTGAATCAACAAAAGACTTTGAAGTTGAAGCAATAAGAATTAAGGCAGTTCAAAAAGGAACAGGTAAGTTCGGTTTCTCAAGAGGTGTTGTTGATTATTCATTCGACTATGCATTACCTGAAAATGAATGGGTTAAAATTAGGCTTTCAAGTGAATTAAAACAATCAACATTAACTGTTACAAACGCTTATGGAGAAACAAACACATTTACTTTAAATAAACAAATAACAGGCGGCTTCAATGCAACATTAGTTACACCTATGCAAAGAATAGGAAGCAAAACTAATTCTTTCAAAGGCATTATAGATGATTTAACAGTATATTATGGCGAAAACTTAGAAGAAGCTATTGCTAAAAATGATACAAAAGTTGAATCTGCATACACACCTGCAACATGGGCAGCATTTGCTGAAGCATTACAAAATGCAGAAACAGTTTTAAACAACCCTTCTGCAACTAAAGAAGAAATTAAAGCTGCAATATCTGCTTTAAAAACAGCAAGCTCACGCCTTGTTAGACAACAAGCTGCATTTACAATTTCAGTTTCAAAAGAAATTCAAAACGGAATTGTTCAAGTTAGCAAAAACGCAGCAGTTGATGGCGACCAAATAACTATTACTGCAATTCCTAATACAGGTTATAAATTAAAACAAAACGGCTTAAGAGCAAATAACATTTTAATTGAAAACGGAAGCTTTAAAATGCCAGAAACAAACGTTGTTATTTATGCACAATTTGAATTAGCAGCAGAAAACGAACTTCAAGGTGCTATTTCATTAAGCAAAACTAAACCTCAAGCTGGCGATGTATTAACTATTGTTAAATCAAATATTAACGCAAGCGACTTAACGTATCAATGGATTAGAATTGATTCAAGCACAGGCAAAGAAACAGTAATATCAGGAGCAACAGGCGATAGTTACACAGTAGTTTTAGCAGATGAACGTAATAAAATTAAAGCTGTTGTAACAAGCGCAACAAAAACAGGTGCTTTGGAAACTCCTGTTTCAGAAACAATTGGAAGTATATATGAACTTCCACTTGCAGGCTTAACGGCAATAGCAGGAACAGAACATGCAAATAGCGGAACATTAGGCGACGGTCCTGCAAAATTTGCAATAGACAACAACCCGGATTCATGGTGGCATACAAACTATGCAGGTGGTACGAAACCAACAGCTGCTCAAAAATGGATTAGCATTGGTTTAGGCAAATTAACACCTGTTGCAGGAATTAGATATTTACCACGCCCTAATGCTGGTGCTAATGGCAACATAAAGAAAGGCGAAATTAGAATTAGCGACGATAACGGCGCAACTTACAAAACAATTAAAACTTTTGACAATTGGGTAACAACAGGCTGGAACGAAATAGCATTCCCAACAGTATATGCAACTCATGTTATGATTTTTGCAACAGACACAAACAACAACGATCATGCAGCAGCATCTGAAATAAGGATTTTAGCTTCATCAGAACAAGTTGAAGGTTCTTATAAAGTAGAAGTTGACAACAGCATAATCGGTGGTATTGTAACTTCATCAACAGCTATAGCAAAAGCGGGAGAAACTGTTAACGTTTCAACAATTGCTGCAGGCGGATATGAATTAGTTCAAGGAAGCCTTAAATACAACGGAACTGCTATAGTAGGAAACTCATTTGTAATGCCTTCTGAAAACGTTGTTTTAACTGCTAAATTTAGAAAATTATCAGACCCAGTAGGCACTGCAACTTTAACAGTAGGAGAAGCAACTGGTAAAGCAGGCGAAACAGTAACTGTTAAATTAAACTTAGAAAACAACCCAGGCATTAGCGCTATGGTGCTTAAGCTTGAATATGACAAAACTAAACTTGTTCCTGCAGGTTATGTAAAACATGGAATGTTTGCTGAAACAGGAACATCGTTTGTATCAAACTATAATGAACCAGGAAAAACTCCAGCGCAACTTGATTATTTAACTTTTGTTTGGGGAAATCACGAAGATATAAGTGTAGATGGCGATATTCTTTCTGTTAGTTTCCAAGTTAAACCGGGAACAGTTGTTGGAGATACTCCGCTTACAGTTAGCTACAAACCAGGCGGAATTTCAAATGAAACATATGAAGATGTTGAAATTACTTGCACTCCTGGAAAAGTAGTTGTTGAAGAAGGCGGCTCTGAAATTCTTTACGGCGACGTTAACCAAGACGGTGAAGTAAATACAGCAGACGTAGTTTTACTACTTCAATATTTAGCTAAATGGGCATCTGCTACAAATGAAATTACAGCTAACGGCTTACTTGCTGCAGACACAGTTGCTGACAACGTTATTGATACTAAAGACTTAGTTAAATTATTCCAAGCAACATCAAATTGGAAAAATGTTGTTCTTGGAGACAGCAACTTTACACCTTTTGAATAATTAATTATAGCCACCCTGATGGGTGGCTATTTTTATGAAAAATGTATTTACTTTTATGTTATAAAGTATTTTTAATTTTTTGTGCTAATTTCTCAAATTGAGCAATTGACCTTTCAACCATTTCAGTTGAAAAACAAAATGCAACTCTAAAATGTGTTTGGCAACCAAAAGCACCGCCGGGAACAAGCAATAAATTGAACTCTTTAGCCGCTTCGCAAAACTTTTTACCATCATTGCCTAAAGCACGCGGGAAAATATAAAATGCTCCTTGTGGTTTAACACATTCAAAGCCTAAACGCGTAAACGTATTATATAATAAATTCATGTTTTGTTCATAAACGGTCATATCAACGTTTACGTTAATGCACTTTGCAACAACACGCTGAAACATAGATGGCGCATTAACATAGCCTAAAATTCGGTTTGAAACACTAAGTGCAACAACAGCTTCGTCGAAACAGTCAAGGTTGGAAGAAATAACAATATACCCAATTCTTTCGCCCGGCAACGACAAAGACTTACTAAAAGAATATACAACAAATGAATTTTTATAATATTTTGTTATAAAGGGAACAAAAACATCTCCATATACAAGCTGTCTGTATGGTTCATCTGAAATTAAATATATATCGGTTGAAAATTCGTTTTGTTTACGATATAAAATGTCTGATAACGTTTTTAATGTTTGTTCTGAATAAACTGCACCACTTGGATTGTTTGGGCTATTAACAATTACAGCTTTTGTTCTTTTAGTTATTTTTTGTTCAAATTCTTCAAGGTTTGGTTGGAATGTTTCTGTGTTTGCTGAAACAACAACTATTTTCCCGTCCATATTTGAAACGTAATTTGCATATTCCCCAAAATAAGGAGCAAACAAAATAACTTCATCCGCAGGATTTAAAATAGATTTTAAAACAACATTGAGCCCTCCTGCAGCGCCAACGGTCATAATAATATTTTTTTGGGTAAAAGATGTATTGTGCTTATCGTTTAAGTGTTGTGCAATTTTTTGCCGAACATCTTCGTGACCCGAATTGTTCATATATGCGTGAATATTTGGCTGACGCAAAGCTTCTACAATTGCTTCACTAATAGCACTTGGTGGTTCTGCATTTGGATTTCCCAAGCTAAAATCAAAAACATTCTCTTTGCCGTAAATTGCGGCAAGGCGTTCTCCTTCTTCAAACATAGCTCTAATTATTGAGCTGTTTGCAACTAGAGATTTCATTTTTTCTGCTATCATTTTTTACCACCCCTTGTAAAAATTATTTAGATTTAATTATAAAATCAGTTAAGTTTAAAATTTGGTGAATAAGGTTATCGGCAGCTTGAACAGCCTCTTTTGTTGTAGTTTCAAAAGAATACATAGTGGAAGAAAGCTTATCTGAAGTTAACATTAACTGATTTACAGATTGAACTTGTTCTGAAGTATTGCCTGAAATTTCGGTTATTATATTATTCATCTCACCAGATTTTTCAACGACTTTGAATAATGAATTTGCCGTTTCCTTTGCAATTTTTGCGCCGTTATTTACAGCTTCAATAGAACTTTCTATTAACTTGGTTGTATCTTTAGCGGCATCGGCACTTTTTGTTGCAAGGTTTCTAACTTCTTCAGCAACAACAGCAAAGCCTTTTCCGGCAGTTCCTGCTCTTGCTGCTTCAACAGCAGCGTTTAATGCCAATAAATTCGTTTGGAATGCAATGTCTTCAATAGTTTTAATTATTTTGCCAATTTCAGATGATTTTAAATTTATTTCTTTCATAGCTTCTAAAAGCTGTTCCATTTGTGAGTTGCTTGCTTTAACCATTTCTATTGATTCAAGCGAAACATTACGCACTTTTTCAGTATGGTTTGAATTCTCGGAAGCTTGATTCAAAATTTCTCCAACAGAATGTGCTTGCGTATCAATTAATTGAGCTTGTTGAACTATTGCGCTTGAAAGAGTTTCTGTATTTTTCGAAACAGAAATTGCGGTTTGCTTTAAATCTAGGCAAGATTCGCATACAGAATTTAATAAATTACTATTTTTAGCAAGAACAATTAACTCTGTTACATCTTCCACAACTTCAACGTGGCCTATTTTATTTCTTGCCGAATCATAAATATAACCAAGTTTAACTTGGTAATTATTGCCTCCACTTACAAATTCGGTATGGCTCTTTCCGCTCTTTAATGCGCGTATGCCGCATTTTTCAGTATCGCAAATATCTGCTTTCCAATTGCTGCAAGGCAAGCCGTATAAAGATTCCCTTTTGGCTTTAATCATATCTTCTGTAGATTTGTTAACAAAAATCCAGTTACCATTAATATCTGTTGCAGAAATAGGGAAAGGTATTGCATCTAATATACCAATGTATTTTTGAATACTGTATTTTAAGTCTTCTAATTCCTCATTTTTTTGGCTTAACATTGAAACGTATTCGGGGGTTGAAGTTATGTTTATGACAGGAACTTCAATAGGTTTAATTTCCTCTTTTTTAGCTAAAAGTTCCTCAAAAATGTTGGTAAATACTTCCACTTGCCCGATTTTATCTTGATTTTTGTTATGAAGCAAGCTTGCATTAACTTGGTACTTGTTTCCTTTAAATTCACATAAAGTTTGCCCGTTTCCTTGACTGCTTTGACCATCTTTAAGGGTGTTGCGATATTTTCCATAAGCTTGCTCTCGGTCATAGCCAACCATTTTTTCCATTTGCTTGTTAATAAATGTCCATTTTCCATCATTGTCTGTTACGGAAACAGAAACGGGCATTGCGTCTAAAATATCAGCATATGTTTTTAACTTTTTTTCAAGTTTGTTGCTTCTTATCATTAAAACCGCACAAATGATAGCTAATATAATTGATGTTACAGCGCAACCAATAATTATTAACATAAATCAAACTCCCCCTTTGTTTTTTAGTTTTCTAAATTAATTTAGCATAATTTTGAAACAAAATCAATGATGTTTTACAATACTTTCCCAATAGATGGAATTTTTAACGCTCTGTAATATTCTACATCTTTTTCTTTTTCATTAACAAAGTTTTCTTTGCTTAAAACTTTGTTTAAGCTGCCAGATTTTCTAAGCTTTAATATTTGTATTCCGGAAGAACCTTTGGTTGTGTTTTGTGTAATAACTTTAGTATTAAAAAGCATAGCTTTATTTAAATTTGATATAAAAATATAATCTTTGTCACTTTTAATACATTCGGCAAAAACAAGCGGCGATTTATCGGAATAGGCGTTAATTAACTTTTTGCGGTTAACTTTTGTTGCATATGCATTTATTGCAATTTTGGCGGCTTTTCCGTTTTCAAATGCAAAAAACATATTTTCGCTATAGTCTGTTGTTGCGGCAATGCAAATAATTTGTTCATCTTCTGATAATGTTAAAAGATTTGTTAAATATTCGCCTCTTAATGAAGCTTTGCAATCTAAAAGTTCATATGCCTTGGCTTTATATACATTTTGCTTATTAGAAAAAAATAAAACATCTGCCTTGTTTGTTGTTTCAATTTCCGACACAATAAAGTCATCGTCTTTTAAATTTTGCTCTGTTGCTTGTCTGAGTGAAGTCATTGGTATTTTTTTAAAATAGTTGTGGGCTGTTAAAAACAGCTTAATGTTGTAGTCATCAATAAGCTTTTGCTGGCTAACGTTAATACTTGCATCATCATAAATTATTTCGGTTTTTCTTGCTTTGCCGTATTTTTTAACAACTTCTTTAAGCTGCTTGCAAATAAGTTTTTCGATATTTGCATTATCTTTAACTAACAAATTTAAGTTTGAAAGCTGATTTTCTAAACTTTCAATTTCGCTAATTTTAGAAGCTATATATTGTTTATTTAAGTTTCTTAATTTTATTTCTGAAATAAATTCTGCTTGAATCTCATCAATTTCAAGGCTTTTGAAGTTTTCCATAATATTTTTAACAACAAGCTTGTCTTGCTCTGTTTCTCTTATTATTTCTATAGTTTTATCAATGTTTGAAATAATTTTAGAAAGCCCATATAAAATGTGAAGCTTTTCGGAAATTTTGTTAATATCATATACAGTTTGACGCTTTATGCAGTCGATTCTAAACTTAATCCATTCTTCCAATATTTCATAAATAGAAAGAGTTTTTGGCTTGCCTTCAATTAATACATTGAAATTTACGCTTGAACTATCTGAAAGAGTAGTAAGCGCAAAAAGGCGATGCATTAAAACTTCATGGTTAGTTCCTTTTTTAATATCGATTGCTATTTTAAGCCCGTTTAAGTCTGTTTCATCTCTTATATCATTTATTTCTCTTATTTTCCCTGATTTAGCTAAAGCTGCAATTTTATCAATTATTGCTTCAACAGTTGTTGTGTACGGTATTTGTGTAACTTCAATGCAATTGTTATTTTTGTCAAACGTGTATTTAGAGCGGATTTTAAAGCTGCCTTTTCCGGTATTATATATAGTTTCCATTTCGCTTTTTTTGTAAATTAATTGTCCACCCGTTGAAAAGTCGGGGGCAAGCAAATATTGCGTTAAGTCGCAATTTCTGTTTTTAATATAGGCAATTGTTGCTTCGCAAACTTCTTTTAAATTAAAGCTACATATAGAACTTGCCATACCAACAGCAATTCCATAGTTTGGAGTAACGAGTATGTTTGGAAATGTAGTTGGAAAAAGCATTGGTTCTTTTGTAGTTCCGTTATAGTTGTCTATAAAAATTGATTCGTCCTTTTCAATGTTTTCAAATAATTCACAACAAATGCTATCAAGTTTAACTTCTGTATAGCGGCTGGCAGCATAAGACATATCTTTTGAGTATTGCTTACCAAAATTTCCTTTTGAATCTATGAAAGGGTGCAAAAGCGCTTCATTGCCTCTTGTAAGCCTAACAAGCGTTTCGTAAATTGCGGCATCTCCATGCGGATTTAACTTCATAGTTTGCCCTACAACATCTGCAGATTTAACTTTTGCGCCTGTAAGTAAGCCCATTTTATACATTGTGTATAGCAATTTTCTATGGGAAGGCTTAAAGCCGTCTATTTGCGGAATTGCCCTTGAAACAATAACGCTCATTGCATAGGGCATGTAGTTTAGCTTTAATGTTTCTGTAATTGGCTGTAGCTTCATTAATACAAAACCTCCTATTTTTTATAACGCCTAATTATAGCAGATAACATGTGCAATAAGCAAAGACAAAAGTATTGACTTAACAATTAATTTAATATATCTTAGAAAAGAAAGGGATGTTTTAAATGGAACTTATAACTATATTAACAACTGCTGCTGCGCTGTATACGTTATTTTCCTTCCTTTTTAAGAAGCAAAATCTTAAACCAACATATGCGGCAATTATACTAATTTTAGTAAGTGTTGCAAGCATTCCAAGCTGGGCTTATTGGATAGTTCCGGTACGTATTAAGTTTAATTACAGCTATTTTATTGACATAACAATTAAAGCCCCAAACACTCAAACTATAACTTTAAATGAAAAACAAATTAGAAATTTTGAAAACATATTGTTAAAAAGCAAACTATACCGAAATATGGATAAACATATACCATACATTGCAGATGAAACAATTGCTATTGCAATACGCGGGAGAGGTATTAATAACAATTTGCAAATTTTGTTTTTTGAAAACAAGCTATTAAATGACTATGCATATTTTACAAAAAGAACTTACAGAATTAACAACATTGAAGAAATAAAAAACTTTGTTGAAAATATTATTAAAAATACTGTGGAAGCGCAATAACTAAGGAGGTTTTAATTATTTTAGCAGTTATTACAGGCGGCGCAAACGGCATAGGGAACAAAATTGTGGAAACATTTATTGAAGCAGGCTATTTTGTGGCATTTATAGATATGGACGAAATAGGCGCAAAGGCACTATTAGAAAAGTACGGAAGCAGTAAAGCTTTATTTTTTCATGGCGACATTGGTAAAAAACAAGTGCTTGATGAATTTATAGCGGAAATAGTCAAGCAAAACAAAAAAGTTGATGCACTAATTAATAATGCTTGCATAAGTAGAGGTGGTGTTTTTTCATGTAGTTATGAAGATTTTAATTATGTTTTAAATGTTGGGGTTTCTGCTCCATACTATCTTTCGCAACAACTATTAAATTATTTTAGCGAAAATGCTTCAATTATAAACATATCGTCGACAAGAGCCATAATGTCACAAAAAAATACAGAAAGTTATACTGCGGCAAAAGGGGCAATTTCAGCTTTAACACATGCGCTTTGTGTTTCTCTTTCGCGAAAAGTTAGAGTTAATTGTATAAGCCCCGGCTGGATTGATACAACACAATGCCACCAAAGCAAACAGGACAGTAAAAATTCTTTTGAAGATAACATTCAGCACCCGGCAGGTAGAGTTGGAACTTGTGAAGACATTGCACAAATGTGCTTGTTTTTATGCAGCGACAAAGCAAGCTTTATAACAGGGGAAAATATAACAATTGATGGCGGAATGGCAAAGCAAATGATATATCACAATGATTACGGGTGGTCATATAATCCTAATAATAAATAGAAAGGCTTGAACTTATAAAAGCGGCTTACTATGCTTTATAAAAAGAAAGAATTATTGAAAAGATAAATGGCTTATTTTACCGCAATAATTAGAAAGGCTTAACTTATGAAAAAGGGAAAGTTTATTGTACTTGAAGGGCTTGACGGAAGCGGAAAAACAACACAGCTTCAGCTTTTAAGCAAACATTTAACTTCGCTTAATATACCAAACATTTTAACTAAAGAGCCAACAAGCAGCAATATTATTGGCTTGGCAATAAGAGAAGTTTTAACAAACAAGACAAAAGTAAGCGATGAAGCGTTATCAATGCTTTTTGCCGCTGACAGATACGAACATATAATTAGCGAAATTTTGCCGGCGCTTGAAAAAGGCATGTATGTTTTATGCGATAGATATTATTTCTCGAATTTTGCATATCAAAGCACAGCAGTTAGCATGGAAAGGCTAATTAAATATAACGAAAAAGCAATGCAATTGCTAAAACCTGATATTGTTTTATTTTTAGATATGGAGCCTTCACAATGCATTAAAAGAATTAATGAAAGGCAAAATGAGCTAAAAGAAAAAAAGGAAAAGTTTGAAACACTTAACATTTTAACAGAAGTTCGCCGAAACTTTTTCTTGGCTTTTGAGGCTTTAAAGCAGCGTGAGAATATAGCTGTTTTAGATGCTAATGGCTTAAACGAGCAAGAAGTTTTAAAAATCCTCCTAAATCAAATTTTTTAGGAGGATTTGTATTTAATCCCTTCTCAAATTAAAAATAGAAATCATATTTTTAAGAGTTTCTGATTGGCTTGAAAGTTGTTGGGAGGCAGCAGCACTTTCTTCTGAAGTTGAGGAGTTGTTTTGAACAACGCTTGCTATGTTGTCTATTCCCACTCCAATTTGTGATATGGCTTCTGCCTGTTCGCTGGAAGCCAAAGCTATTTCAGAAATTATGTCTGAAACTTCTGAAACATTGCCAACTATTTTTTCCAGAGAATCAGCGGTTGCTTTTGCAATTTTAACTCCCTCGTCAATTGCTTGCATTGAATTTTCTATTAAAGCTGTGCTATCTCTTGCTGCAGTTTGCGTTCTAACTACTAAATTTCTAACTTCTTCAGCTACAACGGAAAAGCCTTTTCCGTGTTCTCCGGCTCTTGCTGCTTCAACAGCAGCGTTAAGTGCTAACAAGTTTGTTTGGAATGCTATGTCTTCTATAACTTTTATTATTTTAGATATGTTACTTGAAGAATCTTTAATACTTTGCATAGATGAAAGCATATTTTTCATTTCGCTATTTCCGTTTTGTGCATTTATTTGAGATTGGCCAGAAAGCTCATCTGCCCTCTTGGCATTATTTGCGTTAGCTTGTGTTTTTTCATTAACAGAAAGTATAATTGCGTGCAATTCTTCAACTGAAGACGCTTGCTCTGTGGAGCCTTCTGCAAGGTTCATGCTTGTTTCTGAAACTTGCCTTGAGCCTATTGCAACTTGTTCGGAAGCTGCCAATATTTCTCTAACAACATTATTTAGTTTAACTATTATGTTGTTCAATGAAGTTTTTATGCTTACAAATTCGCCAACATATTTTTTAGTTACTTTTTGGTCTAAGTTATTGTTCGCAAGTTCATTTAATACAAAAGAAATTTCTTTTATATATTCTGCAACATTTTCAATAGTTTCGTTAATTGCTGTTTTCATTAAATTGAAATCGCCGTTATAATTTCCGGTCATTGAAACTTCAAAATTACCAACTGCCATTTCTTGCATAATATGCAACGACTCTTGAATTGGAAGACTTACTGCATTTAAGACTTCATTAAGCCCTATTAATACTTTTTTCCAATCTCCCTTATATTTGCTAGTATCTATTTGTGCAGAAAGATTGCCATCAATTGAGTTTTGTACCATAAAAGTTATTTCTGATTGAATACTTTTAATATTTGAACGCAAATTTTCTATGCCTTCGTTTATGAAAACTTTTTTCCCAGGAAATTGTTCAATTGGTGCGTCGAAATCACCTTCAACTATTTCCGAAATGCATTTAATAGCTTTCTTTTTAGTGTTTATATGCCCACTAACCATTTCATTGACAGAAATTGCAACTTCTTTATAAGAACCAATATAGCTAGATTCATCTATAAATGAATCAATTTCCCCTATTTTATGGTCATTTGCCATACGGCTTAAATTATTTACAAATGAATTTATAATATTTACAACACTATAAAAACTTTTAGCAAGCATACCAACTTCATCTTTTGCTTCGGTATTTATGTTAATATTAAGTTTTCCATTTGAAATATCATCAGCTATATTTAGTAATTTTTTAATAGGTCTTGTAATAACAATTGAAATTAAAATAGCAAATAATAGCGATAATACTATGGTTATGGTGGCTAAAGTAATTGCTACCAGTATAGAATTTCTTGTATAGCTAGATACTTGTTTAATAGTATCATTAGAGTTGTTTTCGGCGGCATTTTTTAATTCTTGTATAGTATTATTAAAATTAGTTATTAAATCTGATGCTCCTTTTAGCACTTCGGCTACATCTTCATTGCTTTGGCTACGAACAATGCCTAAAATTCGCTCTGCCACCTTTGATTTATATTCATCTGCAATATTTTTAAAATTGTCAATTTTATTAATTCTTAAAGTTTTTTCTTCGGCTGTTAGCCGAATGTCATTGCTAATTGAATTTTTATATTCTTCTATAGTGCTATATAACTTGCTAAAGCTAGAATTTAATTCTGTTTCAATTTTGTTTATCTCTTCATGTTGTTCCTTAAATATTGTAGCAGCTGCAACACAGCGGCGTATATTTACAAGAGCTGTATTCATTTCAAGCAAAACTTTGGTTCTATATTGTGGATTGTTAATTAAATATCCATAAGAACTTTGAATGTTTATTAAAGTTTTTATGTTAATTCCAGATATTATACACGTAAATATAATAATAGTTAAAAAGCCCAATAACAATTTAGCTCTAATTTTTAAATTTTTAAACCATTTCATAAGTTGTTCATTCCTTTCGCTTTAGGTTTAAAGTAAAAACCCCTCTGGATTTTGAGGGATTTTTTCAGATACAAGGCAAGAAAACCTATGGCATTCTTGACTTGAATTTTATTTTTAAAGCAAAATAATTTTGTTAGGTTATACTTGAGAATACGTGTTTTTAAAGCCTAAAACTTTAGGCACATACTCAACGGTTTCGCTGTAAGGGGGGATTCCGCCGTACTTTAAAACACTTCCCGGACCGGCATTGTATGCTGCTAATGCAAGTTCTGTATTATTATTAAATTTTTCAAGCATTTCTTTTAAGTATTTTGTTCCTCCATTAATATTTTCATTAATAGAAAAAGGATTAACAACACCTAAATAATCTGCTGTTTTTGGCATTAGCTGCATAAGCCCCATTGCGCCTGATTTTGATACTGCCGTTATGTCAAAATTGCTTTCTTGTTTAATTACGGCCTTAATTAAATTTGGGTCAACATTATATTCGTTTGCTGCTGATATAATTGCATAATTTATAGCATCGGTTGTGTCGTTTGATGAATTGTTCCTTTTTAAGTAATCTGTTAATGCGGTTTTAAAACTTTCTTCTGCTTCGTTATTGTTTACTTTTACTGCTTCTTTTGTTAAAGTATTGCTTTCCAAATACTTTTCTAACACTTTTTTAAAGTCTGCTTTTGTATTTTGGCTGCTTTCTGTGTTAATTACATTAGTAGAGTCGATTGAATTAACTGGCGTTTTGTTTTTTTCTGTAGCAAGTTGTATGTTCGAGCGAATTGTAAGGCTGGACTGTATGCTTGAAACAATTTCATTATATATACTTTCCACCGAAACCACAATAAATCACCCTTTCATAATTATTAGGGATTCAATCTTTCTAGCTGCTCCAAAACTTTTTCCAGCATATTTGAATATTTAAGGCGTTTTTCTTTTTCTTCTAAAACAATCTTTTCGGGCGCTTTAGAAATAAAACCCTCGTTCGATAGTTTGTTGTCGATTCTTAAAACTTCTTTTTTAAGGCGTTCTACTTCACCTTCTAAGCGTTTCACCTCTTTTGAAATATCAATAAGCTCTGCAAATGGCATATAAATTACAGCACCTTCAATAACAACAGAAATGTCATTGTCTTTAATTTCTGCTTTATCCGATTTAATTAAAACATCGGAAGCAAAGCCTAATGTTGCAAAGAAAATCTTTCCTTCTGTAAAAATATTTCTTATTTCTTCACTTTCAGAAACAACCGTAACTTTAACTTTTTTAGAAGGAGCAACATTCATTTCCGCACGTAAATTTCTAATTTGTTTGACGGCATCTTTAATTATGCCTATTTCCCGTTCTTCTTTAGCGAAATTGTGTTTAATGTCATATGCAGGGAATTGAGAACGCATAATAGTTGGCTCTTTGTCTTGTATAGACATAAAAATTTCTTCCGTTATAAATGGAATAAAAGGATGCAGCAATTTAAGCGATTTAACCAAAACCGTTTTAAGTGTATAAAGTGCTGCTCTTTTGCTGCTTTCGCCATCTTTATCTTTATTATACAGGCGTGGCTTAACCATTTCAATATACCAATCGCAAAATTCATCCCAAACAAAGTCATAAATGTTTGAAATTGCAATACCAAGCTCGTAATTATTTAAATTTTCGCAAACTTGCTTGGAAACAGTGTTAATTTTAGATAAAATCCATTTATCAGAAGGTGTTAACTGTTCAATTTCAATATTTTCAACGCTAACACTATCTTCTAAATTCATAAGTACAAAGCGTGTAGCATTCCAAATTTTATTTAAAAAGTTGCGGTTAGATTCAAGTTTTTCCCAATAGAAGCGGAAGTCGTTGCCCGGAGAGTTGCCTAAAACAAGCGTTAAGCGCAGTGCATCTGTTCCGTACTTTTCAATAACTTCCAGCGGGTCTATGCCGTTGCCTAAAGACTTGCTCATTTTTCTGCCTTTATCGTCACGAATTAAGCCGTGGAACAAAACTTCTGTAAACGGAAGCTTCCCTGTTTGTTCTATGCTCGAAAAAACCATTCTAATTACCCAGAAAAACAAAATATCATAAGCCGTTACCAAAACGTTTGTTGGGAAGAAATGCTGCATTTCCTTAGTATTGTTTGGCCAACCAAGTGTTGAAAACGGCCATAATGCCGAACTGAACCATGTATCTAATGTATCTTCATCTTGTTTAAAGTTTTTGCCTTTGCATTTTTCACAAACATTAGGCATATTGCGTGAAACAACAATTTCGCCGCAGCTTTGGCAATAATATGCCGGAACTCTATGACCCCACCAAAGTTGACGTGAAATGCACCAATCTTTTATATTTTCAAGCCAATGTAAATATACTTTGCCGAAACGTTCGGGAATAATTTTTAAAGATTTGTTTTTATAGGCTTCAATTGCAGGCTTTGCCATTTCTTCCATTTTAACAAACCATTGGCGTTTAATTAGCGGCTCAATAATTATGTTACATTTTCCATGAACGCCAACGGCATGTGTTATTGGTTCTGCTTTAATAAAAAGCCCTAAGTTTTTAAACTCTTCAATAATTTTGTCCCTTGCTTCATAGCGCAAAAGTCCACAATAGCTTCCGGCGTTTTTGTTTAACGTTCCATTGTCGTTCATAATGTTAATTTTAGGCAAATTGTGACGTTCGCCGACTTCAAAGTCGTTAGGGTCGTGTGATGGTGTAATTTTAACAACGCCTGTTCCAAAATCCATCTCTACATATTCATCTGCAACAATCGGTATTTTTCTATTAACAATTGGAACTGTTACTGTTTTTCCAACATATTTTTTATAGCGAACGTCGTTTGGATTAACAGCAATTGCAGTATCCCCTAACATTGTTTCGGGACGTGTTGTTGCAAAAGCTAAAAATTCGTTTGTGCCGTCAATTGGATATTTAAAGTGCCAAAAGTTTCCGCTTAAATCTTTGTGTTCAACTTCGGCATCTGAAATTGTTGTTTTGCAGTTTGGACACCAATTAACAATTTTTTCTCCTCTATATATAAGCCCTTTTTCATATAGCCTAATAAAAACTTCAAGTACGGCTTCTGAAAGCCCCGAATCCATTGTAAACCGTTCTCTTTCCCAATCGCAAGAGCTTCCAAGTTTTTTAAGCTGTTCAACAATTCGGCTTCCGTATTGTTCTTTCCATTCCCAAGCACGTTTTAAAAATTGTTCACGCCCTATTTGTTCTTTTGTTATGCCTTCTTCTGCCATTTTTTCAACGATTTTTAATTCTGTTGAAATACTTGCGTGGTCTGTTCCGGGAACCCAAAGCGCATTGTAACCTTGCATACGCTTAGAACGAATTATTATGTCTTGAAGCGTGCAGTTTAGCGCATGACCCATATGCAGTTGTCCTGTTATGTTTGGCGGAGGAATTACTATAGTAAACGGTGTTTTTGTTTCATCAGCTTCGGCATGAAAATATTTTTCATCAAGCCATCTTTTATACAGCTTATTTTCAACTTCGCTTGGATTGTAATTTTTTTCCATAGTTTTGTTCCCTTTCTAACTTATTGCCAATTCTTTCTCATTGTTTTTTCTAATATTTTCTTCAATGATTTCGTGATTTTCATTGATTTCGTCGATTCCATCAATTTCATCGCTAGTTGAAACTATTTTATCAACTTCGCTAAAATACATTTTAATCATAGTATTAATAATTCTATCTTCCGATTGGTCGCCTTCTTTTAATGCTTCAAGCCCTTCCCAAACTTCTAAGTGACGTGTATCCAGTTCAAGCAGATTTTCTTCGGCGGTTTTTTTTCTATGCAACAGCTCGTTGTAGTATGCACGCTTATCTTCAATATTAAGTGTGCGGGCAAACTGTTCAATTGTTGTGTTTTTGTTTACTATCTTTTTATCTCTTAGAAAAATCTCTATTTGTCGCTCGGTTTCATACAATATATTTCTAATGGCATCAATTCTTGAACTAAGGTGTTTATAGGTTTCGTAATTTTTAAGGTTTGCTTTTAATGCTTTTGAATTGTTTATTTTGTATTTTTTATATTCAAATCCTAAAAAATTTGTATAGTATGCATAAACAACGCTTTTTTTGTTAAGCACCCCTATAATACGTTGTTGTTTTTTTAAATTTAAGTGCAATTCAAAAACAACGCGCCTTCTAAAAATTAATACTAAAGCCCCAACTATAATAACCATTATTGTTAATATTGCTGTTGGAACAAAAATAGAATTTTTGTTTAAAACAAACGAATACACTAAAAATAGAGCAATGCTAACAAAAATTAAAGTCATTACTGTTGTAAACTTATTTATGAACGAAAGCCCGTTTTTAAGAGCGCTTCTTTCATGCTCTAAATCCGATTTTTCGCCTTGCAAATATCCTATGTCGTGTCGGAATATGCGCTGCTTTTTTTCGGCGTGTGCAATGTTGTCAACGGCAAATTTAGCGTCATCAACAACTTTCATTAAATGAACCAATGAATTATCGAAGCCTGTTATTTGATTTCTTAAAGTATTCCTTTCTTTTGTTAAAGAAATAAAACGTTCCAGCAAATTTTTTAGCTTTTTAATATCTTCTTCAGTTAATTCGTTAAAACATGCAAGCTCGGAAAGTGTGTCGTCCATAGATTTAATTTTATTAACAAGCGAAACACGATTTTTGGCAATTCTTAAAGCTTCGTCGCAAAGGTCTACTGCTGTTGAAATGCAAGTATATTGCGAATCTGTTTTTTTAACACCATCTAAAAACACTTTAAACTTTGAATAGCGTGAATAGTCTTCGTTGTCTTTTTCTCTTGCAAAAAGTTGTTTTATAAAACAAAACATTTTTTTGAACATAACGTTCACCCCGCTTTCTATTAGTTATAATAGTTCATTAATATTTTTGAAAATAAATGCTACTTTTATGCAATCAATGGCAACTATCATTGTATAATCTCTGCCTTTATATATTAAAGGAGTTCCTGATTTTTTAACAACAACAGCATTTGTTTTATTTAAATTGCTATCCCAATATGTTAAAAACGTAATTCCTTCGTTTGTATTAACTTGCCAATTAAAGTTTACAAGTGTTTTTACAAAATAGTTGTCTTTGCAGTTAAAATATTGCATTAGGCTGTTTTTTGCTATTAGAAAATCTTGAACAACTCTTTTTTTCATAGCAACACCTCCGCAAGCGGTGTATATATATTATTATATCGGTAAATTCGCAAGCGTTATTAATATTTTATAAAATCTTTATAGAGAAGACTAGGTTGAATGCCTTTATTGTTTTGATATTTACCCGAACAATATTTTTCAAACTCTCCCTCGATAGTGTGGTAGTATATTTGGCAAATTTCTACAAACGGGTAAATAATAATTGGTTGAACACAAAATATTTCAAGCGTCCAATATCCGCTAAACCCAACATCTCCAAACCCTGCAGTAACATGAATAAAAAGTCCAAGCCTTCCAACAGAAGACCTGCCTTCAAGCATTGGAATAAGCCCATTTGTTTCGGTATATTCAACGGTTCTTCCTAAATACAGCTTTCCTGTTTCAAGTTTTAAGCCTTCATTTGGAATTGTAATAGTTTTTGTTGGGTTGGGGTTTTTCATATCAAGACAATCGGCTTCATAAATTAAAAGCTCGTTATGTAGCTTTAAATTATAGCTGTTTGGATTTAGCGCTTTTTCGTCAAACGGTGTAATTTTAATTTGGTTCCCTTGTCGTTTTTTAATTTCAAGACCTGATAGTATCATATTTATTGCCGAAAATTACGTAAGGTTAAACAATTACGTTTGCGACAAATTTCTCCTTTCCTTTTTCTTTTGTTTTGAATATTTTATTAATTGTTTATTTGTACTATATTTTGGCTCACAAAAAATATTTTGTTTTGCCAATTTTATATTTTAAATATATCATAAATTAGCTTTATCAACAAGTGTTAAGTTTTTTAATTAAATTAAGCTTGACAGGTTTTAATGTATATGATATAATTTTTTTCGTTAATTAAAAATATGGGCATCTTTAGCTCAGTTGGTAGAGCAACTGACTCTTAATCAGTGGGTCCAGGGTTCGAGTCCCTGAAGGTGTATTAAATGTATTTAAAAGGGTTTCCATTAATCTGGAAACCCTTTTTGTTTTTTTGGCAAAACATTAAAGCCCCTAAAACTTTTTAGCTTTAGGGGACAAAAATTATTCTTTAATTGTAACAACAGAGCCTGCACCAACAGTTTTTCCGCCTTCACGAATAGCGAATCTAAGCCCTTGTTCCATAGCGATTGGAGTAATTAATTGTATTGTCATTTCAATGTTATCGCCAGGCATACACATTTCAACCCCGTCGGGAAGCGTAATAACGCCTGTAACGTCTGTTGTTCTGAAGTAGAATTGTGGTCTGTAGTTGTTGAAGAATGGCTTATGACGTCCACCTTCAGATTGAGAAAGAACGTAAACTTGTGCTGTAAAGTGAGTATGTGGAGTAATTGAGCCCGGTTTAGCTAAAACTTGACCACGTTCGATATCTGTTCTTTGAACACCACGCAACAATGCGCCAATGTTGTCGCCTGCTTGTGCTGAGTCAAGAAGTTTTCTAAACATTTCAATACCTGTAACAACAACTTTACGTTTTTCTTCAACGAAGCCAACGATTTCAACTTCTTCTTGAATTTTTAAAGTTCCTCTTTCAACACGTCCTGTAGCAACCGTTCCACGTCCTGTTATTGAGAAAACGTCTTCAACAGGCATTAAGAAAGGCTTGTCTGTGTCACGTTCTGGGTCTGGAATATATGAATCAACAGCTTCCATAAGTTCAATAATTTTATCACACCATGGAGAAGCAGGGTCATTTAATGCGTTAACAGCAGAACCTCTAATAATTGGTGTGTCGTCGCCTGGGAATTCGTATTCGTTTAATAAGTCACGAATTTCCATTTCAACTAAATCAAGCAATTCTTCATCGTCAACAGCGTCGCATTTGTTCATGAAAACAACAATATATGGAACACCAACTTGGCGTGCAAGCAAAATATGTTCTCTTGTTTGAGCCATTGGGCCGTCTGTTGCAGCAACAACTAATATTGCGCCGTCCATTTGAGCAGCACCTGTTATCATGTTTTTAACGTAATCGGCATGACCTGGGCAGTCAACGTGTGCGTAGTGTCTGTTTGGTGTTTCGTATTCAACGTGAGTAGTTGAAATTGTAATACCACGTTCTCTTTCTTCTGGTGCTTTGTCAATTTTGTCGAAAGGCACAGCTTCGCCTAAGCCGTATTTTTTGAGCAATGTTTGAGTAATTGCAGCAGTTAAAGTAGTTTTACCGTGGTCAACGTGTCCGATTGTTCCTATGTTGACGTGTGCTTTTGTTCTTGTGAATTTAGCCTTAGCCATTTAAAGATTTCCTCCTTATTATATATCCTGTTAAAGGATAGTATGTTTTTCTTATTATAACATTTAAACCAATATTTGCAAGCCTATTTTTATAAATTATCCAGAAACAACTTTATCTTGTATATTTTTAGGAACGGGTTCGTAATGGTGAACTTCCATAGAATAAACGCCGCGTCCTTGAGTTTTAGAACGTAAGTCTGTAGAATAGCCAAACATTTCGGCAAGCGGAACATATGAATGAATTACTTGAGCTTTATTAATAGCTTCCATTCCTTCAATGCGTCCACGTCTTGAATTAACATCGCCTATAACGTCGCCCATGTACTCTTCTGGAACAGTTATGTCAACTTTCATAATAGGTTCAAGCAAAACAGGGTCTGCTTTTCTCATAGCTTCTTTAAAAGCAAGCGAACCTGCAATTTTAAACGCCATTTCCGATGAGTCAACATCATGGTACGAGCCATCGTAAAGCGTTGCTTTAACGCCTAAAACAGGATAGCCGCCAATTATACCGGATTGCATTGCTTCCTTAATACCGTTATCAACAGCTGGTATATATTCTTTTGGAATTGTTCCACCAACGATGTTGTTAATAAATTCATACGTATGTTCGGAATCGTTATGGTCAAGTGGTTCAAACCTAACTTTACAATGTCCGTATTGTCCGTGACCGCCGGATTGCTTAACGTGTTTACCTTCAACTTCAACAGTTTTTCTAATTGTTTCACGGTATGCAACTTGAGGGCTTCCAACATTTGCTTCAACTTTAAATTCTCTAAATAATCTGTCAACAATAATTTCTAAGTGTAGCTCGCCCATGCCGGCAATAATTGTTTGACCTGTTTCGGCATTTGTGTATGTTTTAAATGTTGGGTCTTCTTCTGCTAATTTAGAAAGAGCTATGCCCATTTTATCTCTGCCTGCTTTTGTTTTTGGTTCTATAGCAACAGAAATAACAGGGTCTGGGAAATTCATAGATTCCAAAATAACTTCATTGTCTTCATCACATAAAGTATCGCCTGTTACTGTTAATTTTAAACCAACAGCAGCTGCAATATCGCCTGCATAAACTTTTTCTATTTCTTCACGACGGTTTGCGTGCATTTGCAAAATACGTCCAATACGTTCACGCTTGCCTTTAACCGAATTGTAAACATACGAACCACTTTCTAAAACGCCTGAATAAACCCTGAAAAACGCAAGCTTTCCAATATATGGGTCATTCATAATTTTGAAAGCCAATGCCGAAAACGGTTCTTCATCTGAAGAATGACGCTCAATGGTTTCATTTGTGCCCGGTAAAATTCCGCTTATTGCTTTAACGTCTGTTGGAGCAGGCAAATATGCAACTACAGCATCTAAAAGTCTTTGAACACCTTTGTTTTTATATGCAGAACCGCAGAAAACAGGAGTAATTGCCGTTTCAATACAAGCTTTGCGTAATGCTGCTGCCAATTCTTCTTGAGTTGGAATTTCTCCTTCCATGTACTTTTCTAAAAGGTCATCATCTGTTTCGGATATGGAATCAATCATTTTAGTTCTGTATTCTTCTGCCAATTCTTTGTAATCTTCTGGTATTTCTTCAACAGAAATAACTTCGCCTTTGTCGTCTTTATAGAAATATGCTTTCATTTCTAATAAATCTATAATTCCTATAAATTGGTCTTCTGCGCCAATTGGAATTTGCATTGGAACAGGGTTTGCACCAAGACGTTCTCTAATTTTTTCAACAACGGAAAAGAAATCTGCTCCCATAATATCCATTTTGTTGACAAATGCTAAACGTGGGACATTATATCTATCGGCTTGACGCCAAACAGTTTCAGACTGCGGCTCAACCCCTCCCTTAGCACAAAAGACGCCGACTGCACCGTCTAAAACTCTTAAAGAACGCTCAACCTCAACCGTAAAGTCAACGTGCCCCGGTGTGTCGATAATGTTAATACGATTATCGTTCCAAGTTGTTGTAGTTGCAGCAGAAGTTATTGTTATTCCTCTTTCTTGCTCCTGCTCCATCCAATCCATCGTTGCTGTTCCGTCGTGAGTGTCGCCAATTTTGTAATTACGTCCTGTGTAATACAAAATTCTTTCCGTTAAAGTCGTCTTTCCGGCGTCAATATGCGCCATTATCCCAATATTTCTAGTACGTTCGAGTGGGAAAGCTCTGTCTGACACGAAAAATTCCTCCTATATTTGTTCCCCTAAAACCAAAGGCTTTAGGGGCTTTATTAATATTACCATTTATAATGAGAGAACGCTCTGTTGGCATCTGCCATTTTATGCGTTTCATCACGTTTTTTAACAGCACCGCCTGTATTGTTTAAAGCATCTAAAATTTCGTTTGCAAGGCGGTCTTCCATGCGTTTTTCGCCTCTTTTACGTGAATATATAACAAGCCATCTAAGCCCTAAAGCTTGACGGCGTTCTGGGCGAATTTCCATTGGAACTTGATATGTTGCACCACCAACACGGCGAGCTTTAACTTCTAAAAGAGGCATAATGTTATTTAACGCTTCTTCAAAAGCTTCTAATGCATCTTTGCCTTTTTTAGCGGAAACTTGTTCAAATGCTTTGTAAACGATATTTTGGGAAACACCCTTTTTTCCGTCTAGCATAATTGTGTTTATAAGCTTTGAAACAAGCTTACTTTTATATAGTGGGTCTGGTAAAACTTCTCTTTTAGGAACATGACCTTTTCTTGGCACAATTCTTCCCTCCTTAACCAAAAAATTATATCAAAGGTACTCGCTGGCATCTCTAGCGTATTATGTTAGTTTGCAGCGATTTGTGCCTAATATTCATTATTGCTATATTTTATATAAATAGGCAAATGATTTTAGGCACT
>CAZHPA010000002.1:0-138062 GCA_964533945.1 uncultured Defluviitaleaceae bacterium
GGCTTTGATAAAGCCGAATTTACGCCCTTGGAGTGTTATACCAAACCTTAGTAGCCTAAAAGCAATCTCCTAGCAAAGCTAGGAGTTAAAATGCGAGCCAACAGGAACACAGTGAAGAGGGAAGTAAACTTTACTAAATATTGAGTTTTTACATATTTTTATAAAGTTTTCATATCAGATGATGAAATACATAAATTGTGCGAAATAGGCGGCGAAATGTTTCGTAGCTATTTAATACTTAGACTGCTTACTTATTATTATGTCAATTAGGTTTCTAGTTTCTTGTGTTATTGGGTCTACTTTATTTTTTGCGCTTAGTTCTTCTAAAAATTTGTATAAAAGGTTGTCCAATTTATTCGCCACCTTTTATTCTATATTTGCAAACAATTCGCCGACTTTCGCCGCCCACCCTACACCACGTGGAGGTCTGCTTTCTCTGTAGGGTTACTACCCACACAAGCCATGCTTAGGTTGTAGTAAACTTGTTACTGTATTCACAAGCCGAATAACCGCCGTCTTCTTAAGCTAAAGATTGCTAATGCAATTAGCTTGCATTTGTTTTATTTCGCTTTCTGTGCCTCTAAAATTATTAATAGTAAATTTATATAGCTTGTACCATCTTCATTAAAATTAGAGGCATTTTTGTATTAATTTATGGTATTGTTTCTTTGTTGCTATATTTCTTCTAATCGACTCTAAAAGTAAGAGCCGGTAAGTATAAAGTTTATTTAGTTGTCAAGGTACATGTATTTCAGTATTTAAACAACTCGGTTTAACTATTTTTTGGGTATCTATAAGTAACATCAGTTAACCCTAATAAATAATCAACACTAACACCGTAAAATTCTGCTAACTTTGCTATTTCATCTATAGGAATTCTGACGCTTCTCAACTCATAAGCTGAATATGTCGTTTGATGGACGAGCAATATGTTAGCAACTTCAGTTTGTGATAGCCCGTGTTATACTCTTAGCTTTTTTATGTTTAGGTTTAGTTTCATGGTTTTGTTTTATATTTCGCTAGTCTAACAATCCGTCCTAGTAACAATGCAACTTAGTTTATGTAGTTTTTTATGTTAAAGTTGCAACCTTCCGCCGGAAATCCCCCAGAAACGCTTCCGGCTTAATGCAACAACTTTTTATAGTCGCTGGGACGACTTTGTGGTGTTGTCTTTGTTGTGGTTTAAGGTTATACTCATTAAAATAATATAATGCTTTATTGTAAAAGCTTGTCCAACCTGAAACACCCAAGCTACAGGTGCTTCAACAAAGAATCTATGCATTGCTTAATTGTTTACCCTTGCTTTTCACAAACTCATGCCAAACATTAGCACGTATAGATTCGGGCAGTTGGTTAAGCTGAATTATTACAGCTTTAACAAGCATTTTGTTATACGCTTCCATTACCTTTTCTTCTGTCGTTCCTGTAAAGTCATAAATGATGTTAAAGTTATGTTGCTTCATAATATGTACCACGCTCCAAAAACTATTTTGGAAACTTTATGTTTGGTTTTGCATGTCCTATGTCTTGAGATTCAGTTTAAAGATGGCAAGATTTATAAGTATTTCAATGTATCAGAAGCCGAATATTTAGTTTTCGGAAGTTCATTAAACAAACATCCGAATTTGTTAGTTTGATTACTTGCTTTTCATTGAAGTTTCTTATATGACCTCTTGCTGTTGCCTCTACAATATCTAAACATTTCGCAACATGCCTTGGATTAAAAAGAACTTGTCCATTAAGCTCAATAATTTCTACTTCATTGCCTTCAAAACTCATTAATTGGTTCATTCGTGGTTCTCCTCTCTTTTATCTTTTGATTAATTTGACTGTTAGTGCTGTTGTTATGGTGTTGCAGTTGTGCTGTTTTAAGTTTATAATCCTTATGGAAGGAGGCGATACATATGCAACTAAATGCAAATTGCATTAAAGACATCTTGTTAACCGCTGAAGAATATTGTACTTCAAGAGTGCCTTTAGGCTTTGATAACGACTTGTACAAAAAATATCCTTTACTCACAAAATATTCCCAAGAAGAAGTAAACTATCATTTCAACTTTTGTGTAAAGGAAAATTTCATTAAACCATTTATTGCCAATGGCGTTCATGCTGTTAGGTCGTTAGAGCCTAAAGGACATTCAGAGCTTAAAAAGATTCGTAATTAAGTTTAGAGTTTGAGCAAGGTTTTATTTGCCTTGCTCTTCTTTTTCAAGATACTGTCTATGTATATCTATTAAGCCTTCAAGATGTTCCTTCATGTATGGTCTAAACCAAGCATGAGAAGCTAATTCGCGCATGTAGTCATATAATTCTAAATATTCCTTGATATGTTCGTCAGGGCATTTTTCAATACGATTTAGTACGCTATTCATTCGTTCCCTAAATTTTGAAATAAGGTGCGCTCTCATTGGAGGGCATAATTTCCATTCCCCAAAGAAATCTTCGGGAATAAATTGGTGAAGCATATCTTCATGATAATCAAAATTCATGTTTTTCACCTCCTTTCTTAACCTGTTGTTGGATTAGGCGGTGTTGGTTAGTTGATTTGCGTATACAGCACCCAAAAGCAAAAGTAAAAGTTTTTCTTGTAACTTTGGTTCTAAACTATCTATAACAGCCTGTAGTTTATTCAGCTCTTCGCTATAACTTGTTTTGTCTGCTGAATTTTTCAATTTAATCACCCCCCTGCTTGATTCTTTATTTTATTTGTCATAAATTTATTATTATTTAGTATTGAATGTTAATATTTCAATACATAATTCAAGCATATTTAAAGTGAATAACTCATTTGTGATTAATTATGTTAATATAATATCACTTATAAAATAACTTGTCAATACCTTTTTGAAATTTTCTTGACTTTTTATTTCATTTGTGATAATATTATTTCAAGGAGGTGATTTTATTGGAAACACGGCTTAAATTAATAAGAGCCAACCTTGGAATAAGCCAATTAGAATTTGCTAAGGCTTTAGGTATTGGACAATCAACCCTTGGGATGATGGAAGTTGGAAAGCGTGAAATCTTAGACAGGCACATAAAAACTATTTGTTCAGTATTTAATATAAACGAAGATTGGTTTCGCACAGGAAAAGGTGAAATGTATAATGGTAATGAAATTTCACTAGATGCATATGCTAAAGAAAGAAAACTATCTGAGCTTGAATTAAAAATAATTAAGGCGTATTTTGAATTGGATTCTGAAATAAGAGAAAAACTTCTATCCCAATTTACAAAAGCTCTTGTTGATGATGACTTAACAGACAGTAAGCAAGTTGTAGCTAAATACGAAGAAATTTCACACCAAAACAATAATGAGTTTGCACAAGAGCTAATAGAAGAGGATTTAAAAATATCTGAAGAAGAACAAAAAAAGATTGAAGAAGAGTTAGAAGATTACAGAAAAGAAATGGAATCAGAACTTATTCAACGTAAAAAAATGGAAAAAATGTCTTCAGCCTTGCATGTTACGAAAGGCGCAAAAATTGGAAAGACAGGTTAATTTAAAATTAAAAATCCCCTGCATTTTTGCAGGGGTAAATTTTTGTAATTTTTTATCAAAATTTAAGTAAATAACCCTTGACTTTTATACAAAGTTATGTTAAATAAGAAAGTAATAATTAATAGAAAGGGTGTTTACTTTGTCTGGAAACACAACTCAAACTAAATTTTGCAAGCATTGCGGAGAAAAAATAGATGTTGATGCAGTCGTTTGTATAAAATGTGGTAAACAGGTAGAAAAGCTTGAAAACAATTCTTCCTCACAAGCGCCAATGGTATTTATGAATTCCAGTTCAAGCAGTGCCGCCGCTGCTAGTAGCAGTAGTTCGGGATTTGGTAGACGAATGCCATACCCAACAAACAAGGTTTCAGTACATATTTTACTATTTCTTTTTACAATGGGCATAGGTAATGTTATTTATTATCTTTATATCAAGGAACAACAGAAAAAATGGCATATGAATAACTAATATCAATTTACTCTATGGAAAACATAGTGTATTTTTATCAAATCTCAATGTAAATATTCTTAACATCAATCATACCTTACGCTAAATTTCATATAAAACATTTATAGAAAGGATTAAAGCGATGAATAAGAAATTAATTAAGTGTAAAACTTGTCAAGCAGACATAGCAAAAAGCGCAAAATTTTGCCCATCATGCGGTGCAAAAAATAAAAAACCTATTTATGCCAGATGGTGGGTTTGGGCAATACTTATCGTTGTTATAGTAGGCGTTTTCGGGGATTCTTCGGAACTTACTAAGAATAATACTACAACAGCGAGTACAAATCAAACAAATAACCCAACCTCAACTCCCCCTCCTGCATCTACTCCAAAGCCTGAAACTAAAAAAGATAAAAAGGTTGAAGTAACAATTTTAGGTGCTGAAATAGGTAAAGACTATCAAGGTGAACCAATATTAATTGTGGAATCACTTGATGCGATGCTTGCATCTGGAGTAGTATTACCCCCCCCTTCTCCCCCAAACTCGCCGTACTTGTCTTCTCGTCCCAACCAACATCAAGCCCTAATATTTCCCCGGCAGCTCTTAAAGGAACATAAGTAGTCCCGTTGTAAAGCAATGTTTCTTTCTCAACTGTTTGTCCGTTAACTACAAGCTTAACTTTTCCAAAAACCACATTAATCATTTGCTGCGTTTCAGCAAATACTGTTGTCCCATTAAAAACAATCGCCGCCGAAATAAAGCCCAATGCATAAGAAGCAAAATTTTTCCTCACAACAACACCACCTAATTGATATAACCTTATTATACCAAAATATTCTAAATTTCGTCAAGGTGTTCTTCTGATATTTTGAATTTGTTTATTTTTTGTCGAATTTTAAGGAAATTAAGTTTGACTTTTACACAAAGTTATTGTTAAATAAAAATATTATTTCAAGCGAAAGGAGAAATAACCCTTGAAAAAGTTAATCTTAATAACAGCAATTTCAATAATGGCATTAACCACCGCTTGCCAAAAGGAAATAGTACCTTCCAATAGCAATATTGATTTAGTCGAGGCTTCACAAGAAACTACTGAACCAGAAAAAACACCAGAGCCGACACCTGAACCAACCTCAACACCAGAACCGACTCCAGAGCCAACAGCTGCGCCAACGCCTAAACCAACGCCTAAACCGACACCTAAGCCAACGCCTACCGAAACGATTGGTCAAAAAAATGCACTTAAATCAGCAAAAAATTATCTAAATGTTATGGCATTTTCATATGAAGGCTTGATTGAGCAGTTAAAATTTGACAAATACTCTAATGAAGACGCAATTTATGCAGCAGATAATTGCGGAGCTAATTGGAATGAGCAAGCTGCTAAGTCAGCAAAAAATTACCTAGATGTTATGGCATTTTCATATGAAGGCTTGATTGAGCAATTGGAATACGATGGTTTTACTAATAAGCAGGCGATATATGGAGCTAAAGCAAACGGATATTGATAACGTTTTAAATTAATTTAAACCCCTACCCAGTAGAGGTTTTTTATTCGGAAAAATCTGACATTTTATTAACGTTTATTAATGCATTTTTTGTGATATAATTTTATAAAATAGGTATATCATGTACATTTTTCTTGACACTGCCACATTTAAGCAATATAATAAAGTTCTATTAAGTACCAACTCTTTCCGAGCTAAAAATTATTAACATAATATCTTGATTTTGTTAGTATAAATATACTCTACTTTTTAATCTCCCAGCCATAAATTAAGCTTGGAAAAGGTACTAAGCAATAAACAAGGGAGGGAGTTAATAGTTTAAATCATGCTTAAAGAAAGTAAAATCAAGTTAAAAGTACATAAAAGCAATAATAAACATGGGGATATACCAAACAAATTCGCCAATCTTGGATTTAGGTTTGTTTTTTCACTTGTGGGTTGGATTATATTAATCACAACTGCTAATGATAGTAATGGTTACTTTGTTGCGCAAACCATGTTTTGTATACCACTTTTTAAAGAATTTGTGGAATTTTTGCCTCCTACTAAAATTCGTAATTCTATCAGAGGTGTTGCTTTGCTAGTTTCATTGTTTTGTTTAACTTTATCTTTGCTGGGTGTATTTGGAATTTTAACCATACACTTAATAGACGATTTAGCATATATTAGTATAGTATCTAACAGGCTTTTTGAAGCTGATTTAAAAATTAGACTTTTTCGCTTGTGGGTTACTGTTGGCTTGCTCCCTTCTTTAACTCTTATAGATTGGATATGCAGTATGACTAAAGAAGAATCCAAGTTTTTAGGTGATTTAGTTTAGTGTTTCAAAAGAGGTGTTTAATATGGGTGACAAGGTTATAATAACAGTATTTTTATTTATGTTTATATCTTTTTGGATAGCAGGAATATTAAGATTACGAATGTTTGAAATTAAAAGCAAAGTAGTTTACTGCTTGGTTTTTTTATTTCCTATATTCATATTCTATTTAAACCTTAGTACTTTCTTGCTAACAAAGAATAAAGCAATATCTCAAATGACAATTTTAAGACGAATTTGGATTGTGTTTTTTATGTCTATAGTTAAATTACCTATTTGCTTTGGATTGACTTGTTATGCTATGAATAAGTTTGAAAAAGAATGTGAAAATATTCGTAAAGAGAAACCCGTAAATTTAATAAAACGTGGACTAGAGGAAGAAAGAGGAATTTATGCCAAAACTATATTATCTAAATTACCACTGCCAAGTTTGGCATAATTTATATATGCAAAAGGACGCCGTACAAATCCTATATTGTATGACGTTCTTTTTTTATTTCCCTCTTGCCTTTCCCAAAATCTTCCGCTATAATTAATCAAAAAAGCATAAAAAATTAAAAAGAGGGAACCAACTATGAAAATAGCAATATATTCCAGAAAATCCAAGTTAACCGAAAAAGGCGAATCGGTTGAAAATCAAATTTCTTTGTGTAAAGAATATGTTAAAAAACATTTTAATACAGATGAATGCAACATTTTAATATATGAAGACGAAGGTTATTCTGGCGGAAATGTACAACGCCCTCAATTTAAAAAGCTAATAAAAGATGCCAATAATAAAAAATTTGATAAAATCATATGCTATCGCCTTGACAGAATAAGCCGAAATATTGCGGATTTTTCTAGTCTAATAGACGACCTTTCTAAATTAAACATAGGCTTTATATCTATTAGAGAGCAATTTGATACTACCACTCCCATCGGGCGCGCCATGATGTACATTGCTTCTGTTTTTGCACAGCTTGAACGAGAAACAACAGCGGAACGTATAAAAGACAATTTATGTTCTCTTTTTAAATCAGGAAGATATTTAGGACAAAAGTCGCCCTTTGGCTTTGTAAAAAAACAAGTGGAATATACTGATAAAAACGGAAACATAAAAAAATACAATATATTAGAGCAATGCCCTGAAACATCAAAAATTGTTAAGCTTCTTTTTAAAAAATATTTAGAATATCAAAGCATACATAAAGTTCAAACATTTTGTATGCAAAATAATATTAAAACATTAAACGGGCATCATTATAAATGCTCCACAATAAGAAGAATATTGACCCACCCTACATACGCAGTTGCAGATAAAATTATTTATGACTATCTAGAAAAAATGGAAGTCGAAATTGTAGATAATATAGAAAAATTCAATGGTGAGTTCGGCATAGTAGTTTTTAGAAGAACTAGGCAAATTAAAAACAAAAATAATAATCCTGAAGTAGTTTTCAACGAACCCACTGATTGGATTGCTACAATTGGAAAGCACAAAGGCATTATTTCATCTGATGATTGGATTAGAACACAACAAATTATAGAAGGCAGAAAGTCCCTCTCAATACCTAGACCCACAAGTAAAACCGCTCTATTATCCGGTTTATTGCGTTGCGAAAAATGTAAAAGCCATATGCGTCCTTTTTCTATAGATAGACAGTCGGGAAGATTTTATTATGTTTGCGCAACAAAAGAAGCATCACGAAAAACGGCGTGTGACATGAAAAATATTAGAGGCGACAAGCTCGACGTTGAAATAGTTGCTGATTTAAAAAGCAAATTTGCTAATAATGATGAATTTCTAAAATCTCTTTTTGAAGCAGAGCAGGAATTTAAGAAGAAAAATGATTCAATATTAGCAAAAGGAAAATTGTTAGAGAAAGAATTAAAACAAAATAATAACTCAATTAAAAACTTAATTATAAAACTTTCCAAAACTACAGATTCCACCATCGAAAAATATATTGAACAGCATATTAAGCAGTTAGATAGTAGAAATAAAGAAATCAAGATTTTGCTTGAAACAATTTCTGATGAGCAAGAGAATGATAAAGTTGATGAACTTAGTTTGAGTCTTGTAACTAATAGTATTAATAAATTAAATAACGAATTTGATAGCATAGAAGACGTTGGAATAAAGCGTAATCTACTATCAGAATTTATAACTGCTATTTATTGGGACGGGAAGAATATTAAAATAGAATTTGTTGCAATCTGACATTATTTTTTTGGGGAAATATTCACCATTTTTTAACGTATGCAGTTGTATTAGTAAGAGTAAAATTTTTGCCTTGATTTCGATACCATTCGGTAAACACCCTGTTTAAAGTGAAAGATATAATAGCTAAAACATTTGCTGTAATAGTTGATGTTGGCCATGTGGAATATATTTCGCTTGATGCAACATTTTTAATATAATCAGCAAACCTTATATAATAATTGGGCGCCTTGTTATCATTTGGCAACCCTGCATGAACAACAACAAACTCAGGTATAACCGGCTTATCAAGCACAACAAAACCCGACTCTGGGTTAAGTGGTTTAACAGGGTCTTCTGGTGTTTTAGGGGGATATGTTCCCCAAAGCGTATGTTCCCCAATTGTAATTTCTTGCATTTGTTGCTCGGTTGTTTTTTGCGGTCTTAGCGTAACATCTTGCAAAGCTGTTGTAGATTGTAAAATTTCAATACCCGAAACTTCAACAGGCTCAAAATCTTTAGCTCTAACTTGAATAGTGTACTCCGAATATGGTCTTTCTGTGCTGTTTGGCTCAAGTGAATAGTCAACTGGCGGACAAGGCAAGTCAATTGTTGCTGTTTGCCCTACGCTATCCGTTACAAGTTCTTCTATAACTTTATCACTACCCTTTTCTTTAACGGCAACTGTTGCGTTTGAAATGGGCATTCCAACATCTGTATCAAATACGGCAAATTGAAGCATTCCTTTCGGTGTTTGCGCTGGGTCTTGAAATCTTGTCTGCAAAATTTTTCTGGTCATTTCGCCTTCCTCCCATAAGTATGATATTATTACAACTTATGATTACTGAAAGAAAATTGATGCTTTTACTAAATTAATATAATTTGAATATTACAACCAAACAAAAGCTAGCACTTGGTTATTTATGTATAAACTTTGTTAATACATTTTTTATTCCTTGCAATTACATAATAAAAATGATACAATTAAATTGTTAACTAGTTGGATAGGTCTACTAAAAAAGGAGGAAAGGGCTAATATTTTGCCCGAATTTTTTATGAAAAAATCTTTCTTCAAAAAAATTATAGCAAGTGCTTTAGTTTTTACAACTCTTATTTCTGCTGCTCCTTACAAAACTTTTGCAGCTGAAAATTTGGGATGGGTATACTTTTTAAAGTATGGCGCAAATTCAAGTGAACTATGGCGTGTTAAAAGCGACGGTTCAACACAAACGCCGGAAAAGGTATCTGGAAACTTTGATACAAGTTCGGATTACGAAGACTACATAGTAAGAGGCGGCAACTACTTCTATTACTTAAAAGACACAAAATCATTTTTTAGAATACCATCTAAATATCCTGAAAAAGGTGAATCAAGCAGAATTATTGTTGATAACGACAACAAAGTTTTAAACTTTAGAATTGTTGACGATTTTGTATATTACCTTAGCGATAAAAATAAAATAATGCGCTTTGGAGTTAATGCAAAAAACACAGGCGAAATTAAAAGCACAGCAAAAGAAATTGTTAATATGGTAGATGGAAATAACCCAACGTTTTTTATTGAAAGCGGACGCATTTACTTTAACGCATTAAAAGACGGTAGAGAATTGTGGGTTGCTTCCCGTGCAGCAGACGGTTCGGGCGAAAACACTTGGATATGCCCAGGCATAATAGACCACTGGTCTTTAGCTAAAAAAGTTGATAACAACATTTACTTAATGGTTAACACAAGCCCTAAAGAAACCAAATATTCTACAGAATGTATAGTAATGTATAAAGCACCAATAGCAGGCGGAGCAGGCGTTGCCTTAAGCGAAAAGAAACTTGACCTTAACTCAGTACACAGTGGTATGTGGGCAGGAAAATATTATATGTTTAACGATGGCGTTACTTATAGCGAAAAAGACCTTCCAAAAGCAACATCAAAAATTATGGACATAAACGGCAAAATTAACACATTGCACGAAGGTTATGTATTTGAAGTTGTAAATTCCGATGACAAAAACAAATTTGTGTTTGTTGATGGCAAAAAATCATATGCAGTTGATGTAGTTGATGGAGCTGTTAAAAATAAAAAAGATTTAGGCGTTGACGATGCTTATTATGTTCGCAACTTAAAAACAGACGGCAAAATTAAAACAACAGCTTTATTCGGAGAAAAAGGTACTTATGTTTTAAATAAAGATTTAGCTGCAACAAAGCTTGTTGGCGTTGAATGGGATATGTGCTTGTATCGTGATGACATTGATGGAATTTTCTATATTAACGCAGCAGATGAAGGCAAGCTATATAAAATAACCGAAGACGGCACTAAAAAAGTTAAACTTACAAGCGACAAAATACTTCAAATTTTAACTATTGAACCTGCAAAATAATTTTTAAACAAATTGTATTATGTAAGTTAAATTGCCATGCCCTAAAAAGGTATGGCTTAATATTTTTGCTGCATATAGTTAAAAAACGGTTGACAAACAAGCAATGCTATGTTAGCATAAAAACATTATAGCATTTTAAGGCAAATGCTTGCTATAGTAAATATATAGCAAAGATATGCAGTAATAAAATTTATATATTGACAAGCTTAAACAACTGCTGTAAACTGCAAGTAATTTCTTCTTGACGTAGAAATATTGGATTGTATCAACGAATTATGCGAAATTCAAGTGCCATTTGATACGTAAAATTTCTAATGTATGAGAATTAGAGAGTTGGAAAGTCGCTTATAACGACACCAGCCAGTATGTAGGAAATCGTTGTATCCGAATTTAAGCCTGTGGAAAACTATGCCAAACACCAGTAGCTAAGCGAACGTGGGTTCTTTGAAGCAGGAAAAAATTTATATTCTTTATGCTTTTTATAAAGTTTTATAAATTTTACGCAACGGCTTGGTCTTTTTTTATGTTTAGGAAAAAGGAAGGTGCTTTGTTTTGAGAACTAAAATTACATTAGCTTGCACAGATTGTAAGCAAAGAAACTACAACACAATGAAAGAAAAGAAAAACCATCCCGACAGAATGGAAACAAAAAAATATTGCAGATTTTGCAATAAGCATACTACCCACAGAGAAACGAAGTAGATGCTAAATCCAAAAAAGGAAGTGTTTTAATGGACGAAAACAAACAAACTTCTGAACAAAAGTCTGAACAAAAAAATGAGGACAAAAAAAATTCTTTGTCTGCAAAATTTAACAACATAAAAGGTGAATTTAGAAAAATTATTTGGCCCAGCCGCAAAGATTTAACTAAACAAACTATTACAGTTATAGTTACTTCTTTAATAATCGGCGTTATTATCGTTGCATTCGATGGTATATATGGAGTAGGACTTGAATATTTTACTAAGTTTTTGGGTTAAGAGGTTGATTTTATGTCGGAAGAGGCTAAATGGTATGTCGTTCACACATATTCGGGCTACGAAAACAAAGTTAAAGCCAATATAGAAAAAATAGTTGAAAACAGATGTATGCACGACCAAATTTATGAAGTTGCCGTGCCACTTCAAGACCAAGTCGAAGTTAAAAATGGTCGAAAAAAAACAGTTTCCAGAAAAGTTTTCCCCGGCTATGTTTTGCTGAATATGATTATGAATGACGACACATGGTATGTTGTTAGAAATACAAGAGGGGTAACAAGCTTTGTTGGTCCCGGCTCTAAGCCCGTTGCACTAACAGATGAAGAAGTTGTAAATATGGGAATTGCCATTAAAAAAGAAGGCATTGATATTTCTGTTTCAGACACAGTTAGAGTTTCGTCAGGGCCTTTTGAAGACTCAATCGGAGTCATTAAAGAAGTTAACCAAAGCAAAAAGACAGTTACCGTTAAACTTATGGTTTTTGGACGTGAAACACCTGTTGAAGTTGATTTTATGCACGTTGAAAAGCTTTGATTCAAGTTTTTGATTCAAACTTTTAATTTTTAACTAATATAAGATATAAGGAGGTTTAGCCCGTGGCAAAAAAAGTAACAGGCTATGTTAAGCTTCAAATTAACGCCGGCAAAGCTACTCCGGCTCCACCCGTTGGTCCTGCATTAGGTCAGCATGGTGTTAATATTATGGGCTTTTGCAAAGAATTTAACGAAAGAACACAATCTCAAGTCGGGCTTGTTATTCCCGTTGTAATAACAATATATCAAGATAAAAGCTTTACATTTATAACAAAAACCCCTCCAGCTGCCGTTCTTTTAAAGAAAGCTTGTAAATTAGAATCGGGTTCTGCAGTTCCAAACAAAACTAAGATTGCAACAATTACAAAAGCTGAAGTTCAAAAAATAGCAGAACTTAAAATGCCAGATTTAAACGCTGCATCAATTGAAGCAGCAGTAAGTATGGTTTCAGGAACAGCAAGAAGCATGGGAATTATTGTTAAAGACTAATTTAATTATTTATTTTTTTTAATTATAAATTTTATTTCTTAATTTCAAAACGTGGGAGGTAAAAACCGTTATTACCACGAAAGGAGCTATTTTATGAAACGAGGAAAGAAATATAACGAAAAGGCTAAACTCGTCGATAAGGCAAAATTATACGATACACAAGAAGCAATTGATTTAGTTCAAAAAACAAAAATTGCAAAATTTGACGAAACGGTTGAAGCCCATATTAGGCTTGGTGTTGATTCAAGGCATGCCGACCAACAAGTTCGTGGCGCTGTTGTTTTACCTCATGGAACAGGTAAAAAAGTTCGTGTTCTTGTTTTTGCAAAAGGCGACAAACTTCAAGAAGCTGAAGCTGCAGGAGCAGATTATGTAGGCGGAGCTGAACTTGTTACAAAAATTCAAACAGAAAACTGGTTCGAATTTGACGTTGTTGTTGCAACTCCCGATATGATGGGTGTTGTTGGTAAAATCGGGCGTGTTTTAGGTCCAAAAGGGCTTATGCCAAACCCTAAAGCAGGAACCGTTACAATGGACGTTGCAAAAGCAGTAGCCGAAATTAAAGCCGGTAAAATAGAATACCGCCTTGATAAAACAAACATTATTCACGTTCCAATTGGCAAAATTTCTTTTGGCTCTCAAAAATTAACTGATAATTTGCAAACTCTTATGGGTGCAATAATTAAAGCAAAACCATCAGCAGCTAAAGGGCAATATTTAAAAAGCGTTGTAATAGCATCAACAATGGGACCTGGTATTAGAATTAACACCGCAAAGTTATCATAAATAAAAAGTAAATATTGACAACAGTTAAATGTTAATGTATAATGTCAAAATTAAAATAAAACCGTAGACAGCAGGTGCTAAAGCATAAACCCTGCCGAGGTATTCGTTCGTTTCCTCTTTGTCTTGCGGTTTATGCGATAAAGAGGTTTTTTATCGCCGTTTTTAAAAAAGGAGGTGTATTCATGCCGAAAATTGAAGAAAAACAAGTTATTGTTAATGAGATTAAAGAAAAACTTGCAAAAACAAAATCTATTGTTATGGTTGATGCCAGAGGCCTAACCGTTTTGCAAGACACAGAGCTTAGAAAAAAATTAAGAGAAGCCGGCGTTGACTATAAAGTGTATAAAAATACAATGGTTAACATTGCTATTTCCGGAACGCCTTTTGAAGGGCTTAAAGATTATTTAAATGGGCCAAGCGCATTTGCTTTTTCATATGACAGCTCTGTAAACGTTGCCGGTATTTTCAGCAAAGAATTAAAAGCTATGCCTGCACTTGAATTTAAAGCAGGATACGTAGAAAACATTGTTTACGATGCAAAAGGTATTAAAGCTATTGCTGAAATTCCAAGCAAAGAAGTTTTATTATCAAAACTTTTAGGTTCGTTCAAATCACCAATG
The DNA here is from genome assembly GCA_964533945.1 of uncultured Defluviitaleaceae bacterium. Lineage (GTDB taxonomy): Bacteria > Bacillota > Clostridia > Lachnospirales > WRBF01 > CAZHPA01. Next base: position 14,239 of record CAZHPA010000002.1, read on the forward strand.
GCTTCATTTGCGCGTCTTGCTAAAGCTATTGCTGATAAAGAATAATATTAAAATATTTGGAGGTGCTTTTTATGGCAAAATTAAATATTGATGACATTATTGATGCTATCAAAAATTTAACAGTTATAGAATTAAACGATTTAGTTAAAAAAGCAGAGGAAGAATTTGGCGTTTCTGCTGCTGCAGGCGTTGTTGCTGTTGCAGGCGGCCCTGCAGAAGCTGCTGAAGAAAAAACAGAATTCGACGTTGAACTTACAAACGTTGGGTCTGAAAAAATTAAAGTTATTAAAGTTGTTAGAGAAGTTAGCGGTCTTGGATTAAAAGAAGCTAAAGAATTAGTTGACGGCGCACCTAAAATACTTAAAGAAGCTGTGCCTAAAGAAGAAGCTGAAAGCATTAAAAAGAAATTTGAAGAAGTTGGCGCTGTTATTACAATTAAATAGTATAAACCTTTTCAATACAAATTGCACTCCAAATGTTAGGCAAAAAGCTTAATGTTTGGAGTTGCTTTTTTTATGGGCAAATATGTATTTAAATTCATTGATACTATTGTTGTAATCATAATAAAATTTATGATTATCATAAAATAAATATTGACAAACATGTATTTACTGGTATATAATAGGCTAAACTTTAAAAGCAGGGGGCATTATATTGAGGCTTGAAAGCTTATCAAAAATATTAAAAGTATGTTTACAAATAACTTTTATAGCAGGCTTATTAATTACAGTATTTCTAAGTTTTATTTTGAAGAAGTATTTAAGCTGGCATTTTTGGAATAACAGCCGCTACTATTGGGCGTGTATTGTTTTGCTAACACCTTGCGGAATATGCTCTTTAAACATACTGTGGCAACTAATTGGGCTATTAAAAACTATTCATAATAAAAACCCGTTTATCTGCAAAAACGTTACCGCATTAAAACGTATAGCCATAAGTTCTTTTATAATTTCTTTTATGTTTTTTGCCCTTTTATTTTTTCAAGTTACAACATTTACATTTACATTAGGCTACGTTTTTTTAATAGCAGGCTTTTCATTTACTGTTTTAACTGAACTTTTTCAAAAGGCAGTACAATACAAAGATGAAAACGACTTGACTATATAGGAGGAACGACAATGATTGTTGTAAACCTTGATGTTATGATGGCTAAACGAAAGATGAGCCTTAACGAACTTTCAGACAAAACCGGCATTTCAACTACAAATCTATCAATATTAAAAACAGGCAAAGCTAAAGCCGTGCGATTTTCAACGCTAGAATTAATATGCAAAGCATTAAGCTGTCAACCGGGAGATGTTTTAGAATGGAGCGGCGAAATTAGCGAAGGGTAATTATTTAAGAAGGTAGGCGATATAGCGATGGACGAGCAATTAAGTAATCAATTAAATGAGAAATTAATGGAACAAATTAATAATAAAAAAGATGAAAAATTAAACATAAATATAAACATTACCAGAAAAGAAGCTATTGTTTTTGTTATTCCAAGTGCATTTATTTCAATTTTATATACAATATGCTTTAGCGGCATCGACGTGCTGCCTCAATTATCATTTACAATATTTTGCCCTGTTGCGCTTGCAGCTTTAACGTTAACACTTAAACATTTGGGCATGTTTAAAAATAAAAGAGCTTTTATTTGGGCTATTCCAATTACAATAATTTCATTGCTTAACTGCATTTTTAATTTTAATTTGTTTACTTATGGCAATGTATTAGTTATGCATATATTGTTTGCAATTTTTACATTTTGGGCAATTCAAAGTCAGCCTGCAAGTATATTTAAATCAACTGCTATTGTAAGCACAATACTTGGCAATTGGTTGGTTTTGGCTGCCTCTTTGAAAAAGTTATATACGGAAAAAGACGAAACAAGTAATAAACCCGCCATTTTTAAAAAAATATTATTAGGAATTGTAATTTCAATACCTGTATTAATTGTTATTGTTTATCTTTTGCTTTCCGCCGATATGGTGTTTAACAAACTTGTAGGCAAGTTTTTTAACAAAGCTTTAAGCCTTAGTTTTATTAATTTCTCTTTTATAATATCAGTTGTTTTATCATGGATTTATGCAGCAGGTTATATATATCAAGCTAAAAAAGCTTGCGATGAAAATATAATTATCAATCTTCCTAATACAACTGCCGACGTTATTATTGGTGCTACATTTTTAACTATTTTAAACTTTGTATTTTTAGTATTTTCAATAATACAAGTAGCATATTTGTTTAACGGGGGTTTTATGACTTTACCCGATAACATGGTTTATTCGCAATATGCAAGAGAAGGTTTTTTTCAACTGCTTCTTGTTACAGTTATTAATTTTTCTGTTTTAATAGTTTTTATGAGCATATTAAACGATACAAGTAAAAGTAAGTTGCTTCGTGGATTGTTAACATCTCTTTGCTGTTTTACAGGAATATTAATTGCTTCATCATTTTATAGAATGTTTTTATATATTGATGCTTACGGATATACAACTTTAAGACTATCTGTTATTACATTTTTAGTTATGGAAGTATTTTTAATGATTATTACTTTTTTGAAGCTATTTAACGACAAAATTCCTTTTATAAAATGGTTTGCATTAAGCGGATTAATATTTTATATAATTGTAAATTTTACAGGTAGCGACTACTTTTCCGCTAAACTTAATGTTAATATGTTTATAGCAGACAAACTCGATTACATTAATGTGCTTTATTTGTACCCTGACGAATTTTACGTAATTAAACCTTTGCTTCAAGATAATAACTATGTGTGCTATGATAATAAAATATACAAAAAGTCAAATTTTACAAAATTAAACTTAGAAAATTCAGAATCATTACTTAAACCTTTGTCAGAAGTTAGTTATTCAACATATAACTATATGAATAATTGGCAAAGCTGGTCATACTTTAAGCATAAAGCTAATAAATAATAAAAAGCGCCTATCATTGTGATAGGTGCTTTTAGCATATAATTGTATATTCATCTTTTCTAATTTCAACAACAGAAGCTAAAACGTTTCCGCTTTCTGTTATTTCAATAACTCCATATGTTGGAAATCTACTATGACGTGGTAATGAAATGCTACCTGGATTTAAAAATGTTATATCTTCATCGTAAAATACTGTTGGTGTGTGAGTATGCCCGAAAAGACAAATATTTGCTTTCTTGTTTTTTGCCGCAGCAGTAATTTCAGATAAAGTATGTTTAACGCCGTAATCGCTGCCGTGTGTTAAAAATATTGTTTTATTTGCAATATTTAATATAAGCTCGTTTTCATAAAATCGTGAATAGTCGCAATTTCCCCGTATTGTATAAAAATCAATGTTTGGGTATAACCATTCAAAGTTGCCAATGTCTTCTACGCAATCCCCTAAGTGAACGACAACTGCTATTGTTTTGTGTATCTTTTTCAAAACTTGAGTAACATTTGTTGTTTTATTATGCGAATCACTTAAAACAAGTATTTTCAAGAAATTTTCCCCCGATTAATACAAATCCCTGCCAAAAGCAGGGATTATATTTATAAAATTTTAAAAATTTTTTCCTTCATTAACCTAAGCGCGTTGCCCCGATGGCTAATTTCGTTTTTTAATGACGAAGGCATTTGCGCTGTTGTCATTTCGTATTTAGGAACATAAAAAATTGGGTCGTAGCCAAAGCCGTTTTTGCCTTTTGCTTCATATGCAATTACCCCTTCTATAGTTCCTTGCGCCGTAATTATTTCATTGTTAGGAAAAGCCGCCGCAATAACACAAACAAAACGTGCTGTTCTTTTTTCGTAAGGAACATCTTTAAGCATTTCAAGAATTTGCTTGTTTTTTATTTCATATGGCGTATCTTCTCCTAAAAATCGTGCAGAATAAACACCCGGTTTTTTATCTAAAAAGTCAATTTCAATCCCAGAATCATCTGCCAAAGTTACTTTTCCTGTAAACTTCATAATTTCTACTGCTTTTTTAATAGCATTTTCAGAAAACGTTTCTCCGTCTTCAACAACAGATACGTCAATGCCTGCTTGTGTCATAGAAATAATTGGGCGGTTTAAATCACTTAAAATTTCACGAATTTCTATTAATTTGTGTTCGTTTTTCGTTGCAAAAATTATGTCCATATTAAAATACCTTAAAATTCAGGTTCAATAAGCCCGTATGCGCCGTCTTTGCGCTTATAAACAACGTTAACTTCTTCAGTTTTAGAGTTTCTAAACACATAAAAACTATGACCTAATAAATCCATTTCCATTACAGCTTCTTCAGCATCCATAGGCTTTAATGCAAACTTTTTAATTTTTTCAATTGTTGGGTGTTGTTCGTCGTTTGCTGCTGCTTCTTTGAATAAATTATCAAATTCTGGTTTAAATGCAACATCTTTACGAACTCTTTTCTGCAAGCGGTTTTTATATTTAAGCAATTGCTTTTCCAATTTATCAACAGTTTCGTCGATTGAAGCAAACATATCATCTGTTGTAACTTCTGTTCTTAGTATTCGCTTTTGCAAAGGAATTGTAACTTCAATAGTTTGTTGATGCTTTAGCGTATTGCAAGTTACATATACTTCAGTGCTTTCAGGGAAAAGCTTTTCAAGCTTTGAAAGTTTTGAAATAATCCTTTCTTTAAGAGCATCTGTTAAATTTATATTTTTTGCTGTGAAATGGTATTTCATTTAAACCACTTCCTTCCTAATATCTTTTGTGTTTGAAAAAGATGTTTATTTTTGAATTAACCTTATAGTATTATTATTCTTTAAAAAACCACAAAACCCTTTTTTTATTTCCAAGTTTGCTTAAAAGTTGCAAATAACAATTTTTAACATTTGAATGCTCGTCTTTTGATATATCTTTTTTGCTATACACTGCTTTATAATATATTGAAGCAGCCAAATCAAGTGGAACAGAATAATCGTTTTGTCTGTACCGCATTGAAAAGCTTTCGGGTGTGTCTGTATTTAAAATTTCATAGCCTAAAAACTTAAGAAGTTTAACCGTTAAATTAAAGTAATGCACAACAGATTCATTTAACGGAAGTTTCCTTATTTTATTATAATATAGCTTAATTTTTAAAATTCTATATGCAGCATAAAGCAAAAATACGGCAAAAACAAAGCACATAGCAGAAATCAACATATTGCTATATGAAATATTGGTTATATTAAGCTTTTCTGTTTGCAACACGTCATCAAGTGGCAAAGACGGCAAATCAACTCCTAAATCTTGTAAATATCTTTCATAATATGGGCTATTTGTCATTTGGTCGTCATTAAAAATATCTGAATTTGGCGGTTGGTTATCATAGAAAGAGCTTGCATACGAAGCTGTTGCTTCAAAAGGAAACCATCCAAACCCTTCAAAATAAACCTCTGCCCATGCATGAGCGTTTAAATTTGTAACGTTATAAGCGCCATCTATTTTTTGGTCGGGTGTTACAAAACCTTCAACGTATCTAGAAGGAAGCCCAATGCAGCGTGTTAAAACTGCCATTGCACTGGCGAAATATGTGCAGTACCCTTCTTTGCCTTCAAAAAGAAAATAATCTACAAAATCGGAATCAAGTGGTATATTTTCGGGTTCAAGTGTATATTTATATGTTTCTAACAAATATTCTTGTATATTTTTAGCTTTTTCAAAATCTGTTAAAGGTTTAGGTTCGTATGTTGAAGATACCAAAGAACCTAAACTTGGCTTTTGTGAAATGCTTTCCGCAAGCTCGTAAACACGTTCTGGAACTGTTTGAGGCAAAGCAGTATACTTTTCGTACACTGCGTCGGCATAAGGAGCAAGAGTATTAGGAAAGTATGACATTTCATCAAGTATTAAATTGTTTCCCAAAAGAAAACCTGAAAGAAAGCTTGAAATTTCTTTATAATACCCTCTGCGGCTATTTAGTGAATAAATTCGTTCGTAGTTTAACTTTAAATAATTGTATGAATATGTTGAGTTGGCAGGCAAAATTTCTTTAGCTCTTAAAGCGCCATTTCCATTCATTAAAACTTCTACGCTTTGTTCAATTTCAAGCCCTGTATTTTTTCCTACTGTAAATATAGTTCCCGTTCTTGCTTTTCCAATATCTATTGTTAAATTTCTTCTAAAAATCCGCCCCATTCTTTGTTCGGTTAATGAAGCATGGGAAAGAACGCCGCTTAAAAAATGAGGATATGTTATCGAATTTGAAAAAAATTCGTTAACTTCATGCATTTGCATTTCATGTGAATATTTAACAAATTGCTCATCTGAAACAAGCCAAGAATCTCCTGTGTATATGTCTTTATATGCTCCTGCTAAATATATTTTTTCGTCGTCATTTGAATACACTTTCATAACTTCTCGGTCGTTTAGCGCAACTTTTCCCCCAAGCTTATTGTTTCTTTGGGAAAATCCTGTTGACTGAAACGAAAAGTATTTGGGATTAAACGCAAAATATAAATAGTCCCTTGTGCTTTCTATCGGGTTTTCAAAAAACTTACTTATTTTTTGTTTTTCAAATTTAACCCCCGGTTTTGGCAAAAGCGTTGCAATTAATAAAACGATTGTACAAATTGGTATTATAGAAAATGTGAATGCTCCGTTTCCGTTTTGCCCTGAATTTAGTTTGCTTAACAAATCCATTTTTTTAACAAACAAAACAACAATGCAAAATAAAAACAGCAAAAAGGGGGTGTCGTTTGAATAATATTTTAAAATCCAGCTTGCCGAAAAAACTATTATGCCAAACGTAAGTAATAAATAAAAGTTAAATGATACATATAAAACCATTACGGTAATTAGAGAAACAAGAAAACATATAGCTATTATAACAATTGAAACATATTGCCTATCATAGGGCAAGTAGCCCCTAATAAACAAAACCGTATCGTATATAAGCCTTGCAACTTCATAAATAAAGCCTTCTTTTGGACTTTGCAGCTCGTAATATATATATGTTCCAAACAAAACTAAAATTGCGGTTGATATATACATTGAATATTTGTTGTAAAATATAATCATAAGAACTAAAAGTATTGAAAATCCCATTAAAAACAAGTTTTTTTGCGATACTTCTAAAACAGTGCCTGAAATAATAGAGGAGCAAATAGAATACACATAAATGCTTCCGATTAGCATATATATTGCGCTGTTTGCAAGCTTTTCTTTAACCGCAAGCCGCCAACAATTGTTTTGTTTCTTCTTTTTAGATGGCTTAGATGGACTGGTAAATATGTCATAGCTCATATAAATAACAATCAACTCCATGCTCAAGCAAAGCATTATAAAGCTTTGACGAATGGTTATTAATTTTTTTAACTACATAAATTAACACTACTTTATGCATATATTGTTCATAGCGAAGTATTCGCTGAAATAGTAAGTCGTTTAAATTTCCTGTAAAAATAATAATATTTCCGCCGCCAACAACGCCGTTTGAAGCATCAATTATGTTATCGCAAACAGAAACAACGTCATATTGGCAATCAAATTCAAGCATTGTACATAGTTCGTATATTTTTTCAAACTCGAATATACCAGAAGCTTTAACAACTTCGGCGCTATATGCAAGTATAATTGGCATATTATTTCTAAGACAGTAATTAGAAACTCCAACAAGTGCTTCAATCATTTTATCTTCAAAAACAATTTTATCGTCACCTTTTAAGTTTGGTGAATTATCGAAAACTAATAAAACACTGTTAATTACTGCCGATTCATAGTTTTTAACTATTAATTCGTTCTTTTTTGCCGAAAGCTTCCAGTGAATTTTTTTAAAGCTATCAGAATATTCGTATTTGCGAATATCTGAAATTGTTGTGTAATCGTCTTCAAAAGGAATATGTTTTGAATATTCCCCTTCTCCTTCCAAAAGGTTACTTGAAATAGGAAAATGACCTATATTTAAAATTTTAGGTTGCACTGTTAATGTAGGGTAGTTTAAAAACTTTCTTTTTAAGCAAAAAAGACCTAAGAAATCATTTAAAGCAACAGCATTTAGCCCAATATTGCATTGCCCTCTATATTTAGAACAAAAGCAAATTTTCAACTCATATGTTGTTCTTGGTTTTAAATTTAAGGGCTGTTGCATGTCGTTTAAAATATCAATGCCAAACTTTAAGCTAACAAGCCTTAGTTGCAAATTGTTTACAGAAAAAATATTTTTGTTTTTAATTTGCACTTTAATAATTTGATTTTGTTCTTTAATTGTTGGTTCTGCTTCAAGTGCTTGGGTTATAGTTATGTTGGAAACAGAAATTAATGTTAATATATATGAAAAAATTGGAAGCAAAAGCATGCAATAAAATGCAACAAATGCAACGCTATATTCTAACAAATACACAAGCAAAAGGCTTGCTAAAAGCATAAATAAATACAGTATTCTGCTCTTTTTCATAATACTCTAACACTTTCTATTGCTTGCTCAATTACGTCTTTTGCAAAAATCTTTTTAAACTTTGCATCTTGCTTCATAATTATGCGATGTTCCAAAACATAAAACGACATTTTAATAACATCATCGGGAATAACAAAATCGCGCCCATTATAAAATGCCCATGCTCTGGCTGCTTTTGAAAGGCAAAGCGAACCCCGTGGGCTTGCCCCAAGCAAAGCTGCCGGATGTTCTCTTGTGCTTTTAACAATCGAAACTATGTAGTCGTAAATTTTTTTATCAACAAACACATTGTCAACAAAGTTTTGGATTTCAATTACTTCTTCTGCATTTGATACAGGTTCTAAATTTTCGATTGGATTGCTTGCTTTAAAGCGTTCTAACATTTTGCTTTCTTCACTATAGGTTGGGTACCCAAGCGTTATTTTCATAAAAAAGCGGTCCATTTGTGCTTCGGGAAGCGGGTATGTTCCTAAATATTCAACGGGATTTTGCGTTGCAAGCACCATAAACGGCTTAGGTACGGCATATGTTTTGCCGTCAACTGTAACTTGGTTTTCTTCCATAACTTCTAAAAGGCAAGATTGGGTTTTTGGGGAAGTTCTGTTAATTTCGTCTGCCAAAATAAATTGGCTCATAATTGCGCCCTCTTTATATAGAAATTCCCCTGTTTTTGGATTGTATATAGAAAAGCCCGTTATGTCGGAAGGCATAATATCGGGCGTAAATTGTATTCGCTTAAACGACGCCGAAACGGATTTGGAAAGAGCATATGCAAGGCTGGTTTTGCCAACGCCGGGTACATCCTCAATTAAAATATGCCCTTTGCAAGCAAGACAAATTACAGCAAGCTCTGCAGCAAAACGCTTGCCAATTATAACTTTTTCTATGTTATCGACAATCTTTTTGATAGTATAACCTCCCTAAACCATGGCAACATGGGCATTCTTTAGTTAAATAATTTAAAATAGGTTTGCTTGTTTTCTTTCTTGTAAGCTGCATAAGCCCAAGCTGAGTCATTCCAACAACACTAACGGCTATTCGGTCTTTTTTAACTTCTTCTTGCATTAAAGTCGTTAATGTTTCAATGTCTTTTTCATCATGCAAATCTATAAAATCAATTAAAATCATTCCAGACAAATTTCTAAGCCGAATTTGCTTTGCAATTTCAACTGCCGCTTCGCAATTTGTTTTAAATGCTGTTGCTTGCTGTGTTTTTTTACCTAAAAATTTCCCTGTATTAACATCTATAATTACAGCGGCTTCCGCCTGTTCTATTATAATAAATCCGCCTGAATTTAGCCAAACTTTTTTCTGCAGCGCTTTTTCAAGCTGGCTATAAACATAATATTCAAGAAAAAGGGGTTTTGTTTTATCGGTATGAAAAACAACAGAAGCATTTTCTGCCATTTGCTTAATGCTTTCAAGTTCAGTTTCATCATTTACAACAACATTTGAAATATTTTGGCGCAAAAGTTCTTTTAATATTTTATTGCTTTCTTTATAAATTAGCTTAGGTGGTTTTGTATATTGGGCAGTTTCTAAAAGCTTTTCAAAGCTTTGAATTGCAGTTTCAAGTTCTAAAGCTAATTCGTCTGAATTACATTCACAAACTTGCTCGGCGCTTGTTCTAACAACAATTGAAAATCCTTTTTTATCTTCAAAAGCAGATGCATTTTGAATAGCACACTTAATTTTATTTCTAATGCTTTTGTCCTCAATTTTTCTTGAAATTAATATTTCACAATTTTCTGAATTACTAGATTTATTAGATTTAACAATAACTAAATTTTTGCTTGAATATGAAATTTGAGTTGTTACAAATGCTCCCTTTATGTTTGTTGCGTCTTTGGTAGCTTGTACTATAATGTGGTCACCTTGCTTTAAGCTTAATTTACCATTAGCGTATAAAGAATTTTCTTTTTTATCGCTTAAATTTAAAAAGGCGTTTTTTTCTTCTCCAATATCTATAAAGGCAAACTGGCTTGGCAAAATTTTTTTAACAATGCCAACGTAAATGTTATCTACTATTGAACATTGCTTTCTATCTTCAACTATAATTTCTAGAAGCTCATTGTTTTCAACTAAGCCGATTATTGTATTTTCGCTTCCGTAGTCTATTAATATATTTTTCATAATTCAATTAATTTACCATTTTCTAGTTTTTTAAACAAGCTTTTTCTAAAATATTTAATTTTATTAGGCAAAAATTCGGCATTTATTTCCAAGTACAAAAGTTTTGCAATTATATCGGGCTTTAAGTTTTGACTACTTCCGGCGCAAACAGTGCATTGTATGCAATTTATGTTTTGCGTTAAACTAATATCATATATTAAAGGGCGAACGTTTACTTGTTTTGTTACACCTTTAGATTTTTTCTCCATAATTATTTCGCTTTTGTTTAAAATATTTTGAACCATCTCATTTGAGATGCAAATATTTTCAGGAAAAGCTATTTCATACATAGCAGCAGCAACAGAAGCGGCGGCGTTTTTTTCTCCTTCTTTTAAGTATTTAGCCGAAACAACTTTAATGCCTTGCGGAAGCGTATTGTTTAGTGCAGAAACAATAACCTCTGCATCAATTTCTTTTGCAAGCCCTATTTCAACATATTCGCTATAGCTTGAAGTTCCAAGCGGAAGCGGAAGTGCAAACGACATAATTTGATGGGGATTAAAGCCTTGCGAATATAAAATAGGAAGTCTGGCACGCTTTACAGCTCTTTGAAAAAGCGTCTGTAAATCTAAATGCCCAATAAACTTCATGCGGTCTAGCTTTGAAAATTTTATTCTGCAAGTGAATTTATTCATAGCAAACACCTCCGTTAAAAACAGAAGCACCGCAACCCGAACATTGTTTTCTGCAATTTAGTGTTGTTTGCTCGTTAATTGATTTTTTATATTCATCTATAAAAAATTGCTTTGAAATTCCAATATCTATGTGGTCCCAAGGTAATATGTCTTCAAAGCTTCGGCTTATTTGTGCACAATCTTCTAAACAAAGCCCAACATCTGAAAATGCACGCTCCCAAATTTCAAATTTAAAATGTTCGCTCCAGCCGTCAAATCTTGCGCCTAGCTCAAAAGCACGTACAATTGCTTTACAAATTCGTCTGTCACCTCTTGAAATTATGCTTTCAAGTATGCTTAATTTTGCATCGTGATAGTTATATTTAATTTGCCTTTTTGTAAATGATTTTTTGGTTAACCTTTGCTTCTCCATAAGCGTTTCATAGCTGTTTTGCGTTTCCCATTGAAATGGGGTGAAAGGTTTTGGAATAAAGCACGAGGTACTTACAACAACGTTTAGCGGTCTACTTTTTTTGCCTGTTTTATAATATTCTTCAACGATTTTTTCGGAAAGTGAAACAATACCCAATAAATCTTCTTCTGTTTCTGTAGGCAAGCCAATCATAAAATATAGTTTAACTCTATTCCAGCCACCATTAAATGCTTGTCTGCTTCCCGAAAGTATATCTTCTTCCGTAATACCTTTATTTATAACGTCACGCAAACGTTGCGTTCCTGCTTCGGGGGCAAATGTTAAGCTACTTTTTCTAACTCCTTGAACTTTGTTCATAAGTTCAAGATTAAATTCATCAATACGCAAAGATGGAAGTGAAATGTTAATGTCTTTAAAGTTTTCAATAAGGTTGTCTGCAAGCTGTTTAAAGTTGCTATAATCACTTGTACTTAAAGAAACAAGCGAAATTTCTTCATGCCCCGATGTTTTAACTAAGCAATCGGCTTGCTCTAGCAATGCGTCAACGCCGCATTCACGCATAGGACGGAAAATAAATCCGGCTTGGCAAAATCTGCAACCTCTTAAACAACCCCTAAAAACTTCCAGCGTAACACGGTCGTGTACTGTTTCAATTAATGGAACAAGTTGTTTTTCAGGGCGAAACGTTTTATTAAAATCTTTAACTACAACTTTTGTTATTTTGGGCTTGGCGTTTTTATTGTTTGGAACAAATGCTTTAATTTTATGCCCTTCATATTCAACATTATAAAATTTAGGTACATAAACACCTTCAACATTTAGCAAGCTTTCCAAAAATTGCTCTTTAGTTTTGCCTTCTTTTTTATTAGCTTTCCACATATTAAGTATTTCATCAAGCATAACTTCCCCTTCGCCTATATAAAAAAAGTCGATAACGTCGGCAAGTGGTTCGGGATTATATGCACAAGGTCCACCGGCGCAAATTATAGGGTCGTTTTCGCTTCTGTCTTTTGAATATATTGGAACTTGCGAAAGGTTTAACATATTAATAACATTAGTGTAGCTCATTTCATATTGCAAAGTAAAACCTATAAAATCAAAGCTTTTAAGCGGTTCACTTGTTTCTAAAGCAAAAAGCGGCAAGTTGTTTTGCCTTAATTGTTGCTCCATATCGTTCCAAGGCGCAAATGCTCTCTCGCAAAACGTATCACTTCGCCTATTCATAAAGAAATATAATATTTGCAGTCCTAAATGGCTCATTCCAATTTCATATACATCAGGAAAGCAAAGTGCAAAGCGAATGTCTACAGATTTAACATCTTTAGAGCAAACATTTATTTCTTCTCCAATATATCTTGCAGGTTTTTCAACATTTAGCAGTATTTCATCAAGCATATAAAACCTCATTCTTTTTTATTTTATAATAGCACAAATCCCCTAAATTGTCCATATTTTTTTAATTAACTGCCGGCTGCTATCATTGTTTTTTATATTGTAAAATATGCAATAAAAACCCTTAAAAAATACTTGAAATTTCTAAGTTTTAGTATTATATTTGAAATATAAATTAAGGTTTAGTTTCAAACATCTTTTTTCTTTAAAAACACTAAAAAAAAGGGGGTGCAAAATAAAACTTTATCTTAGAGTTAGAACTTAGAATTTTAAAATTAGTTTTATATTAAAAAGGAGGTAACAAAATTGATTAGGTTATTGAAAAAATGCACTAGCGTTATACTCTCTGCTTTTATGATAGCTCAAGTTGGTATGATTCCTTCAACTGCTCAGCCTATTGGCGACAACACACCATATGTTAACTCAAGCGAATTTGAAATTGCTACACATACAGCTAATGCTAATTACAAAAGTGTAACATCACTTGCAACAATTACACCGGTTTCAAGCAACATTAATGCGACTAACCTTTCGCTTTTAGGCAATGGCAACTTCTCTAATGATTCCCTTGTTATTTTAAACACAAGCGGATATGCACTACCGTTAGCAAGCCCAATAATACTTGATTTTGCTTTAGACAAAACAAGAGAAGTTAAAAGCTTTGAACTTGGTCTTGAAAGTATACCCGATGATACTTTTAGCAGAAACTTAAAGTTTAATATTTCAGGAAAGAAAAATTCAGACGAAAATTTTACAATACTTTTTGAAAATGTATCCGGCGCATATAAAGATAATTCGCGTATTTTAAGTGCACTTGAAACTTCACAGCAATTTGATGTTATAAGATTAACAATTACCGAGCTTAGCAGCACTTATAGCGAAAACAGAATGTGGGCTTCTTTAACTGAATTTGCAATTGTTGCAAATGCAGAAGATATTGAGGAAGAGGAAGTAATAGCTTCACCTCAATACGACAGCGTAACGCAATTTTCCACAATTACAGCAAGTTCTAATGTCACTGCTTCTGAAACAACACTTGCACGCTTAGGCGACGGAAATTTTGATAATCCTGGGGCAGGCAATGCAAACTTAGTTATTTTAAATTCAAGCGGCTACCCTGTGCCACTACCTAGCCCAATAATGCTTGATTTTGCATTAGATAAAACAAGAGAAATAAAAAGCTTCGACCTTGCTATGGAAAGTATACCGGGTGACACATGGGGCAAATACTGCACCTATAGCATTTTAGGTAAGAAAAAATCAGATGCCGAATTTACGCCGCTTGTTGAAAATGTAAAAACTGTACTTAAAGAAAACCCTCGTATTTTCAGCGAATTGGCAACAGCTCAGGAATTTGATGTTATAAGATTAATTTTCACAGAAGCTTACAGCAGCTATGGCACAATGTGGGTTTCTCTAATGGAATTTGCAATAAACGCAAAATTAGACAACTTAACATCAAAAACGCAAATATCAACAAGTGCAGCTGGTGGCATCGAAAATTCTGAAAGATTATATGATGGCATTTATGGCGCAACTTCAAACGTTGTTCGTATTTTAAGAACACCTGCCGACCATTCATACCCCGTTCCTTATGAAGGAGAACCTATAACAGTTGATTTTGAGCTTACGGTAACAAGCCCTGTTAAGGGATTTGAAATAGGCTTTGAATCAGTTGCTGCGCCAGACCCATACAACCACGAGTATAAGTTTGATATTCAAGGAAAACGTAAGCAAGATGCAACATTTACAACATTACTTTCAAACCAAACAGGTAACAGACTTGATAAAGCAAGAAATGAATATGCGCTTGAAAATCTTCAATATTTTGATACTATACGTATTAATATTACATATTTAAACAGCAGCTATGAAGGCAGAGTAATGTGGCCTGTGCTTACCGAATTTGCAATATACGGCGTAGATAAATCTATGGAAGTTACAACGCCAGATGGAAACGTTGCTTTTAGAAAACCTGTATTTGCAAACTATGGGGCAGAAACAGCTTCTAATGCTGTTGACGGCATTAAAAAGAATGCTTGGACTGCTACAAGATACCCTGCGTTTATAGACATTGATTTAGAAGCAAATTATGACATAAGCAAAATAAATGTATTTACAACAACAACGGGCTATGCCCAATATTCAATATACACAAGCTTAAACGGTAGAGATTACAACTTTTACGCTAGAAAAACATCAAAAGACAGCCCAAATTCAGAAGGTGAAGTGTATAACGTACAAAAAACAGCAAAATATGTACGTGTGCATTTTGAATATAATTCAGCCGGCAACTCCTCAAGAATAGATGAAATAGAAGTTTTCGGGGAACCTAGTTCACAACCAATCGAAACTTACCCTGAAGTTATGGTTGAAGATTTTGAAGACAGCGAATACAATGTTTCGGTTACAAACCAAGATACATATGAAGAACTTCAAGGCATTGTTGAAAGAACAGTTGGCAAAGCTTATGTAGATTGGTTTAAATTTGAAATTGCCCCAAATACAATAAATACAGATTATGACTATTTCGAGCTTTCAGACGATGGCGGAAAAATTTTAATAAAAGGCAACAACGGAGTTTCCCTTGCAACAGGTCTTAATTATTACTATAAATATTTCTTAAACGTGCATATTTCACAAGTTGAAAATCAAGTTAAAATGCCCGAATCAATCGTTTCTATAGGTTCAACACCTTTCAGACGTGAAACAAAATTAAAATTACGCTATGCATACAACTACTGCACATTCTCATATTCAATGGCTTTTTGGGGCGAAGAAGAATGGCGTAAAGAATTAGATTGGCTTGCTCTTAACGGCGTTAATATAGTTTTAGATTTAACAGGCCAAGAGGAAGTTTGGCGTAGATTTTTAGGCAAATTAGGTTACACAACACAAGAAGCAAAAAGCTACCTTGTAGGCCCTGCTTACTATGCATGGGCATATATGGCAAACATTTACGGCTTAGGCGGCCCTATCCACGATTCATGGTTTGGAGAAAGAACAGAACTTGCCCGCAAAAATCACCTTGCAATGCGTAAATTAGGTATGCAACCGATTTTACAAGGATATTCGGGAATGGTTCCGCTTGATATTAAAGATAAACAGCCTGATGCTAGAATTTTGGCACAAGGCACTTGGAACGGAAGCAGACGACCTGATATGCTTTATACAGACAGCCAATCATTTGTTGACTTTGCAGAGTTTTTCTATGAATCACAAAAAGAAGTTTACGGCGACGTTTCCGATTTCTATGCAACAGACCCATTCCATGAAGGTGGAATTAAAGGCGATATGTCTGAAGAAACTGTTGCAAGAATTGTACTTAGAGAAATGATGAGCTTTGACCCTAATGCTGTTTGGGTTATTCAATGTTGGACAGGAAACCCAACAACAGGCTTGTTAAACGGCATTAAAGATAACAAAGAACATACACTTATTGTAGACCTTTGGGCTGAAAAATGGCCTTCTTGGGAAACAAGAAACCAATTTGCTCCTTCAGATGTTGCCGGAAAACCAAGCAACGAGTTTAATGAAACTCCTTGGATTTACTGTATGCTTAATAATTTCGGCGGAAGATTAGGTTTATATGGGCATATTGAAAATATGGTTACAGAAATTCCAAAAGCGTTTAAAGGAACTAAAGGCTGGTTTAGAGGAATTGGAATTGTGCCTGAAGCTTCTGTAAACAACCCTGTTTTATACGATTTGTTATTTGAAACAATTTGGAGCGATACACCAAATGACCTTCCGGAAATAGATTTAAAAACATGGTTTAAAAACTATGTAACACGCAGATACGGTGCAGATAGCGACAACGCTTATAGAGCTATGCTTATTTTAAATGATACTGTATATAATCCAAATATAGTTGACAAAGTATATACAGAAGGCGCGCAAGGTTCGGTTGTTAATGCAACACCAAGCTTTGGCAATATCGACAGAGTTTCAATAAGCACAACATACATTCCATATGACAAGCACCATTTAGAACTAGCACTTGACTTTTTGCTTAAAGATTATGATAAATTAAAAGATAGCCCTGCTTACTTATACGATTTAGCAGACGTAACAAGACAAGTTTTGGCAAATACGGCGCAAGAATATCAACGTGAATTAGGCGCTGCAAGAAGCAGCGGCGACTTACAAAAATATCGTGCTGCTGTTAATAAATTTATGACATTAATCGACAAAGTTGATACTGTTTTAAGCACGCAAACTTCCTTCTTATTTGGCACATGGCTTGAGAACGCTAAAAAAACAGCTGCTAATGCAGACGATTTCTCGAAAATGCTATATGAATTAAACGCAAAAGCACTTGTTACAACATGGTTCTCATATACAGAAGGCGTTAACGGCGGGCTTGTAAACTATTCAAACCGTCAATGGTCAGGTTTAACAAGCGACTTCTATAAAAATAGATGGAAATTGTTAACCGATGCAGGTGATGCTCAATTGCAAGGCGGACCAGCTGTAAGCTTTAACGCTGCTAAATGGTTTGAATATGAATGGGCATGGGTTAGAGGGCTCGAAGGACAAACAGAACCTTTTTCAACAGAAAAAGACACAACTGTTGACTTAAAAGCTTTGGCACAAGATGTTTTAGAAAACTATGCTCTTAGCAAAATTAAAGTTGAAGTTACACCAGAAGTTCCATCTATCGACTATCCTACAACAGGAATGACAATAGCAACAGGAAGCGAACATCCAGTAAACTCAGGTCAAACCGAAGGACCAGCTTCTCTTGTTCTTGACGGAAACCTAGGAACAATTTGGCATAGTAAATATCCTAACGAACCAAGAGCAAATCTTTGGGTTACAATTAATGTTGGTGAGCCTAAAACTGTTAACGGCTTACGCTACACGCCAAGACAAACTGGCACAAACGGAATTATTACAGGATATAAAATTGAAGTAAGTACAGATGGCGGACAAACATTTACAGAAGTAAGAACGGGCACTTGGGCTTCTAATAATAGCGTAAAGCTTGCAACATTTGAACCTATTGAAAATGTAACACATATTAAATTAACAGCTACTAACAGTATGAGCGACCAATCAGGTCAAAACTTTGCTTCTGCTGCTGAAATTAGAGTAACATACAAAGACCCAACAGGCGTTGGCAGCGATGAATTTACTAAGCTTGGAGATATGGCAGTTGAAGTTGCAGACGGAAAACTTAGCGTATCTCAATCAGGTGTAACTAATTATGAATGGTACAGAGATGGCGAACTTATCGGCTATGGTACATCATTAAATTCATACTACTTAACAGAAGCCGATGCAGGCAAAATGATATATGTTAAAGCAACAACTCCTGGCATTTCCGGATACTACTTAGGAGTATACGGCACGCCCGTTTACAGTAAAGTGCAATTTAACTTAAACTATGTTAACGCCCCAGCTTCTGAAGAAATAGAAGTTCTTAAAGGTTTAACTATTAAACCTATAGAAAACCCTGCTAACCCTGATGGCAAATTATTTAGCTATTGGGCAACAAAAGAAGGCGGCGAATATAAGCGCTTCGATTTTAGCACACCTATTAAAGAAGATACAACGCTTTATGCTATTTGGGAAAATTCTGAAGCAACGCTTTTAGGTGATATTAACTTAGATGGAAAAGTAAATCTTAAAGACGCTTTAATTGCTTTAAAAGTTGCAAAAGGTACTAAACCTGTTAGCGAATTAACAATAGAACAATTTTTAAACGGAAATGTTGTTACAACAGGTGCAAGCGCAAACGTAATTGATAAAGAAGATGCACAAGCAATTTTAGATTCGATTACTTTGGAAAAGGCTAACTAAAAACTATTTCAATTAATCAAACAAAAGGGCATTAAAGTTTATGCCCTTTTAGTTTTTGTAAATAAATTCATTAAAATAGTTGACATTAAATGCAAAAGCTAATATAATAATTTTGATTTAAATTTGCCCTTCCTAGTTTTAAATACAGGAAGGGCAATAAAATGTTGCCACTTAAAACCTGTTAGCCCCGGGTTTAGATATATAAATTTAACAAGCTCAATAAATTAGTAAGATTAATAGAATTAAGGAGGAATAAAAATGAGAACAACATACATTGTCAAGCCGACAGAAGTTACTAGAAAATGGTATGTTGTAGATGCCACAAACCAAACACTCGGCCGTCTTTCGTCCGAAATTGCAAAAATTTTGCGTGGCAAAAACAAACCAATATTCACACCATTTGCCGACACAGGTGACTATGTAATAGTTATTAATGCCGAAAAAATTAAAGTTACAGGAAAGAAATTAGACCAAAAAATATATAGAAGACATAGCGGATATGTTAGCGGTCTTAAAGAAACAACGCTTCGTGAAATGATGAATAAAAAACCTCAAGAAGTAATTACACATGCAATTCGTGGTATGCTTCCAAAAAACACACTAGGCAGAAACACAATTAAAAAGCTTTTTGTTTATGCCGGTTCAGAACATGGGCATGAAGCTCAACAGCCAGAAGTTTTAGAAATTAAATATTAAATATAATCGAAAGGAGAGAAAAATTCATGTATTACGGAACAGGAAGAAGAAAAAGTTCTGTCGCCAGAGTTTATTTAGTTCCCGGAAAAGGCAAAGTTACAATTAATAAAAGAGATATAGACGAATACTTCGGGCTTGAAACTCTTAAATTAATTATTAGACAACCTTTAGAATTAACAGGAATGCTTGGAAAATTTGATGTTAAAGTTAATGTTTTTGGTGGTGGTTTTACAGGTCAAGCCGGAGCAATCCGTCATGGCATTTCAAGAGCACTTTTAGAAGCAGATGCAGATATGAGACCAACGCTTAAAAAAGCAGGATTTTTAACACGTGACCCAAGAATGAAAGAAAGAAAAAAATATGGATTAAAAGGTGCAAGACGTGCGCCTCAATTTTCAAAGCGTTAATTTTTTATCCCACGGACTTTTTGTTTGTGGGATTTTTACTAGAGTAATATTATATTTCAGGTTTTCTTGGTAAAACTGTTATTATTAATATAAAAACATGGAAACATAGAAAATAATAAAACATTTCTAATGCAGGCAAACAATTCCGTTTCAAAAGCCTTGAGCAAAAAAATAAGAACAAGAAGCAAAATGATATATGCTATATAATGAATAATCCCATTTTTATATATAAGCGAAATGAATAAAAAAGAAAAGAGGTATTTGTAAGTGGCAGAAGAAAAAGAAAAGAAAGGCGGCTTTTTTAAAAAGATATTAAGCGGTCTTGACAAAACACGAAAAAATATAATTAGCAGCGTTGAAAACGTTTTACAAAGTTTTGTTAAAATAGATGATGAACTTTTTGAACAGCTTGAAGAAGCATTAATTATGGCAGATATAGGCGTTAATACTTCAACAGAAATAATAGAAGCATTGAAAAAAAGAGTTAAAGCCGAACGTGCAACAGATGCTTCTGTTGTTAAAGAAATGCTTGTTTCAGAAATTAGTAAAATTTTAGAAGAAGGAAACGACGAATTCGAGCTTAAATGCCCTTCTGTAATTTTAGTAATTGGCGTTAACGGCGTTGGCAAAACAACAACTATTGCAAAGCTTGTTAATAATTTTAAAGGGGAAGGCAAAAGCGTTCTTTTGGCAGCAGCAGATACTTTCCGTGCAGCAGCTATAGAACAACTTGAAATTTGGGGAAATCGTGCTGGGGTAGATGTTATTAAGCATCAAGCAAATTCAGACCCGGCAGCTGTTGTGTATGATGCGCTTCAAGCAGCAAGGGCAAGAAAAACAGATGTTTTAATTTGCGATACGGCAGGCAGATTGCATAACAAAAAGAATTTAATGGAAGAATTAAGAAAAATTTATAAAATTGTTTCCCAAAATCATACACAAGCAACCCTTGAAGTTTTTTTGGTTCTTGATGCAACAACAGGACAAAACGCACTGCAGCAAGCAAAACTTTTTAAAGAAGTTGCAGATATTACAGGTATTGTTTTAACAAAGCTTGATGGAACGGCAAAGGGCGGAATTGTTATTCCTATTAAAAATGAACTTAAAATACCAATTAGATTTATTGGTGTCGGCGAAAAACTTGACGATTTGCAACCATTTAATGCAACTGACTTTGCAAGGGCGCTATTTAACAAAGATGAAAAGGAGGAATCGGCATAGAAAGACAGCTTGCAGTTTCCATATTAATTGAAATAACAGCAAACGGAGCATATAATAATATATCTCTTAAAAAAACTCTTGCTAAAAACAACGAACTTTCCGCTGTTCAAAAAGCATTTACAACCGAATTAGTTAATGGTGTTTTAAGAAACTTAATATATATAGATTATATTATAAATAGTTTTTCTAAAACTAATACAGCAAAGATGAAGCCTTTTGTTTTAAACGCTTTAAGAATTTCAGTATATCAAATTATATATATGGAAAAAGTGCCTAACGCCGCCGTTTGCAACGAAGCCGTTAAGCTTATTAAAAAAAGAGGGCTTGCAGGGCTTGCCCCTTTCGTTAATGGTGTTTTGAGAAATATAATTAGAGGAGTAAACAATTTAGCCATTCCAAACAAAGAGGATAATATTTTAGAACATCTTTCGATTAAATATTCATGCCCTAAATGGATTGTTGAATATTGGCTTTTAGAATTTGATTTAGAAACTGTTGAAAATATATGCAAAGCTAATCAAACAATTCCACGTATTAGTATTTGTGTTAATACGCTTAAAACAAATAAGCAAGAACTAAAGCTTCTTTTAGAACAAGAAGGTGTTGAAGTTTCAGAATTTAATAATGAGAATGAAGATTTATTTTATATTTCAAAAACTTCTAATATGGCAAACCTTAAAGCATTTAAAGAAGGGCTTTTTCATGTTATAGATGAAAGTTCTGCAAATGCTGTTAAAACGTTAGACCCTAAAAAGGGAGAAACTATCATTGACGTATGTTCTGCTCCTGGAGGAAAAGCTTTTTATTGTTCGCATTTAATGGAAAACACAGGTGACATTATTTGCTGCGACATTCACGAACACAAGTTAAAAATAGTTGAAGAAAACGCAAAACGCCTTGGAATTAAAAATATTAAAACGGTTTTAAAAGACGCAACTATTAAAGAGGAAAAACCAAGCTTTTTAGCAAATAAAATTTTAATTGATGCGCCGTGTTCGGGTTTTGGGTTGTTTAGAAAAAAACCCGATATTAAATATAGCAAAAGCTTAGAAGATATTAAAAAACTATGGGAAATACAGCAGCTAATTCTTTCGGCATCAGAACAATATGTTGAACAAGGCGGGAAATTAGTATATTGCACTTGCACAGTTTCAAAAACAGAAAACTTAGACAATGCCGTCTGGTTTGCAAATAATTTTAATTTTGATTTAGAATATATTAAACAATATTTGCCTAAACAAAATGGACATGATGGATTTTTTATTTGTAGTTTTATACGGAGGTAACGTAAAATTGATTGATTTAAGAAGCTTAACACTTAACGAGATGGAACAATTTATTAAAGAAATGGAAGAAAAAAACTTTCGTGCTGTGCAAATTTACCGATGGATTAACCAAAAGAACGTTAAAACATTTGATGAAATGTCTGATTTATCCAAAGAATTAAGAGAAAAATTAAAGCAATGTGCATTTATATCAAAAATTGAAATTAAAAAAAGATTAAAGTCAAGTGTTGACAATACTGTAAAGTACTTGTTTATACTTGAAAAAGATACTATAATAGAAAGTGTATTTATGAAACATAATTACGGCGATGCTGTTTGTATTTCATCTCAGGCAGGTTGCAAAATGGGCTGTAGATTTTGTGCTTCAACAGCTAATGGTATTGATAGAAACTTAACTTGCGGTGAATATGCAGCACAAATTTATGAAATTCAAAAAGACTCAGGGAAACGCATTTCAAACGTCGTTGTAATGGGTTGCGGCGAACCATTCGACAACTACGACAACACATTAAAATTTATTAAAATTATAAACTCAAAAGAAGGCTTAGGGCTTGGGCAACGCCACATAACTATTTCAACCTGCGGTATGGCAGACTATATTTACGATTTTGCAGCAGAAAATTTGCAAGTTAATCTTGCTGTTTCATTGCACGCACCAAACGACACAATCCGCAAACAAATAATGCCGATTGCAAAACGATATTCTATGGAACAGACGCTTGACGCTTGCAAATACTATTGCGAAAAAACTAAAAGACGAATAACTTATGAATACGCACTTATAGAAGGGCTTAACGACAGCGTTTCATGTGCCGCCGAGCTTTCTAAAAAACTTAAAGGCACTTTATGTCATGTTAACTTAATATGTGCAAACAACATTGGAAAAAGTGAATTTAGAGGAAGTTCTAAAGAAACGGCAGAAGCTTTTTTAAACACTTTAACTAAGCTTGGAATTGAAGCAACCATTAGAAGAAAAGTTGGAACAGATATAGAAGCAGCTTGCGGACAACTTAGAAACGCCGGAAAAAGCAAGCTATAAAGCATGAAACAACCAGAAGTTAACGTCTTCATAAAGTAATTATAAGTTATGGGTTAGGAGTTAAAGGGCATGAGAGGAATTGGTAAAACAGATGTTGGTATTTTGCGTGAAAACAACGAAGACTGCATTTTTGTATGCAATGAGCAAATTGGATTTTTGCCCAATCTTTTCATTGTTGCCGATGGCATGGGAGGGCATAACGCAGGAGAAATTGCCAGCAAAAAATCAATTGAATTTTTTTGCGAATATATAAAACAGAACCCAATCGAAAATAATGAACTATTAGATTTTATAGTTAGTGGAATTAGCTATGCAAATAAAAAAGTTTTTGAAGAAACGCTTAAAAATTTAGACTACGCAGGAATGGGCACCACCTTTTCTACTTGCGTAATTGTTGGAAACAGGCTTTATATAGGGCATATAGGGGATAGCAGAGTTTATATTTTCGGCGGCGGGCAAATGGGGCAGCTAACAACAGACCATACATATGTTAACGAGCTTGTTATGGCATCTAAAGTTACCCATGAAGAAGCAAAAAATCACCCAAAAAGAAACTTGCTAACAAGAGCATTGGGCGTTGAACATAACGTTTTGGCAGATGCCAGAGTCTTTGCGGCATATGAAAATGACCACATATTAATTTGCTCCGACGGACTTACAAATATGCTAAATGATAAAGATATATATGACATTGTTGTTAGCGATTTAAGCCTTCAAGCAAAAGTTTCTATGCTAATTGACGTTGCTAATGAAAGAGGGGGTATTGACAACATTTCTGCCATCTTAATTAGCATGAAAGAGGTGATACAATGATATTAAGTCATGGCACCGTTATTGCCGGCAGATATGAAATTATTGAAAAAATCGGCGTTGGCGGAATGGCTATCGTGTATCGTGCAAAAGATAGAAAATTAGACCGCTTTGTAACGTTTAAAGTTATGCGTGAGGAATTTGTTACAGATGATGAATTTAAGGCACGTTTTGCTGTTGAAGCAAGGGCAGCGGCAAGTCTTTCAAATCAAAATATTGTAAATGTATATGACGTTGGGCAAGAAGGCTTAATTCATTACATTGTTATGGAATATATAAATGGTGTAACGCTAAAAGATTTAATTATAAAAAGAGCCCCTTTTGAAGATGATGAGGTTTTAGGTGTTTCAATTCAAATTGCACAAGCACTTGAACACGCTCACAAAAACAATATTGTTCATAGAGATATTAAGCCTCAAAATATTTTAGTTACAACAAGCGGAACAGTTAAAGTTACAGATTTTGGAATTGCAAGGGCAACTTCTAAAAGCACAACAACAGTTGGCAGCACAATGGGTTCTGTTCACTATTTCTCGCCAGAACAAGCAAGAGGAGGATATGTTGACAATAAAAGCGACATATATTCTTTAGGAATATTAATGTACGAAATGGCAACGGGAAAAATACCATTTGATGGCGACACGGCAATTGTTATTGCATTAAAGCACATTAATGAACCTTTGCCATCTCCTAAAGAAATAAACCCAAATGTTTCACATAGTATTGTTAACATTGTTAGAAAAGCAACAGAAAAGCTTTCGGCAAACCGCTATCAAACAGCCGCTGAAATGTGCAGCGATTTAAAAAAAGCTTTAACAAATTCAAGCGGAGATTTTGTTAATAAATTATATTCAATTGAACAATCTCCAACAATTAAGCTTTCCGAACAAGATGTTTTGGAAATTAAAAGGGAAATTAAAAATTCGCATGGCAATAACTATGATTTCAAGCACGAATACAAAAACGAATATAAACATAAACCAAAATATGAAGCTGAGTATAATAAATATTCAGATTATTCCGATTACCCCGATTATTCAGATTATTCTAAAAGGGAAGAATATGAAACTGAAAACTTTAGAAAACCTGAAACAAACTATGAAAATAATAAATCTACGAAACACAAAGTTATATTTGGTGCAATTTTAACAGCAATTGCAATTATTGCAATGATAACAACTTTTTTATTTATTTTAAATAAAAAAAGACCAGAAGCTAAAGCACCTGTTAACTTACCTAATTTAAGCGGAACACCTTTTGAAAATGTTGAAGGAATTTTAGTTGAATTCGGAATTGGAATTGGAGCTGTAACATATAAAATTAGCGATACAGTTGCAAAAGGAAATGTTATAGCTATTAATGCGCCTGATAAAGTTTTTATAGGCGATAAAGTTGACGTAATTGTAAGTCAGGGAACAGGAAAATATAAAGTGCCTAATGTTATTAATAAAAGTGTTGAGGTCGCATTTGCAGAATTTAAAGACACAGTGTTTCCGGCTCCTTTAACAAAGCCAATTTCAGATGACAATGTTGCAGTTGGTGTTGTTGTTAAACAAAGCCCCGAAGGCGGAGAAATGGTTTCGGCAGATACAACAATTACACTATTTGTTAGCAAAGGGCCAGAAATTAAAACTGTAATTATTCCAGATGTTATTGGATTAACAGAAGCAAGAGCAATTGAAACAATGCGAAACATTGGCGTTCCTGTTGGAGCAAGAAACAGAACCTATAATGAATCTTTTGCCGAAGGTCTTGTTTTTTATCAATCTATAGAGCCCGGCGAAGAAGTTGAAATTGGTTCTGTAATAACGTTTACAGTTAGTTCGGGTAAATCACCTAAACCTAGTGAAGAGCCAGAGCCTCAAAACCCTGTTGATGATGAAATACCCCCAGACGACCCTTTACCAGAAGAAAACGGGGAAGATGCAGAAGTTGTAGAAGACACAGAAGAAACGCCACAACCAGTAACCAAAACATTAATAATTAATTCGGACATAATAGAAGAAGGCAAAGAAAGCGTGCATTTGCGCATTTTAGAAGCTGGAGAAACTACCAGTATAATTTTCGACGAAGTTGCTGGTATTAGGACATTTCCTTTGCATTTGGAAGTTAAAGGAACAGGGCAAGTTGAATATTACATCTATTATGTTGAAGAAGTTGAAGGCATTCAAATTTTGCATAGCACCCAAACCATTGATTTTACAGAGGTTGGTGGTTGATAATGGAAGGTAGAATTATTAAAGGTGTAGGTGGGCTATATTTCGTTGCAGCAAACAATAATATTTTTGAATGTACAATACGGGGAATTTTTAGAAAAAGAAAAATTGTTCCAACAATAGGCGATTTTGTTAAAATTAGCAAAACCGGCAGCAAATATTGCATTGATGAAATATTTGAAAGAAAAAATTTGCTAATACGCCCAAGCATTGCAAATGTTGACCAAGCAGTTATTGTTTTTTCGGTTAAAAGCCCAAATTTAAATATGGATTTACTTGATAGATTTTTAATTTTGGCCGAAGAACAAAACTTAGAAGTTATAATATGCATAAATAAAAAAGATTTGTCTTCTGAAGATGAACTTTCAAAAATTATAAGCCTATACGAAAACGTTGGGTACAACATTTTTTGCACAGATACATTTTCGGGCAATGGAATTGAAAAATTAAAACAACGGCTTTCGCAAAAAGTTACCGTTTTTGCAGGGCCCTCAGGAGTTGGCAAATCAAGCATAGCAAACTGCATTATGTTAAATAATGTTATGGAAACAGGAGAAATTAGCCAAAAAATAGGGCGTGGAAAACATACAACACGCCATGTAGAGCTTTTAAATATTTCAGAAAACAGCTATTTAGCCGACACGCCCGGTTTTTCTTCGCTTTCTCTTTCGCATATCTCAAAAGAAAAGCTACCATATTTATTTAAAGAATTTAAAGAGTTAAGCGGTAAATGCAAATTTTCAGACTGCAAGCATTTAAACGAACCAAACTGTGCCGTTAAAGAGCAAATAGGCAAGCATATATGCGTGTTAAGATATGAAAGATACGTTGGTATTAGCGAAGAATTAAGCAGGGGTGAGAAAAATTAAAGCTATACTAATTGGCAACGGAAACATTAGAAATTATAGCTTTATTAAAAAGTTTATAGCTAATGCTTCTTATATAGTTTGCTGTGACGGCGGATTAAGACACGCAGAAACTTTAGCAGTTACACCAAATTTAATAATTGGCGACTTTGATTCTGCTTGCCCAAAAACAATTGAAAAGTATAAGGAAATAGGGGTGGAATTTAAAGAATTTCCTTCAAATAAAGACTATTCAGACATGGAACTTGGGCTTTTAAATGTTATTGAAAAAGAAGCTACAGAAGTTATAATAATTGGAGGAATTGGAACAAGATTCGACCACACGCTATCAAATGCCCATATTTTAACTAACGCATTGCGCGAAAGAATTCGTGCAACGCTTGTTGATGAAAACAATATAATTCAGTTAATAGATAAACACACAACAACATACGGCAAAAAAGGGGATTATATTTCACTAATACCACTTACAACAGAAGTTACAGGCGTTTATACAAGCGGTCTTCAATATAAACTTTCAAATGAAACAATTAAAATCGGAAGCAGTAAATTTATAAGTAATGTGTTTTGCGGTCACGAAGCCGAAATAAAAATTGAAACAGGGTTATTGTTTGTTATTCAAGCATTTGATTAACCTTTAATTAAAAATGGATTTTAGCGAACAACTTAAAAAACTTCCCGATTTAAGCGGAGTTTATATTATGAGAGATAAAGACGACAATATAATATATATTGGAAAAGCAAAAAGCCTAAAAAATCGTGTTAGACAATATTTTCAAGCGTCGTCTTTGTCGGATAACAGAGTATTAAGGCTTGTACCAAACATAACCCGATTCGAATATATAGTAACAGACACAGAACTTGAAGCATTAATTTTAGAATGTAACTTAATTAAACAGCATAAGCCTAAGTACAATATTTTGTTAAAAGACGACAAAGCCTACCCTTTTATTAAAGTTACAATTGCCGAAGATTTTCCCAGAGTTTTAAAAGTTAGAAGACACGAAAAAGATAAAGCCAAATATTATGGCCCATATTCAAGCGGATTGGCAATTAATGAAACAATAGACTTAATTCATAAAATTTGGCAGTTGCGTACTTGTAATAAAGCAATTAAAGCAATTTCACAACAACCTGTCAAAAACAAAGAACGTCCATGCTTAAATTATGATATGGGAAAATGTTTAGCACCTTGCCAACAAAAAGTTTCTAAAGAGCAATATAATGAAATGGTTGAAGAAGTTGTATCATTTTTAAATGGCAAGCATTCAGATATAATTAAGAAGCTGGAACAAGATATGTTCAAGTTTTCTGAAAACTTGGAATTTGAAAAAGCCGCAGATTTAAGAAATAAAATTACGGCAATTAAAAAGCTTAAAGAAGAACAAAAGCTTCAAATGCTTCCTAATGAAGAAAAAGATATTATTGCCGTTGCTTTAAATGAAAACAAAGAAGAAGCTTTAGTTTTAATCTTTTTTATAAGAGGCGGCAAAATGACAGGCAAAGAACATTTTTTGCTCAATATTTCTTTAGAAGCAATGGAGCAACCGCTTAAAGAAGCAAGTGAACCAAAAGAAATAGAAGAAGAAATTAAAGGCAATGTTATAGCCGAATTTATTAAGCAATTTTACAGCGAAACAACTTACATTCCAAAGCAAATTATTTTGCAGACAGAACTTTTGGATAAAGACTTAATATCAAAATGGTTGTCTGCATTAAAAGGACAAAACGTTTCTTTAATTGTTCCAAAAAAAGGCGACAAGCTAGGGCTTGTTTCACTTGCTGCCAAAAATGCACAAATTATGCTTGAAAAACACAAAGACCAACTAGACCGAGAACAAAGCAAAACTTTAGGAGCAGTTTTAGAAATACAAAAAGCGCTGTCATTAAACTTCTTTCTTAAAAGAATTGAAGCATACGACATTTCAAATATACAAGGTTTTGAAATGGTTGGCTCAATGGTTGTTTTTGAAAATGGCAAACCCAAGCCTAACGATTATAGAAAATTTAAAATTAAATATGTTAACGGAGCAAACGACTTTCAAAGCATTGAGGAAGTAATTATAAGGCGGTTTTTGCGCTATATGAATGCAGATAAACAGCAATCAAACCCAATAGAAAGCTTTTCTAATCTTCCCGATATTATATTTGTTGACGGAGGGCTAGGGCAAATTAGCAGCGTTTTAGCCGCATTAAACACTTTAAATATTAAAATTCCCGTTTGCGGAATGGTTAAAGACGATAAGCACAAAACAAAAGGGCTAATTTTTAATGGTAACGAAATACAGTTAAGCACATCGTCTGAAGGATTTAAGTTAATTACAAGAATACAAGATGAAGTTCATCGCTTTGCCATTACCTATCACCGCAAATTAAGAGAAAAAACAACTTTTAAATCAATACTAGACAGCATACCACTAATTGGACAGCGCAGAAAAAAAGCATTGCTTAAACATTTCGGCTCTATAGAAAAAATTATGGAAGCAAGCGTTTCAGAGCTTTCAAGCATTGAAGGAATGAATGGAGAATCAGCGCTGAAAGTTTATAATTTTTTTATAAATCAAAAAAATTAAAGCAACAAGGAGGTGTCGGCATGAGAATCGACACATTTTCAACGGATTTTGTTTATTCTGAAAAACTTACGCAAGAATATAAAACCGTGCATATTAAGCTTGGGCTAAATAACGGTTCTGGGGAGCTTACTATTTTCTCCAATGAATATATTGCTCTTGACGACCTTAATTATATCGTTAAGTCAATTAAAAGTGATATACTTAGAAAAATTAGAATTAATATCCCTAAAGATTGTATTATAGTTTTAGACGTTAACGGCGAAAAACGCAAGGCGATTGTTGACGAAAACATAGGAGAAGTTGCTGGATTTTGCGAATACTAATTAAGGAGAATTAATTTTTATGTATTCTGTAGCAATTAAAGTTATTATGGAAGTGTTTGAATTAAAGCTTTTAACTAAAGATGTAAACATTTCTGAAAAATTTTTATACCATGCAGAAATAAATAGACCGGCACTACAGCTTGCCGGCTTCTATGATTATTTTAATGAAGACAGGCTTCAAATTATAGGCATGGTTGAATATACATTTTTGAAAAAATTGCAAACCGAAGACAGAGTTAGTAGAATTAAAAAAATACTTAGCTTTAAATTGCCTTGTGTTGTTATATGCCGTGGGCTTGAGCCTTTCCCTGAAATGATTGAATTTGCAACGCAAAACGATATACCAATTTTTTCGTATGAAGGCGTTACAACAGAATTTTTAGGAGAAATAATTCGCTGGTTGCGTGTTGAGCTTGCCCCTCGTGTTACGCTTCATGGTGTTTTGGTTGATATTTATGGCGAAGGCGTTTTAATTATGGGCGAAAGCGGAATTGGCAAAAGCGAAACAGCCCTAGAATTAATTAAGCGTGGGCATAGATTTGTTGCCGATGATGCCGTGGAAATTAAGCGTGCTTCCCGCCAAACGCTTGTTGGAAGTTGCCCTGAAGTTATAAGGTATTTTATAGAATTACGTGGAATAGGTATTATAGATGTTAAGCAAATGTACGGCGTTGAATCTATTAAAACAACACAGGCAATAGATTTGGTAATTAGCCTTGAAGCTTGGAACGCAAGCAAAGAATACGATAGACTAGGGCTTAATGAAGAATACATGGAAATTTTAGGAAACTATGTTGTTTGCCATACAATACCGGTTAGACCGGGAAGAAACCTTGCAATAATTTGCGAATCTGCCGCAATTAACTATAGGCAAAAGAAAATGGGGTATAATGCTGCTAAAATGCTTAATGAAAGAGTGCTTGGTAATATGAGTAAAAAAAGTTAAACCCTAAAATCAGAAATTTTCTATTTAATTTGTTTTAGGAAATAGCGCCCATAAAACAGGGGATTTTCTATTTAATTTGTTTTTAGAAATAGCACCTCCTAAAATCTTTGATTTTAGGAGGAAATAAAAAAAGGGGGGCAAAGCTTGAAAGATGAATTTAAATTAATTGCGGAAAAATCGCAAATTCTAGTAAATGAGCCTATGTCAAAACATACGTCGTTTAAAATCGGTGGATTAACAGATGTTTTGCTTTTACCAAAAACAAAGCTTGAACTAATTTCGTTAATTACTATTTGCAAACAAAATAATTTCCCTTTTTATATTATTGGAAATGGAAGTAATTTACTTGTTACAGATAAAGGTTTTCGTGGCATTATAATTAAAATTGCCGAAAACTACAGCAAAATTGAAGTTTCGAACAACACTATTACATGCGAAGCCGGAGCGCTTCTTTCAACGCTTGCAAATACGGCGTTAGAGCATGAACTTGCTGGTCTTGAATTTGCCGCAGGCATTCCCGGAACTGTAGGCGGTGCCGTTTGCATGAATGCCGGAGCTTATGATGGTGAAATTAAAGATGCTGTAGTTTCGGCTGAAGTTTTAAAGCAAGACGGAACAGTTGCTGTTTTAACAAACGAACAGCTTGAATTTGGTTATAGAACAAGTATAATTCAAAAAATGCAAGATAGCGTTTTATTAAGTGCAACTTTTTGTCTAAAACATGGAAATAAAGAACAAATAAAATCAAAAATGGAAGAATTAAAGCGGAAAAGAAAAGAGCGCCAACCGCTTGAATTGCCAAGCGCCGGAAGCACATTTAAGCGCCCAAAAGGCTATTATGCCGGAAAACTTATTATGGACTGTGGACTTAAAGGCTATAGAATAGGCGGAGCAGAAGTTTCAAAAAAACATTGCGGCTTTATAGTAAACGCAAAAAACGCAACAGCAAAAGATGTTTTAGATTTAATTAAACACGTTAAAACCGTTGTGCTTGAAAAATTTAACATTGAATTGGAAGAAGAAATTAAAATTATTGGTGAACAATAAAAAGGGGAATGTGTTGCAAAAAAGGAGGAATTTTTGGTGCAGTTTATTATTGTTACCGGTATGTCGGGAGCAGGAAAAAGTACGGCTTTAAAATTTTTAGAAGACATAGGCTTCTTTTGCGTTGACAACTTACCCCCTTCTCTTATTTTAAAGTTTGCAGAAGTTTGCTTCAGACCGGGAACAGATATTGAACGG
Source organism: uncultured Defluviitaleaceae bacterium (assembly GCA_964533945.1). GTDB lineage: Bacteria > Bacillota > Clostridia > Lachnospirales > WRBF01 > CAZHPA01. The sequence goes on from CAZHPA010000002.1 coordinate 46,629, forward strand.
GTTGCATTGGGAATTGACATTAGAGGCGGTAAACTGTTTGATGATTTATTTTTAGAAATTGAAAAGATTAACACCGAATATACAAGCTGTACAATTTTGTTTTTAGATAGCCCAGACGAAGTTCTTTTAAAACGGTACAAAGAAACAAGACGTTCTCACCCATTGGCTAAAAACGACAGAATTGCAGTTGGTATTGAAAAAGAAAGAGAACTTTTGTCGGAAGTTAAGCTTAAAGCAACTTATATTATCGACACATCAAACTTTTTAACAAGACAGCTAAAAGAAAAAATTAACGAAATATTTGTTGATAATAAAGATTTCGACAGCTTAATAATTACAGTTTTATCATTTGGCTTTAAATATGGCATACCAAATGACGCAGACCTTGTTTTTGATGTTAGGTTTATAGCAAACCCATTTTATATTTCAGAGTTAAAAGAACTAACAGGCAACGACAGCGCTGTTAGCGATTATGTTATGAGCTTTGAAGCAAGCAATATTTTTCTTAACAAGCTTACAGATTTAATTAGCTTTTTAATTCCAAACTATATATCCGAAGGTAAAAACAGGCTTGTTATAGCTATAGGCTGCACAGGGGGTAAACACCGTTCTGTAACTTTAACAAATAAACTGGCTTCCGCCTTAAAAAATCAAGGAAATTCTATAGTTGTTAGCCATAGAGATATTATGAAGTAACAAAGAGGTTGTTTTATGTCATTTTCTTCAGAAGTTAAAAAAGAGCTTTGCACTCGAATGGGTGGCGGGAGACATTGTGAAATTGCAGAGCTTTTGGGCATTATTAACACTTGCGGCGTTATTTTTAGTAATGAACTTGTTATTTTTATAAAAATTCAAACAGAAAACGCTATTGTTGCAAAAAAGTTCTTTACATTAGTCAAAAATAACTTTAATATTACAAGTAACGTAACTGTTAGCAAAATTGGAAAGAAAAACAGAACATATAGCGTTTTAATTAATGACTATAATTGTTGCCGAAAAATTTTAAGCGCTGTTGGAATTTTAAAAAATGTTAACGGTGAAATAGTTGTTAAAAAGGGTATAAACCCTTTAATTGTTAAAAGTGTGTGCTGTAAGCGGTCTTATATTAGAGGTGTTTTTATTGCAGGAGGTTCTTTGAATGCCCCTGAAAAAACTTACCATTTGGAATTTGTTAATTCGAGCTTTGAATTAAGCGAAAGCTTGAAAAACTTAATTAATTTTTTCAAGCTAAATTCAAAAATCATTGAACGCAAAGGGCATTTTGTTGTATATTTAAAAGAAGGCGAGAACATTGTTGATTTGCTCAATATTATGGAAGCTCATATTTGTGTTTTGGGCTTTCATAACGTTCAAATTTTAAAAGACATGAGAAACAACGTAAATCGCCTTGTCAATTGTGAGACGGCCAATATTAGAAAAACCGTTGATGCTTCTGTTAAACAAATTGACGACATTAAATTTATTGAATCTGTTAAAGGGCTTGGCTATTTAGATAAACAGCTTCAGCAGGTAGCACGGCTTAGAATTGAAAACCCCGAAGCAACTTTGCAAGAATTAGGAGAGCTTTTGTGTCCGCCTGTTGGTAAATCTGGAACGAACCACAGGCTTAGAAAAATTAGCCAAATAGCCTATAATTTAAGAATAAAAAGAAAGGAGGATTAATTGTGGTTGAACAAACTATAAATGTAACTACCGATTTAGAATCAAGACCGGCGGCAATGTTCGTTCAAAATGCAAGCAAATTTATTAGCCATATTAAAGTTAGAATCGAAAATAAAACCGTTAATGCCAAAAGTATTATGGGAGTTATTTCATTAGGTATATGTAACGGGCAAAGCGTTACAATTATTGCAGATGGCGAAGACGAAAAACAAGCAATTGCATCGCTTGAAAGTTTTTTATGTGATAAGGAAAAAACAGCCTAAAGCGAGGAGATTTTGTGCTGGGAAAAATTGATTTAACATGTAAGTTAGATAAAAAACAATATAAATCAGAGCTTGCCGGGCTTGAAAAAACTTTGGCAGAGCTTCAACGCCGCATTAAAGAACAGGGAATACCTGTTATAATTGCTTTGGAAGGCTTTAGTGCGGCAGGAAAAGGCAATTTAATAAGCAAAATTGTATATCCTCTCGACCCACGAGAATTTAATGTATATACTATGGATAAAGTTTCGGAAGATGCGTATATGCGCCCGTTTTTATGGTCGTTTTGGACAAAAATTCCATCTAAAGGCAGAATTACAATATTCGATAAAACTTGGCATAAAGCAGCACTTCCTTCTGCTTCTAACAGTTGGCATCTTGGCAGCAAAGCAACAAATAAAGCATTTTACGATATAAACGCATTTGAACGCCAGCTTAATGACGACGGAACGTTAATTATTAAATTATTTTTGCATATTAGCCAAGAAGAACAAAAAAGGCGACTTAAAGAAATTGAAAGAAACCCCGACACTTCTTGGAGAGTTAGCGAAAAAAACTGGGAGCAAAACAAAAACTATGACCGCTATGTTTCCCTTTTTGAAAATATGATCCAACAAACAAATAGCGGCGATAGTCAATGGTCTGTTATCGAAGCAGACGATGTTAAATATGCAACTATTAAAGCATATAAAATAATAATTAGCAAAATTGAAACAGAACTTAATTTGCGCCAATTAAAAAACAGCATAAAAATTTCTGAACCAACAACAGTTTCTGCGCCTGAAATTTCAATACTAAGTTCTGTTGATTTAAGCAAAGACATTTCAGACAAAGTTTATAAAGAAAAACTGCAAGTTTATCAAAGCAAAATTTCAGATTTAGGCTACAAGCTATATACTAAAAGAAAATCTGTTGTAATAGTTTATGAAGGCTGGGATGCTTCGGGTAAAGGCGGAAACATTAAGCGTTTAACAGAAGAACTTGACCCAAGAGGCTATGAAGTTGTGCCTGTTGCAAAGCCAACAGAAGAAGAACTTTCGCATCACTATTTATGGCGCTTTTTTAATAAGCTTCCTAAAGATGGGCATATAGCTATTTTTGATAGGTCTTGGTATGGTAGGGTTTTAGTTGAAAGAATTGAAGGCTTTTGCGATACAAAAAGTTGGCAAAATGCCTACAAAGAAATTAACGACATGGAAATGCACCTTGCAAACCACGGAACAGTTATATTCAAGTTTTGGTTTCATATAGACAAGCAGACACAGCTAGAACGGTTTAAGGCTAGAGAAATTAATCCTTTAAAGTCATATAAAATAACAGATGAAGATTGGCGAAACAGGGAAAAATGGGACTTATACGAAAAAGCTGTTAATGAAATGCTATTTAGAACAAATACAGAATATGCACCGTGGACTATAATTGAATCTAACAGCAAAAAGTTTGCACGTATTAAAGTGCTTAAACATGTAGTTAAACTGCTTCAAGAACAGCTTAAATAGATTTTAAGATTTTAAGATAAAACGTGGGGTTTTAGTTTGGGGCTCCACGTTATTATTAAAAGGTGGGTTGAAATGGACAAGCCTAAACTATACAGAAAACGTTTTATTCCAAATGAAATGGTTTATTTAAAAGATGATGAAATTGTTTATATGGATAATTTTATAATGATTACGAAATGGAAAGTTTTAAAACCTCGCAAAGATTTTACGCATGGCTGCTCTTGCTTTTTTCTGAAAGAAGGATTTAAAATTAGCAAATTTTATGATAGCGGCGAAAATTGTGTTTATACATATTGTGATATAATTGAAACAATATATAGTGAAAAAGACAACAGCTATATTTTTAATGATTTATTAGTTGATGTTATAGTTTTAAATACAGGAGAAGTTAAAGTTTTAGATTTAGCCGAGTTAACAGAAGCGCTAGATAAAAAACTAATATCAGTTGATACTGCTAAAAAGGCGCTTGTTTTAGTTGATAAGCTATTGTCAATTATTTATGAAGGCAAGTTTTTAGACTACACAAAGCATTTAGAAGCATACGCATAATTTTAAGTAAAATAAATAGGAAAATAGCGTTTGGCTTTTTTGCCAAACGCAAGCTTTATGTGTTTAAAATCTCTGAAAAAACAGTATTAGAAACGTCAATTCCTTTATCCGTAAGCTTAATGTTATTTTTATCAACTTCTAAAAGTTTTAAATTTTCAAGTCTTTTAATTTGTTTGCCATAAATATTAAAAATATCTTTTTTAAAAGCTTCATAAAATTCAAAAGTATTTATGCCACAAGCCAAACGAAGCCCTAAAAAAATAAATTCTTCTATAGCTTCGCTTAAGCCAATTTCAATTATGTTTTCTTTGATTCCATTTGATCCGCTTCCACTAGCATATTTTTCAAAATTTTCAGTATTATTATACCTTATATTGTTTACAAAAGAATGTGCCCCAAGCCCAAAGCCAAAATAGTTTTGGCGTTTCCAATAAATTTTGTTATGCTTGCATTCAAAGCTTTCCTTTGCAAAATTAGAAATTTCGTAACGGTTGTAACCAAATTGGCTTAAAAACTGCCTTGTAAAATAATACATTTCACGGTCGATAGCTTCTTCCAATGCATTAATCCCTTTAGTATAAAAAGGCGTATTTTCTTCAACAGATAAACTATATGTTGATATGTGCGTTGGCTTTAACAAAGCTACATTTTCAAGCGTTTCACTCCACTGTGCAATTGTTTGATTTGGAAGTGAAAACATTAAATCGACATTAATATTTGAAAAGCCTGCTTTAACTGCGTTTTCGTAAGCATTTACAAATGTTTCGGCGCTGTGTATTCTGCCCAAGTTTTTTAAATGCTTGTTTTGCCATGCTTGCAAGCCAATGCTTAATCTATTTACGCCATTTTGTCTTAATACTTTAAGCGTTTCGTATGAAACTGTGTCTGGGTTTGCTTCAATTGTAATTTCGGTGTTGCTATTAACATTAAGTTTATACAAAACTTCCAATACTTCACATAAAAAAGAGGGCGGAAAAACAGTAGGCGTTCCTCCGCCGAAAAATATTGTTTCGATTTTAGATTCTCCAGATGTTCCAAGTTGTTCTCTATGCGCCTTAATTTCTTCTATTAAAGCATTTTTATATAGTTCAAACTTAGCTTCGCTATTAGAAAAAGATAAAAAGCTGCAATAATTACATTTAGATTTACAAAATGGTATGTGTATATAAATTCCTGTTTTGTTAGAATTAGTCTTCATCAAGCTTTAAAACGCTCATAAAAGCAGCTTGCGGCAATTCAACGCTACCTATTTGACGCATACGCTTTTTGCCTTCCTTTTGCTTTTCTAACAGTTTTTTCTTACGCGTTATATCACCGCCATAACATTTTGCCAAAACATCTTTTCTAACAGCGCTAACTGTTTCTCTTGCAATTATCTTGCTTCCTATACAAGCTTGAATTGGAACTTCAAACAGATGCCTTGGTATTTCTTTTTTAAGACGTTCTGCCATTTTGCGTCCACGCTCTTGTGCAGATGTTGCATGAACTATAAAAGAAAGTGCATCAACAGTTTCATGGTTAACTAAAATGTCTAGTTTAACAAGCTTAGATTCTCTGTATCCTAAAAGCTCATAGTCAAAAGATGCATACCCACGGCTTCTGGATTTTAAAACATCAAAAAAGTCATAAATTATTTCATTAAGTGGTATTTCATATGTTAATCTTGCCCTTGTTTCTTCTAAATATTCTAAGCTTTTATATTCTCCTCTGCGTTGTTGGCAAAGTTCCATAATAACGCCAATATATTCAGAAGGAAGTATTATTTCTGCTTTAACAATTGGTTCTTCCATTTTTGCTATTTTAGTAACGTCAGGCATGTCATTTGGATTTGAAAGGTCTTGCACAGTTCCATCATGCAAAAATACTTTATATATAACGCTTGGCGCTGTTGTTACTAGGTCTAAGTTATATTCTCTTTCAAGTCGTTCTTGAACAATTTCAAGATGCAAAAGCCCTAAAAACCCACAGCGAAACCCAAAGCCTAAAGCAGCGGAAGTTTCTGGCTCAAAGTGGAGTGAGGCGTCGTTTAACTGCAATTTTTCCAGTGCATCTCTTAAATCTTGATATTTTGCGCCATCCGATGGAAATAATCCACAAAAAACCATTGGATTAACTTTTTTATATCCGGGCAATGCGTATTTAGTTGGGTTGGAAGAATGGGTTATAGTATCGCCAATGTTAGTATCTCTAACGTTTTTAATGCTTGCCGTTAAATATCCAACTTCGCCTGCTTTTAGTTCATCGCACGCAATTAATCTTCCTGCCCCAAAAAAGCCAACTTCAACAACCAAAAACTTTTTATCATTTGACATAAAAAGAATTTCATCGCCTTTTTTAATCGAGCCGTCCATAATGCGCATGAAAACAATAACTCCTTTATAGGCATCATAAAAGGAATCGAATATTAAAGCTTTAAGCGGTGCAAGTTCGTCGCCTTTAGGTGGTGTTATATCCGTTACAATACGTTCAAAAACTTCCTCTATATTAATTCCTGCTTTTGCTGAAATTTTAGGCGCATCTTGTGCCGGTATGCCAATTATATCTTCTATTTGTCGAACTGTATCTTCTGGGTTTGCACTTTGAAGGTCTATTTTGTTTATAACAGGCAAAATTTCCAAGTTGTTGTCGATTGCAATGTAAACATTTGCAAGCGTTTGCGCTTCAACGCCTTGCGCCGCATCAACTACCAAAACAGCCCCTTCGCAAGCAGCAAGGCTTCGTGATACTTCATAGTTAAAGTCAACATGCCCCGGCGTGTCAATTAAATTTAATATATATTCGTTGCCGTCTTTTGAATTATATACAAGGCGAACGGGCTGTGCCTTAATTGTTATACCTCTTTCACGCTCTATATCCATATTATCTAAAACTTGATTTTGCATTTCACGTTCTGTAAGCAAGCCGGAGCGCTCAATAAGCCGGTCTGCAAGCGTCGATTTGCCGTGGTCTATATGTGCAACTATGCAAAAGTTTCTAATCTTTTGTTGTCTGTTCATCAACTATATATCCTTTCCTAATTCTACTCTCTTAATTCTATTTGATACTTGTTAATTATACTGGTTTTAATGAAAAAAGCAAATGTTTGTTTGCCAATATAAATGTTTTTTGCTATAATGTAAAAAAAGGAAATTTGAAACTTGAAAACGTGCATCTAAAAATTAAAAAAACAAAAAGTTGAAAGGATTAATGCGATGAGAAAAATTAACTATTTTTATATGAATAGTGCCGAAGTCCTTGACAGAGCTTTTTATATATATAAAAAAAGCTTTTTGCAACAGCTGCTTTTTAGTATTGTTGTAACTATAATTTCGGGCATGATTGTTGGCGCTTTAGCAGTTGCAGGCGGCGTTTCTGTTTTTGCCGGAGTGCTTGCTGGAATTTCATTAGAAAACCCCATTGCTATTTTTGCAATAGTTTCCGTTGCATTAATTGTTGGCTTAACGCTGTATATTTTCATATCATCATTTAAAAGCTGTGGAAATATAGTTTTGTCAAGGCAAGCGTTTTATGAACAAAAACCAGATATTGGCGTTGCTTTAAAAGTATCTTTTTCTTCATTTCTAAGAATTGCCACAACTTTATTGGCGCAAGTAATAATTACAATTCCGTTTATTATTTTGCTTGTTGGTATATTGATTGTGGGTGGGCTTTTTTTAGATATGTCTTTTTCCATATATTATTTTCAAGCGAACTTTGAAAGCTTTACGGGAATAACTGTTGCGTTTTTAATAATTTATTCAATAATTGTTTTTGTTGTTTTGTCGTTTTTATTGACGGCGCTTTACTTATCAGTACCCGTTGCGATTTTTGAAAAGAAGCATTTTTTTAAAGCTGTTAAAAAAGGTTATGAGCTTGTTAAAACCGACTTTTTTAAAACATTTGGCGTGCTTTTGATTTTTACAATAGTTTTAAACTTAGTTGTTTTAAGCATTGCTGCTTTAATATTTATAGTTCTTACCTTGGTTTTAAATATAAGCAACTTTTCATCATTAGAAATTGAGCAACTTTCGCTTTTTCTTTCAATGTTTCAAGTTTCGCTTCAGCTTGTATTAAATGTTTTAAATGTAATTATATCGCCTTTCGACGGTATTCTCTCAACAATAATATACTTTAATCAAAAAATTAAGCATGAAGGAACAGATATTGAAATTGAAGTTAACAGGCTTGAACGCCAAGCTGAAATAGATTCAATTAAAATAAGGGCGGAATTAGAAGCAATAAAAAGAGAACAGCAAAAAGGGCAGGAATAAAATATGTTTAATGAAGCTGTTAGTGAAGTTTTAAAGCAATCTAAATATGATATTTTAACAGGGCGATACATTAACTATAAAGCAGTTGCAGCAGAGCTTTTTTTCAAAGCTTTAAATGCGTTTTTAAGTCTATTTAAAATTAAAACGCCATCAACTTTAAACTACAACAAAGAAGCTATATTTAACTTTTTTCTTTTAATTTTGGGAGTTTTAATTGCGGCAATAATTATAGTTTTGGTAATTAATTTAAGAAAACGGCAAAAACAGCACATGGAAGTTAATGAAATTTTTAAAGAACTAAGCCAACAAAATATAACAGATGAACAAATGCTTGAAATGTCTAGGCAGGCTACAGAAAAAGGATTACACAGAGAAGCTATAAGGTATCAATATACTGCACTTTTATGGGTGCTAAACGCTAAAAATATAATTTATATAAACCCTTATAAAACAAATAGCCAAATTAAGCGTGAAGTTAAAGCAAACGCAAACTTTCTTTTAAATGATTTTTCGGAAGCAGTTAATATGTTTAATTTAGTATGGTTTGGGCATAAGAACATTGTTGCAGATAAATTTGATGAGTATTATAAAAGAACGGAAAGTTTAATAATAAAGGTGAAATATTTATGAAAAGCCTAAAAAAAGAAGCTAATATTTTAATTATTTTTATTTTAGTTGTTGCTTTATATATAGTGTTTTTTGCTATAACCTCATCAAATAAAGTTGGGCAAAACTACCCCGATTATACCTCTTTTTCAACAAAAGAAAACGGATTAAGCGTTTTATATGATACGTTACTATATTTAAAATATAACGTTAAAGCCGGATATAAAAAAGTTTCTCTAAATACTAATGTAAATGATATTCAAATTATAGCCGTCCCCGGTGATACTTATTTTGATGATGAAGAAGTTGAAAATATTTTAAATTATGTTAAAAGAGGAGGTAGAGTTTTATTTTTATATGAAGGTGGATATTGCGAATTTGATTCAATACTTATAGATTTCTTTTCCGACACAACACTTAATTTTAGATTTTATGAATACGGTCTCGGCGAATTGGTTACAAAAAATGTAGATGATTTAATAAATGAAGTTATAATAGAAGATAGCAAATACGGAGAAGTTGTTGTAAAATTAATAGATTATTGGGGCAACAGCGAAAGCGTTGTTTTTAATGAATATTATCATGGATTTCAGCAAAGTAAAGAAACTTTAATGAAGGCACTTCCTATGAAAGTTAAAGTTATTATATATCAATTAATAATTATTGCTTGCGTTATAGTTTGGTTTTTGGGTAAACGTTTTGGGAAAGCTGTTTTGTATTATGAAGAAGTTGAACGTGAACAAAACGAGCATATAAAGGCATTAGCGGCAATGTTTAAAAATGCCGGAATGGGAGAAGTTATTGTTCAAAGCTTCTATAATGATTTTATAGAAAAAGCATCAAACTATTTTAAGCTAAATCAAAAAGCAACATCTGAAAACATTTTAGAACTATGGGTAAAAAATCAGTTGCCTCATTTAGATGTACTAAAGCAAGTAATTTTATATTCGGAAGAAAACTATAAGCTTAATACAAAAAAGAAACAAGGCAAAGCACAACTTCTTGAAGCAATTTTAAATATAAATAAATTAGCCGCAGAGGTGAGAAAAGTTGAATATTGAAAAAGGCTACACCAAATTTATAACAGACAGAATTTCAGAAGAAATAAGCAAAGTTGTTGTAAATCAAGAAGAATTAACGTCACTAGCGCTATGTTGTGCTTTAAGTGGCGGACATTTACTTATTCAAGGCGTTCCCGGTCTTGCAAAAACGCTTTGGGTTAAAGCTTTTGCACATACAATTTCTGTTGATTTTAAAAGAACGCAATTTACATCCGATTTAATGCCTTCTGATGTTTTAGGAACAAAAATATATAATCTTAAAAAATCAGAATTTGAACTGAAAAAAGGTCCTTTGTTCACAAATTTGTTTTTAGCAGACGAAATTAATAGAACACCGCCAAAAACTCAATCGGCGCTGCTTGAAGTTATGGAAGAAAGTTCAATTACAATTGATGGGGAAGTTAACGTTTTAGAACCGCCGTTTGTTGTTTTCGCAACTCAAAATCCGCTTGAATATGAAGGAACATACCCGCTTCCGGAAGCTTTAACTGATAGGTTTATGATGAAAGTTTTAATTAACTACCCCGGCGTTGCTGCCGAAAAGAAAATTCTTCAAATGTATAATGGCGGGTTTGACGCTAAAAACTCAAATTCTTTTAATGTTAATACAGTGTGCAGTAAAGAACAGTTTTTAAAGTGCAAAGATGAAATTAAAGACGTAACTGTAGACGACAGCATATATAACTATATTGTTAGTATAATCGAAACAACAAGGCGTGTTTCTGTTATTTCAACAGGCTCAAGCCCAAGGGGAACGGTTGCACTTTTATTAAACGCAAAAGCCTATGCCGCTATGAATGGGAGAGATTTTGTTATTCCTGATGACGTTAAGGAACTTGCACTTCCAATATTAAGGCACAGAATTGTTTTAAAGCCCGAAGCCGAAATTGACGGAATGACAACAGACAAAATTATTGAAAATATATTAATGCAAGTTAAAGTTCCAAGGTAAAAAGTCTAAAAACTGTATTGACAATGATTTGTGGCTAAAGTATAATTTTGGCATGTTATTAAATTGATAAATTAATGGGCGTGGTTTAGCACCTCGCCTTTAGACGTGAGGTATTTATATGTCTATAACAAAAAAATTTATAGCAGTTGTTGCTTTTGGGCTTGCCCTTTTAATTCCGGCTGCTTTTTTTAATGCTTCCGTTTTGCTATTTGGGTTATATAACTTTTTATGCCTTTCGTTTTTAATTATAGATTATGCTATTTCCCCACGCAAAACATTTCTTATAGTAACTCGCCATAAAGACGATACACTTTACTTTAAAGATGAGAACATAATAACTATAAACGTTAGAAACAATTTCAATAAACCGCTTAATATACAGATAAAAGATGAAATACCCGATTGGCACTTTAAAGTTATAAAAGAAAATTTAAGTCATATTGTAAGCCCAAATGAAAGCACAGACTTTACTTATAATATAGTTCCTTCAAAAAGGGGAAGGTTTACTTTTGAAAATATTTATGTAAAATACACTGGAATTTTAGGGTTATGTCAAAAATATTTTGTTGTTGAAAGCGAAAAGAATTTTAAGGTATACCCAAGCTTGCGTGATTTAAGCAAATACCGGTTAATTATGCAAAAAAACCGATTGCTTCAAGCAGGCGAAAAAGCAATTTATAAGCAAGGAACAGGAACCGAATTTGAAAGCTTGAAAGAATATGTTTTATCGGACGATTATAGAAAAATTAATTGGCTTGTAACCGCAAGAGAAAACAAGTTAATAGTTAATCAATTTGAAGAGGAAAAAAATCAACCGGTTTTTATTTTAATAGACACAGGCAGATGTATGAGTTATTCTGTTAAAGGCTACAAAAAGCTTGATTATGCAATTAATGCGGCGTTAATTTTGTCGGATATTGTTAATCAAAAAGGTGATTGCAGCGGATTAATTGTTTTTAATACAGAAGTTCTTTCAGTTGTTATGCCGGGAAAAGGCGTAGAACACAGAAATAAGCTAATGCAAACGCTATATCATGCAGAAAATACTAAAAACGTATCAGATTACAAAGAGGCATTTAAAGAACTTATTAATAAGCAAAAAAGGCGAAGCATTGTATTTGTTTTCACAGACTTTGAAACAATAGACGAAGCTAATGAATTAAAAGAGCATATTGCAATAATATCAAAACGGCACGTTCCAATTGTTGTTGTTATGAAAAATGAAAGCATAATTAAGCTTGCCAATGCAGAAAGTTTAGAAGTTGAAAGTTTATATGAAAAATCGGCAGCTTTAGATTTTTTGGCTAGGCGCAAAGAAATTATTAAACAACTTGCTTCAAAGCATATATTTTGCACTGAAAGCTCGGCTGAAAACTTTGCACTAAGTTCTATTAACCGCTATCTTGAAATTAAAAATAAAAATATATTATAATAAAAAAGGTGTGGGCGTTTTGAAAGAAGAAGCTTTTATTAGCAAAAACGCCGTTAAATGGGAGCGGCTTGAACAATATAATAAAAAAGTTGGTTCGGCAGGCAATTTAGCAAAGCAAGAAATGCTTGAATTTGCAGAACTTTATAATATAGTGGGGTATCATTTGGCATATAGCAGAACGCATTTTAATAAAAGCAAAACAACAGAGTATTTAAATCGGCTTGTTGCTATTTCGCATAACTATTTTTATAAACATGAAAAAACCGAATCAAACAATATTTTGTCATATTTTAAAGTTAAATTTCCATGCCATTTTAGAAAGCACAGTAAAATGTTTTTAAGTTCTTTAACAATTTTCTTTTTGGGCATGATATTTGCTTTTTTGCTAAACACAATAGACCAAAGTTATATACATTACTTTTTGCCAAAGGAAATAGCAGAAGGCATAAACTTAGGAAGCTCTGGCGTCTCAAGCATCTCGGAACAGTGGGACTTTTTAACTATGAGTGCCATAATTATGACAAACAACATATCAGTTTGTTTTAGAGCGTTTGCATTCGGAATTTTAGCAGGAATCGGTACAATATATATTTTATTTTTCAACGGAATAGTTGTTGGTGCATTTGCGTCAATTGCTTCAACAAATGCTTCAAATGCGCTTGTGTTTTGGTCTTTAATTTTGCCCCATGGCTTTTTAGAATTAACCGCCATTTTTTTAAGTGGTGCAGCAGGATTAATAATCGGAAAATCTATTTTAATCCCAAACGAATTATCAAGAAAGCACTCTTTAATTAAAGGAGCTAAAGAGGCGGCGCTTTTAATTCCCGGCATTGTTGTAATGCTTGTAATTGCCGCAATTATAGAAGGCTTTTTTACCCCACTAAACATTTCTGTTTGGGTTAAATTATGCTTCTCGTTTGTTACACTATTTGGAATTATAGCTTATTTTATATTTACAGGAAGGAAGCTTGAAAATGATTAAACATATTGTTATGTGGAAACTAAAAGAAGAAAATAAGGAACAAAACGCCATTGAAATTAAAACTAAGCTTGAAAAGCTGTGCGACTTAATATCTCAAATTAAAAAGATTGAAGTTGGCATAAATTTTAATGAAAGCAATGCGGCATATGACTTAGTGCTATATTCTGAATTTGCAAGCGTTGAAGATTTAGAAATATATCAAAACAACCCTGCCCACAAAGAAGTTGCAAAACTTGTAGGACAATGCACAATAACACGTGCCGTTGTTGATTTTGAAAGCAACTATAACAAAAACTAAAGATTGGTTGATAAAATAATGAATGGTTTTTTACCAATAAACAAAGAACAACTAAACGACACACCCGATTTTATATTAGTAACAGGCGATGCATATGTAGACCATCCGTCATTTGGAGCCGCAATTATTTCAAGAGTGCTTTTCGACAAAGGCTATAGTGTGGGCATAATTGCCCAACCTAATTGGAATAACACAAAAGATTTTGAAAAATTTGGAAAACCTAAGCTTGGCTTTTTAGTTACGGGTGGAAATATAGACAGTATGGTTAGCCACTACACTGTTGCAAAAAAGCGTCGAACTAAAGATTTATATTCACCAAACGGGCAAATAGGTTTGCGCCCAGACCGGGCAACTATTGTATATTGCAATAAAATACGAGAAGTATACAAAGACGTTCCAATTGTTATTGGAGGCATTGAAGCAAGTTTGAGAAGGTTTGCCCATTACGATTATTGGGACGATAAAATAAGGCGTTCAATTTTATTGGATTCAAACGCCGATATTTTAGTTTACGGTATGGGAGAACTTCAAATAGTTGAAATAGCTGAAGCACTTAAAAGCGGAATTAACGCTTGCGATATTACATTTATTAAAGGAACTTGCTATAAAACAAAAAGCTTGCAAGAAGGCTATGATTTTATACATCTTCCCGATTTTTCTAAGATTATTGCTTCAAAAACGCAATATGCAAAAAGCTTTATGCTTCAGCACGAAAATACCGACAGTGTTAGCTCGAAACCGCTTGTTGAAAAATATGGCGAAAAATATGGGGGAATTTTTGTTGTTCAAAATGCGCCGGCTTCTCCTCTTTCAAATTCGCAGCTTGATTATGTTTTTTCATTGCCATACATGCGAACGTATCACCCTATATATGACAAAAAGGGTGGCGTTCCGGCAATTGAAGAAGTTAAATTTAGCATAATAAATAGCAGGGGCTGTTTTGGGAGTTGCAATTTTTGCGCTTTGGCATTTCATCAAGGACGTGTTGTTTGTTCAAGAAGCCACCAATCAGTTTTGACAGAAGCACAAAAAATAACATACGAACCCGATTTTAAAGGCTATATACACGACGTTGGAGGCCCAACGGCAAATTTTACACAACCAAGCTGCAAAAAGCAAACTAACGCCGGCTGCTGTAAAAATCGCCAATGCCTTTTCCCTAACCCATGCAAACAATTATCGGTTGACCATTCGGACTATTTGGCGTTATTAAAAAAATTACGAGAAATTCCAAAAGTTAAAAAAGTTTTTATACGTTCAGGTATTCGTTATGATTATGTTATGCATGACAAAGACGATAAGTTTTTTAAAGAGCTTGTTAAAAATCACATTAGCGGTCAATTAAAAGTTGCGCCGGAACATGTCAATGAAAAAGTACTTGAAAAAATGGGCAAGCCACAAAAACAGGTGTATAATGAGTTTGTTAAAAAATATTACAAATTAAACGAACAGTTCGGCCTTAACCAATTTCTTGTACCGTATTTAATGTCAAGCCATCCGGGAAGCACATTAAAAGCGGCAATTGAACTTGCCGAATATTTGCGCGATACAGAGCAAAATCCAGAACAAGTGCAAGATTTTTACCCCACACCCTCAACGCTGTCAACTTGCATGTACTATACAGAACTTGACCCGCGGAATATGGAAAAAATTTATGTTCCTAAATTGCCACACGAAAAAGCTATGCAGCGTGCATTAATGCAATATAGGTTGCCCCAAAACTACGAGCTTGTTTTGGAAGCACTAAAGAAAGAAGGGCGGCTTGACTTAATAGGTTTTGGGAAAAAGTGTTTAATTCGCCCTAAACAAACAATTAAACACGAATCTCACAAGCCTAAAATTAAAGCTAAACCTACTAAAAAGAAAACTATAAGAAATGTTCATAAGAAAAAACAAGGAAAAAACTAAGGGGGAAACAATTTTGAAGTATTTAAGCACAAGGGGAACAAATGAGCAAGTAAGTTCATCTTTAGCAATTTTACAAGGAATAGCAAAAGATGGGGGTTTATTTGTTCCAACTGAAATACCTAAAATTGACAAAACGCTAGAACAGCTTTCAAAACTTTCATATAACAAACTTGCATATGAAATTTTAAAACTATATTTAACAGACTTTACAGAAGCCGAGCTTGTAAGCTGCATTGAAAATGCTTATAACTGCAATAAATTTGACAATCCGTTAATTGCGCCTTTGGTACAAAAAGACGAATATTATTTTTTAGAGCTTTTTCATGGAAGAACACTTGCGTTTAAAGATGTTGCATTATCTATTTTGCCTCATTTTATGAAAACAGCTGCTGCAAAAAATGGCTATGAAAATGGAAAAGATGAAATTGTAATTTTAACAGCAACAAGCGGAGATACAGGAAAAGCAGCAATAGAAGGGTTTGCAGATGTTGAAGGAACAAAAATTGTTGTATTTTTCCCTGAAAACGGTGTTTCGCCAATACAAAAGTTACAAATGACAACAAGTGAAGGTAAAAATGTTCGTGTTGTTGGGGTTTTAGGTAATTTTGACGACACGCAAACAGGCGTTAAAAAGATTTTTGCACAAAATCCGGGCAAATATTCGTCGGCAAATTCAATAAATATAGGTCGCCTTGTTCCACAAATTGTATATTATTTCCATGGATATTTTCAAATGGCAAAAAGCGGTGCAATTGAACTTGGGCAGCCTATTAACTTTACTGTTCCCACAGGAAATTTTGGAAACATTTTAGCAGGATATTACGCTAAAGAAATGGGACTTCCAATAAACAAGCTTATTTGTGCTTCTAACGAAAATAAAATTTTATACGATTTTTTCACAACAGGAACTTATGACAAGAATCGAGAATTTTTTATAACAACTTCGCCTTCTATGGATATTTTAGTTTCTAGTAACTTGGAAAGACTTATTTACCACACTCTAAAAGATGGGGCAAAAACTAAAGAATTAATGGGAAGCTTGTTGTCAAACGGAAACTACAACTTTAGCATGAAAAATGAACTTTTTACTGCACAATTTGCAAATAGCGAAGAAGGCGCTTTAGCTATAAATAAACTATATAGCAAGTGCAAATATGTTATAGATACACATACAGCAGTTGCGCTTGCCTCCTATAACAAGTTTAAAGAGCAAAACGACAATGGTTTTAAAAATATTATAGTTTCAACAGCAAGCCCTTTTAAATTTCCTGAAGCGGTTTGCACTGCAATTGATAAAAAGCAATGCGAAGGAAAAAATAGTTTTGAACTTATGGAAGTTTTAAGCCATTTAGAAAATACCAATATTCCTGAGCAAGTTAAAAATATCAATAAAAGGGAAGTTAAACATAGTACTGTTTGCAAAGTTGAAGAAATGACTAATAACGTTATCTTTTAATAAATTTTGCCGCATTTACACTGTTTTTGTAGGCTAGTGATATATTCTAAATTCACTTTAATTTTGCTCGTAAACTTCTTCTTGGTTACTTGTATTACAATATAAGATAAATTTGTATGCACTTGATTATTACATTATTTGTAGTATAATTACCGTTATAGTAAGTAATTTTGATTTACAAAGGGGAAACATAATGAAAAAATTAGCTGTAATTACAGGTGCAAGCTCAGGAATAGGTACAGAGATTGCAAAACTGTTAAGCGAACAAGGGCATCCCACATTGCTTTTGTCAAGACGCTTAGAACCTATGGAAGCTTTAAAACTTCCAAACTCCATATGCAAATCGGTTGATGTTTCCGACTTAGAGGGAATGGAAAACGCGATTAATGAAGCGACTAAAGTTTATGGTGAAGTTGACTTGCTTGTAAACTGTGCAGGTATTATGCTTCTTGGGGACCCAAAAGCCCAAAGTTATAATGAATGGAGTAATATGATTGATGTAAATATAAAGGGTATATTAACCGGTACAAACATTGTGCTTTCCAAAATGGTTAAGCGAAACACCGGTACGATTATTAACATCAGTTCTATTGCCGGACGTAAAACATTCGACAACCATGCTGTTTATTGTGGAACAAAGTTTGCAGTTCATGCTATTACCGAAAATATACGCAAAGAGGTTTCGGGTAGCAATGTACGTATGATTACCATTGCTCCCGGCGTTGTGGAAACTCCGCTTTTAAGCCACACAACAGATGAAAACATCAAATCAAATTATAATGAATGGAAAAAATCCATTGAAAGTGGTCTTGAACCTAAAAAGATTGCGGAGTGCGTTGTATTTGCTTATAATCAACCACAGGATGTTTGTATACGAGAAATTGTAATCGCAAAAACTAAGCAAGCAGATTAATTTTTGCATATTGAAAGCTACCTTTTTAACCAAGGTAGCTTTTTGTTAGCAAGGTGTCAAGGTTTAACTTAGCCAATGTAAAGCTTGTTTCACCTATTTAGTATGTTAGGAATATTATGTATTATATTCAGGCTAATTATTAAAAGAGGAAAGAGGTGAAAAACGTGAACAAGCATTCGTGCTATGATGATATATGCATATTGCCCAAAAGAGTGGATATTCCAATTGAGTTATACAAATCCCTTCAAGGTCAATACTTTATAGGATACGCCGATAATTTATCTTTCGGCAATAACACAAGTGCATGGGCAAGATTATATAATCCTTGTCATTCAAAGGTAAATTTGTTTGTAAATGTATGGACGGTCACTGACGTTTCTGACGCTCCGTATCGTGTTCAATTTTGGTTTAATGCAATTCCGCCGGGAAATCCAACCGATTCGGATTTAGTAACACCATCAAATACATCAATTTGTCCATTGTCCAAACCAAGGATAAAACTACAATACGCTTCCAATGTTGAGGGAGAACCGTTAGGCGGGGTAAAGGCGTTTGTCCGCAGAGCTATTCCAGAAACAACGTTAGTAGAAAGTGAAAATGGTAAGTTAATATTTCCACCCGGAGGCTCTTTGTTAGTATTTCTGTCAACACCTGAGGCACCTACTGCTTCAGCATCAGGCAGGGTTGCATTCGGATGGTGGGAAGAAAGTATTTATGATACATGCGTAGTCTAATACCCCCGCCCTTTAGGGCTGGGGGTTTTTGATTAAGTCAATCAAATATTAAAAAGTAAATTTATCTTGGCAAATTCAACCCATATCTTGACATTTTGTGAAAAATAAGTTAAAATTAATTATTTAAACTACACTGTAAAGGTGATATTCTATGGAGAAAAAAACACCGTTGTATAATTGCCATGTTGAACTTGGAGGAAAAATCGTTCCATTTGCAGGTCATTTAATGCCCGTGCAGTATAAAAACGGAGTAATTGCGGAACATATGGCAGTACGCACAAAAGCCGGGCTATTTGACGTTTCCCATATGGGTGAAATTATTTTATCAGGCAAAGATGCACTTGCAAATGTTCAAATGCTTGTTACAAACGATTGCTCTAAAATGAAAATAGGGCAGTTAAAGTATTCCCCAATGTGCAACGAAAACGGCGGAATAGTTGATGATTTACTTGTTTATAAAATGGACGAGCAACGCTATATGCTTGTTGTTAATGCTTCAAATCACAATAAAGATGCTAATTGGATTAAAGCCCATATATTCGGTGAAGTTGAAATGAAAGACATTTCAAATGACATAGGGCAAATTGCACTTCAAGGTCCCCTCTCTTATGAAATATTAAGCAAATTAACAGACGATAACTATATACCTAAAAAATACTATACATTCATTGAAAAAGGCGTTGTTGGCGGAATCGGCTGCATAGTTTCAAATAACGGCTACACAGGCGAAAAAGGCTATGAATTGTATTGTAATAAAGATGATGCAGCAAAGCTTTGGAACTTAATATATGAAGCAGGAAAAGAATTTGGTTTAATTGCTTGCGGGCTTGGCGCAAGAGATACACTAAGGCTTGAAGCTGCAATGCCGCTTTATGGGCATGAAATGAACGACGAAATAACACCATTTGAAACAGGCTTGGCTTTTACGGTTAAAATGGATAAGCAAGACTTTATAGGAAAAGCAGCGCTTGCCTCTAAAACCGAAAACGGTGAGCCTAAAGTTAAGCGTGTAGGGTTAAAAATTACCGACAAAGGAATTGCCCGCGAAAATTCAAAAGTTTATTTAAATGGAGCAGAAATAGGCTTCACAACTTCCGGAACGCATTGTCCGTATTTAGGTTATCCTGTGGCAATGGCTATAGTTAACATTAACGAAGCTAACATTGGCGATACAGTTGAAGTTTTAGTCAGAGGAAGGATGTTAAAAGCACAAGTTGTTGAATTGCCTTTTTATAAAAAACAATAAAATAATAAGGAGAATTTAAAATGAGCGTACCGCAAGAATTAATGTATACAAAAACGCATGAATGGGTTAAGTTTATTGATGAAACAACAGCGCTTATAGGCGTTACAGACCATGCGCAAGAACAGCTTGGCGACATTGTTTTTGTTAATATGCCTCAAGTTGGAGATAAAGCCGAAGCAGGAAAATCTGTAGCAGATGTTGAATCTGTAAAGGCTGTTTCAGATGTATATTCAGGCGTTTCAGGCGTTGTTTCTAAAACTAATGACGAACTTTCAGATTCCCCCGAATTAGTTAATAAAGATGCATATGCCGCTTGGTTTGTTGAAATTACCCAAATTACAAATATAGATAAAGAACAACTTTTAACTCCCGAACAATACGAACAGCTTTTAGACGAATAATTGAATAGGAGGAGTTAAATTGGGTACTTTTGTGCCAAACACACAAAGCGAGCAACAGGAAATGCTTTCAAACATTGGCTTTCAGAGCATGGAACAATTATTTTCAGATATACCTAAAGAAGTTTTTTTAAAGAATCCTTTAAACATTCCAAAAGGGCTTTCCGAACTTGAAGTTCGCAAAGCTATAGAAAACTTGGCTTCTAAAAATGTTGTATTTAAAACAATTTTTAGGGGTGCAGGCGCTTATAATCACTACATTCCATCTATTGTTAAATATATTCCGGCAAAGGAAGAATTTTTAACGGCATACACCCCTTATCAAGCAGAACTAAGCCAAGGCATATTGCAATCTATTTTTGAATATCAAACAATGATTTGCGAACTAACCGGAATGGACGCAAGCAACGCTTCAACATATGATAGCGCATCGGCAGCGGCTGAAGCAGTTATTATGTGCAAAGAAAGAAGTAAAAACAAAGCTATTTTATTTGATAACGTTCACCCTCACACTAAAGATACAATAAAAACATATTGCGGCGCAAAAAGCGGAGAAGTTGTAGTTCTTCCTTCAAAAGAAGGAGAAGGGCTTATAGATTTAGAAGCTTTAAAAAATGCTATTGATAAAACAACAGCTTGCGTATATTTGCAACAGCCTAATTTTTACGGACTATTAGAAACACCAGAAACTTTGGCTGAAATTGAAAAGCTTGTTCATGAAAATGGGGCAAAGCTAATTGTTGGCGTAAATCCTGTTTCTTTGGCTGTTTTAAATGCTCCTTCTGAATATGGCGCAGATATTGTAGTTGGCGATGCTCAACCCTTTGGTATGCCGCTTGGATTTGGAGGCCCATATTTGGGCTTTATGGCTTGCAAAGCGAAATTAACAAGACAATTACCGGGAAGAATTGCTGGCGAAACAACAGACTTAGATGGCAAACGTGCATTTGTTTTAACGCTTCAAGCAAGAGAACAACACATAAGGCGTGAAAAAGCTTCAAGCAGCATATGTACAAACCATGCACTATGCGCATTAACTGCTTCTGTATATTTAAGTGCAATGGGAAAAGACGGACTTGCGGAAGTTGCAACTCAATGTATGTCTAAAGCAAAATATGCCGCTAATAAAATTTGTTCTGTTAAAGGGTTTGAACTTGCATTTAAAGGACAATTTTTTAACGAGTTTGTTACAAAATGTAATGCAAACGTTAGTGCTATAATGGATAAATTGCAGCAGCACGGCATATTAGGGGGTTATCCTTTAAAAAAAGACGGGTATATTTTATGGTGTGTAACTGAAATGAATACAAAAGAAGAAATAGATAATCTTGTTGAAATCTTGGGGCAATTTGCTTAGTTTTTAGAAATGCCCTAAAGCTTTTAAAAACTTTAGGGCGAGAAGAAACCTTATTAACATATAGTATAAATTCGAACTGGCTTGCCTGCTTTTAATGCATAGTCGATTGTATATTTAGTTCCTTTTGATTTGCCGTCCCAAAATGCAATAATTACATCACATGCTTCAACAATTGTTTGATTGCGTTTAAGTGGCGCATAGCGTTTATATTTTTCGTATTCCGGCTTAATTATTTTAGTATGTATGCCATTTTTAGCTGCATATTTTTCTGCTAAAGCATCAATACCTTTAGCACCTCCCGAAATAATTAACGTTGTTTCAAGCGGAATATATTTTTCTAAATCTGCTACATTGTGCAAACTTCTTGAACCTATAATTGCTATTTTCATTTTTGCACTGCTCCTATAATTTTTAAAACGATTTTATCACTTTATCATTACATTTAGTATTTGCTATAAGCATATGTATATTGCCTTATAGATAATAAGTTTGCAGGGAAAAAGCGAAAGGGGAAATTTAAAAAGTGAAATTAATATTTGAAAAAAGTAAAGAAGGCAGGCGCTGTTTTAACTTGCCTAAATGTGATGTTGAAACAATTTCGCTTCCTGAACAAATGAAGCGTAAAACACCGCTAAGGCTTCCGCAAGTTTCGGAAGTTGATATTTCAAGACACTATACATCACTTGCAAAGCGCACACATGGCGTTAATTGCGGTTTTTATCCGCTAGGTTCTTGCACAATGAAATATAATCCACGAATTAATGAAGAAGTTGTGCCGTTGTTTTCTCAAATACACCCTTTGCAACCTGAAAGCACAGTTCAAGGCTGTTTGGAAGTTATGAAGCTTACGGAAAATTACCTTTGCGAAATAACAGGCATGGATAATTTCACGTTTCAGCCTTCAGCAGGAGCGCACGGGGAATACGCAGGGCTTTTGCTAATTAAGGCATATCATAATTACAAAGGCGATATAAAAAGAACACAAATTATAGTTCCAGATTCTGCACATGGAACTAATCCGGCTTCTGCAAATATGGCAGGGTTTGAAGTTGTTGCGGTTTCCTCAAGAGAAGATGGTTGCGTTGACATCGAAGCGCTAAAAGCCGTTGTAAGCGATAAAACGGCAGGTTTAATGCTAACAAACCCAAATACGCTTGGGCTTTTTGAGAAGAATATATTAGAAATTACAAAAATTATACATGATGTAGGCGGTTTAGTATATTACGATGGGGCAAATTTAAATGCAATTATGGGAATAGCAAAACCTGGCGATATGGGATTTGATGTAATACACTTAAACCTTCACAAAACATTTAGTACGCCTCATGGCGGAGGAGGGCCGGGAAGTGGTCCTGTGGGTTGCAAAAGCATATTAGCCCCATTTTTGCCTATACCTTACGTTAAACAAGATGGCGATATACTTTCATTTGATGAAAATAAACCCGAAACTATAGGGCGTGTTAAAGGATTTTATGGGAATTTTCTTGTTGTTGTTCGTGCTTTAACATATATTTTAAGCTGTGGCGGCGATGGGTTAAAGCAAGCTTCTGAAAATGCCGTTTTAAATGCAAATTACTTAATGAATAAAATTTCAGATTTATACGAAGTGGCATATAAAGGAACTTGTATGCATGAGTTTGTTGTAAGTGTTGAAAATTTAAAACATGACAAAAATGTAAGTGCTGTTGACATTGCAAAAGCTTTAATAGACAACGGCATGCACCCTCCAACAATGTATTTTCCGCTTATAGTCCATGAAGCGCTAATGTTTGAACCAACTGAAACAGAATCTTTAGAAACACTTGACGAAGCTGCCGAAGTTTTGCGTAGTATTTATAAAAAAGCTTTAAGCGAACCCGAAAGTTTAAAAGCTTGCCCAACTACAACGCCTGTTAAACGTGTTGATGAAGTTAAAGCTGCAAGAAGTCTTAAAATTAAGTTTGAATTTTAAGGAGAATTTTTATGACTGAAAAAGAAAAAATGCTTGCCGGACAATTATATATTTCTTCCGACAAGGAATTGGCTGAATTAAGATATAGTGCAAGAGTTTTAACAGAAAAGCTAAATAAAACTCCAATTATAAATTTGGAAGAAAGAACAACTTTAATTAAGCAACTGTTTGGTTCAACAGGAGAAAACGTTTATATAGAGCCTAACTTCCGCTGCGATTATGGCTTCAATATTCACGTTGGAGAAAATTTTTATGCAAACTACGACTGTGTTATTTTAGACGACATGGAAATTAAAATTGGCAAAAATTGCTTTCTGGCACCTCAGGTTGGCATATATACTGCAACACACCCACTAAATCCTGACGAAAGAAACAGCGGCTTGGAATATTCAAAACCAATTACAATAGGCGATAACTGTTGGATTGGCGGACATGCAACAATTAATCCCGGTGTTACTTTAGGTAACAATGTTGTTGTTGCTTCGGGGGCTGTTGTTACTAAAAGTTTTGGTGACAACGTTGTTATAGGCGGAAATCCTGCTAAAATTATTAAGATTATCTAATAGTTTCAAGCTTTCCTAGTGTTTTAATATGCTAATGCCAATAAGTGTATTGTAAATTCATATGTCTTCTGTTATAATAGGCAAAAATTATACAAAATTTATTGGAGGTCTATATGCCAAAGAGAGAAGACATTAAAAAAGTTTTAATAATCGGTTCAGGTCCAATTATCATAGGGCAAGCTTGCGAATTTGACTATTCAGGAACGCAAGCGTGCAAAGCATTACGCAAACTAGGCTATGAAATTGTGCTTGTTAATTCAAACCCTGCAACAATAATGACAGATAAAGAAACTGCAGACAGAACATATATTGAGCCGCTAAACGTCGATAGAATAGAAAAAATTATTGATGTTGAACGTCCGGACGCACTGCTTCCAAATTTAGGCGGTCAATCCGGGCTTAATCTTTGTTCAGAACTTCATAAAGCAGGAGTTTTAGACAAATACAACGTTAAAGTAATTGGTGTTCAAGTTGACGCTATAGAGCGTGGGGAAGACAGAATTGCTTTTAAAAATGAAATGGACAAGCTAGGTATTGAAATGGCACGCTCAAAGCCAGCATATTCTCTTGAAGAAGCAAAGCAAATTGCAGATGAACTTGGCTACCCTGTTGTTGTTCGCCCTGCATATACTATGGGTGGCGCAGGCGGAGGATTTGTTCATAATGAAGAAGAACTTTTGGCTGTTTCAGAGCGTGGGCTTGCAGCTAGTTTAGTTGGACAAATTTTAGTTGAAGAATCTGTTTTAGGTTGGGAAGAATTAGAACTTGAAGTAGTTAGAGATAGCACAGGAAAGAAAATTACGGTTTGCTTTATTGAAAATATTGACCCAATGGGCGTTCATACAGGCGACTCGTTTTGTGCTGCCCCAATGTTAACTATAAGCAAAGAATTACAGCAACGCTTGCAAGAAGCAGCATATAAAATTGTTGATGCTATAGAAGTTATTGGTGGAACAAACGTTCAGTTTGCCCACGACCCAATAACAGATAGAATTGTTGTAATAGAAATTAACCCAAGAACTTCAAGGTCTTCTGCCCTTGCTTCAAAAGCAACAGGTTTTCCAATTGCTTCTGTTTCAACGCTTCTTGCTGCTGGTTTAACGCTTTCTGAAATAGAATGCGGAAAATATGGAACACTTGATAAATATGTTCCTGATGGAGAATATGTTGTTATTAAATTTGCACGCTGGGCTTTTGAGAAGTTTAAAAATTCAAAAGATGCATTAGGTACTCAAATGAAAGCCGTCGGCGAAGTTATGAGTATAGGTAGAAATTATAAGGAAGCATTCCAAAAAGCTATAAGAAGCCTTGAAATTGGACGTTACGGTTTAGGATTTATAAAAAACTTAACAGATAAATCATTGGAACAACTTTTAGATATGCTTAAATTTGCAACAAGCGAAAGACAATTTATTATGTATGAAGCATTGAAAAAAGGCGCAACAATAGAACAGCTTTATAATTTAACTAAAATTAAACATTATTTTATAGAGCAAATGAAAGAGCTTGTTGATGTGGAAAATAAGCTTATTAATGCTTCAGGCAACTTAGATGCCGAACTTTTAAAGCAAGCTAAATTGGATGGATTTTCAGATAAATATATTTCTTTACTGACTGGACTTTTAGAAAGCACTATACGCCAAATGAGAAAGGATGCAAAAATTGTTCAGTCGTATGAAAAAATTCATGTTAGCGGAACAAAAGATGCTGCATATTATTATTCAACATATAACACTCAAAGTTTGCACAATGTTTCCTCAAACAAAAACAAAGTGTTAATTTTAGGAGGCGGGCCTAACAGAATTGGACAAGGAATAGAATTTGACTATTGTTGTGTTCATGCGGCGTTTACTCTTAAAAAACTAGGCATTGAAACAATTATGGTAAACTGCAACCCCGAAACAGTTTCAACAGATTACGATACTTCAGACAAGCTTTACTTTGAACCTTTAACTTTAGAAGATGTTTTAAGTATATACGATTTAGAAAAGCCGCTTGGTGTTATAAGTCAATTCGGTGGACAAACACCTTTAAATCTTGCAACAACATTGCAAAAAGCAGGCGTTACAGTGCTTGGAACATCACCTTCTTCAATTGATACAGCAGAAGATAGAGATAAATTTAGAGCTATTATGGAAGATTTAAAAATTCCAATGCCTCCTTCTGAAATGGCTTCAACAACATCAGAAGCGCTTGAAGCTGCAAAAAAACTAGGTTATCCGCTTATGGTTCGCCCTTCGTTTGTGCTTGGTGGGCGTGGAATGGAAGTTGTTTATAATTCAGAAAACCTTATTAAATATATGGAAGCAGCAATAGGCGTAACGCCTGAAAGCCCAATATTAATTGATAGGTTTTTAGATAATGCACTAGAATGCGAAGCAGATGCAATTTCGGATGGGGAGAATGTTTTTGTTCCGGCTATTATGGAACACATTGAACTTGCAGGTGTTCATTCAGGAGATTCGGCTTGTGCTTTGCCTTCTTTAAATATATCTAAAGAACATATTGAAACAATAAATAACTATACAGAACGTATTGCAAAGGCACTTAATGTTAAAGGGCTAATGAATATGCAGTATGCAATATCCGACGGAGTTGTATATGTGCTTGAAGCAAACCCAAGAGCTTCCCGAACAGTTCCTTTGGTTTCTAAAGTTTGTGATATTAATATGGTTCCAATTGCTGTTTCGGTTATAATGTCTGAAACAACAGGCGAACCTTCACCAATTCCAAGCTTAACGCATAAGCATATTCCATATTATGGAGTTAAAGAAGCAGTTTTTCCGTTTAATATGTTTCCAGAAGTAGACCCTGTTTTAGGGCCTGAAATGCGTTCGACAGGAGAAGTTTTAGGCTTGGCGCATTCTTTCGGACAAGCGTTTTGCAAAGCTCAAGAATCCGTTAAAATGACTTTGCCAACAAGCGGAACAATATTTATTAGCGTAAGTAATCCAGACAAGGCACAATGTGCAGAAGTTGCCAAAAGATTTTCGGCATTAGGCTTTAATATTTTAACAACAGAAGGAACAGGCGAATTTTTAACTAAAAACGGCATAAAAAATACAATAATTAAAAAGCTTAAAGAAGGCGAACCAAACCTTTTGAACTATATTGCCAAAAAAGAAATTGCTTTAATTATAAACTCTCCTTCAGGGCATGAAAGTACAGCGCAAGGAAGTTATATTAGAAAAGCAGCAATTAAAGAAAGGTTACCATATATGACAACGATGTCGGCGGCACTTGCAGCTGTTAAAGGCATTGAAGAAATTGTTAAAAACCCTGAAACTTCAGTATTTGCATTGCAAGATTATCATTTAGAAATTAAGTAACAGTAAAAAAAGGGGGGCTTAAAGCTCCCTTTTTAACTCCTAAATAGGTGATTTTATGAAATTAATTTTAACAAATGCAAAAATAAGACGTATTGCCATTGTTGTTTTAATAACTGTTTTGGCAGTTGGCATTCCATTTGGTTACTATGTCTTTAGTACAAGATATATAAAGTTATTCGGAATTACTCTAACACCGTCTCGTGATTTTCCGGTAGCTGACATAACTTACTATTTACAAAACGATCCTCTTTGGTCTTCTGATAAAATTGGCAGCACATCGTCAACGTTGGGTAAAGAAGGTTGCCTTATAACATGCGTTGCTGTTTCTTTAAACAACCTTGGTATAGAAATAACACCTAAGAAATTAAACCAATCTTTGTCTGACGCAAACGGATACCAAGGTGCAGATTTAATTTGGTATAAAATCAATGAGGTATTGCCTTCGGCAGATTACAGCTATGAGAGAATATTTTCTTCTGAAACAATTGAAAAAGATTTAGAAGATGGGAAGTTGCCAATTGTAAATATACGGCTAAACGGCATTGTTACACATTGGGTTATTATAATTGGCGCAGAGAATGGAGAATTTCTTATTTTTGACCCAGCCAATAAAGATAAAATGCCTATTCCATTGCAAACGCACGAAAAAGTTTATGCTTATCGAGTACTGCAAAAAGATAGTTAAGCAGTTGAAATTTCAATAAACTATAGCTTTTATTGCTACAATTATCAAAGTAACCTCTATAAGTTCTTAGCGTAATAAACCCCCTATGATTTCATTTTACCATAAGGGGAATCTTTTTGTTGTTCGTTTTTTATAAAGTTGCTAAAGCACCTTCAAAACTTTTAATTTTGTTTTCCATAAGTTGAATTTATCTTGCAGTATTTTAGAAAAACAGGGCTAAATATTTAAACTTTAGGTTTTATCTTTTTTCATCAACTAAAATTCCAGCAAGTTCCCACATTTTGGCAACCGCATCAAGTTTCTTTTCAGGGGGAAATTCTTTAATTATTTCGTTTGTATCCGAGTTTATAATTTTAATCATAACATCTTTTGTAACTTTATGAATACTATAGCTTAAATAGCTTTGAGTTGGAGCAATTTTTTTATTCGCTTCTTGAATAGCTTTTTTTAACTTTTCTTCAGCAATTTTTTCGCTTGATGGGTAGCTTTTTTGAGCTTCAACTAAACTTGAAGCTTCATTATTATTTGTTTGTTGCTCGTTTTTCCCTATGTTTATTCCTGAATTTGCTTTAGAAACTTCTTCACCTTGTTTTTTTAAAGTATTTGCGGACGTTTGTGTTGTTTCGTTTTGTATGTTATTCATGCCAATATTATTATTAACTTCCATGCTAAATTAAACCTCCTTTAAACCTAGTTGCGCTTGTCAAAGCTGCTAATATTGTCAAAATACAAATCGCCTTGGTATTTGCTTGTTACATCTTTTGTAACACTTGCTTTTTTCATATTGTCTTTTAAAAATGAATTGATTTTAGGAACAAATTTTGAAATTTCCTCATCAATGGCAATAATTTGCCCGACTGTGTTTTTAATTTCGCTTTCTAAAAATTGCGTTTTTTGATTTGAAACATTTTTATAGCATAGAAGATTAAGTCTGTTGTCGATAGCTTGAAGATTTTCTAAAACCTTCTCTCTTTCATCAACCATGTTAATATAGTTTTGTGGGGCATCTTCTATGTTTTCAAAGCTTGCGCTTTTTGTTAAAACAAGCATATCAATTAAAAGCTGAAGCTTTTTGCCTAGCATATTAATTTTGTCATCAATTAGCATAGGCTACATTCCCATCTGTGCTTGCAAATATGACATTTGGTTGTCGCTTTTAATCATTGCCGATTCCATTCTTGAGAACATTTGGTAGTAATAATTTTCTTTGTCAATTAAATAAGACAATATGTTATTTAACTCTATTGCTTGCTTTTCAATTTCTTTATACATTGAGCAAGTTAATTCTGAGCTTGTACCTTTAATGCCTGCTTTTTCGTAAATTGACCCGCCTTGGTCTATTGCAGTTTTTATAATATCGTTTACTCTTTCCGCAACGCCTTCTTCTTTGAGCCTTTGAGAAAGCTGGCCACTATTTTTAGGGCTATTAGAAAACCCAATGCTTGAGCCTTTTGTAAATAAAGTTTGAACATCTTCATAGCGTTCGTCAAGAGCTTTTTTTAATTTCTTCTCATCTATAATAAGCTTGCCTTTGTCTTTATAGTTTCCTGTTGTAATTCCTATTTCATAAAGGCTTATTTTTTTGCCATCGCCCAAATCAACAGGTTGGTATAGCATTGTACGCATTTCTCTTGTTATTTTTTCTATAATTGGGTCATTGTATAAAAGACCTTCTTTAGCTTTCGCTTCCCAAAGTTCAATGTCTTTGTCTTTCATTGCAGACTTTTCTTCATCTGTTAAAGGGTCGAAATATTTTCCTTTTGATTTCTTCCTTTTTTCGTCTGTTGACTTGTTGAGAGATTCTATCATTTCGTTGTAGCCGTCGATAAAGTTTTTAATAATATCAAAAGTTGAATCAACGTCTTTTTTAACAGTTATTATAGCTTCCCCGTTTGTAACGCTTTCTAATTTAAGCGTCATTCCAATTTCGTCGACTTCTGTTGTGTTTGTTTCGGAATTAAATTCCTTGCCGTTTATTAAAAATGTTGCATCTGCGCCCAATGTTTTTATATTTGTTAAGCCAAAATTTGTTGTCATAGCATCGTTTGCTAAAGTAATTGCGCTTTTAGAACCGGTTTTGTTAGATTCAAGATTAAATTTGCTAGTTTGCGAGTCGTAGCTTAATGTTACCCCCGCATCACTTTTATTAACCTTATCCATAAATTGCTTTAAGGTGTTGCTTTTGTTTCCGGTTATTCTAACGCCATTAATAGAAACTGTAAAATTTCCGTTGCTGTCTGTTCGCAATGCACTTCCAAAAATTTTGTCAAGAGTTTGCTGACCTGCTCCGGTACTCATTTTATCTGTAAGCCCAATTTCTGTAAGCATACTTTTTGCTTCGATTGTTATTGGGTTTGAACCTGCCGCAAAGCCTAAATTTTTTAAATCGGGACCGGCTACATTGGAAATTTTTAAAGTTTTTTCAGAAGCAGTAGCAGTTTTTTCAAAAACAATTTTTCCATTATTGTTTTTAGCAACAACATCATTTTCAAGCCCCTGGCCTGTTAAAGCTTGGTTAATTGCAGCAATAGTTTCTCTTGCTGTCCAACCATCCTGAGTGGTAAAACTAATTTGCTTTGATGTTCCATCTAAAGATATATTAAAATTATATGTTCTAGGAGAAACGCTAACAGAGAAATCGCTTGAAGAACCTATAGAAACAGGCTGAGCATTTAAGCTTAGTGTTGTTACTGCTCCAAAGCCTAATTTTTTTAAGCTATCGCTTGCGTTATTATCTGCTAAAGCTATAGTTTCATTACCTGCTTTCCCTGTTTTTTCAAAAATAACTTTACCACCAATGCTTTTTGCTACAACTTTATCTTTAAAGTCGGCATCTGCCTGTATTTGCCTATTGATTTCAGCAATAACACTCTCGACTTTAGCGCCGCTTTGCGCTGTAAAATTAATGTTTAAAGTTTCGGTACCTGCAGTCATTGAAAAATCATATGTTGTTGCACTTGTTGGCGAAACAAACGCATTAGTTGAAATTTGTGAAACAGCTTGTGGTTTAATATCAAAGCTGCTTGATGAAAAACCTAAGCGGGAAAGTGTTGAAGTTGCAACATTATTGCCGTTTCCGTCGGGCAATGTTCCGTTTTTAACATTAATTGTATTTGCTCCTGCTGATATTGATTTTTCAAAAGCAATTTTACCATTAACAACTTTTGCACTAATGGAGCCATTAAGTGACGTCAACGCAATTTCGTTGTTAATAGCGTTAACAGCATCTTGTGCTGAAGCACCTGATAGCAATTGAAACGAAATATTTTCGGTTGTACCTGCCATTTCAAATGTAAGAGAATGTTTTTCAGGAGTTGCCCCAACAACATATAATGAATTAGCAGCTTGAGCGCT
This sequence comes from uncultured Defluviitaleaceae bacterium, assembly GCA_964533945.1. Lineage (GTDB taxonomy): Bacteria > Bacillota > Clostridia > Lachnospirales > WRBF01 > CAZHPA01. The sequence goes on from CAZHPA010000002.1 coordinate 78,074, forward strand.
TTGAGGTCTTGTTGTGCCTTGATAAACTGTTAATGTGCTTCCGGAACTTGCTGCATCAAGAGTTAATTTGCCGTCAGATGTTAAGCCAGCTTGAACTCTTTGAGTTGCCCCATCTTTGCCAAAAGCTGTTGTTAATTTATCGTTTAACAATTTAACGTATTCTTGTCTTTTTAGTGCAGTTGTTGATAAACCGTTGATTTGGTCAATATCATCTTGAGAAAAAGAAATTGTTCTTGAAGAACTATTGTATGATACATAAAAGCTATTAGGTTCAAGCTTGCTAACGTCAATAGGTTTACTTCCTTCGATTTTACCGGAAATAGAAATGGAGTTTTGGCTTTCTACAAGCTCTTTTGTTGCTAAATTTAAAACTTCAACTGCATATGTTCCGTTTTTAGCTTTATCAGAAGAAACGATTTTAACTGCATTCGTGTCTTGACCATTTATTTTCACAGAATTGCTTTGCTTTGCAAAAGAAGACTCAAGTCTAATACCGCCTGCTTTTGTTAGGCTTAAAAAATCGGTTTGAAAAGTTGAAAGCTTAGTAGCAATTCCTCTGTATGCTTCTTGCTTCCAACCTAGCGAAATACTTTTTCTGTATAATTTGTCATATTTTAGGCTTTCTGCTTTCATAAGCTGCTTTATCATGCTTTCGGTATCCATACCCGAAAAGCCTGTTAAACGCATTCTATTAGAGTACACTAAACATTACCTCCTTTAATTTGCCCTCTATTATGTATATCGGAAGATAGTGTAATAATTTTAATAGTTTATTTTTGATTTAATTATGGTATTAAACGAAACAACTTTAAACAACGCTATTGGAACAATTAATTTTATTCCAACATTCCCATTTTGACGTTGACAGTGTAATTAATGTAATGTACAATATTGGAAAAAGGGAGGGATTAAAATGAAAAAACGGTTTATATTTATTTCTCTTTGCGTTATTATGACATTATGTTTTTCATTGCAAACGTTGGTTTTTGCTCAAGACAATAAGCTAAATATTGCTTTTGATCCAGAGGACTTGAGTGAAGTTTATAAGAGCAACAAGAAGATTGTTGTAATTAGGCATACCAACAAAGGCGAAAAGGTGGCGTGGTTAGTTTTTAACCCATTTAAGAATAATGTTGTGACTTTTGACGACCAAGTAACTTTATACGAATCTAATTCGAAAACAGAACCAGGTTCCATAATTAAACCCCTTATAAGCACACCTGCTAATTCAGAAAAAAAATATATATTCAAAAATGATAGCTTTACTGATGAAAATGACAGCGGCATACACGAACGTTCATATTATGTGAAAAATATGATGTCTGAATCTGAATCTAATAAACTAACTTTTGGGTTGGGAGCATTTGCAACCATAAACGGTAAACGAACTCGTTTTTTGCCTATAAATGCCGAAGAAATTTCCCAGGGGGGAGCAGAAGAATTTTCTGCATATGACACTTTAACGGTTTATATGGAAGATAATGTTCAGCAATCCTCAGTAATAGTTAATACAGAAGTTAATGCAATTAAAGTGTCTTTTGACGAATCTAATAAAGAAATTACAATAAAATATAATAGTATAACTGGCGGGTTTTATTTTGCAGAATAATAAAACGACTTCATAAAAAGATGGCATTAACTAAAGAATAAAAAGGGGCATCCTGATAATATATCGGCTGCCCCTTTTGGGATTTATTATTTGAGATTGTTTGAGAATATTTGAGATTATCTGAGAAGTTGTAAAATGTTTTGTGGAGCCATATTTGCTTGAGCCAAAACGCTTGTTGCTGCTTGAGATAAAACGTTAGCTTTAGTTAAGTTCATCATTTCTTTAGCCATATCAGCGTCACGTATACGTGATTCGGAAGCAGAAAGGTTTTCAGAGGCAGTATCTAAGTTTTTAATTGTGTGTTCCAAACGGTTTTGGTATGCACCCAACTTAGCACGTTGTGAAGAAACAGCTTCAATAGCCGAATCTAACGTATCTGTTAATTGAGAAATTGCTTGTCCTCTTGAAGGGCCGGGAACTGCCGATGCTTTAACTGTTGTTGTTTTTAGAGTTGCAGGGGCACTTGTTGATTGAAGCGTTGCCGATGCGCCGTTTAAAGTTGTTTGTGCATCATCAACAAGGAAGGAAATTTCTGTTGTTCCAGAACCTCCAAACATAGTAATCATTTCAGTTAATGTATATGAAGTGCCGGAAACAACATTAACAGTAGTACCATCTGTTTTTGCAACTTTTGAACTTGGTGCTAGTGTGAATGTGAAGCCTGTTGCGGTATTCAAATTACCGTTTGCACCGTCTAATGCAACTGTTAACGTATCAGCGTTTGCAAACGTAACCGCTGCTGATGTATCTGTTACTATAACGTCACCTACATCAAGGTCGACAGTAGCACCACCTGCACCGTCAAGAGTTGGTGTAACACCTGTGAATGTTACAGTTTTTTCGTCTAAGCCAACGCTTAAAGTTGAGCCGTTTGCAAATGTTATTGTTTTGTTTGCTAAATCTTTAAATGTGTTAACTTCCCCATTTCTATAAGGCGCAACACCATTTAAAACTACCCCGCCTTCACTTGAAATTTGGAATGTTTGACCCCCACCCACATTATATATACCCATGTTTGCTTGAAGGTTTAATAAATTCGAGGCATCAAAACTATTTGAACCGTTAAATATATTGCTTCCACCAATGCTTTTAACAGGTGTATTTGGTTTGGAAACGTCTGTTGATGTAGCTATTGTTGGTGGGTTAATTCCCCCTCCTGGATTAACAGAAGTTCCTGGGTTTACAATGTTACCTGCTACTGGTGCTTTAACTGTTGGTATTTTTGGAGTTGCTGGCACACTTGTTGATTGAAGCGTTGCCGTTGTACCATCTAAAGTGGTTTGTGCCCCATCAACAAGGAAAGAAATTTCTGTTGTGCCGGAACCGCCAAACATAGTAGTCATTTGAGCTAATGTGTATGCGTTACCGGAAACAATATTAACAAGAGTACCGTCTGTTTTTGCAACTTTTGAACCTGCTGCCAATGTGAAGGTGAAGCTTGTTGCATTACTTAAATCTCCTACTGTGCCGTCTAATGCAACTGCTAACGTATCAGCATTTGCAAACGTAACTGTTGCTGATGCATCTGCTGCTGCAACGTCACCTGCACCAAGGTCGGCAGCAGCGCCGCCTGCGCCGTCAACAGTTGGTGCAACGCCTGTATATGTTACAGTTTTTCCATCTGCGCCAACGTTTAAAGTTGCACCGCTTGTAAATGTTATTGTTGTGTTTGCCAAATCTGCAAATTTGTTAACTTCACCATTATTATAGCCGGTAACACCATTTAAAACTATTCCGCCTTCGCTTGCAATTTGGAATGTTTCGCCTCCGCCCATATTATATATACCCATGTTTGCTTGAAGGTCTGTTAAATTCGAGGCATCAAAACTGTTTGAACCGTTAAATATATTGCTTCCGCCAATGTTTACAATAGGTGTATTTGGTCTAGAAACGTCCGTTGTTGTACCCGTTGCTGCTGGTGGGTTAGTTGTGCCTCCTGAACCAATAGAGCTTCTTGGGCTAACAACGTTGCCTATATCTGTTTTTGTAACACCAAGAGCTGCTGAATCCATTTTATCTATAGTAAATGATAACCCTTGAAGCGCATTAGCACCTGTTTGTAAATACAAAGGGTTTACTTCCCAACTACCATCAATTAATTTCTTTTTATTAAATTCTGTTTTTTCTGCTGTTGCATCTATTTCATCTGAAAGTTCATTTAATTCGAGTGCAATTTTATCTCTGTCTGTATCTTCTAATGTGTCGTTTGCCGCTTGAACAATAAGTTCACGCATACGTTGAAGCATATCTTCTGTTTCTTGTAATGCACCTTCGGCAGTTTGAATTAAGCTAATGCCGTCTTGTGCATTTCTTGAAGCTTGGTTTAAGCCTCTAATTTGGCTTCTCATTTTTTCTGAAATTGCAAGCCCTGCAGCATCGTCTGCCGCTCTGTTAATTCTTAAACCGCTTGCAAGGCGTTCAGATGCTTTTGCAATAGTGTTGCCAACGCTTTTTAATGCTCTATGGCTGTTTAATGCCAAAATATTTGTATTAATAACCATATTACTCATAACTTTTTCCTCCTTGTAGTCGTTTGCTTCCGTGCTTTAAACACTTGCAAAATTTTTTTACAGGCTTATTATGAGCAATTGGTTTATAAGTTATACTATGGTATTAGTTGGGAAGCCTAGCAACAGTTTCAAATTGAGCTATATTATGTTATTGATTAGGAAGCTTAACAATAGCTTCAAACGGTTTTAAATCTTTTCCTTCAAAATTAACGTTACAAGCATTATGGTTAATTACAAACGAGATTGTTTTACCATTAACAACTTTTTTGCAAACTTCAACGCCGTTTTCGGTTATAGTTGTTTCAATTTGACTATCTTTAATAATTCTATCTGCAATTAACAGCATATTTTCGTCATCAAGCCCTGTTCCGATATAGTAAACTTTCCCATCCTCAAAGTTATTAACAGTTACAGCAGAAAATTCTGAAAAAAAGCTGTCATCATAATGCATTAAAGTTTTTGCGGTTGTTGTTTTAACAATGTCTCTAAAAACCGTTCCTGTTCCGCTTGTGCCGCCTTCTTTTGAATATTCTAAAGATGATTTTAAAAGCGCTTGCTGCCCTGTGTTAAGGGGTTCTGCTTCTTCAACATAGCCTCCTATAAAATCCGTTGAGTATAATGGCAGCTTTTGTCCTAAAACAAGATTGTTAAATTCGTCTTTAAGTGCGCTTCTAAAAGACATTAAAACTGTTTTGCCGCTTTTTGCAAATTGTTTTAATCTGTTAAAAACATCTTCTTTATAAATCGTCATAGCCGGAACAAGCACAACTTTGTATTTCGAAAAATCTTTATCTGCTGATATAACGTCGATTGAAACATTGCGCTTGTAAAAAGGCTTATATAGTCTGCATATTTCAGTTCCGTTATCAAATGCGCCGCTTTGTCTTTGACCTCTAAAGCTTGCAAGGCTATCGTAATCATAAATTAACGCAACATCCGCCGAAACTTCACTTTCCATAATTTCGGGGTTTTCGTTCATATGTTTAAAAAAGTCTTTAACTTCATAAAATTTGCGTCTTTTTTCGTTGTCGCTGTCAATTACTCCATAACAAAATTGTTCTGCACCTTTTGTTGCTTGCCTGTATCTAAAATATATAAGCGATGAACAGCCATGCGCAACAGCTTGATACGACCACATTTTAGCTTCATTAGGGCGTGGCAAATATCCTATTGCATCATGTCCTTGTGCGCCCATAATGGCTTCGGTTATCCAAAAGTTTTGGCGCTTTAAGCCACGCATACAATCAAGATAGCACGCTATTTTATATGGAGGAATAGGGTTTGCTTGTCCGCCCCAAACGGGGTAATTATTATATGCAACTACGTCCATATATTCGGCAACTTTTGAATAGTTAATGCTTTTTTCAAAAACCCCTCCAGCAAAATCATGTAGAAGTATTTTGTCTTTTGGTAATATTTCTTTTAAAATGTCATATTGCATTTTGCCGTATTTTTCAACAGAAGCGCTTCTAAATCTTTCCCAATCTAATTTTAACGCCGGGTTGTGTGCCGCCACTGTTTTTTGGGGAATTGGTATTTCGTTGAAGTTGTTGTAAGTTTGTGACCAAAATATAGTTCCCCAAATTTCATTAAGGTTTTGTATTGTTTCATATTTTGCTTCTAAAAACTTTCTAAATTCTGTTTTGCAGTTGTTACAATAACAAACGTCACTGTCTTCATGCCCAAACTCATTGTCCATTTGCCAAGCTACAATTGCTACTTCATCTTTGTAATGATGCGCCAGCGCTTTTGTAATTTTTTTGGTTAGTTCTATATACTTGCTGCTGTTAAAGCAATATGTTCTTCTTCCGCCAAACGAACGCTTAGTTCCATCTTCAAATTCGGAAACGCATTCTGGATAATTTTTGTTAACCCAGGCAGGCATAGTTGCTGTTGGAGTGCCAAATATTATTTTAAGCCCTTTTTCTCTTGCCTTTTTAATTATATTGTCAAAAAAGCTAAAGTCATAATTACCTTCCGTTTTCTCCATTAAGTGCCATGCAAACTCGCCTATTCTTATAACATTTGCGCCTAATTCAACAATGTTTTCCAAATCTGCTTCAATTAGATTACTATCCCATTGTTCGGGGTAATAATCAACTCCCAAGTAATTCATAAGTACACCTCATTATAATTTTATATTGATTTAACTAATTTTACTGCTATGAAAAATTTTCCTTTAAATTTTTTATCATCTATATTATACCGCTATATAACGAAATTGTACATCTATTATTGTAACACTACTGTTTGGATGTTATAATTATGTAGTATAAAAATATTTCAAAGGGGGTTTTATAACATGAAGCGAATTAAACCGTTGTTTGCTTTTAGCTTAATGCTGGCAATGTTAAAAACAGTAACTGCATTTGCTGCTAATAGTGGCATAATAGTAGAAGTAGATAAAAAGCAAGTAACATTTAGTGACCAGCAACCTATTATTAAAGATTCGAGAACTTTAATTCCAATAAGAGGCGTATTTGAACAATTAGGCTATAACATAGACTGGAATGTTACAACAAAAACAGCAACACTTTCAAACAATATTAATACCGTTGTTATTACACAAGACGAATCTACATTTAAAGCTAACAATGCAACTTTTAATTTGGAAGTTCCAGCGCAAATAATTAACGATAGAATAATGTTGCCTTTTAGAGCAATACTTGAAAGCATAGGATACAGTGTTGCTTGGGACGAAGAAAAAAATACAATTATCGTTACTTCTAAACCACGTACCGAAAATGTAATAGAAAACACAACAGAAGAAGCAACAGAAGAAATAACAGAAAAAATTTCTGAAACATATGAAGAATACCCTAAAATTCCCGATATTGGAATATATGCCAGCCCTAATATTAAATTTAACAAAAAAACAAATGAAACTGATGGCATAACATATTGGTATAAAAATATAAGCGATGCAACTACTTCGCTTTACGTTAGCGAATTAATTAAATTAGGATATATCAAAGATACTATTAGTTCAAAACCGCAATACTATGTTTATACAAAAGACGATTTAAACATTATTATAGACACAGCAAGCTATAAAAACGAAAGCTATACTTTAATTGCAATTAAAAAAATAGATAACACTTTAGAAAAGTACTACAAGCAATTTCCGTCGATTCCTAGTATTAACGCTAAGTATCACAGCTTTATTACAACAACAGATGGGCTTGGGTATACTTATCGTTATTTAAGTCTTGGAAGCTCTGTAATTAAAGAATATACAAAAACTTTAGAAAACCTCGGGTTTTCAGTTACTAACAATTCAACGTACTATACGTGCAGAAAAGATAATATAACTATTACCATTAACTCTGATTCTGTTACGATTAAAAGTACAACAAAAAAAGATGAAACAACAAAATATTATAAAGAATTTAAAACTGTGCCTCAATTTGAAGGCGATATTATAAAAACCGAAAAGCTAAGTGGTTCGCTTAGGTATAGATATTACTATGAATTTTTTGAAAGTTCGGAAATTGAAAAATACGCAAAAGATTTGCAAAAGCTTGGCTTTAATATTGAGGAAAAGGAAAGTTCCGGTTATTTTTGCATACTTAGAAAAAATGATATAAAAGTTACTATTCTTACTAACTGCATTGACGTTGAAAGAATATCGAAAGATAGCGAAGAATATTTTAAAGACTTTCCGCTTATTCCTGATTTTATTTATGCTTTAAAAAATTATTACAAGCTTGAAGGCTCTCAATATGTTCCTGATGACTTTATTTTTGTTGTTATGATTGACCCAACAAACCCTAATAAAGAAAATCCAATATTTGTGACAGATAGGCAAAACGGATTAATGCTCTATAGATTTTACTATCACAAAAGCAACGAAAGCCCAACTAACACTAGTGTATTAGATATATACGAAGACAGGCTAATAGAAGATGACTTTATTAAAACTGATAGCACTGATAAATACAGAGTTTTTGAAAAGGATAATATTAAAATTAAAATTGAACGCTTTGAAACAATGGTTTATGGAGAGAGAAAATATCTTTATGTAATAAGCACTAACCAAAGCTATTAGAAATATAAAATAAAAAAGGTATTCGGGCATGTTCTGAATGCCTTTTTTGTATTTCCGATTCGTTAATTCCTTTTATAGCACATAACATCTATCTTTTGAAAGTATAAAATTTTTGAGTGATTTTTTGCATATTTATCCCACCAATTCCTTTTATAGCACATAACATTCACCTTTTGAAAGTATGTACATATTATGAAATTAAAGAAGGCTTAAAGAAAAAAGAAACCTTAAAGGCTGGAGGGATTAAGTTTGGAAGCTAAAAAATTTGCTATAATAGGCGGAGATAAAAGAAATATTTATTTAACTAAGGAATTAAAAGCCGATGGGCATTTTGTTAAAACATATGGCTTTTCAAAATATGAAGATAAAGATATTGATAAATCGAGCAGTTTACAAGAAGTTGTTGATGGAGTTGACCTTTGTATTGGCGGAACGCCAATAACAACAGATGGAAAATGTTTTAATGCCCCTTATGCAGACTCTGCAATATATATTGAAGATGTGTTTAAAGCAATTGGGGAAAATCAAGTCTTTTTGGCAGGATATATTAAAAAAGAAGTATTAGAAACAGCAGCAAAATATAGTAAGCTTAAAATTTACGACATTTTAAAAATAGAAGAACTTTCAATTCTAAATGCAATACCAACTGCAGAAGGCGCTGTTCAAATCGCTATTGAAAAAACAGATATAACACTTCACGATAGCAACATAATGATAATCGGCTATGGAAGAATAGGAAAAATACTTTCAAATATGCTTAGAGCTATGGGCGCAAAAGTAGTTGTAGTTGTTAATAGCTGTGATAAAAAAGCTTTAGCCAAAAGCTACGGGCTTGATGCAATTCATGTTGAAAACATAGCAGACAAGTTATGCGAAACAGATATTATTTTTAATACCGTTCCTAAAATTATTTTAGATGAAACAAATATGGGGCTTATAAATAAGCAATGTCTTGTAATAGACTTAGCTTCTCCGCCTTTTGGCGTTGATTTTGAAGCAAGTAAAAAGTTTGGATTAAATGTTATATATACAGGCTCGCTTCCGGGCGTTGTTGCCCCAAGAACTGTTGCCGCCTATATTAAAGAAGCAATTTATAATATTTTATAAGGAGGGAAAACCGTGAAGCTCGAAAATGTTAAAATAGGCTTTTGCATGACCGGCTCTTTTTGCACATTTGAAAAAGTTTTTAAGGAAATAGAAGTTTTGGTTGCAGAAGGTGCTAACGTTGTTCCTATTATTTCACAAATTGTTGACACTTGCGACAATAGATTTTTTTCAGCAGAACAAACTAAAGGCTTACTGAAGAAAATTACAGGAAATGAAGTTATAAGTTCTGTATATGCAGCAGAACCTATAGGCCCTAAAAAACTATTAGACATAGTAGTTGTTGCGCCCTGCACAGGAAACACTTTGGCAAAACTTGCAAACGGCATAACAGATACTGCTGTAACTATGGCTGTTAAAGCACATTTAAGAAATAATCGCCCTGTTGTTTTAGGAGTTTCAACTAATGATGGATTAGGAGCAGCAGCGAAAAACATTGGAGAATTACTAAATGCTAAAAACTATTATTTTATTCCGTTTTGTCAAGATGACCCAATAAATAAAGAAAAATCTCTTGTGTTTAAAGAAGAATTTATTATTGAAACAGTTTGTGAAGCCCTTTTGGGAAAGCAACTTCAGCCAATATTAAAAAGTTCTTAACTTGTATTTGAAGAACAATTTATTATTGAAACAATTTGCAAAGCTCTTCCAGAAAGCAGTTTTAACCTATACCAAAAAGCTCTTGAGCGGATTTGAACCGCCGACCTTTACCTTACCAAGGTAACGCTCTACCTACTGAGCTACAAGAGCTTAAATCGACTACATTTTAACATGGCTTTTTTCTGTTGTCAAGTTTTTGTTTATGTTTTTATTAACTAATATTTTTAAAACTTTGCGGCGCACTCTTTGAAGTGCGTTGTCAATAGATTTTTCATCTTTTCTAATTCGTTTTGCAATTTCAGCATAACTTATGCCTTGCAAATACAATAAAAGTACACGCCGTTCAAGTTCGCTTAAAGATTTGCCTATATAGGATTCAATATAGCTTTTTTCTTCGCGGTTAATAAAGAGTTCTTCAGGGTTTGTAATTTTTCTTTCAGCTAAAACGTCCAAAAATGTATTACCAACTTCATCATCAAAAAAAGGTTTATTTAGCGAAACATAAGAATTAAGGGGTATGTGTTTTTGGCGTGTTGCGGCTTTTATAGCAGTTATAATTTGACGTGTTATACAAAGTTCGGCGAAAACGCCAAACGAAACAAGCTTATCGGGCTTATAGTCACGAATGGCTTTAAACAGCCCAATCATGCCCTCTTGAACAATGTCTTCTTTGTCTGCTCCAATAATGAAATATGGACGTGCTTTTACTTTAACTAAATCTTTATATTTGTTAATTATGTAGTCTTGTGCAAGTTTATCATTTGAATTAATTAGTTTTAAAACATCTTCATCGGATAGAGTTAAATATTTGCACATAAAAGTCACCCCATTTTTTTATTTCAAATTTTGCCTGTTCTCATACGCTCAAGCAGTTCGGCTGTTTTTTTATCAACATTATTAATTAGGAGATTGTTTTTGCATGGCTTGTTTTCTATGTATTTCTCCCTTAGCTGCTTTTTAGTAGCATCAACACGAATTGCAAGCTCCCTTGCTGAAATTCTATATGCCCCTTTGCTTAAAATTATAAGTTGTTCCAAACAATCAGATGTTGCAACTTCAACAATATTAGTTTTTGCAAGATTAAAAGACGCACGCTCAATGTAATTGTCCGCCGTTTCAGCCTCTTTTGTATATACAATTTTTAATTTGCCATAGCTTTCAACTTTGCCTATGCTGCCTTTAACTTTATGTGCATCAAAAACAACAACAACTTCTAAACCCGTTGAACCTTGATAATCGGATAGTATTTGCAAGAATTTAACTCTTGCATCTTCCAAATTGTCTTCGGCAATAGCTTTTAGCTTGTCCCATGCGAATATTATGTTGTATCCATCAACAAGCAAATATTCCTTCCGTCTACCCAAAGCTAATCACCATATTTCTCTAAACAAAGCTTTTTTTATTTTATTTTTATACTAAGATTTATTTTTAGTTATTTGGTACATTAAAATTCCGGCAGCAACAGAAACATTAAGCGAAGATATTTTGCCAAACATAGGAATGCTCACTATAAAATCGCTTTTTTCTTTAACAAGTCTTGAAACTCCAAAGCCTTCGTTACCAAGCACTAATGCCAATGCGCAATTAAGGCTTGCACTATAAACGGCTTCGCCAGAAGCATCTGCACAGGCAATCCATAAGCCTTGTTTTTTTAAATAGTCGATTGTAGTTGAAATATTTGTTACTTTTGCAACCAAAACGTGTTCGGTTGCGCCGGCAGATGTTTTAATAACGGTTTCTGTTAAAGAAGCCGAACGCCTTTTAGAAATTATAATTCCATGAACCGAAAAGGCTTCCGCCGTTCTAATTATTGCGCCTAAATTGTGGGGGTCCATTATTTCGTCTAATATTAAAATAAATGGTTGCTCCCCTTTTTCTTTTGCACTTTGCAAAATATCTTCAACTTCAACGTACTTAGAAGCAGGGCAAATAGCAATTACTCCTTGATGATTTAGTCCTTCGGCTAAAAGCTCTAACTTTTGTTTTGCCGTTTTTTGAACAACGATTCCTTGCTCTTTTGCTTTTGCAACTATAACTTTAAGTGTTCCTTCTATTTCATCTGTTTTAATTAACAGCTTGTCTATTTCTTTGTTGTTATTTAAAGCTTCTAAAACGGCTTTTCGTCCGATTATATACATAAATTTTCCCTTTCAATTTAAGGTCAAGTTTAGTTCAAATTTAATTCAAGTTTTTCAGATTTAGGCAAATATCAAAAAGTTCCAAAATGCGCTCGTTTTTGCCTTTTAAAAACAAATATCCAAACAATGCCTCAAGCCCCGTTGCGTGCCTGTAATCTAAGACAGAGGCATTTTTTGAAGATGTATATGACTTTGCATTTCTTCCCCACTTTAAAATTGCAGTTTCTTCATCACTTAAATAGTCAAGCAGCTTAAAATACATTTTAGCTTGAGCAGCGGCGTTAACTATAGATTTTGAATTTTTGTGCATATTATTTACTGATGTTTTGCCTTTATTTAAAACATATGTTCTAACTAAAAGTTCAAAAACAGCATCACCCAAATATGCTAAACCAAGTGGGGAATAATCAGTATCTTTAGTTATACTATTCTTTAATGCATTTAAAAATTCATTCATTTAACTACTTTCCACCTAACGCCGCTTCTTGTATCTTCCAAAACAACGTTTAATGCACTTAATTTTTCTCTAATTTGGTCGGCGGTTTTATAGTCTTTGTTTTCCTTAGCAATCTTCCTTTGCTCAATTAAAGCTTCAACTTCTGCTTCAAAGTTTGATTCAATTGTATTTTCTGCTTTTAAAGCAATCCCTAAAATATCGCAAAGAGCAACAATTTTATCATGTATTGCTTTAACAAAAGGAATAGATGAACTTTGCGTTGCGTTAATATTAGCAAATTTAACAAATTCAAAAATTGCTGTAACAGCATCGGCAGTGTTAAAGTCGTCATCCATGCTTTGTTCAAATTGAGTTTTAAATTTATCACATTCATTTAAAAGTATTGTTTCTGAACTGTGAATATTTTGCTCTTTTAAATTATCCATTAGAAACTGTAAATCAAAAATGCAATTTTTAATACGATTAAGGCTATTTTCAGCAGACTGCATTAATTCTTCGCTAAAATTAAGAGGGTTTCTGTAGTGAGCTGAAAGCATAAAAAATCTAATAACGCTATGGTCAAATTTTTCGGCAATTTCACGCAATGTAAAAAAGTTTCCTGTAGATTTAGACATTTTTTTATTGTCAACATTTATAAATCCGTTATGAAGCCAATATTTAGCAAATGGTTTACCATTTGCAGCTTCGCTTTGTGCAATTTCATTTTCATGATGAGGAAAAATTAAATCTTCTCCACCAGCATGAATATCTATTGAATCGCCTAAATATTTTTTTGCCATAGCAGAGCATTCAATATGCCAGCCGGGTCTTCCTTCTCCCCAAGGAGAACTCCATTTAGGCTCATTTTGTTTTGCAGGCTTCCAAAGTACAAAATCCATTGGGTTTTGCTTTTCAGAATCAACGGCAATTCTAATGCCAACTTCCAGTTCATCTATATTTTTTTTGGAAAGTTTGCCGTAATGTTCAAATTTTTCTGTATTAAAATATACTGTTCCATTTTTTTCATAGGCAAAGCCTTTATCTATTAATATTTTAACCATATTAATAATTTCATCTATTTCTTCCGTAACACGAGGGTTTTTTGTTGCTTCCTTAATGTTTAAATTTTTTGCATCAAGCTTAGTTTCTTCTATATATTTGTTCGCTATTGCTTCCATAGTTGAATTTTCTTCATTTGCACGTTTAATTATTTTGTCATCAACATCTGTGAAATTTTGAACATAATTAACATTGTAACCTTTATATTCTAAATATCTTCTTATTGTATCAAAAATAATATATGGACGTGCATTTCCTATGTGAATATAATTATAGACCGTTGGGCCACATACATACATAGTAACGTTATTTTCAACTAACGGAACAAATTGCTCTTTTTTTCTTGAAAGTGTATTGTATAATTTCATTTTTTGGCTCCTTCAATTTTTCTTTCCAATTCTTCTATTTTTACTCTAAGTTTGCATATTTCCATACTTACAGGGTCTGGAAAACGAACTTGGTCTAAAATATCTGGGGAATTTTCATTAGCTATTTTCCTAGCAACAATTCTGCCGGGTATACCAACGACTGTTGAATTTTCAGGCACGCTTTGCAAAACAACAGAACCTGCACCAATACGGCAATTATCGCCTATTTCTAAAGGGCCTAAAACTTTAACCCCGGAACCAATCATAACATTATTTCCAATTGTCGGGTGACGTTTACCTTGGTCTTTGCCCGTTCCACCTAATGTTACCCCTTGGTATATTAAAACATCATCTCCCAATTCAGCGGTTTCCCCTATAACAACGCCCATTCCGTGGTCTATAAACAGCCTTTTCCCTATTTTGGCTCCGGGGTGTATTTCTATTCCTGTTATTAAACGTGAAAACTGAGAAATTAGTCTTGATAGAAAGAATAACTTGTTTTCATATAAAAAATGAGCTGCTTTATGCAAAGAAACAGCCCAAAACGAAGGATATAATATTACTTCAAGGCTGCTTTTAATTGCCGGGTCGCGCCGCTTAATTGTTTCTATAGTTTCTTTAAAAAACATTTTTGCTACCTTCCAATCTTTATGCTTTACATTTACGTATTTTTTTCAAGCAGACAAACCGCTTTTGCCGAAATGCCAAGTTCAGAACCTGTAAACCCCAAACCTTCTTCTGTTGTTGCTTTAACACTTACGCAATCATTAGGCACATTAAGACAACTTGCTATGTTTTCTGCCATCATATTAATATATGGTGCAAGCTTAGGTTTTTGTGCAACAATTACAGAATCAACGTTAACAACAGAATATCCATTTTCATCTAAAACAACTTTAACTTTTTTAAGAAGCTTTAAGCTGCTAATATCTTTAAACTGTTCGCTTGTGTCAGGAAAAAGCTTTCCAATATCGCCTTTTGCCATAGCTCCTAACAAAGCGTCCATAATTGCATGAATTAAAACATCGGCATCAGAATGACCTAAAAGCCCTTTTTCAAAAGGAATTAAAACTCCACCTAAAGTTAATTTGCGGTTTTCAACTAATTTGTGTACATCGTATCCTATTCCAATTCTTTGAATATTAAACACCCCCTGTTTAACTGCTTGCTAAATATAAGGCAAATTAATTATGAAATAGAAAAAACTGCTATATAATCTTTTATAAAGACTACACGGCAGTTTTTTGCCAAGTTGCTCTTATTAAGCGATAATAGCGGCGGACGGACTTGAACCGCCGACCGTTCGGGTATGAACCGAATGCTCTAGCCAACTGAGCTACGCCGCCTTATTGAAAAGTATTTTAAAACATTTTATATAACGTTAAATCTGGGTGACAAGATTTGAACTTGCGACCTCTAGACCCCCAGTCTAGCGCGCTACCAAGCTACGCCACACCCAGACACTAAGAGTCATGTTAAGTGTTTAAAACTATAAGCTAAACTTGCCATGTATTGCATTTTAGCAGAAACGTAATTGCTTGTCAATAGTTTTTTTGAAATAAATTTTAAATTTTAGCGTTGTTTTGTTTAGTTTTAACATAAGGGTGCTATTAAGTTAGGCCTAAGTTAATAATTGTAATTAAGTGGGTTTTATAGTATTTTAGGGAAAATATTATTATTTTACATTTTAATGTATTATCCAAAATAGAAATTTATATAATTGGAAGTAACTTATGATTACAAGGATACAAACAAATTGTGGTGATGACACTTGTTCATCTTGCGTTATTGCTGGTGACTTTATCTTTTTGGCACATCACGGTGGTGGGCACGACAAAAAAGAGATTGTTCACCAAGTAAGAGCTACGTTTGAAAGTATGAAGAAAACACTAGAAAACGTTGGTGCGACACTTGACGATGTAGTGCAACTAAATTTTTATATTAAAAATGTTGAAGATTTCCGCAAAGGTGCAGATGCATTTAGTGAGTATTTCAAGAGCGGTGCTCCTGCGAGAATGACAGTTGTGACAGAATTTATAGGAGAAAACTGTTTATGCCAAATGAACGCAATTGCATATAAGCCTAACCACACCAGTTGAGTATAACATTTGTATTGAACTAAGTAATTATAATATAATAAATAAAACAATCACGAAAAACAGCCCCCTTGAAAATCTTGGTGGCTGTTCTTGCTGAAAAATGTCTTTAGTCCCGACTTGATATTGACAGTATAATGATAAAAATGTATAATAATTTTTAAAGCATACATGCGTTTATATTATTTGTTAATAACTAAATTTGCAATCTAAGTTTTTTTAGGGGGGCGAAATCAAACAGATTAAAAACTTTAGCTTTCATTTTTTTGTGCATGAAAAGTATTAAAAATAAAGGAAGGTGCTAATTAATGTTAAAATCAATTAAAGCAATGTTTTCTTTAGCAGTTATTACAGCTGTAACTTTTTCAAGCTCTGTTGTTTCTTTTGGTTTAGAAATTAATTCTGTAGAAGCGGTTGGCGGTCAACAAGCTTCTGGTGATAAAATTAGCTCCAGCGTATATACTACTGAAGAAGGCTATATTATTACACAGCCAAAACTAACGGTTCAACAATTTTTGCAAAATGTTACTCCAAGTGGAAGAGTTACAGTTTATAAAGGCACAACACAACAAACAAATCAAACAACTATTGCAACTTCAATGGAAGCTAGGCTTTATGATGGCTCGAATGTTATTGACACTTTAACACTGGCTGTTTTAGGCGACACTAGCGGAAGCGGCACAGTTTCTTCTGGTGATGCATTAAGGGTTTTGCAACATACAACCAAAAAAATAACCTTAACACCAGTGCAACAAAAAGCAGCCGATGTTACAGGCAAAGACGGCGTTAGTTCATTCGATGCTCTCAATATATTGCAGTTTTCATCAGGAAGAATAACAGAATTTAAATAATTTACAGAGGTGATAAGATGACGAAATTTGTCAAAAAAATTATTGCGCTAACAATGATTTTGGCATTAACCGTTTGCAATTTAGTTATTGCTAATGCTGCCGGGGAATTAATTGCATACTATACAGTTTCAACCGTTTCCGGCAAACCGGGAGATACAGTCAAAGTTACCGTTACAATGAACACAACTGCAAAAGTTGCTGCTTGTGATTACGAGATGCTGTTTGATAATACAGAGCTTGAAATTATTTCAGCAACAACTCCTTATGAAGGTTTCGTTCAATTAAACCCTAATCAAGGAGAAGGGTATGTTAGGTTAGGTAGAGTAAATAACAACCCAGGAGATACAGGACAACACACTGTTATGGAAATAAATTTTAAAATTCTTAAAACAGGCGGGGAACCATTTCTTCAATTTTCTGCAACAGGCGCAAGAGATATTACCAATAACGCATATGGTGACCCCGTTCAAACACAAGTTACACAAGGAAAAATTAATATAATTCAAGATGCTGCAACATACACAGTTTCAACTTCTGCAGGACTTCCAAATTCTACTGTTAACGTTAAAGTTAGCTTAGATACAAAAAGAAAAATTAAAACAGCTGATTATGAGTTTAAATATAATCCAGCAGAACTTGAACTTCTTGAACAACCAACTACTGATTTAACAGCTGGAATGTACACCATAACTGTTGACGAAGAAAACCTTGGAACAATTACAATGTCAACAGACAACTCAAATGGCGATACAGGAAAAATTGATATTTTAAAATTTAAATTTAAAGTATTAAAAGATTCAGGAGAATCTCCACTGCAATTTAAAGTAATTGATTGTGTTGATACATGGGTTCCGGTAGGAAATAAAATTCCAACATATGTAAACCCAGGCAAAGTAATTGTTTCTTCAAAAACACCAACAGCAGTAACTGTTACAAAACCTTCTAATATAATTTATGGTGAAACACTTGAAGACCCTGCTGCAACAGCAGCAATAACCGGTGCAGGAAACACATTCACTTATGCATATTCCGGAACAGCATTAGATGGAACACAATATACCGGAACAGATAAGCCAACTAAAGCAGGAACATATACAGTTACAGCAACATTGGTCAGTAATAGCCATGTTGGACAAGGTACCAAAACATTTTCAATCTCTCCAAAACTTGTTACATTAACAAAAGGAACTGTTGTTGTTGATTCTAAAGTTTATGATGGTAATGTTCAAGCTACAACAAGCGGTGAACTTGGAATTTCGGGCTTATTGGCAGAAGATACAGAAGTTAAAGCAGTAGCTACTTCGATTGAATTTGCAAGCAAAAATGCCGGAACAGCAATTAATATGATTGCCAAAGGTTATTCCTTAACAGGAAATGGAAGCAAAAATTACACAGTTTCATCAGGCAACATTTCAAATTTAACAGGCGAAATTTCACCAAAAGCCGTAACATTAACAAAGGGAACTGTTGTTGTTTCTCCTAAAGTTTATGACGGTACTATTACGGCTACAAAAACTGGCGAATTTGGAATTTCTGGCTTATTAGCACAAGACACAAAAGTTAGGGCTCAAGCTCTAGTTGAATTTGTAAGCAAAGATGCCGGAACGGCAGTTAGTGTAATTGCTAAAAATTATTCATTAACTGGAGAAAACTACCAAAACTACACAATTGAATCAAACAACGTTTCAGGGTTAACAGGTGTAATTTCTCAAAAACCTGTTACTTTATCAAAAGGAACTGTTGTTGTTGATTCTAAAGTTTATGATGGTAACGTTCAAGCTACAACAAGCGGCGAACTTGGAATTTCAGGCTTATTGGCACAAGATACAGAAGTTAAAGCAGAAGCTTCTTCAATTGAGTTCGTAAGCAAAAATGCCGGTGCAACAATTAGCATGATTGCTAAAGACTATGCATTAACGGGAGTTGGCAGCCAAAACTACAAGCTTTCATCAGGCTCTATTTCAGGCTTAACAGGTGCTATTACCAAAAGACCAATCGAAGTAAAAATTGATGATGCTACAAAAGAATACGGCGAACCAAACCCAAGCTTTACATTTGCATTAACCGACCCAACACAATTGGTTGAAGGCGAAACAGTTCAAGGTCTTTTAATTAGATTAAGTTCTTTAGCAACTCCAGCATCGCCTGTTGGCTCAGAACATGCAATAACCGGTGCTTCTTCTAACTTAAACTACAACGTAACATTTATAAATGGGTTATTGAAAGTAGTAAGCGCAACTAAAAAATATAGCGTTACTTTAACATCCGATAATGGAGGAAGAGCAGCCATAACAAGCAATGCAACACAATATTATTATGGAGATACCGTTACAATAAAAGCAACTCCTAATGCGGGATATTACTTCTATAATTGGACAGTTACTTCAGGCAGTGTTACTATTGATAAGCCTTCAAGCGCTGAAACTTCATTCAAAATGCCTGCAGGCAACGTTACAATTAAAGCTAACTTTAGACTATATAGCGAAAGCAGTAGTTCAAGTAGCAGCTCGAGCAGTAGTTCAAGCAGCAGTAGTTCATCAACACCATATATTCCGCCAACTTCTTCAGAACAAAAAACAACTCCTGCAGTTGTAAGTTCTAAAACATCTGCAACGGTTAGCATTAAACCTACGGTTCAATTTGAAGGTATTGTTTCTGGCAAAGTTGACACTGCTTCCGTAAACAAACTTATAGAAGACGTTAAAAAGGCAGAAAAAGAAGGTACAGAAAAAACAATAGAAATTAAAGTTGAAAAATTACAAAATGTTAAATCATATACTACCGAAATGGCAAGCAGCGATTTTAAACGCATTGCAGAAAGCACAAAAGCAAGCGTTAAAATTGATACCGAACTTGCATATGTTGCATTAAATTCACATGCTGTTAGCAATGTTAGCAATTCAGCTAAAAGCGGAAATGTTGCCGTAACAATTGAAAAAGCTTTAGAAACTTATATTTCAGGAGCAGCAAAAGATGCTGTAGATAACAGACCTGTTATTAACATTGTTCTTAAAGCAGGAGAAAATGGCATTTCAAATCTTGGTAAAAACGGAAAAGCCGAAATCGCTATTCCATATAAGCCAGCAGCAGGAGAAAATCTTAATGCAATAGTTGTTTACCAAATTAATTCAAAAGGCGAAGCGCAAGTTATTAAAAATGCTAAATATAATTCGAAAATAGGTTGTGTAACATTTACCGTACCTCATTTGTCAAAATTTGCTATAGGATATAATCCTATTGAATTTACAGATGTTTCAAAAGATTCAGGATATTATGATGCTGTTTCATTTGCAGCAGCAAGAGGCATAACTTCTGGAACTTCAGCTGAAACATTTAGCCCAATGCAAACATTAACAAGAGCCCAATTTGTTGTTCTTCTTATGAATGCATATAATATTGCGCCGGATGTTAGTCCTGAAAATAACTTTGAAGATGCAGGCGACGATTATTATACAGGCTATTTGTCAGCTGCAAAACGTTTAGGTATTTCGGCAGGTGTTGGCGATAACATGTTTGCACCTAACAAAGAATTAACTAACCAAGAAATGTACACATTGTTATATAATGCGTTGAAAGCAATTAATGAGCTTCCAAAAGTAAAAGGCTCAAGAACGTTTGAATCGTACAAAGATGCAAGCGAAGTTGCCGATTGGGCAAAAACTGCAATTAGCACATTAGTTGAAACAAGAGTTGTTGGTATTGGTATGGATACTATTAATCCAACAGGTGCAGCAACAAGGGCAAGAATGGTTCAAACTTTACACACTTTGCTTAATCTATAAACAAATAAAAACAGTGCAGAATAATTTTCTGCACTGTTTTTTAATCAAGAAAGTTTTTTGCTATATTAAAAAATTCAATAGGGTTTGACAAAATTGCAGGATGACCTCCTTTGTCGAAAATATGCATTTTTCCGTTTGGTATTTTATTTAACATTGCTGAGTATGTTTCAATATAAAAGTTTTCAAAGGCAAACTCATCTTCTTTGCTTCCTGTTAGCAAAGCTTTTACCCTAAGCATTTCAAGCGGTTTATGAAAAAATTTTCCTATGCTTTTATAATGCTCAAAAATAGCATTAGTATCATTATCGACAACTTGCTCCCAATCTTCCCCTTGATTAAAAACATAAAAAGCTTTTGCATGTTCGTTTTGTTTTGAAGCTTCTCTTTCTTTAATAACGTTTTTTGTAAATTGTTCCAAAGGTGTTTCGCCTTCAAAACTATCGGCAATTACACTTTCAATTAAGTCTGGACGTTCTAATGCAACGTTTAAAGCAACTAAAGCACCTCCACTGCTTCCTATTAAGCTTGCTTTTTTGCATTTTATGTATTCTAAAAGTTGTATTACTTGCATAGCCTCATCAAACCACAAATCTGAATGAAACTTATTAACTCTTTCAGATTTTCCATGCCCTAAAAAATCAATTAAAATAACTTTATAGTGTTTTTTATAAATTTCTATAATTTCTGAAAACATTTTTGAAGAAGCTGTGTTACCATGTAAAAAAACTAATGGATAACCTGAACCAACTTCTTCATAAAAACATTTTTTATTATTATATATAAAATTAGGCATTTTTTCTCCTTAATTATAAAACAAAAAGGCAAACGTTGCATATTCGTTCACCTTTTTGTTTTTCTTTTTTCTTTTAAAATATAGTGCGGATGACAGGACTCGAACCTGCACCCTCGTCAGACAGGTTTCTAAGACCTGCGCGTCTACCAATTCCGCCACATCCGCGAATGTTAAAATGCTGGAATTGATTATATAACACAAAAATAAAAATGTCAATAGCAAACTTAAAAAATCTTCTAATTATTTTATTATATGTTTAATGCATAAACAGACCATAACTCATTATTGACTTTGTGTATAATTTGGAATAATATAAATATATACAAAAATAACAAAAAAGAAGGTGTTAAAGTGAAATTTTGTAAAATAATTGCAACTACCGCATTATCTTTTTGCTTAATATCTGGGTTATCAAACATTACATATGCACAAAACTCGCCTAGCCCACATTATCCGCTTCCTTCAAGGGGTCAATTTGAATATCACGAAGAAGAATTGGCAGGCTTTATACATTTTGGTGTTAATACATTTACAGGTTCTGAATGGGGTTCTGGAAATGAAAATCCAAGCGTTTTTAATCCAACAAACCTTGATGTTGAACAATGGGTTAAGGAATTTAAAGACGCTGGATTTAAGCGAATTATTATAACAGGAAAACACCATGATGGTTTTTGCTTATGGCAAAGCAAATATACGAACCACGATATGCAAGGAAGCCCATACAAAGACGGAAAAGGCGATATACTACAAGAACTTTCGCAAGCTTGTACTAAATATGATATAGATATGGGCTTTTATCTTTCTCCATGGGATGCTCACGAACCAAGCTATGGCTATGGAAATGGATATAATGATGAAACAGATACAAATGGCGACTACAACCAATTTTATATGAATCAACTTAGAGAAATTTTAGGCAAAGAAACGTTTGTTGATGAAGATGGGCAAACAAAATACAAATACGGCAACAACGGCGTTTTTAAGGAAGTTTGGATGGACGGAGCAAAAGGTTCTGGGGCTGCAGCACAAAACTATAAGTTTAACGAATGGTTTGCGTTAATTAAACAACTTCAGCCTGAAGCCGTAATTTTTAGCCCATATGCTACAGAAATACGCTGGGTTGGAAATGAAAGCGGAATTGCGGGCGACCCTTGTTGGTCTAAAATTGACGCACAAAGAATCAAAGATGATTATGACATTAGAAAGCAAGAATTTCCGTCATACTTAAATTCGGGTGACCCAAACGGTGACATTTGGAGTATAGGAGAAGCTGATGTTTCGTTGCGCCCCGGCTGGTTTTATCATTCGTCGCAAAATCCAAAAACTATAGAGCAACTAAATAACATATATTTTAAATCTGTAGGGCGTGGACAGCCACTTCTTTTGAACGTTCCTCCGAATAAAGAAGGAAAGCTTTCAGATGAAGATGTTGCAAGATTAAGACAATTTGGAAACGCAATAAAGCAAACATTTGCAAACGATTTAACACAACAAAGCGGTGTTAGCATAACTGCAAGTTCAACAAGAGGCTCAGAATATTCTGCCGAAAAAACTATTGATAATAACAACGATACATATTGGACTATGGAAGATGGACAAACAACAGGAAGTATAATTGTTGATTTAGGTGCAAGCAAAACTTTTGATGTTATTAGTATTCAAGAATATATAAAGCTAGGACAAAGAGTTTCAGGCTTTAAAGTTGAATATAAAGATAAAAGCGGTAATTGGGTTACATATGGCTCGGGAAAAACTATAGGCTACAAACGTTTAGTTCAAGGTACTGTAGTTTCTGCAAGAGAAATTAAAATAACTATAGAAAGCTCGCAAGCTGTTCCTTTAATTAGCAGCATTGGGGTTTATAAAGCAAGCGTTGACTTTGAACTTCCAAGCGCCGTTCCTCAAGGGCTTGGCGTTATAACTGCCAATCAAATGGAAGCTAGCAGCTGGAACTATGAAGATTCTGATTTCGGACCCGGAACAAGTATGTGGGCAAATTCTGGAACTGCTACATTTAAATTTAATGGCACTAAATTTTGGCTTGGAACAACAATTGATTTTTCCCATGGTAATTATAAAGTAACTATAGATGGCGTTGATTATGGACCTATAAACACAAACGGAACACCACGCAAAACAAACGCTATAACATTTGAATCTCCGAATTTGCCAAACGGAGAGCATACTGTAACTGTAACTTGCCTTGCAGACAAGCCAAGCAACAACGCAATAGGTATTAACGCCGCATATTTTATGGGTGAAGGTGTTAGTATGTTTGATATTGAAAGCAAACCACATAAAGTGCTAGAAGGCGATAGCATTGATGTTGTTGTTAAACGTTCTGGGGATTTAACAAAACCCGCAAGCGTTTTGTTTACAACTCCTCCAGATAGTGCTGTGCAAGGGCAATATTATGTTGATATTAGCAAAAGGATTAATTTCTTACCAGGCGAAACTGAAAAAGTTGTTAAAGTTCAAACGTTAAAAGAAGATAGAAATGCTTCGCCTACTCTTACATTTTATGCGGCACTATCGGATGCAACCGATGGGTCAATAGTTGGCTTTAACAAAAGAACGGTAATTACAATAGAAAATTCTGACACAATAACACAACCTCCGGCGCAAACAGTATATACGGAAGCAAACCCATTTATGCTTCCGGCTAAATTAGGAATTGAAAAGCGTTTAGAAGCAGAAGACATACAATTAATTACAGGCGGCAATTCTGAAACAGACGTTAAAGTTGTTAATGTTTCAGCGGCAAGCAAGTCTAAAATGGTTGATAATTTTAATAGCGGCAATAGTATTAAACTATATTACAATGCACCAGTTGCAGGTACATATTCAATTAAAATGAACTTTAGAACAAATGCTTCAAATAAAACTGTTTCAATAGTTGGCGAAAACATTAAAGACATAAATAACAAAACATTTAACAACACCTCAATGGCAATTCAAACTTCAGCATTTGATATTGTTGTTGAAAAAGAAGGTAAAGGCATAATTGAATTTATAGCAGGCTCAAATGGAGCGCCCGGAATAGATAAGTTAGATATTTCATATAAAGCAAGTTCTATGGCATATCAAATGCCTATTTCCAACGTTTTTTCTGCTTCTGATAGATTTGTTTTCCCTTCTGAATTAGGAGCGTTAAAACGCATTGAAGGGGAATATATGGAGCTTGATTCTAGTGAATCTGCAGCCGGTAAAGAAATTAGGCTTGCAAACGACACACAAAGAAGCAACGGCAAATTTGTTGATTGGTTTACTGCAAACAACAAACTTCACCTTTACTACAACGCACCGGCGGCAGGAAAATATTTAGTTACAATTAATTTGTTTTCGGGTTCAACAAATAGTTATATAGTTTCAGGCGAAAAACTTGCAAAAACAACTACGTTTGAAATTTCGCCAACTAATGCTTGGGTTGAACGCAGTTTCGAGCTTGAAATTTCGCAAGCCGGAGAAGGAATGATTACTTTAGCAGCAGGAAGCGGCGGAGCTCCAAATACAGACTATCTCGACATAGCTCTTATGGAATATTCAGAAAAATCTTCTGCTCCTATAGTTTCAAAAAATCTTGATAGAGAAGTTTATGTTATTAACAACCAACCTGTAGTTTTATCTGTTTCGGCTTCATCAAGCCAAGGACAGTTAAGTTATCAATGGTTTAAAGGAAGCCAAGAATTAGTAGGAGAAACAAATAATAGTTTAACTGTTTCAGAATCGGGAAATTATTATGTTGTTATAACAAATATAGAAGACGGCAAAAGTCCTGCAACAGTAAAAAGCGTTTCGTGTGCTGCTATTGAGCGATTTGAAGTTCCTAATGAAAAAGAATTTGATATTAACAGCGACGGCACTGTAGATGTTAAAGACATTATTTTATCACTTCAGTTCGCAAAAGACTATAAAGTGCCAACAGCAGAACAAGTAGCTATTGTTGATATTAATAAAAATGGTATAATTGAAATAAGCGAAGTTCAATATATACTTGATTCAATTGTTGCCGAGCAGTTAGGAATTTAGAAAGGGAAGCAATTATGAATTTAGAGCTAACTATTAAAAATTTAAATAAAAATGGCATGAGCGCATATTGTGTTAAAACAAAAGAGGAAGTTTTAGGTTTATTAAAAGAACTTACAAAAGAAGGAGATACAGTAGCATTCGGGGGAAGTGTTACTAATGTTGAATGTGGTGTATCCAACTTTTTGAAGCAAAATAACTACAACTTAGTTGATAGAAGTGACTATGAAAAAGCGTATAGCGCTGATGTATATATTTGCAGCAGCAATGCAATTACCGAAACGGGAACGCTCTACAATGTAGACGGGCGTTCTAACCGTGTTTCAGCTATTGCTCATGGCCCAAAATCAGTTATTATAATTGCAGGAACTAACAAAATCGTAGAAAATTTGGAAGCCGCAATTAATAGAGTTAAAACAATTGCCGCCCCTAAAAATTGCCAAAGACTTGGATTTAACACATATTGCACACAAAACGGAAAATGCGTTTCCTTAAATTTAGAAAACCCTGAAATGACAGACGGTTGCCAAAGCAATGAAAGAATTTGCTGCAACTATTTAATAAGCGCAAAGCAGCGGCAAACCGGAAGAATTAAAGTTATTTTAGTTGAACAAAATCTTGGTATGTAACATAAAAAGCTAATTCTGTTTACAATGCCGTCTATTTTTTATATTTAGTGCGGCATTGTAATCTACATTCTAAATCATAAGCTTTGTTCATTGCTTCTCGCCTTATATAATGCTAGTCAATTTGCCTTCCGCTTATTTAAAACACCTAAAATACCTACAAAGAAAGGAATTAAATTATGAATTACGAACAAGTCGGCAACGACGTTATTTTGCACAACACAAACAGCTTTAATATTTGCGAAATATTAGAGTGCGGTCAATGTTTCCGCTTTTTTAAACTGGATGCGTTAGATTATGTTATTGTGGCATTTTCCAAAGTTTTAAGAATTACGCAGCAAGGTAATACCGTTAAATTTCATAACACAACAACCCAAGATTTTGAAAATATATGGTTTGACTATTTCGATTTGCAAAGAAACTATGAAGAAATAAAACAACGTCTTTGCCAAGACGATGAAGTTATGCAAAAAGCTGTAAACTTTGCAGGTGGCATACGCATATTAAATCAGGAAATTTGGGAATGCCTAATTTCGTTTATAATTTCCCAAAACAATAGAATACCTATGATTAAAAAAGCCGTAAACAATCTTTCTGTTTCTTATGGCAATAAAATATGTGACGAATACTATTCTTTCCCAACTATTGAGCAGCTTTTAAATAAAGAACCAGAACAATTAAAGCTTTGCAAAACAGGTTTTCGTGCTAAATATATATGTGATGCCGTTAATAAAATTAGCAACGGTGAAATTAAACTTAATGAATTTTCTAAAAAGCAAACACCAGAAATTAAAACAGAGTTAATGTCGATTAATGGCGTTGGCCCTAAAGTTTCAGATTGTGTGATGCTTTTTTCATGCAAAAGACACGAAGTTTTTCCGACTGATGTTTGGATTAAAAGAATTGTTTATAAATTATATTTTAACGATAAAGACGTTAGTTTAAAGGAAATTTGGAACTTTTCGAATGAAAAATTTGGGGAACTTGCAGGGTTTGCACAACAATATTTATTTTATTATGCAAGAGAAAATTTTTAGTCCATTGCACTATACCATATTTTATGTTAAAATTTAATCCGATTGTTGGCTTTAAATGGGAGAATGAATATGTATAGAACAAATTGCCCTAAGCAAACCGAAGAAATAGCAGAAAAATTGGCAAAGTCTGCAAAACCGGGAGATGTTTTTTGTTTAAGCGGAAATTTAGGGGCTGGAAAAACTGTTTTCGCTAAAGGATTTGCTAAAGGCTTAAAAATTAAAACGCAAATAACAAGCCCAACATTTACAATAATTAACGAATATTTAGATGGAACGCTTCCGCTTTATCATTTTGATGTGTATCGAATTAATTCGGCTGAAGAAATGGAAGACTGCGGATACGAAGAATATTTTTATGGAGAAGGTGTTTGTTTAATTGAATGGGCGGAACTTATTAAGCAAATAATTCCAAAAAATGCCGTTTGGGTAACAATAGAATATGAAACAAAAAATTCCGATAGCTTTAGAGTTATTAAAATAGAGGGATTGCATGAAAATTTTAGCACTTGACACAACAGGCAAAACAGCAACTGTTGCGCTTGTTTGCGAAACGCACACTATTGCCGAATTTACAACAAATTATAAAAAAAATCATTCAGAAGTGCTTATGCCTTTAATTTCAAGCTTGCTTGAAACCGTTGAAACAAGCCTTTCAGACGTTGACTATATTGCAGTTTCAAGCGGTCCGGGTTCGTTTACAGGTTTAAGAATTGGGGCAGCAACGGCAAAAGCATTAGCACACGGAGCAGGAAAGAAAATTATTTCTGTTCCAACACTATTAGCATTGGCATACAATGTATATGATACCCAAAAAATTATTATTCCGATTATGGATGCAAGAAGAAACCAAGTGTACACAGCTTTTTTTAAATATCAAAATAATAAACTTTTAAACATTACGGAATATATGACAAAAAGCATTGATGAAATATTAACCCTAGCGCAAAGGGTATCAAATGAGCATAAAGCAGGCGTTGTTTTTATAGGTGATGCAACGCTTTTGTTTAAAGAGCAAATTTTAAAAGAAGGTTTTTTAGTTGCCAATCCAAATTTTAATATGCAGCGTGCATCATCTGTTGGCATGGCAGCTTTTTTAATTGCTTTTGCTGATGAAAGCATGGGTTATAATGAATTTACACCGTTTTACTTGAGAGCTTCTCAGGCAGAAAGGGAATTTCAAAAATGATTAAAGTCGAGCGAATGAAATTAAAACATATCGAACAAGTTTATGCAATAGAAAAGGACAGCTTTTCAATACCATGGACAAGAGAAGATTTTAGAAAAGAAGTTGAAGAAAACGAGCGTGCAATATATGTTGTTGCGGTTGAAGGCGTTAAAGTTTTGGGTTATGGCGGAATGTGGCATATTGTTAACGAAGGGCATATAACAAATGTTGCAGTTAAAGAAGAATGTCGCAAAAAAGGCATTGGTTCTATGATTTTGGAAGAATTGATTAAAATTAGCATAGAAAACGAAATGATTGGAATAACACTTGAAGTTCGGGTCGGAAACAGTGATGCAATGAAGCTATATTCAAAATATGGCTTTAAAGTTGAAGGCTATCGCAAAAATTACTATTCTGATACAAGAGAAGATGCCATTGTAATGTGGAAATATAATGATAAATAGGGGGCTGCTAAGTTGGTAAAAGAGCTTGATTATACAAAATTAAAGCAATTTATAAAAATTGAAGATTTAAACTTCAGAACAACAAAGGAGCTAGAAAGCTACACAGACATAATAGGGCAAGAGCGGGCTAAAAAAGCTTTAGAATTTGGACTTAGCGTTAAAATGAAAGGCTATAACATTTACGTTTCGGGGCTTCCTGGAACAGGCAGAACAACTTTTTCTGAACAATTTGCAAGAAAAATTGCCAAAACCGAAAAAACACCTCCCGATTTATGCTATGTATATAATTTTAAAAATCCAAAATGCCCCAAAATGTTAATGCTTCCTCCAGGAACAGGTAAGATAATTAAGGAAGAACTTGACGACCTTATTAACCGCCTTACAAATGAACTCCCCAAGGTTTTTAGTGATAAAGATTTTGAAAACAGCAAGGCTGAAATAGTTAAAAGCTATCATGATAAGCGAGAAGAAATAATTAAAGTTGTTACAGAAGAAGCAAGAGAGCAAATGTTTGGAGTTAAAACTACAAACACAGGAATTTATTTTATGCCTATCGTTGATGGAGAAATCATTTCAGAGGAACAATTTGATGCACTACCTCAAGATAAAAAAGACGAAATATCTAAAAATTCTGAAGCAATCCAAAAAAGAGCACAAGAGGCAATGCGTGAAATAAAAGACTATGAAAAATTAATTAGAAAAGATGTTGATGATTTTGAATATAGCATTGCCCTTCTTGCTGTTGGTCATCAATTAAGCCCTTTGCTTGAAAAATATAGTAATAATGATGATGTTGTTAAATATCTTTTGGAAATTAAGGAAGACATTTTAGAAAATGTTGCCGATTTTTTAGAACAGGAAACAAGTGAAGAAGCTGTGTTTCCTTGGTATCCTAAAAAAGCACCAGAAGATAACTTTTCAAAATATAAAGTAAATTTATTAACAGACAACTCAAATCAAACAGGAGCGCCGGTTATTGTAGATTTTAACCCAACATATTCTAATTTAATCGGTGAAATAGAATATGATAATGAGTATGGAAATTTAATAACCGATTTTATGAAAATTAAGCCGGGCTTAATTCATAAAGCAAACGGTGGCTATTTAATATTGCAAGCATATGATTTATTTTCTAATTATCACGCTTGGGAAGCTTTAAGGCGTGTTCTTTTAACAAAAGAAGTTGTAACAGAATGCTTGCGCGAATATTCAACAGGAGCGCTAGTTTCAGGAATTAAACCTGAGCCTGTGCCAATTGATTTAAAAGTTATTATAGTTGGAACAGATTTCTTCTATAACTTGCTTTATGAATATGATGATGAATTTTCAAAATTGTTTAAAATATATGCCGATTTCGATTATGAAATGAACCATACAAAAGATATTATAGAGCAAATATCACGCTATGTTAAAGCATTTGTTGAAAAAGAAAAAACGCTTGAATTTAGCGCATTAGCAGTTGCTGCTGTAATTGAACATAGCGTAAGGCTTGCTGAACGGCAAGGCAAATTAACAACACGTTTTAACCGCATTTGTGAGGTTCTTGCCGAAGCATATACATGGGCAAAGCTTGAAGATGCTTCAATTATAACTGAAAAGCACGTTAAAAAAGCTATTTCAGAGCATGAATTTCGCTTTAACATGTATGAAGAAAAGCTTTCTGAATTAATTGAACAAGAAATAATTATGATTGATACGCATGGCTTTAAAGTTGGGCAAATTAACGGTCTTGCCGTATTTGATGCCGGCGACTATGCTTTTGCAAAGCCAAGCAAAATTACAGCAACAACATATGTTGGAAAAGCCGGAATAATTAATATAGAAAAAGAAGCAGAAATGAGCGGCTCTATTCACGATAAAGGAGTTCAAGTTTTAAGCGGATTTTTAGGGCAAACATATGCGCAAGAATTTCCTTTATCATTGTCATGCAGGCTTTGTTTTGAACAAACATATAGTGGTGTTGATGGTGATAGTGCTTCAAGCACAGAACTTTACGCAGTTTTATCAAGCCTTGCAGATGTTCCAATTAATCAGGAAATAGCCGTTACAGGAAGTATAAATCAGCGTGGAGAAATACAAGCTATTGGAGGAGTTACTTATAAAATTGAGGGCTTTTTCGATTTATGCAACAAAAGAGGGTTAACCGGCAAGCAAGGAGTAGTTATTCCGTATCAAAATGTTAAAGATTTAGTTTTAAAAGATGAAGTAATTGAAGCAGTTAAAAACGGCATTTTCCATATATACCCTATAAGCCATGTTGATGAAGGCATTGAAATATTAACAGGCATTAAAGCCGGAATTAAAAACGAAAAAGGCAAATATTCGCCCGGAACAATACATGGAAGAATATTTAAGAAATTAAAAGATTTTTACAAAAAATCAATTAATGAATAAGTATTTTAAAAACCTTCTTGCAAATAATAATTTAGCAAGGAGGTGTTTTTTATGAAAGTGGCAACCTTATTAATAATTTGTTGTATTTGCATGGTAGGCTGCAACGGAAAATCACAAAACATGGCAAATGCAGTTATAAATGCAGTTCCTCCTGATTTTGGAGGTTTGGCAAGCTCTGAAAGTTCCGAAACTATTGGGGAATATACAACCAAATTCGACTCTCAAAAATCAGCACGAGGCAAAAATATTATGCGTGCTTCAAAAGCTATAGATGAAATAATAGTTAATCCGGGCCAAGAGTTTTCGTTCAACAATGCTGTTGGCCCAACAACAAAAAGTAATGGATTTGAATTAGCCCGTATTTTTATAAAAGGCGAGGAGAAAAAAGGATATGGTGGAGGCGTTTGCCAAGTTAGCAGCACGCTATATAACGCCGTTTTGCAAGCAGGGCTTGAAGTTACAGAACGCCATGTTCATTCAAAAGAAGTTTTTTATGTTCCAAAAGATAAAGACGCAGCAACCTCACATGGAGGAATAGATTTTAAATTTGTTAATAACAAAGATTTCCCTATTAAAATACAAAGCTATACAGTAGACAATAAAGTTACAACAGCCATAATGATTTCCCCCTCTGCAATAAATGAGGGGGAAAACTTAATTAAATTCAACAACAGTAACTCCGGCATCTCCTTCCCCAAATTTTCCCAGCCTGTAGCTTTTAACGTGGGTGTGGCGTTTTAAGTGTTCATGTATTGCCGCCCTTAAAACTCCTGTTCCTTTTCCGTGTATAATTGTAACTTGGGAAATTCCTGAAAGATATGCATCATCAAGGTATTTATCTGTCTTTTCAATTCCTTCCGAAACTAAATAGCCTCTTAAATCAAGTTCTGGCGAAACAGTTAAGCTTTTTTGAAGCTTAACGCTATGAGAAACTGCTTTATTGTTAAATTTAATTGTTTGTTCGCTTTCATCATGTGATAAGTCTTTAATTTTAACTTTTATTTTCATTATTCCGGCCAAAACGGTTACTTCCTTGTCCGAATCAATTGAAGTTATAATTCCGCTTTGATTTAGCGTTCTAACAAAAACTTTGTCGCCTTTACTTAATTTTTTAGTAATGGGCTTGTAGTTTACTTTATGCTCTGTTGACTTTTCAAGCTGCGAAAGTTTTTCGCTAATTTTTTGCCTAGCTTCTGAAATTGATTTTTGAGAGCTATTTTCTTTAAGCTGCTTTTGAAAATCTTTAAAAAGAACATCTGCTTCTTCTTTTGCTTTTTGCATTAACTCTCTTGCTTCTTCTTTTGCTTTTTGAAGTAGTTTTTCACGTTGACTGTTTAGTTTTTGCTTTTGAATTTCCGCTTCTTTATGCAGCTTTTCCGCTTCTTGTCTAAATGCTTCTGCTCTTTCTTTTTCAATAGATAACTGCTTACGGCTTATTTCAAGGTCTGTTATAACATCTTCAAGGCGAACGTTTTCATTGCTTAATGTTTCTTTTGCAGCCGAAATAATATAATCTGGAAGCCCTAATTTTTGAGAAATTGCAAATGCATTACTTTTGCCCGGAACTCCAATTAAAAGCTTATATGTTGGGCGCAGAGTTTGAACATCAAATTCACAGCAAGCATTTTCTAAGCCTTTTGTTGAAAGCGCATACACCTTTAATTCACTGTAGTGGGTTGTAACAATTGTTCTAACTTTTAGCCCATGAAGAAATTGCAAAATTGCAATAGCCAATGCCGCTCCTTCTGTTGGGTCTGTTCCTGCTCCTAATTCGTCAAGCAAAACAAGCGAATTGCAAGTTACTTCATCAAGTATTTTAACTATGTTGCACATATGAGAAGAAAACGTGCTAAGGCTTTGTTCAATGCTTTGCTCGTCGCCTATATCTGCAAAAATGTTGTCGAAAACGCTAAGTTCGGAATTGTCATTGGCGGCAATATGCAAACCGGCTTGTCCCATTAATGTAAAAAGCCCTACGGTTTTTAAAGAAACAGTTTTACCACCTGTGTTTGGCCCTGTAATTAAAAGTGTTGTAAAGTCTTTGCCGATGTAAATATCTGTTGGAACTACTGTAGTTTTATTTAAAAGAGGGTGTCTTCCTTTTCTAATGTTAATGTACCCGTTATCGTTAAAAACAGGTTGGCTTCCATTCATTGCAAGAGAAAGCTCACCTTTTGCAAAAACAAAGTCGATATATGTTAGCGTTTGCGAATTTAAAAGCAACAGTTCACTACTTTCTGCAACCATAGAAGATAGCTTAATTAAAATCTTTTCAATTTCTTTTTTCTCATCTGCATCAAGTTCTCTAATTTTATTGTTTAGCTGCACAACACTAATTGGTTCTATGAAAACCGTTGCTCCTGTTGAAGATTGGTCGTGAATCATGCCGTTAAACGAATTTTTATATTCCTGCTTTATAGGAACACAAAAGCGCCCGTTTCGCATAGTTATAACCGAATCTTGAAGCATTGTTTTGTATGTTTGGGAATGTATTACGCTATTTAATTGCTCTCTAATTTTATCATTTTGTATTTTAATATTTCGGCGTATAGTTAATAGCGCTTGGCTTGCATCATCCGCTATTTCGGTGCTGTTGATAATACAACGGTTTATTTCACGCTCAAGCTGCGGAACCGTTTGTATTGCCGAAAAATACGGAAAAAGAATTGGGAAAACGTCATTTTTATTTTCTGCCTTTGAATAGTTAACGGTTTTTTTGCAAACATATAAAAATTCCCCAACATGCAAAAGCTCCTCTATTGATAAAACGCCACCAATTGCTGTACGCTTAATTGATTCCTCAACATCATGTATACCGCCTAACGGCAAAGAACCCTTTTTTAATATCATGCTTACAGCTTCTGTTGTTTCTTTTTGCCATGCTTCAATTTCTTCTCTATCGCAAGAAGGCAATAATTCAAAACACATCTGCTTGCCCATTTTTGATATTGCTTTTGATTTAAGCATATCTATTATTTTGTTAAATTCCAATGTTGTTATCGCTTTTTGGTTCAAAAGTTATCAATCCAATCTAAAAATCTTAAAAAATATATAGACAATTAAATTAAACTATGCTATAATATATAGTAATGAGTATTTGTAGCTCAGTTGGATAGAGCAATCGCCTCCTAAGCGATAGGTCGCAGGTTCAAATCCTGTCAAGTACACTTAATCTGCCTCTTTGCTTAAAGCAAGGAGGCTTATTATTTCCCAAAGTTCCTCTTTGCCGGCTTTAGTTTCGCTTGAAAACGGAATTAAAATTTCTTCCTTTTCCATTTCCAAACCTTTTCTTATTATACTAATATGTTTGCTTAATTGGCTTCTTTTTATTTTATCGGCTTTTGTTGCAGCAATAACTATTTTGTAATTATAGTGTTTAAGCCAATCGTACATTAGCTTGTCATTTTTTGAAGGCTCATGTCTTATATCTATAAGTAAAATAATAAGCTTTAGAGAATGCCGCTTTAATAAATACCCTTCAACCATTTCGCCCCACTTTAAAGATTCAGAGCGTGAAATTTTTGCATAGCCATAGCCGGGTAAATCTACAAAGTACAATAAATTTTCAACATTATAGAAATTAATTGTTCGTGTTTTGCCAGGGTTTTGGCTTGTTCGTGCAAGTGCTTTACGGTTTATCATTGTATTAATTAAAGACGATTTGCCAACATTTGACTTTCCAGCAAATGCAACTTCTGGCTTTCCATCGGATGGAAACTGTGAAAGTTTAACTCCCACAGCTTCCAATACTACATTAACAACATTCATTTAATTACCTTCCTTAAACCTTCCCTTTATTAAGAAATTGCCTTTTTAACTGCAGCCTGTAGTTGAACCACATTCGGCGCAAACTTTACAAGTTCCATTTTTAACCATTTTAGAGCTTTTGCAAGTTGGACAAATAACGCCATCGTGCGTATAATCGCTGGCACAATAAATTTTGGAAAGTGCATTATGCGTTTCACCTTCATATAATACACCGTCGGGTTTAACTTGACAATACTTATAATTTCCTAATTCTATATCAATTATTTTGCTAATTAAATCCGATATTGAATCAACATGTTTAATGTATGGGTGTCCTGAAACAAAGCCGCTTGGCTCATACTTTTGCCCACGATACATTTTGGCAATGTCTTGCGAAGGCACGCCATATTGAAGCATTTCGGAAATTGTTGTTGATAAACTATCTAAAAGCCCTTTTGTTAAAGAACCTTGCCTTCCCGAAGAAACATAAAGTTCGCCTAAGCTTCCGTCTGAATAAAATGAAGTTGTAATATATAGCTTTAAACCGTTAATTGCAGCTTCATGAACATGGGCTTTGCGTATTCCAAAAGGTTTAGAACGTATTGGCTTGTGAATAACTTTTTTAGACTTTGCATATTCAAGCAATTCGCTGTATGTGTAATCTGAAATTGGGCGTTCTGTTTTATTTTGCTTTGTGCTGCTTAAAGGCTGACAGCTTTTGCAACCATCTCTATACAAGGCAATTGCTTTAACGCCAAGTTCCCAAGACATTTTGTATATATTTAAAATATCTTCAACAGTAGCTTCATTAGGAAGGTTTACAGTTTTGCTAATAGCTCCTGTTACATGGGGAGTTAAGGCCGCCATCATTTTAACATGCCCTTGTGGAGAAATATAACGCTTTCCTGTTCCGCATTTGCTTGCTGTGTCGAATATTTCATAGTGTTCTTTTAAAAGCCCCGGTGCACCTTCAATTTTTCCGTCTAAAACGTTTCCGTATTCATCTTTTGCCATAACATATTCAATAATAGCTTTAATTTGAGCTTTTGTATAGCTCAATTTTTCAAGTGCAGCTTCAATAGTAGGGTTTAATATTTGCATAAATCCGCCGCCCACAAGCTTCTTAAACGCAACATGGCTAAAAAACGGTTCTGAAGATGTTGTTGCGCAATCCATTGCAAACGCTATTGTTCCTGTTGGCGCTAAAACCGAAACTTGTGCATTTCTAAATCCAAATTTGTTTCCTTTTTCAATTGTTTTTGCCCATACCGTTTTAACATAGCTTGAAATATACGAAAGCCCCATTTCATCAAGCACTTTATGATTAATTGCAACAGGAGTATATGAAAGCCCTTCAAATTTTGTACCTTCTAAATTACTTAAGGCAGCAGCAGCGTGATTTCTAATAACTCTGTTCATATGCTGCTTGTTTACTTCATAGCACGCAAACGCTCCTATTTCTTGTGCAATTAAGGCAGAACAATAATATGAATAGCCTGTTAAAATACTTGTTAATGCTGCAGCAACGTTTCTTGCTTTTTCGGAATCATATGGAATTGCCATTAACATGAAAAGCGTTCCTAAGTTTGTTAGCCCAAGTCCTGTTGTTCTAAATAAATATGATTTTCTGGCTATATCTTTTGTTGGAAATTGACCCCAATGTATTGTTGCTTCCAAAACAAGATGAATCATTTTTATGCAGTGAGCATAACTTTCTAAATCAAATTTGCCCGATTTTACATCGTAAAATTTAGCTATATTTATGCTTGCAAGGTTACAAGCGGTATCGTCTAAAAACATATATTCAGAGCATGGATTAGAAGCATTAATTCTGTTGTGTTTTGCGTTAAACTTTCCATCTTCTCCGCAAGGGCAAGTGTGCCATGAGTTAATAGTATCATCAAATTGAATGCCGGGGTCGCCACAACGCCATGCCGATTGACCAATTTTGCTCCAAATTTCTGAAATCGAAACAGACTTGTCCAGGTTTTTGTCAATTCGTCCTTTAGTTTGCCATTGAGCGTTTGGGGTATTTAGTTTTTTCATAAAGCGGTCGGGTACTCTAACCGAATTATTAGCATTTTGCCCCGAAACTGTTTCATATGCTTCCCCTTCAATTGATGTGTCGTAGCCCATTTTTCCAAGAGCTAAAACTTTATCTTCTTCTTTAGATTTCCATGTTATGTAGTCTAGTATTTCAGGGTGGTCTAAATCGAGAATATTCATTTTTGCAGCACGTCTTGTTGTTCCTCCGGATTTTATTGCGCCGGCATTTCTATCCGAAACTTTTAAAAAGCTTAAAAGCCCAGAAGACTTGCCACCCCCAGAAAGAAGTTCATTTTTTGCACGAATATTAGACCAATTAGTCCCAACGCCCGAACCGTATTTGAAAAGCAGTGTTTCTGTTGTAACTTGGTCTGTTAAAGAACGTTCGCCTAAAAGGGCATCAACTACAGAAATTATAAAACACGCCGAACCTTGAGTTTTTGTATAGGCATCTTTCGATAAGGCAACATCTTGTATTTCTTCATCATAATAATAGTGTCCTTGAGGCTCACCTTTAATATTATATGCAATATTTAATCCTGTATTAAACCATTGGGGGCTGTTTGGCGCCCACATTTGAGATAATAACATATATGCAAGTTCATCATAAATAATTTGTTTTTGATTTTCATTAATTATATGTTCATCTAAAAGCGCTTCTGCCCAAAAAAGGCACATTCTATGTGCAAGTTGGCGCATTGAATGCTCCCCTGAATCACCCACGCCTTTTTTTCTGAAATATTTTGAAGCAATGATGTCGCAGGCACTTTGTGAGTAGTGTTCGGGAAATTCCAAATTTGCCATATCTGTTATTATTTCCCCTGATGAATAGTTTTTAAGCCTAACGTCCACTTTTTTCCATTTAAACAAGTCGTAAACCGTTTTTGCGGAATTTTGAAGCTCACTTGTAAAATGCCTTGTAACGTCCATTTTTTATTCCCCTTTCTTTCGTTAGAGATTAATTCTACAGTAATAAGTTATTTTTGGCAAACGCTAAAGTTAGTCGGTATGAAACATGACATAGTAAAATTATAATCTTATCTTCCTCTAGCGCTATTTTAAGAACAGATTTAGCAATGAATGGCATACTAAGCCGTGTTCTAAGCTTTGACAATAACAGATTGACTATTTTTGGACAATATGCTATAATTTTTAAAAATATTTTAGGAGGAATTACCAATGAAAAAAATTATATTATTAATGCTAACGCTGTTATTAAGCTTAACATTAGCAGCTTGCACAACAACATCTAACGTTGCGGCACCACCTGCAACACCAACACCAGTTCCAGCAGAACAGCCTACAGAGCAACCAACAGAACAACCAACAGAACAACCAACAGAACAACCTGAATTAGAACCAGC
This sequence comes from uncultured Defluviitaleaceae bacterium, assembly GCA_964533945.1. Classification (GTDB taxonomy): domain Bacteria; phylum Bacillota; class Clostridia; order Lachnospirales; family WRBF01; genus CAZHPA01. Next base: position 116,337 of record CAZHPA010000002.1, read on the forward strand.
TTCAAAGGAAGTTCTTAATATAGCAGCATTAAAAGGTTCAACAGGGCTTGGGCTATTAAAGCTTATGGAAGATGATGAACAAGGTACATGTGAAAATGATTACAACTTTAACATAGCTGGGGCTGCAGACGAAATTGTTACGCAAATTGCCAAAGGCGAAGTTGATATTGCTGCCGTTCCTTCCAATTTAGGTTCTGTTTTGTTTAATAAAACAGAAGGCAAAATTAAAGCACTTGCATTAAATACCCTTGGCGTGCTTTATGTTGTTGAAAACGGCAATGAAATTAATTCGATTGAAGACTTAAAAGGCAAAACAATTGATGCAACCGGCAAAGGAACAGTTACCGAATACACATTAAACTATATTTTAAGCAAAAACAACATAGACCCTGAAAAAGATGTTGAAGTTTCGTTTAAAACAGAAGCAACAGAGCTTGCAAGTTTGTTAGCAAGCGGTCAGTCTAAAGTTGCAATGCTCCCTGAGCCATATGTTACAACAGTTTTATCTAAAAACGAAAATTTACGCATTGCCCTTAACTTAACAGAAGAATGGGCAAAAATTAACGGCGAAAATATAATAACAGGAATCGCTATAGTACGCGAAGAAGTACTTGAAACTAAAAAAGAAGCTGTTGATAAGTTTTTAGAAGAATATAAGCTTTCAATTGAATATGCCAATTCAAACGTTAAAGAAACAGCAGCTCTTTCAGAAAAATTTGGAATTGTTCCTGCTGAAATTGCAGAGCAAGCAATTCCACGTTGCAACATAGTTTTTGATGAAGGCGAAAGTATGGCAGCAAACATTCAAAACTATTTATCTATTTTGTTTGAATCAAACCCTGCATCTGTAGGTGGAAAACTTCCAGACGAAACATTCTATTATAAAAAGTAGGTTTTAATTTTTTAAATATTTTTAACGAGGGGAGTGTGGGGGAATCGCAACCCCCCCATTTCTTTATTTCTTTCTTTTTTAAAGAAAGAAAGGTCTTCCCTTTTTCTTTGTCAAAAGAAAAATATTTACTTTTTCTTTATTAAAAAAAGTCTTTGTTCTTGAGCCCAAAAAAATAAAAATTAAATAAAAGGTTTTTAAATAAACCTAAAGGAAGTTTAAAAATGCATATTCCCAAACTCAAATTAATTAGAAAAGCTGCAATTGCTTTTATATGGATTATGGCTTGGCACTTCTTAAGCGCTTATGTTTCAGAGCCTGTGCTTTTGCCTTCTCCCCTTCTTGTTTTTAAAAGCTTAGTTAAGTTAGCCGCCTTGCCAAGCTTTTGGCTAATAATTGGAAACTCACTTTCTAAAATTTTGTTTGGTTTTTTGCTTTCGATTATAGTAGGCGTTGCCCTAGCTTCAATATGCTATGCTTGGCAAATACTTTATGAATTTTTAAACCCTCTAATGTCTGTTATTAAAGCAATTCCAATTGCATCTTTTACAATATTAACGCTTGTTTGGGTTAAAAGCATCTATTTATCAACTGTTATATCATTTCTAATGGTTTTGCCCATAGTTTATTTTAACATACATAATGGGCTAAAAAATGTCAAAAAAATGCCATATTTCGACATGGCAAAAGTTTTTAAAGTTCCATTTTTGCGCCAAGTTAAATGTTTATATATCCCGCTTTTAATGCCATATTTTTCGTCAACAATAAGCGTTGGGCTTGGGCTTGCGTTAAAGTCGGGGGTTGCTGCCGAAGTAATAGGTTTGCCAAATAATTCTATTGGAATTAATATATACAATTCTAAAATATATCTTGAAATTTCAGACTTATTTGCATGGACAATTGTAATAATTTTGCTTGGGGCTTTAATTGAAGCTGTAATAAAAAAGCGCCCGTAAAAATTATGTGCCGCAAAGTGTTAAAAAAGCATTTAGGGAATGTGGGGGGGATTGCAACCCCCCCACATTTCTTTATTTCTTTCTTTTCTAAAGAAATAAAGGTGTTAATAAAAAAAGAAGAATTAAAATTTATCTAAAACTTATCTCAAATTCCATAACAAAAAAGCCCCCTAAAAAGGGAGCTTTTTTATGAAGCAAATACTAAATAATTTCTTTTGCCACAGCTTCTTCCGAAACAATTTCTTCAACAGTTTCTTCTGTTTCAGTTTCTTCTGCTGCAGCTTCTTCTAAAGAATCTTCTTCTGTTGAAGTTTCTGTTTCTTCTTCTGTTACATTGTCTTCTGAAGCATCTTCTTCAACAACATCTTCTTCTGTTGCATTGTCTTCTGGAGCGCCTTCTTCAACAACATCTTCTGTTACATCTTCTTCAACAACTTCTTCAACAACTGCTTGTGCAGGAGCTAAAGGAGCAAAAGCTTCTAATAAAAATGCAGTTGTAAGTTCTTGGCCAGGTATAGCAAATGTTCCTGTACCTGTTGCTTTTCCATAAATTTGAAATTCCCATATTGAAACAGTAGCCCAAGGAATTCCTACCCCTGTAGCATCTTCTAATTGGAAGTTATCTATAACCAATTTAACATATCTTCCTCTAGCAGAAGTATATAACAATATTTCCTCTTTGTGTGTTTGTGAAGGTTTTGTTCCAACAAAAACAGGTGTTCCAAAATCGCCTGGGTCGTTTGAAACATAAAGTTTATAGTCTGTTGCATTACATCTTTCCCAAATAATAGCAACTTCGCTAATAGATACTTCTTCGCCTAAGTCAACTTGAAGCCATTTTTGGTTAATTCCGTTTGTGCTTGCCCATCTCGATTGACCAGAGGTACCGCCATCGAAGGCTTTGTCGGCTGCAAAGTGGCTGGCTTCTTCTCCGTTTGAAGAAGCTGTTTGATTTAAAGCTAAATTAACTTTTTTGCTTCCATAAACTTCAAATTCATGTACAGAAACTGTTGGATAATTAACATTGTCGCAGTTTGAAATAAAGTTGTTTATATAAAGCCTTACATATCTTGCAGAAACTGGTGTTTCTAAAGCTATAGTTTCTTTAAATTCTGTTGGGAAATCTGTTTGTGCATAAACTTCTGTCCAATCAGTTCCATTGCTTGAAACTTCAATTTTATAGTCGTCTGCGTTTCTTCTTTCCCAGTCAATAACAAAATTTGTAATTAAACTTTCTTCTTGCAAATCAACTTGAAGCCATTTTGGGTTAATTCCATATGAACTTCCCCATCTTGTTCCACTGTCGCCATCAAAAGCTTTTTCGACTGCAATGTGACTACCTTCATCTCCGTTTGCAGAAGCAGGCTTGTTTAAAGCTAAATTGCCACTTACAACGTCAACTTCAATTTCAGTAGTAGGTATAGCAATTGTTTTTGTATCTTTTTGAGAAGCGCTGTTTTCATCAACATAGTCAAATTTAACTTCAAATGACCAGCCGTTTCTAGTTATTTGTGGTGAAAGCTTAGTTTTATCAATTACAACGCCATATGCAACATATTCTTCGGAACCAGCGTCCCATTTGCCTATAACGTAAACACCTTTTTGAACATAAGCTATTTCATATTCAGTGCCATCTATTGCAAAGCTTGCAAAATCAGCTGGGTCAGGTTTATCACCAATAATAGTAGCGTCTGAGTCAACATAATAGTCGATGCTGTAGCCTGTAATTCCAGTATCTACAGAAGTAGAATCTTTAATAAATTTTGCACTAGTAAGTACATCTAAAGAGTCTTCAGCGCCATTTGTTAATAAGAAGCCAATAAAATCTACATCTGTTTCGCTTTCACTAGCGCTACTGCCGTTAAATGTTAACGAATATGTGCCTGTAATAATTTCTGAAGTTATATCGCTTGTAACTTCTGATTGAACTGCTTCAACTTCAAAAGTTTTTTGAATTTCAGCTTTTTTAGGTGTAACAGTTGAATTATTTTCATATCCAGCAGTTACATTATATTCAGCTTTGTTTGCGTAATAAATTGCAACATCATAAGTGCCAACTGCAAGTGCCGAAGTAGGAATAGTAAATGTGCTGCCGCTAGCTTCGGTAAAGCTAACTTCTGTTTCGATTCCGTCTTCTAATTTATAGGAAACAGTTGCGCCAGAATTAACTATATCTTCAGGTACGTTAACTACAGCATGTGCGCTTCCAAACGAAGTATTGTTTACAACAAGCGTACCTATATTTGTTGGGTTAACATACAATATTCTAATAGCTTCTGCTTCAGTAATGCCTGCAACAGCAGCTGCTTTAGCTTTGATTATATAGTAACCAACTTTTGTACGGCTTAATGTGCCTCCAGAAATATCAACATTTGATAATGAGTCGGAAGCATTATTGCCAACAAACTCAACGGTGTATGCTAACGTTCCTGCGTTAACCCCTGCAAATGTTTCGCTCAGTGAAGCTGATACTCCAGCTTGAATGCCACTGAATTGATAAGCAGTTGAAGAAACTGGAGTTGCAATAGAAAGTGAATTTAAATTAACGCTTTGAGTTAATGTTTTTGGAGTTCCAGATATAATGCCAGCAGTTGCAATTGCAGCTGAACCAACACTTACAGTTACTTGACCAGCTGTTGTTGCTGCTGTGTTAAGTAAAACTTTTATTTTTGTATCTGAAATACGTTCAACGTTAGCAACAGTTGCTGAAGCACCTGTTGTACCTGCTGTTAAAGAAATAGCGCTTGTGCTTACGCTTGAAGCAAAAGTTCCGGTTGTTGTTAATTCAATTACGTTGCTTCCTACTTCAAGGTTAACATTAACTGTTGCTGCACCAGTAACGCCATCAAAAGTACCTATTGTTGTTTTAACTGCTCCGTTTGTGTCATAAATTACTTCAAATGACCAGCCGTTGCCGCTTACCCCAAGTTCTGTAAGCTTTTCTTTGCTAAATACAACGCCGTATGATGCATATCCTCCAAAATCTCCTAAGTTTTCGTCCCATTCCCAACCGATAAGGTAAATACCTTTTTCGACATAAGCTATTTCGTAGTCATTAGCATCTGTAGAACCATTAGTTCCAGATATTTCAAAGCTTACAAAATTAACAGGGTTAGGGTTAGCTAATGGATTATTATCGCCACCGCCAACATAGCAATCAGGTTGATAAGCTTTAACATCTAATGTTTTTGCAGCAGTGCCGTTTTTAATAACTTTTACTTGGTTAATTCTTTGTATTTCAGCACTGTTGGCATTTGATAACAAGAAACCTACAAAATCTTTATCTGTTTCGCTCTTGCTAGCATCAGCACCATTGAATGTTAATGTATATTTGCCTTGAAGCAATTTTTTGCTTAACAAATCAGTTGGGGCATTAAATATTGCTGTTAATACAAGTTCTTTTGCAGTTCCGCCAGAGTTTGCAAACCCTTCAACCCAATATGGGTTTTCGTAGAATAATGTACCCTCGTATGCTATACCGGGTTTAACTCCTCCTGCAATAGCGCTGCTGTTAAATGAGTCTGCTGTAGTTGTAACTGCAGCTTTAGACACTATTGTCATGTCGTTTTCTTTAAGGGCATAATACATTTTTGCACCTTCCATTAATAATGGAACTGCAAATTTAATCGCTGTTAAATCTTCAGTGCTTTCCACTTCAAAGTCAAATGGATTGTTTGAAGGAATTTGCGGATTAACGTATAACACTCTATTTTTTGTTACAGCTGCTATAGCGCCAATTGCGTTTGCTGCGTATTCTGCTCTGTAGTAGCCAATTTTTGAACGGGATAAAGCGCCAGTTCCTGTAACTTCTTCTTCTGTATCTGTAGTTTTATGATACAAAGTAGGTGCTGAAGCATTTTCTATAACTTCCCCATCAACTTTTACTTGTGCAGGTATAACAAAGGTAGCGTATGGTAATGTATTAGTTGAGTATGCTAAAATAAAAGGATTCATAGCACTAGAATCAGTAAATTCAATAGTTTGAACTGCTGTTAATGCAGTTGCAGTTGTTTCAGTTACTGGTGCTGTGTCATCTGTATATGCTTCGTCTTTAATAGTTAAAGTTGCTGTTCCTGCTGTAGCTGCTGCAGTTGTAAATGCAACTAAAGCTTTTTTGCCACTATCATAAACTTTTACGCCTGCTATTGTTAAACTTGCGCCTGCAAGTGTTAAGTTGCCAGCAGATAAATTAGAATCGAATGTTTTTCCGTCTTCTGTAATTTCTAATTTAATTGCGTTGTTGCCTGCTGCTATATCAACTTCTTGACCTGTTGTTGATGCTTCTTCAACTATAACTGTAGCAACATCAGAAGTTACGCTAGTTGCATCTGTTGCAGAAACTACACAATAGTAGTAGTAAGTGTCTGCTGCATCAGTTGGAACTGAATAAGTTGCGTTAGTTTCGTCTGCAATTATAGTTCCGTCTACGTTGCTGTCTGTTGTATTTGAATACCATTGATATTCTAAAGTTGCACCTTCTGTAACTGTTGCTGTAACTGATAAAGTAGCAGTGCCACCAACTGTTACTGTTGTGTCTTGAGGTTGAGCAGTAATAGTTATAACTGGAGTTGCTATTACTTCTTCTTCAACTATAACTGTAGCAACATCAGAAGTTACGCTAGTTGCATCTGTTGCAGAAACTACACAATAGTAGTAGTAAGTGTCTGCTGCATCAGTTGGAACTGAATAAGTTGCGTTAGTTTCGTCTGCAATTATAGTTCCGTCTACGTTGCTGTCTGTTGTATTTGAATACCATTGATATTCTAAAGTTGCACCTTCTGTAACTGTTGCTGTAACTGATAAAGTAGCAGTGTCACCAACTGTTACTGTTGTGTCTTGAGGTTGAGCAGTGATAGTTATAACTGGAGTTGCCGGTGCTGGGTTAACTACAACTGTAGCAATAGCAGAATTTTTGCTAGCTGCACCTGTTGCAGAAACTACACAATAGTAGTAAGTAGTAGCTGCTGTTGTAGTTGGAACTGTGTAAGTTGCACTAGTTGCACCTGTAACTGCAGTTGCGCCTGTTATGCTGTTTGTTGTGTTTGAATACCATTGATATTCTAAAGTTGCACCTTCTGTAACTGTTGCTGTAACTGATAAATTAGCAGTTCCGCCAACTGTTGTTGTTACGCCTAAAGGTTGAGCAGTAATAGTTATAACCGGAGCTACTGCTAAATTCCCTTGCAATAAGTCTGCTTTAACAATCCATTCATATGTGCTGTTTACCAATTTTACGAAGCCAACAGGAGTTGATGGGTCAAAACTTGTTATAGTGTTATTGCTATTAGCAACAACGCCTATTGCGCCACTTCCTATTTCATAGTTCAAGTTTCCATTACCATCATCAACAAGAAGAACTGCGCCATCCTTTTGTAATGTTACGCCTGCGTCATTGCCAGGTGTATCGTTACCAATTACAAGGTTTCCAAGTACTTTTAATACAAAAGTTCCATCTGCTGCTGTAGCAGAACTAGTTGGAGCAAGCAGTGTTAAAACACCGCTTGCAACTATAAGATTTTGTCCTTCATTAACAACAAATGCTTTTCCGCTTCTTTGCTTTAAGCTTGTGCCGCCATTTAATACTATATCAAATGGAGAAGGAGTTGTGCTAAATAATGTAACGCCTGAACCTTTGAATGTCATGCTTGCGCCGTTATCAAGTGAAAACCAAGCATCATCTTCTTTAGCATCACCTGCAGGGCAAACAATTAAATCATCTGCTCCACCAGTTCCGTAAAGATAACCGCCACCATTAACTGTTAATTCTAAGCCTGCAGTATTAGTTCCGCCAAAGCCATCATAATCAAAGTTAGTAGCTGTTGCGCCGCTTGCAATTTCAATTTTAACTTCACTGTTAGCAATATCAAAACCATCAGGGAAAACAAGGTTAACGCCTACAGGTACAGTAATTATAACTTCGCCTACATCTGCTATTGATTCTGGAAGTTTAACTTCTTTAGGGTCTGCTGCGTCAGCGCCAACTGGAGTTTGTATAGTAATTGTTATTGGAGTGCCGGGTACTGGTGTTATTGCTTCAAATGCTGCATCAAGAGTTTCTGTATTTTTAACAATAATTTCATCAGAACCTGCGCCTACTGTTAAATCTTCTAATGAATCATAGCTAATCATTATTTCAATTTCTGTTGCGCTTACGCTAGTAATTTTGTAACCTGCTGCGCCTGAAAGTGAAGAAGAAGAATCTAATTTAACAAGGCTATCAAATGAGCCAAAACCAGCGCCAGTTTGCCAATCAGTAGTATTAAATTCATAACCAGCTTCAGCGGTTACTTTAATTTTCCCAATATATTGCGAACCTGCTGCAAAAAGTTCTCCGCCGCCTGCTCCTGTTGTTTCATCTGTCCACCAGCCTTCGCTTGATGCTGTTGCATAAGTATCTGCAATTGTTATTTCTTTTTGCCCTGTTGCATCTTTACCAACAAGAAGCCCTGGTGCTTTAATTGTTAAACTTTCTATTGCAGTTGCTGCCGCAGGAATTGAAATTGTTGATTCAAGTGAACCTGTGCAGTTTGCAGCTGTTACTATAACTTTAATTGTTTTGCCTAAATCACCAGTAACTAAAGTATAAGTTGAAGCTGTTTCGCCAGCAATTGCTGTGTAGTTTGTGCCATCGCTAGAGCTTAACCATTCATATGTTAAAGTTCCATGATATGTTGGAGTAGCTCCTGATACAGCTGCTGTTAATGTTTGGCCATCTGCTGCAGTACCTGTAATTGCTACTGTTCCGCCTAATGTTGCTTTAGTAACTGTTAATGTAAATGTAATGTCTGTATTTTGGTTGCCGCTAGCATCTTTAATTGTGCCTGCTGCAACTTTAAATGTAAACGTACCTGCTGCACCAATAAGTTCGTTTCCTGCTGCAGGTGTAATTGTTGCAGTAGTGCCGCTTAAAGTAAATGTGCCGTAATGTACATCGCCTGTTATTCCAGTACCTGAAATTGTAATATTTCCGCTTGTACCTGTAACAAAGTCTGCAGCTTCACTTAATGTTGCTGTAATAGTTCCACTAACTGATTGACCAACAAAGCCTGTTAAGTCTGTAGCATGAGTTTGTTGTGTTCCACCAATTGTTGCTGTTACAGATTCAAGAGTAGGAGCTGTTGTGTCTGGTGTTGTTCCTGCTATAACTTTAACGGTTGCTCTATTTGATGTTACAGTAGTTGTGCCTGATGTAATTACGCAATAAACTTCATATTCAACTGGTGTATTGCCTGTAGTCCATGTTAAAGTATCTGTGTATAATATCTCACCTGCAAACTTAGATACAACGCCTGCATCAACTCTGTACCATTCATAAATTACTGGCAAACCAAAAGAATTAATTGTTGCTTCAACTGTTAAAGAAGCTTCTGTGTTAACTTCTACTTCTATATCTGCAGGGTGTGTAGTTATAGTAATTGTAGGTGTAGGTGTTGTTCCTGAACCAACTACAACTTTAGCAAATCTTGAAGGAGCTGTAGGTAAGCTGTTGTCGTCTACAGAAACTACACAGAAATAGTACATAGTGCCTTCTGCGTTAGTTGGAACTGTAAAAGTAGGGTTAGTTTCGCCACCGATTGCTTGCGAATCAGCAAATGCGCCTGTTGGTGTCTTAACCCATTGATATTGTAATGTTTTGCCTACTGGAACAGTAACTGCTGCAACTGTTAAAGTAGCAGTGTCGTTAACATTTAATTTTAAATCTTGAGGTTGAGCAGTTATTTTAATTCCATTCGTTGCATCTTTAACGTTAAATGAAACCCAATCAGCCTCGCCGTCTACTGTGCTAATTTCTGAAGAGCCTTTTTTGTATGCATTTAGGAAGTAGTAGTGTTTTCCGTAAAGGATAATTGTATATTCAGATTCATCTGGGTTAAATTTTGTACGTTGAATCGTTCCTATTGGTGTGCTGCCTGCTTTAAGTACTATAGCGTTGTCATCAGCAGGAATTTCTGCGTATATTGATATAAATGATGGTGCTGCATACGCTGCTCCTCTTGGTCTAGGATTGAAAGTATTCATATATGAAAGTTCAATTCCTCCAAGACTTGTTCCGCCTGTTGTTTTAACATAAACAGGTTTGTATGCTTCGATAGCGCCACTTCCATCAAGGCCATCTATTACTATAGAAACTTTTGTTGGGTCTTTAATACATTTTGATGGTTGTGTTGATTCATAAACGTCTTCGCTTATGTTTTCTGCTTTATCACGAGCTGTTATTTGGATTGCAAGTGTTTCACCATCAACTTTTGTGCAACCTGTCCATACTTTATCTGGAGCTGTTAACTTAGCTGTGTATGTGTAAGGTGCTACAGTTGAAGTAGTTGTAATTTCTTCAACAGCAATGCCATGAGAGAATACTTTTTCTGCTGTTACTTCATCTATGAGCATTTCACCAACTAAAAATTCATTTAAATCAAGCGCTTCATCAATTATTCTTTCTGGGTCAAAAAGTAATTCGTCAGATTCAAATGTTATTGTTAATGCGCTTCCTATAACTGCATTGTTGTCTGTTCTGTCTGTTTTAATTACAACATTGTCAATTACAGGTGCTGTGTTATCATAAAGAACTTGATAATCAACATTTGCTGCATCTGTTGCTGCATCTGTATTTAAAATTGTAGCAGCTGGGAAACCATCTTCGTTATAAGGTTCTATAGAATATGTGATATTGCCATCAAAATCAACTTCAACAGCTGTAACTTCATTAGCATTTAAATCTAATGTTGCCGTGTAAGTGTAAGGTGTTGCTATATCAGCTGTTATTGGTGTAACTTTAATACCTGCTATTTTAACAACTGTCTTAGCGCCTAATTTTTCAACAGATTCAAATGTTAATGTAACTGTTCTTAATTTATTAGCTAAATTTGTATATTTGTCATTTGAAACAAAGCTTTTTACGCTAACTTCAAAGTGGTTGTTATAAGTAACTTGTGGTTTATTAGAATCACCTGTACCAACAGTTTCTGGACCTTTACATCCGAATAAATCTGCAGGTATTACACTATATGGTATTTCTTTGCCTTCTTCAATAGTAGTAATAACATATACAAGGTTGCCGTCAACGTCTACCACTAAGTTGCCGTCTGCATCTACTTCTTGTATAGTAAGAATATCTGCAACTTTAACTGTTAACTCGTAAGCGTATGTGAAGCTTGGCGATGTTCCTGTTTTTCCTGTTAATTTTAATGTGCCTAAACCTTCTGCATTAACATTAATTCCACCGATTACTACTTGTGTTGTTGCAGTGCTTAATTCAACAGTTGTAGTGAATTTTAAAGTTACGCTATCTTGGTGTCTTGCAACGTTTGTTATAGGATTGTTATTCACGTCTTTAATGTCGTTGTCTGACATAAAGCTTGTAATTGTTGTGTTGTATGTTGCAGCATGCGCTGGGTGATATTGAATACCGCTTGCAAGATTTCTTCTATGAGCTGTTTGTTGTTCATTTTCACCCCAAGCTATAAATTCAGCAGCAAGTTCATCTTTATGAGGACCATCTGCGAATATTGCAGGATTTGTACCGAACTGATAACCTAAATCTACTCCATTAATAGTTCTGTATTTTTCTATTGTTGCTCTGTAGTAGAAATATCCAGGAGTTTTTATAATGCTTCCAGTTGCGTCTGTTGCTTCGCTAATTCCTGTAACATTTTTGCCAGCGTCTAAAGTAACACCAACTCTTGTTAAACCTTCAAGTTTATACGCAGCTTCCTTATCAGCTGTTATGCCTTCAGGCAAGCCTAAATATACGCTATATGGTCGAGTAACATCAAGTGCTTTACTTGACTTGAAGTATAAGTCAATTTTATCTCCGTCGATAGAATATTTTATTGTTCCAGCATGCCCTGCAACTGTTATTGGAGCATGAGGATTGCTTGTTTTTGAAAACTGTTCTTCTAATGTTACAACAGGAGGAAGAACGTCTGTTTTTAATGTAACGTTATCATTTATTTTGTCTTCTCCAAGATAGTAAGCTACATTGTTAGGAGCTGCTCCTTTGTTTCCTGCCAAGTCTTCAACGTCTATCCAAAGTTTTATTATTTCTTCGGTATTTTGGTTGAATTCTCTTTCAAATGTATGTTTTGCCCAATAAGTGTTTGTATTACCTATTTGCGCAAAGTTAAGCACGTATTTTGTTCCAACATTATCATAGATATAAGCTATATTTGTCTTTTTGCTGCTAAAATCTAAAGCGCTGTCTGATGTTATTTCAACATATACTGTATCTGCTAAACCAACAAAAACTTCTGAACCAGATAACACTTCATCTTTTTCAATTGTCATTGCTGCATCTTTAAACACTTTAACTTTAACAGAATCAATAACAGGAGCAGTTGTATCTATAATGACATTTGTAATTTCGTTTGCTTCTTGTTTTGCAGTAAAGGTTGATTCGTCATCTTTGCCATAAAGTGAATGCACAAATTCTAACTTTTCAGGGGAAACAGGGTGTGCCATGCCTGCAGGTACTGTTACTGTTGCTGTATATGTCTTAGGTTGCCCGTTAACTTTTGCAAATGTTGCAGTTAAGCCACCAATTGTTCCAGTAGTGCGAACAGGTGTTTTGTCGAGGTCAAGTTCATTGTTAGTTGTGAAAGTTGCAATTATTTTATTGCCTTCTTTTGCCCAATAGAAATTGCCATCTGCACTTATTTGTTCGCCTTTTGCATTGTCTGTTTTGTAATCAATAGTAATGATTCTTGCAGGTGCTGGGTCAACTTTAACAGAAACTTTGCCGTTAACGCCTACAACGTCAAATGCAGTTTTAACTTCATATCCAGCAATAATTGTAGTATTATCTACGCTATTAACAGGGTTTGGTTTTCCTGCTGCTATAGTTATTTTATTAGCTTCATATAATCCCAATGGGAATGTACTTGCAAGTGTTCCGTCTGCGTTTCCTGTATATGAAACAGCATATAAAACTTCGCCATCAACTGTAACTTCAGTACAAGCGCCTGTTGCAGTTAATGTAATTGAAGGCTGGCTTGCATGTTCTAAAACTATAGTTGAACCGCTAAAGTTTGTAATTGGTCTTGCAAAATAAGCTATTGCTTCAATTGCGTTAGTTGTATCATCGCTAATAGTTATATTCTTTCCTTCGGCAGTTACTGTTGTAGAAGTTCCTGCTTTATTTGTTAATACAATGTCAACGATTTCAACAGGGTTAACGTTTAAGCCGGAAACTTCGCCTGAAATTATAGTTTTTGTGCTTCCTATAGCAAGTTCAGGTGCTGTAGCAACAACGCTAAATGTTCCGTCTTCTCTCGCAAATTTACTGCTGTCAGTAACATTACTATCTACATCTTTTTCGTAAACGATTTCTAAGCTGTAACCTTTAAAGTCTGCAACTGAATGTCCACCAACGTAGTCAGCTTTAACTGTAAATAATGCTTTAATTTCGTCTGTGTTAATGTTATCACTTACGTAAATATCAGCTGGCAATGTTGTGTTTGCTTTTTGAGTTAAAGTTAATTTTTCGATTGGTGCTTCGTTAATTATTAACTCTAAAGGAGTTATTACGCCGTTAACTCTAAAGCTTTTATTGCCTTGCATTACAGGATTTCCATTAACTAATACGTAAGTATTGTCAAGAATATAAACAGGTGTATTTCCAATTACAGGAGTTTGACCATTTTTAATTTGAGTTGCAACATATTTTCCTGGTTTAGCAGTTGCGCTAATGTCGCCTTTGTATTTTAAAGTAGAAGAAACTTGTTTGTTGCCTGCATCTAAAGCAGCTTCAGGGTTAACAAATTCAACACCACCGTTTGTACCACGTCTACCAACTATAATTTGGCTAGCTGGGTCATCTACATGAGTAAAAATTATTTCATTATCTTGGCTTAATCCGTTTGGATAAACTGGCTTTGTAAATGTAACGTCAACGCTAAATCCTTTTTGTCCTGTATTAGCTGTAACTTCTCCTGATACTAATGTAGTTGAATTTATTGTAGCTTTTTCAACAGTAACTGGGTAAACATCAAGTTCTGCAGTAGTTCTATCAACTGTATAGTTTTTAGGGTCTATTATTACCCCAACTTTTCCGCTATGCAATACAACATAATTTTTGCCATCAGCCATTTTAGCAAATCCAACAGTATCAGGTACTGCAGTATAATCATCTTTAGTTAATGTATGTTCAAATGGATTTAATACATTGCCATTTAAAGTAACATTAAATGTTGCAGTAACTTCTAGATTTTCCTCAATTGTTTCTGTTGAATCACCTGTATAAAGTGTACGATTTTTAAGTACGCCTTTAAATTCGGCAATAGTAAGAGGAATAAGCTTTGCTTGTGATTTAGTAAAAGTTTTATCTATAATTTTTACTAAAGTACTTGTGCTTTTTGTGCCTTGAACTACAACATCACCATTTACTGTGCTTATTTCATAAGTTCCTGGTGTGTTAAGTTCTTCAAAATTACCTTTATATGTTACTGTAAGCTTTCCATCCGCCAACTCTTGAGAAGTTCCTTGTGGAAGAAGTTCAACAGTTGTTTTGTTTTTATTGCTAGTTGCAGGAATGTTGGAAGCAGGAGTTGTAAGGTTAAGAACCAATTTACTGCCTGTTGCATCAACTGCACGGTCATAAGTTACATTAATTATAACGTCTTCTCTGTATGGGTGATTTACTGTATCGTAGCTAACAGCAAATTCATTGCCGTAATTTTTGCCGCCAACTGTAGTTTCTAATGCAATGCTTTTAACTTTAACAGCTTTAACTGCTAATTCAAATGTAATTGTTGATGCTCCACGAGTAACTAATACAGTAACTTTTCCGCTATCTGCAATAACAATGCCATCTTCAACTTTATTCAATTCATCTACTAATGAAAGACTGTAATCAGTAACCGGTGCGCTAATATCGCCATCGCTTAAACTAACTTCAAGTCCAGCTTTTATAGCAGTTTCATAGCCAGCTAATGTATCGCCTGTGTATATTTCAACATTTCCAGTATATTTTGCAGTTAATACAGCTGTAGATGAAGTTTGAACATTTGCTGTTAATGTGCCAAAAGTTAAAGGTGAAACTTCTACATTTGTTCCTGTAACTTTAACTGTACCTGTAATGCTTGATGCTGTGTAAACAAGTATGTTTAAGGTAGAATTTGTAGGAGCATTGCCTTTAAATGTTAAAGAATTTTTATTATTTGATGTTTCATCTAATGTTAATTCAATTGTATTTGAATCTGCATCTGTAAATGTAATTTTAGCGCCTGCGTCTGCTGTTACTGGTTTATCAAATGCAACGTTAACTATAGCTTCTCCTGCTGAAGCAACATCTGCTGTAGTTGCGCCATTTGAAAATTTTGCAGTTGTAAGTTCAACTGCTTTAACAGCTACATAAACTGTAGTTTCTTTGCCGCTGTATGCTACTTTTACTCCAACGTTGCCGTTATCTGTAACTACAACACCGCTAACTACGTTAGCATTTTCTATAAGTGTTACTGAATAATTAGCTGGTAATATTGTAGCTTCGCTGCCATCTTCATATTGAGCTTTAACAGTAAGCTTTGTTTTATCAACATTTGTTGCTGTTTCGCCTGTATATAAAGATACGTTTTCTTCGCCTGCTACTGTAATTCCTGTTAATGCAGCTGCACCAACTACTATTTGTAATTCAGTAAATGTTAAAGGCGAAACTGCTGTATTTGTTTTTTCAACTTTAATTGTTCCTGTAATTGCAGTTGCTTTATATGTTCCTGCTTTTGCACCTGCTGGAATTGTTCCTTCAAATGTTAAAGCATTTCCTGATTTTGCAACTGTATCAAGTGTAATTTTGTCGCCGCTTACAGAATCAGTAAATTCAATTACAGCGCCTGTTTCTGCTGTTACAGGTCTGTCAAATGTAGCTGTAACTGTAGCTTTTTCTCCTCTAACGTTTGTAGTTGAAAGAGTTGCAGTTTTAAGTTCAACTTTATTAACTGTAACTGTAGCTACTTGTGAAGTTTTAGTTTGTGCGCCTGCTGAAGAAACTTCACAATAATAGTAGTGAGCGCCTAATGCCAAGTCTGCAAGTGCTAAGCTTGTGCCTGTTGCGCCTGCTATAATTGTTCCGCCTGTTGTGCTTGCTGTTGTATTTAAATACCATTGGTAGCTTATTGCTGCCGTTGGAACAACGTTTGCTGCAATTGTTAAAGTAGTATTATCACCGTCAAATATTGTTACGTTTGTCGGATTAGTAGTTATAGTTATAGTAGGTATAGGGTTAGATTCTAAAACAGTTATTACAAATGCTTTAGCAAGTTTTTTGTTGTTAATATCTGTAACTTCAACGTTAATATTGTATGTGCCTGCTGTTAATGCAGCTGTACCAACTTTTACGTTGCTTCCTTCAATTACAAATTTGCTGTTATCAGCTCCGCCTGCTGCGAATGCATAAGTATATTGTGCTGTTCCGCCTGTTGTTGCTAATGTTCCAACAACTGCGCCCGGTGCAACATTACTTTGACCTTCTTGCAAGTCTATAGTTGCTGTAAATGTTAAGTTTGTTATTTCAGGTGCTGTAGCTGTTACAGTAACACTAAATGTTGCTGTTTTTGTATTATCACCTTTTAAAGCAACTGTAACTACTTGGTTTGCCAAGTTTGCAGCATTAACGCTAATAACTTCAACATCAGCGTTTGTATAGTTTTTGTATAAGCTGTGTTCATAATTACCTTTAACTTCAATGCCTGCAAGATTAATTTCGGCTGGTGTTAAAGGTTTTAATGTAGCAACTGTATAGCTAGTTGTAGTAGGATTGTTAGTTATAGTTAAGCTTGCAAGGTTTGCTTTTAATACATTATAGTCGTATGTTGCATTAACTACAGTAGAGCCACCTCTTAATGTTAAAGTAGCTTTTTGATTATCATTATCATAAGACCATATATAACTACCTGTAGTTAATACGTCCCAAGATTCGCTATTTAATATTTTACCTTTAACTACAACAGGTTCACGATAAATTTCGTTAGTTGGAGTAGCTGCATTTATAGTACCGTTAATAGTGTATACATTAAGCTTTTGGATTGGGTTAATGTCTGCTGGGTTTTTGTAAGCAGCTATAGCACTATACGTTGAAGAATCTACTTTTAAATAGCAATAGCCTGTTACTTTTCCTGTTCCTGGAGTTGCTGGATTTTGTGGAAATTCATTTGTTGTTTCAAAATAGTATGTGTGCATACCAAGACCAAGCGTTGAAGGGTTAACTGTTTTAACAGCTTCCGAACTTCCGGATTTTTTCCAACCTGTTACATTGATAGTTGTTGTTTTTCCTTCGCTTGTTAAAACGCTAACTGTAGTTGGTAATTCGTAAGTTGTTTCTGATGCATTAGCTCTTGGTGATACGTCATAAATACGTAATATAGTTTCAGGAATTATTACTTCTCTTTTTAAAGAAATTATACCTGTTGAAGTTTCAAGTGTTGTTCCGTCTGAAGTTGTAATTTCAACCTTAATTTGTCTTTCGGTTTCATTTGAACCCCATCTGCTGTTTGCAGCAGTTTTGCCTATTACTTTAATAGGAACTTGGATAGAATTTACGCCTTCTGCAAATGTTATTGGTATTGAATAGCCTAAAGTTCTTGAAACTGCTGTTGGTGTTGTTACTGTGTTAAACGCAACATCTGCAGTTGAACCAACAGAGCCCATAGTGTTACCAACTTTTCCAAATCCTAAATGCAAAAGTTTAATTGTGCCGCTAATCGCGCCAGCTCCTGCTGTACGATTAATAACTATATTAGCGTCACTTGTATCGTCTTTTAAGTCAAATGTAAAGTTACCGCTTGTTCCGCCAAGTGTTATTTTATCTGATGCTGCTGCAAATGTTATATTGGAAAAAGAGCCCAATGTTAAAATGAAAGCAAGCAAAAGAGCAACACTTTTTATGGCCGAACGGTCATGTCTTTTAGACATTATAATTCCCTTCTTTCTCAAAGTTTTTTCTCATTTTAATTAACGAAATAAATAAAAATATTAAAAACGTTTGGGTTAGTGGGAATTAATCTTTTGGGAATCGACAAAAATATGCCGATTTTTATTACATTTTTTTGCTATGAAGTGAATTTTAATCACTTGTTTGTCAAGGTTCGGGCGTTGCTTTTCAGCCTGCCGCTAAATATTTAATTTATTTTTTTATGGCTTTTATGTAATTAGATTTGCCTTTTATATTTTTTGGCAGGGTATTACTGGTTTAAACCCAAAAAAGTAATTCTCACCTTTCCTATTTCTACTCAAACTGTTTGGTTAAAGAAAAAAAGTTTTTGCTTAATTGAAGTGTTGTTAAAGTATTGCTTTAATGTTTTAATCTGTTAGATGCTTCCCCT
This sequence comes from uncultured Defluviitaleaceae bacterium, assembly GCA_964533945.1. GTDB lineage: Bacteria > Bacillota > Clostridia > Lachnospirales > WRBF01 > CAZHPA01. The sequence goes on from CAZHPA010000002.1 coordinate 134,492, forward strand.
TTTTAAGCTTTAAGTTAGCAGGGGTCAACACTATATTTAACGGCATCTATCGTTGTATTCTTTATATATAAAATTTGCTAGTGTTACAGATAAAACACAAAACTAACATTTGCTAACATTCAACTAATTAATAGTTTTTTAATTTAACAAGTTAGTCGTTTTTAGTCGACAAGCTATAAGCCGCAGCCTGAGTTTTTGTAACTGCTGTTAATGTGTTAAAAGTCATGCATACTTAAAATTTTAAAACACGTATGCTCAAATTGCCACCAGCCGTTACTTATTAGCGTGAAAAAGGTGTTTCTTGTGCGCCTATGGTTAGTAGGCTATATATGTAAAGGTCAAGTTAGGGGGGTTTGCCCTTTTAGACCATATTAAAAATGTCTATATTATTATTTTACACAAAAACGACAAAAAATCAAGAGCATTCGTATATTTGTGAAAAATTACTATATTCAATTGTTAGTTTTATATAAATTAGTATAATATACAAAAAAGAGTATATGCCAACGCTAAATAAACACTGCTTAGCGCTGGCAAACTCACATATATGTTTCTATCTATAATATCTATATAAAAGGCATTTAAGGCCGCCTAAACCTTGTATTAATATATGCAAACTAAGCGTTTGCAAGCACAGAGAATAAGCCCCCATGCCTGCATTAATATGCAATATGCTTTTTAAGCAATAGCCGTTATAATTTAACGGCGTCTTGAAGTTGGTTTTTGTTGTTTACCAACCTGAACGTCAAATGTAACTGTTTTGTAGCTTGGTTCTTGTAAAGTTCTTGCTTTTGTAACTGTGTTTTCTTCTTCTTGTGTAGTTTCTTCGCCTATTGAAGCGTCAACTACTAGTGTGTAGCGCAATTTAAAGCTTGCTAAGTTTCCAATTAAGGCATTATCAACTACATATCCGAATGAGTTATATTTATCATCTATAAACTCACTTACAAAATACCCTTTAGGCATTTGCAAATAGTCATATCCATTGCTACCGATATTTATGCCGTTTGCTCCGTCATACATAACCCAGTTAGGGTCGTCGGCGTAATCGCTAAATGTCATCATTCCGTCATATAGTGTTTCTGTAGTACTGTCATCTTTAACTACTTCGATTTTCTTAATGCCTCCGCCTTCTCCAAAAAGCAATTCAAGCGTTTCACCTTCTTCGATTCCAGGTTTAAATAAAAATCCAGAAAAAGCAGTTGGTGTTCCATCTGGCAATACTTCATAGTTGCCGTTTATGTTTTCTAATGCTATTCCATACAAGCTAAATTGCTTGCTAACAACAGACCCAAATCTATTTACGTTTTTGCTGAATATTGATGTTCCGCCAACGTTATTTGCATAATATAGATTTAAAGTATAAGTTGTAAATGGATTAAGTTTCTTTATAATGTCGTCAACAGTAATTGTAGTTGCATCGAATTTTGTAATTTCGGTTTTGCCAACAAATGTATTAGTACCTTCCATAATTTCATAATACATAGTTGAGCCTGTGTTAACTTGGTAATCTTTAATTTTAATACTGCTGTTAATAGCGCTGGTGTTGTTAATTTCGATTGCGCCTTTCCATGCACTATAAACTTTAGGATTAACAAATATCAACCTATCTTTTACTGTTGTATATGTTTTGCCGTCTTTTTCAAGTGTTGCTGTTACTGTTATTTTGTAGTAGCCAACTTTACTTGCGTCTATTGTTTGACTAAGGTCTGTAACAGTTTCACCGCTAGTGAAGTCGTGTGTGTAATGTCTAACTGTTGTAGTATGGCTATCTGCGCCTATTACAACTGCTTCGGCAAGTTCGGCAATAGTTACTGCTTTTGAATCTCCTACAATGTAGTAGTTAGAAGCTTCATCTTCGTGATTACTAAATGAAATAGTAATTTCAGACAAAGGAAGAACTATATCGGAAGATATTGCGCCTTTTTGGTAAACTTGTGTAGGCGATTGTTGAGCAACGTAGTTATAGCCTATTCTAAATTCATATCCTTCTTCGCTAACGCTTAGGTCGTCTTTTAATATTTGATTGCTAATTGCGTAACCGAATGAAACGTAGTTATTTATATCATAGTCAAATTCGCCTATAAAATAACCTTTGCCACCGCCTATTTGATAATAGTCGTAAGTTTTGTCTTCAACTCTAAAACCTTGAGCGTCTGAATTTTCTGGGTCGAACCACGTACCATTATCAAAGCTACCGTTCATTAATTCGGTTAAGCTTAGGCTTTCGGTAAGCAATATTTCATCGCTGTTTTTATTAACAACTTCAATAACGATTTTTTGATTTTCATTATTTGGCGTAAATGCTTGCGGCTGGCTGTTCTTATTAATTAAGAAGCCTGTAAATTCAGAATCTGTTCCGCTTGGAAGTAATTTATAGCTTTTACCTTCAAACTTTTCGATAGGTGCTATTTCAAATGTTGGTATACTTACAGGAGCTATATTTCTATATAGTTTATCGTTTGTATAGCCAGCATTTTTAGCAACTTCGTTTTCAAAGTAAACAGTTGCGCTGTATGTTTTGCCAAATTCAAGTCCAAAGTCGTTAATTGTGAAAGTTCCGCTGCTTGCTGTGTTGTCATAGTTTGCGGCTTGTGTCATTTCAACTAATTGGGTAGCACCTTCATCTACAGTATAGTGCAATAGTGTTTTTGGAACTGCTTTATAGTTAACGTCAATCGTCTTGTTTTTGGTATTAACAACAATATTTTCGATGCTGCCTTTGTCATTAACAAGAAGTAATCTTTCCAATTTAATTGATTCGTCTAGCGTTTTGACAACAATGTAGTAGTAACCGACTTTTGATGTATCGACTGCTGTTGGAATTTCCACAAGAGATGCGCCTGTTCCGTCATTGTAGTAAACTTCTGTTTCTATTGCTGGTGAATCAATTACATTTCCATCTATATCTTTGGCGATTACTGCAACATAGTTTGCAAATTGTTCTGCTGTTCCTTTAACATCAACAGTTTGAACATCATAAACTTCGCCGTCTATAGAATTTCCAAGTTTTTCAAATTGTAAGGTTTCTATTGAAATACTAGAAGCTACTGTAACTGTAGCTACATCTGAAGCAACAATAGTTGCTTTACCATTTTCAGAAGATACTTCACAGTAGTAGTAGTAAGTTCCTGGTGTTAAACTTGTAAGTTCTAAATCTTTACCAGTTCCAGTTGGAACAGGATTTAATTTATCAGCATCATCAGCTTTAAACCAATTATAAACTAATGCAACACTAGGAGTAACAGTAGCTTCAACTGATAAAGTAACGTTATCTCCTTCATCAACTGTTGTATCTACAGGTTGAGTAGTTATAGTTATAACAGGTATTATTTCATTTACTGTAACTGTAGCTACATCTGAAGTAACAATAGTTGCTTTACCATTTTCAGAAGATACTTCACAGTAGTAGTAATAAGTTCCTGCTGCTAATCCTACAAGTTCTAAATCTTTACCAGTTCCAATTTGAACAGAATTTAATTTATCAGCATCATCAGCTTTAAACCAATTATAAACTAATGCAACATTAGGAGTAACAGTAGCTTCAACTGATAAAGTAACGTTATCTCCT
>CAZHPA010000003.1:0-90546 GCA_964533945.1 uncultured Defluviitaleaceae bacterium
ACGGAGATTCTAATAAAATTTTAAAAATATTACGGCTTCCTCCCCACGGCTAAAGCCGGGGGTTGTGCCGTTGAAATGAGGTGAAAATCTGCTGCTGAATGCATGAAATTATTTGGATTTATACCTTCACTTGCCTTTATTGTAATGATAAAATTACTTTACTAGCAAAAACCAAGCTAGTCATATTGTTACATTAATGGCTTAAAGTTATTAACTACCGTGGGCTACACGGGAAGTTACACTTATGGGCTGCTAATTATTATAACTCCTAGCGAAGCTAGGAGTGGTAATTTTCAAAACGTTATTAGGTTAGCCCAAAACGGGCAGGTTGAAGCAAGAATTTTCTGGATATATACATTTGTATATGTTTTCGGTAGCAGGAAGGTTATGAGCAAATCTAGGCAAATAGCATTTTTAGGAATATTTTTTGCAATGACGATAGCGCTTGCGTTTATTGAAAATTCGCTTCCTCCAATTCCCTTTTTTCCTCCCGGCGTAAAACTTGGGCTTTCAAATATTGTTGTTATGTATTGTCTTTTCTTTGTTGGAAAAATGCAAGCCGTAACAATTGCCGTTTTAAAATCAGCTTTTGTATTTTTAACTCGTAGCATTGTAGCAGGCACTTTAAGCTTTTTTGGCGGCATAGTTTCGGTTTTGGTTATGGCTTTAATTATTTTAACTTTAAGGCAAAAAACTTCATATTTTACTTTAAGCATATTTGGGGCGGTTTTTCATAACATAGGTCAATTTATTGCACTTAGTATATTTTTTGGAAGTCACTTCAACAGCTATTTCCCTATTTTAATACTTTCAGGCATACTTTCGGGAATTGCAACTGCAACAATTCTTAAATTTATTATGCCGGTACTTGATAATTTAACTTAAGCCTTTAAACAATTTTCATGTTATAAGCATAAACTTTAATTATAAATTGCTTTTGTTATTGCCTTTAACTTAATTGATACATAACGCCGGTTCTTAGAACGTAAGAAAGGTTTTGGTTTTTATGCAGCTTACATTTCAAATGGTTTTAATTGTTTGCCCACTTGTATTTTTAGCAAGCTTTATTGATGCAATAGCCGGAGGCGGTGGTTTAATTTCATTGCCTGCTTATTTAATCGCAGGACTTCCAACGCACATTGCACTTGGCACAAACAAAATGTCGTCTACTATAGGAACAATTGTTTCCACTGTTAGGTATTGTAAAAATACAAAGCCACATGTAAAACTTGCTGTTTTAAGTGTTGTTTTTTCGCTTACAGGTTCATATATTGGGTCAAGTCTTGCACTTATAATAAAAGAAACTTTTTTAAGAAATATACTTGTTTTTATTTTGCCTATTGTAGCAGCTTTTGTGCTTTTTTCAAAAAAGCTCGGAAAAAGCAACAAGCCTTTTTCTCCTCAAGGGTTAAAAGATTATGCTCTTGCAGCTTTTATTGCCTTTTTAGTTGGTGGCTACGATGGATTTTATGGCCCCGGAACTGGTACGTTTTTAATTATCTTATTTTTATCGTTTATGAAAATGGACATAAACACAGCTTCTGCTAATACAAAAATTGTAAATTCGGCATCAAATATTTCAGCTTTTGTTGTATTTTTGCTAAATGGCAAGGTGTTTTTTGCCCTTGGGTTAATTGCGATTATTTTTTCTATTTTAGGGAACTATTTAGGTTCTCAGCTTGTTTTAAAGCGTGGATTCGTCATAGTTAAGCCTATAATTATTTTGGTTATTTCTATTTTGTTTTGTAAGCTTGTATTTTGGCCTTAACAAAAAATAAAACTGCAGGCGCTTAATGGCACTTGCAGTTTTGCTATGTTTTTAGATTTCAAGATTTCTAGTCTTTTTTAATTTGCCTTCCTGTTCCGTCTATAGTATAGTTTTCTTTATGAATTAATTGAGAGATTGGCAAGAAACTATAGCCTTTTTCTTTAAGTCCTTTAATTATTGAAGGTAGTGCTTCCGGCGTATCTCTTGTGTCGTTATGGAATAAAAGTATTGAGCCGTTTTTAAGGTTTTTGTGGTTTAAAACATGGTTAATTTCAAATTCAACACCTTTTTTCATCCAGTCCCAACTATCAACATCCCATTGTATTGTATAATATGAAAGTTCGTCGGCAGCTTCAATTACGGTGTTGTTATATTCGCCGTATGGTGGACGGAATAAGTTAATATCAATTCCCAAAAGCTCTTTAACTTTATCATGCACACCTTGGATTTCGGCTTTGTTTTGTTCTTTTGAAAGTTGAGCGCCATGCGCATGGGTATCGCCGTGGTTTCCTATATCATGCCCTTCTTCTGCTATTTTTTTAACAACATCTGGGTATTTTTTAACCCAATAACCGCAAAGGAAAAATGTTGCTTTAACATCTTCGTCTTTAAGAATTTTTAAAAGTAAATCTGTATCATCTGAACCCCAAGCCGCATCAAAAGACAGCGAAACAACTTTTTGCTCTGTTTCAACGCTATATATTGGAATTTTTCTTTTTGTAGTAGAATTTGAAGCATAGGCTTCATTAAAAACGGAAACAGCAGTTGTTTTTAGCGTTAAAGTACCGGCTATAAAAACAAAAGCAATTAAAATAACGGCTAAAGCTTTAGCTCTATTCATTGCACACTACCCTCTCTAAATAATTATTATGGTAATAATATATTATTAACGGTATAGTGCAAAATATGTCCTTACGCTTATAATTTTCCAATTAAAAGTTGCCGATTAAAAGCCTACCTATTTGATAAAATGCAAGCGAAACCAAAAAGGCGAATGCCGTTTGATATAAAACAGCGGCAAGCGTCCATTTAACACTTCCCATTTCACGCCCTATAGCCCCTATTGCGGCAACGCAAGGAGCGCATAAAAGATTAAACAGCATAAACGAATATGCCGAAAGCTGATTAAAAGACATTTTAATAGCTTCTTTAGTATCAATGTTTCCCCCATATAATACGCTAAGAGTTCCAACTACATTTTCTTTAGCAATAAGCCCTGTTAAAGTTGAAACTGCTGCTTGCCATTGTCCAAACCCTAAAGGGGAGAAAACAGGCGAAATAAATCTGCCGAACGAAGCAAGCATTGAAGCTTGTATTTCAACAAATTCAAGCTTTAAATTAAATGTACTTAAAAACCAAACGCCAACGCAAGCTATTAAAATAACTGTGCTTGCTTTTTGAACAAAAGATTTGCCCCTATCATAAACTTGAAGTAAAATGTTTTTAAGGCGTGGCATTCGATATGGTGGAAGCTCCATAACAAACGGCATCTCTTTTCCTTTAAAAGCTTTAAACTGCTTTAAAATAATTCCTGATAGCATAATTGACAATATACCTATAAAATAGGCAGAAAACGCAACCCATGCTGAATTTGGAAATAAAGCGCCTGCAATTAATGCAATAATTGGAAGCTTTGCAGAACATGGTATAAATGTTGTTGTTATAATTGTTATTTTGCGGTCGGCTTCACTTTCAATTGTCCGTGATGCCATAATGCCCGGAACTCCACAACCAGTTCCGATTAAAATTGGTATAAAAGATTTTCCTGAAAGCCCAAACTTTCTAAAAACTTTATCAAGTATAAAAGCAATTCTTGCCATGTATCCGCAATCTTCTAAAAGAGAAAGAAAGAAAAAAAGTACAAGAAGTTGCGGTAAAAAGCTAACTACCGAACCAACACCTTTAAATATACCATTTAAAATAAGAGAATTAAACCAATCTGCAGTTTGTAGCGAAACAAGAACTTTTTCTGTATATGGAACTATTAATTGACCAAACAAAACATTATTAATAAAATCAGTTGCTAACGCCCCAAACATTGATACAGATACAAAATACAAAATAAACATTACGGCAGCAAAAATAGGCAATGCTAATATTCGGTTTGTTATAATATTATCAATTTTATTTGACATTGTGGGTTTGCCTTTGTTCTTTTTAAACACGCAATCCTCAACTATTTTTGTAATATATGTATAACGTTCGTTGGCTATAATTCCTTCGCTGTCGTCATCATATTTTGCCTCACAATCTTTTATAATTTGTTCTGCTTTATTTAATATTTCTTCCGAAAACCCCTTAACTTCTTTATCCCTTTCAAAAAGTTTGACGGCATAAAAATATGAAAACTTATTTTGCTTTTCGGCTGAACTTTTAATTAGATTTTCAATATTTTGTATTGCTTCTAAAATATATTCAGAAAATATACTTTTGTAATTATATTCATAATTATAATTGTTGTTTTCGGCAAGCAAAATTGCTGTTTGTGATGCTTCTATACAGCCCTCGCCTTTTAAGGCAGAAATTTCTAAAGTAGGGCAACCAAAATATTCTGAAAGCTTTTTAACATTAATTTTATCGCCTGCTTTTTTAATTATATCTGTCATATTTAAAGCAATTATAATTGGAATTTTAAGCTCTGCAAGCTGTGTTGTTAAATACAAATTTCTTTCAATATTTGTGCTATCAACAACGTTTATTATAACGTTTGGGTTTTCAAGCGTTAAATAATTTCTTGAAACCACTTCTTCCGGTGTATATGGCGATAGCGAATATATGCCGGGCAAATCTGTTATAATGACACTTTCGTGCCCTTTTAGCTTGCCTTCTTTCTTTTCAACTGTAACGCCCGGCCAATTTCCAACATATTGGTTGCCGCCCGTTAAAGCATTATACATTGTTGTTTTTCCGCTGTTAGGATTGCCAACAAGCGCTATTTTCAGCAGTTTTTTTGCTTCCCTTTTTGTTTGATTTTCCATTTTGCCAGAAACATTTTCCGCAACAGTTTTTATATTCATAAAATTCCCCCATTTGGTTAGTTTTGGCTAACTCGTTTGCACATTGCTTTTCAACTTCAATTATTTCTGCATCAATTTTTCTAAGTGTTAATTCATATCCCCTTAAATTAATTTCTAATGGGTCGCCCAATGGCGCAACTTTTCTAATTAAAATTTCTGTTCCTTTTGTAATTCCCATATCCATAATGCGGCGTTTAATTGCACCTTGCCCGTTTAATTTAACAACTTTAACAATTTCGCCAACTTCTGTTTGTTTTAGTGTCATAAAATATCCCCCTATTGTAGTTAAAAATAATTTACAGTTAGTTTAGGCTAACTAATATAATCTAATTATATTATCATATGGTAAAATAATTGTCAATAATTATTAGAAACTTGACATAGCACTTTAGTCCATTTATACTAAAATTACAAAGGGAAGAAGAAGGCTGGAAAGGGAGATGATGCTTATGAAAATTATGGAATCTGCCGAAAACTATTTAGAAGCCATTCTAATTTTAAAAAAGCAATTAGGAGAAGTCCATGCTATAGATATTGCCAATTTGTTTGGAAGGTTTTCAAAGCCCAGCGTTAGTAATGCTATGAAGCAATTTATAGGGCGAAGGAGAGGCTATATATGAAAATTATGGAATCTGCCGAAAACTATTTAGAAGCCATTTTAATTTTAAAAAAGCAATTAGGGGAAGTCCGTGCTATAGATATTGCTAATTACTTAAGTTTTTCAAAACCAAGCGTTAGCAATGCCATGAAACAATTTAGGAAGAATAATTATATAATTATTGACGATTCGGGTTTTATTATATTAACCCAAAAAGGAATGGATATTGCAACATCAATTTATGAAAAGCACTATTTATTAACAAATTTTTTAATGGGGTTAGGCGTTAGCGAAAAAACAGCAAAAGAAGACGCTTGCAAAATAGAACATTATATTAGCGAAGAAAGCTTTAATAAAATTAAAGAACATTGCATGTGTTGTATGAAAAAAAGAATTGAAATCTAAAAGCTGCTGTTTTGTATACAGCAGCTTTTATACTAACTAATTAAGAACCAGTAGCTAATAAATATGGCTTCTCAAAAGAAAAAACAAGGTTGTTGTAATTATAAGCATTTTTAACTATTGCTATTTCCTTATCTAATATTAAAAGCTTTGCAGCGTCAACTTCAAATTGAGTTACCATACCGGCTTCAAGACTTGAAAGCGCTTTATAATAGTCATTTTTTGCTTTTGTTAAATCAAGTTCCAGCGTTTTTTGCCTTTCTTCCAATTGCTTAATTGTGTTATATGTGCTTCTTAATGATTTGTCCATGCTGCTTTTTGCATTTTCTAACTTACGTTCGGCATCACTTAAATCATTTTCTTTTTGAAGCTTTGATTTAGCTTCATTGTCTTTTCCTGTTGTTATAACATATTTGGCTTCATCAACAGCTTGCTGTTTCATTTTAATTGTTGGGTCGGCGTTAATTTTAGTTCTAACATAGCTATCAAGTCCATATTCAAGCCTAACAGCTTTAATTGTAGGTTCATAGTTTACAAAAACGTCTCTGTTTGCAGGAAATTTTAATAAATTATTTAACCCTTGCTTTTCATTTGCAAGAAGAATCTTTAAAGATGCCAAGCTTGTTTCGTCTTGTTTTAAAGTAAGTTCTGCCGATTTAACTTCCGAATCTGAAGCCATACCAACTGAATTTTTTAATGTAACATTATTAAGATTTGTTTTACTAAGCTTAATTTTTTCTTCAAGCATTTGAATGTCCATTGTGTAGCTTGATATATTAGAAAGATAAGTTTTAAGCATAAATTCAGAACCATCAGCAATAATTTGTTTGTTTAGCTTTTCGTTTTCAATTTGATTTTTTGTACTTTGCTGTTGCCTTAATGTTTGAATTAATTGGTTTTCAAGCTCTGTTTCTTTAGCCGCTCTTTCAGCTTCAGCTTTTCTGGTTTCCGCTTCAATCTTAATAAGTTCTGCTTGAATTTCTGGCGTAACTTCGCCCCCGCTATGCAAATAAGTGCTATATGGCGAAGTTAGATTAGTTTGCTGATTTTTTAAAGCATTCAAAGATTCGTCAATCGCTCCATAGCTTGTGCCAAGCTTAGAATCAAGCTCACGCATATATTCCATGCTTTCTTTAAGCGCTTCAAGCTGTGAATTTGCTTTAAGTGCTGTATCTAATGCTTGAGAATACGTTAACTGTGTTGTATTGTTGTTAATTGACTTCCTTTTGTCAAGAACTGATATGTTTGCATTAAAAACATTTGGCTTGTTTGTTGTAATTTCAACAGTACGGCTTTTTTCTCTCCATTGAACTCTTGCGCCGAACGCTTCGCTAACAAATCTAAGCGGTATCATCATTTTATCATCAAGAATATATGGCGCAACGGCAAGTTCTATTGGTTTGTTGTCTATATGTGCAGTATTTGAATCAACTTTTAGACGTATTGTTGTTTTGTCTTTTGTTGCCGTAACTTCTTTAATATGGGGATTCCATACTACCTTTGCTCCTAAAAGCGTAAAAATTTCGTTCATGCCAACTGTAATGTAATCGTCTACAAACTGTGGCTCAACAGAAAGCGGCGTTACTAATCCATCTAATTTAACAGAAGCACCTTCTGCAAGCACTGACGTTGCTGGCATTGCAAATATAAGCATTGCCGATAAAGCTAATTTTACAAGTCTTTTCATTAAATCACTTCCTTTTTCAAATATTATATATCACTTCCAAATTATTATATAGTATTTACGCAAAAAAAATAAAAATGTTTATATATATTCCAATAAAATAGCTTATAGGCATAAGTTACAAATAATGTCGCAATGTGCCGTAATGTTTAAAAACATTGACATTCAATAGCAAAAATGATAAAATAAATTTGTTCTGCTATAAATAGCAATGTATCGGACGGTGTTTTTTATGTACTACAAAGAAAACGAATTAAAGCTTGTCGCACTTGGCGGAGCGGATGAAATAGGGGCAAGCTGCTATTTCCTACAAATAGGCCGTTCCAACATTTTGCTTGATTGTGGGCTTAAAGCCGAAAATTGTTACCCAAATTTTGCTCCTTTAATTAAAAAAGGGTTAATTGAGCAAAATAGTCAAATTAATCAAGTTTTTATTTCCCATGCCCATTTAGACCATATCGGTTATCTTCCGCAAATTTTTACACTTTCAAATGCCGCCGTTTATTGTACATATTTAACAAAAGAAATTGGCTACCATTTGCTTTGGGATTTAAGACTTGAACACGTTAAACATTTAAATAAAAGAAAACAGGCAGAAGATGAATTGCTTGTTAAAGAATGCTTTGATAGAATAAAAGTTATAAACTATATGAAAGAAATTAGCTTTCCCGATTATAAAATAACATTTTACGAATCGGGGCATATAAGTGGTGCTGCTATGATGCATATTAAAACAAAAAACCGCAGCTTACTATACACAGGCGATTTTTCGGGAAACTTTTTTTTGCCCGAAAATTTATGCGTAGATACAATGATAATATGTGGGACATATGCAAACAATCCAACCCATGTTAGCCGTGACAGAAAAAACAAAATAATTTCAGAGATAGTATGGAATTTAAAAAAAAATCGTTCTGTTTATCTTCAGGCAAACCAGCTTACAAAAGGCATTGAACTTCTAGCTTTAATTAACGAAGAACTGCCTAAGGTTAATGTTTATTTAGAGCAGAATATTATGTGGCTTGCTCAAAAAATGAGCGAATTAAGAGTTCTTAAACTTGGGCTTAATAACTTTACCTACAATAAATACGACATAAAAACGCCGTGTGTTTATATCGGCAAGGACGAATGGCAAAACGGTTTTGTTAAAATTAAGTCAACGTTTTCTTTGCACGCAGACTACAACGAAATTAAAGCTTTTATTAAAAAATTAAATCCAGATAAAGCTGTAATAGTTCATGTTGGTGCTTGTGATTTAGAGGAAAACCGTGAAATACTTTCAAAAGAGCTTATGCTTGACGCTGAATGTAAAACTCGGCTTATTTATCCCAAAAACGGTGATGTTTTAATATTGTAACAATTATAATTTATAATGCATGGAAGGGATATATTTATGAAAGAGAAGAAAATAAAGCAGAAAATTCTCGATGAAACAAATAAGCTTGTTAAAAAATATGTTAAGCAGTCTAAATTAAATAGTTCTAAAATAGAACGTGAAAACAAAGTGCTTAGATGTTTTGTTAACGAGTCTGATATTCAGCCACGTATTTGTGCCGAAAAACTAACAACCGAAGGGGAGCATATAACCGGTTACGACGTTATAGAAGCACTTAGATTTTTAAAACTCACAATTATTAAAGACCGTACAAAAATGATTAAATATGCAGATGAAATTTGCGAATTAATCTATAATTCATTAGCCGGCGACAATGCATCTTTTGAAAAACTTGAACAAGCTTTAACAGAAAAGGATAAATGGCACAAACAGCAAGCACGCCTTGTTTTGCTTAGATTATTTGAAAAATACCCCGAGTTATACAGCTTGCCGTGCTACAACGACATTTTAATATTTGGAGATATTTTTTGCAAATTTTGCCTATTTGATTTAATTTCATTGGCAGGAGCAGAATTTGGCCTAGACACAAAAGCTGTAGCTAATAAAGATGTAGAGCAGCTTGAAAAAGAAATAATTCGTGTTACAGATAGTTTGATTAGCGTTAACAATATGCTTGAAGAATTGCAAGATGACTTTGAAGAAAGACTTGAAGCAAGCAAAATTCAGGAGAAAAAAGAATTTTTCTCTCTTCTTAATTCTGAAAAATATGGATTCTTTTTAGATTGTCTTTTAACTTGTAGAAGTGGGCTTGAAAAGCTTACTAAAGAAAATTATGAATTTCCTGTTGAAATTTCCAGTTTATCTATAATGCTTAAAAAATTAATTGAATTTATAAAAGATTGCGAAATAAACCCAATTATGAAAGTTGGCAAAAAATTGATTGTTAAAGCTTCTGAAATTGATGATTACGAATATTATGGAACGCCTTTTGAAGATGAAGATGACGAAAAAGCAGTTGAAGTTATTTCACCGGGCTGGGCTTTTGCCAAAAACAAAGACATTCAAATTTCAAAGCCTAAAATAAGAGAAATGCACAACAAATAAAACTAAGGAGAATTGCTTATGTATAATCATAGTGATTTATGCGTTGGGATTGATTTAGGAACAACAAATTCGGCACTTTCAGTAATTGCAATTACACCGGGGGGTATTATAAGAACAAAAATTATAGATTTGCCACGCCTAACTTCATATCATGGCTATGGGGGTTCCGCATTGGCAGACACATACTCGTCTCTTTTGCCTTCTTATGTTTTTTATAGAAAAGAACGTTCGGGCGGTTACACACCAATGGTTGGCGACTATGCAAGAAAACAATACGGGCTTCACCCTCAATTTACTGCAAAATCAATTAAAAGCCAAATGGGAAATCAAACAGTTGTTGGTTTAAGCTCAGATATTCCCGATAAAACACCAGAAGCCGTTGTTTCAAGAATATTAAAACATATGATTAAAAGTGCTTCTAAATATTGTAAAACACAAATTACAGACGTTATTATAACAGTTCCGGCAAATTTTGATATATCTATGAGAAACGCAACTATAGAAGCAGCAAAGCTTGCAGGAATTTGCGTTGCCAATGAAGATGGAACAAAGCGCCAAATTCTTTTGCCAGAACCAACGGCTGTTTTATATGATTTAATTAACCAAATTCAACAAGGAGAAATTCCAAATGTAACATTTGAACTTTCAGAACATGAAAAAAAGCTTATACTTGTTTTTGACATTGGAGGAGGAACACTTGACATCACAGTACATAGGATTGGAAGAAAACCAAATAATCCTGAAGTGCTTGTTTTAGATGAAATTGCAACAAACAGATATACAAACATTGGAGGTGATAATTTCGATGAACTTGTTAAAGAGTATATGTTTAGCAGTTATTTAAAAATGTGTGAAAAAGTTGGTAAACGTAAAGAAGCTGAAAGTGACAGAGAAATAGTTTATTCTCAACTTCTTGAATATGCCGAACTTTTAAAAATTAAAATAAATGCAAAAGCAAGAGAAGAAGATGATGGTTGGGGAGATGAAAGCGATAAAGTTTCTGCCGGAGGGCATATTAGTACAGGTTATTCCTATGATGAAGACTTTTCGCTTGAAGATTATAAAAAAATTGTTTCAAAGCTTATGGGTTATGAACTAAAATATGATGATTTTAAAAGATTTGATAATATCCCCGAATATTTGAAAGGAAATATAATATATCCGATTTTGGATGTTTTGAAAAAAACAAGCCAAAAGCTTGGAACAAACGACTTCAAAATTGATGAAGTTGTTTTAAATGGGGGAATGTCCAAATTTATATTAATTGAGGAAAGGATTAAACAATTTTTTAATTGCGAACCGCTTGCTGTAACATTGCCAGATTTGGCAGTTGCAAGGGGTGCTTCTGTGTATCACTATTATATGCATAAATACTCAGAGCTGCAAGAAAATTTAAAAGAAGCAGAAAAGAAAAATATTGGAATACAAACAGGTAACATTGTTCTAAATGATGATATTTATTTAGCACTTAAAAATAATATAAAACACAAACTAATGGAAGCAGGGCAAAATTTACCGTTTACTTCAGATGAAATAACCGGTTTTAAACTTGAACCTCGCCAAAATGAAATTAGTGTGCCAATTTGGGATAGCAGAAGAAAATTGGCTTCTGGTAAAATTAAATTTAATAAAACTTATTATGATGGAGCTGATATTTCAATTAAATTTACTTTAAGCAAAAGCAAACTTCTTTCATTGGAAGCTGATGCATATGTTGGCGGCAAATTAATTGAAACAGGGAGCGTTTCAGTTTTATTTAAAGAAAGTTCGAACGTTAAAGACCACACAACACTTTTTCCTCCCCATGGAAGCAAATTAAACCCTGCAAGCGAAATTAACACAATCGAGCAGTTTTGCGAAAACATTATTTCCCTTTCTCAA
Source organism: uncultured Defluviitaleaceae bacterium (assembly GCA_964533945.1). Taxonomy (GTDB): domain Bacteria; phylum Bacillota; class Clostridia; order Lachnospirales; family WRBF01; genus CAZHPA01. The sequence continues at coordinate 11,791 of CAZHPA010000003.1, forward strand.
GGTAAAGGTAAAGGCAAAAGCTCTAATACTAAAATTAAAATAACAACAATTCAAAAGCAACTTAGAATGACAGTTAAAAACATTCATGCTTGCCAAAACCCTGAAGATTTTGCAGAAAAAGTTTTGGAAAAGCTTGAAAGAACTAACAATGCATTGTTAAAACATAGGCTATTTGTAATTGCCAGAAAGCTATGTAAAAGCTGGAAAGAAGAAGAAAGAAGGGAACTTGCAAGCCATTGCCTTAATGCAATTAGCGGAGAACTTAACGGAATGGATGCCGCCGGCGACGAATCTACAACAAACATAGAGGCAATACAAGCTTTGGGTGTTTGCGGAAGCCTCTTGCAAATTAATAAACTTAAAAAGCTACATTCAAAGGAAAAATATAAATCAGCAATACTATCTGCCTATGCAAGCTCTAAAACCTGCATAGATTTTATATATACAGAACTTGTTTCAAAAATGAATTATAAAAAATCAATACAAACTCCTGTTTGGGCAATTGGTGTTGCAATGAATGATAATGAAGATGTAGACTTTGAAAGAAAACATCAAGCTATAGTTAAAATAGTTTTGGCTATTGAAAGCTGCACGTTAAACATTGTGGAACTTTCAAATGCTGTAATTGCGCTTGGGTTAATTTGTGATAGCAGAAAAAATAGCTTCTCTGCAAAAGAAGAAGATAAACAATTTTGCCTTGAATGCATTAATAAAATTGATAGCTTATATTATTTTGATAACAATACTAATTTTAATAAAACGTTGGCAATTTCAAGAAAAATAATTAACGGTTTAATGCTTAATTCGGATGATGAAAAATATTTGCTTAGTAGAATTGAAAATGAAGAAGAATAAAAAATTTTTTCCCTAAAGTCTTTGATTTTAGGGAATTTATTTTTAATAATGCAACAAATTTTCTTTACAGAATATTAATTTTTTGGTATAATTGTTATTATTATAACATTAAGAAATATTTATTTTTATTCTTATCTTTATTTTAAGGCGGATGAAAAATGAGCAGATTTTATTAATTTACTTAGAACAAGAAAAATATTATAACTAAAAACTAAAGGAGGTAGATTATGCAGCCTATATTAAATTTATTAGACGACAACAGCTTTGTCGAAATTGGAGCATTAACAAAAAATAGCACTGTTATAACAGGCTACGGCACAATTAACAATCGGCTTGTTTTCGTCTTTTGTCAAAATGGTTCGGTTGATTTGCTTCACGCTAAAAAAATCGAAAACATATATTCAAACGCATTAAAAACAGGCTCTCCCGTTATTGGTATTTTAAATTCAAATGGAATGAACATTAAAGGCGGCTTGGAAATTTTAGATGCCTACGGAACAATTTTAAAAACTCAAGCAGATGCAAGCGGCGTTATTTTGCAAATTTGCTATGTTACAGGAGAATGCATTGGAACATCTGCATTTATGGCAGGCGTTTCGGATTTTGTTTTTATGACCGATAAAAGCGGCAAACTGTGCCTAGAAAGCCCCAATGTTTACACAGATGCCAAAAGCTTTGATTCAAATTCTGTTTTAAACGGTGCATATCATAGCGAAAAAACAGGGCTTGCCCATTTTTCATACAAAACAGACGAGCAATGCATTAATGGTATTAGAGAACTTGTTGGCTACTTGCCATCAAACTATTTAGAAACTTCTGAATGTCCTTTTACAGAAGATGATTTAAACAGAACTGATGAAGCATTAAATAACCCAAATATTGATATGCAATCAATAATTAATTCATTGGCAGATGACAAAAAGTTTTTAAACGTTAACGGCAATTATTGCAAAAATTTAATTACAGGCTTTTCAAGCTTTGGCGGATATACAGCGGCAGTTGTTGCAAACAACGGGGCATTAAATGCTTTGGCGTTGCAAAAGGCATCAGATTTCGTCAATTTTTGTGATGCCTTCAACATTCCTATAGTAAACTTAACAGATGCAACTTGCTATGAAAACAATTTACAAGGCGATAGTCTTTCAATTCGTAATGGCGCTAAACTAATTAGAGCATATGCAAATGCCACAGTTCCAAAAATTAACGTTATAGTTAAAGGAGCGGTTGGCAGCAGCTATTTAATTATGAATTCTAAACATATAGGAGCAGATGTTGTTATTGCATGGAAAAACTCATTTGTTTCTGTAATGGAAAAAGAGGCGGCATCAAAGCTTTTTAATATATCTATAGACAAAACACCGCTTGATGCAGCATCTTATGGTTATGTTGATGATATTATAGAGCCTTCAATTACACGCAAGCGCCTTATAATGCATTTAGAAATGCTATCTTCCAAGCGCTGTTCAAATCATGCTAAGAAGCATTGTTCAATCTAAAGTTTAAAGCTTAAAGCGAGGGGTTTATATGTTAGGTGAAGGTTTAGTTATTGCTGTTATAGGTATATTTGTAGTTGCAGCAGCGCTTGGGCTTATTTCGGCTTTATTGTATCTTCTTAAATTTGCTGGAGGAAGCGAAAAGCCAAAACCCGTTGAAGTTGCCGTTAATGTTAGCGAACCTATTGCTGTACAGCAAGATGATTCAGAAATTGTGGCAGCTATAACAGCGGCAATTGCAGCAAGTCTTAATACAACAGCCGACAAGCTTGTTGTTCGCTCATTTAGAAAAGTTTCGGCTTGGAATACATCAAGCTGTGTAACAAATAGCATAATAAATAATAATGTTTCGGGAGGGAAAAAATAAATGAAAAACTATAGAGTAACAGTTAACGGCACAGCGTATGAAGTGTCTGTTGAAGAATTAGGAAGCGATGGAGCTTCAAGTACACCTTCGCCTGCACCTTCTTCTGCAAATAAAGCGCCGCAAAAAGCAGCAGCGCCTGCGCCATCTTCCGGTTCGGTTGGAGGACATAAAGTTTTAAGCCCAATGCCGGGTACTGTTTTAGATATTAAAGTTTCGCAAGGAGAAAAAGTTAGCGCAAACAAAGTTGTTATTATATTAGAAGCCATGAAAATGGAAAATGAAATTGTAACGCCTGTTTCGGGAACTGTTGCTTCAATTAATGTTACAAAAGGCGCAAGTGTTAATACAGGAGATTTACTTGTTTCCATAGCACAATAAAAACTACGGTTGGGGGTAAATCTTTATGGAAATATTAAGAAGTATTTTTGAATTTTTCTATAATTCAGGTTTTAGGCTTTTTTTTGAAGGAGATAATTATAAATTTTTAATAATGATTTTAGTTTCTCTCTTTTTTATATATCTTGCAATTGCAAAAAAATACGAACCTCTCCTTTTGCTTCCTATTGCTTTTGGAATGCTTATAGTTAACATACCGGGCGTTACAATTATGCAAGCTGAAACGGCAAATTCAACAGGCGGTATGCTATATTATTTAAGCAAAGGAAATAAGCTTGGCGTTTTCCCTCCTTTAATATTTTTGGGCGTTGGGGCATTAACCGATTTTGGGCCTTTAATTGCAAACCCTAAAAGTCTTTTGCTTGGAGCGGCAGCTCAAGTTGGTATATTTATTACGTTTTTAGGAGCATTAATATTAGGATTTGATATTAATGTTGCTGCTGCCATAGGAATTATCGGTGGAGCAGATGGCCCAACGGCAATTTATCTTGCAAACAAACTAGCGCAAGAATGGCAAGGAACAATAGCCCTTGCAGCATATTCGTATATGGCGCTTGTTCCTATAATTCAGCCTCCAATTATGAGAGCTTTAACAACAAAACAAGAGCGTGCAATTAAAATGGAGCAGTTAAGAGTAGTTACTAAACGTGAAAAAATATTATTCCCTATAATTGTAACAATTTTAGTTGTTTTATTAATAAGTGATAGCGCACCGCTTGTTGGTATGCTTATGCTTGGAAATTTATTTAAAGAATGCGCCGTAACAGACAAGCTTTCAAATGCGGCAAGCGAATATTTAATGTATATTGTAACTATTTTTATTGGAATTACAGTTGGCGCAACAACAAAAGCAGATGTTTTCTTAACTCCTGAAACAATTAAAGTTCTTTGCCTTGGGCTTTTTGCATTTGCCATTTCAACAGCTTCCGGCGTTTTGCTCGGAAAAGTTATGTGTAAATTGTCGGGCGGCAAAATTAATCCGCTAATTGGGGCTGCTGGTGTTTCTGCTGTTCCTATGGCTGCTCGTGTCGCTCAAAAAGTTGGACAGGAAGAAAACCCAAATAACTATTTGCTAATGCACGCTATGGGGCCAAACGTTGCCGGCGTTATTGGTTCTGCTGTTGCCGCAGGTGTATTTTTATCAATATTAGGTAAGTAATAAGCTCATAAAATCAAAGGTTTTAGGGGGAAAAATAAATTGGCTATAAAAATAACAGATACAACATTACGTGACGGGCAGCAATCTCTAATTGCAACTCGTATGCCTATAGAAGAAATGTTGCCGATTTTAGAGAAAATGGATAAAGTCGGTTTTTATTCAATGGAAGTTTGGGGAGGAGCAACTTTTGACTCTTGCCTTAGATTTTTAAAAGAAGACCCATGGGAACGTTTGCGTAAAATAAAATCAATATGCAAAAACACAAAGCTTCAAATGCTTTTCCGTGGACAAAATATGTTGGGCTATCATACATACCCCGACGATATAGTTCAAGGCTTTTTAGAATGCGCAATTGGAAATGGAATTGACATTGTTAGAGTTTTTGATGCATTAAATGATATTAGAAATATAGAATCTTCTGTTAAAGCAATTAAAAAAGCAAAAGGTCATGCACAGCTTGCAATTTCGTATACAGTTAGTGACGTTCATACGCTTGATTACTATTTAAAATATGTTAAATCTTTAGAAAATATTGGCGCAGATTCTATTTGTATTAAAGATATGGCAGGGCTTTTAATTCCAACAAAAGCTTCAGAGCTTGTTTCAGCAATTAAAAAAGCAACCAAACTTCCGCTTCAAGTTCACACGCACTGTACAAGCGGCTTGGGCGACATAACATACGTTAAATCTGTTGAAGCCGGAGCGGATATAATTGACACAGCAATTTCACCATTTGCACTTGGAACTTCACAGCCGGCAACAGAAGTTATGGTTGAAACATTTAGAGGAACTCAATTCGATTCCAAATTAGATACAAATTTATTAGGGGAAATAGCAGACTATTTCAGACCAATTAAGGAACGCGCAATAGATTCGGGCTTATTAGACCCAAAAATGCTTGGCGTTGATATTGCTTCTCTTTTATATCAAGTTCCTGGCGGTATGCTTTCAAACCTTCTGTCGCAATTAAAGCAGCAAAACGCTGCTGATAAGTTTACAGAAGTTTTAAAAGAAGTTCCAAGAGTTCGTGCAGATTTAGGCTATCCGCCTTTAGTTACGCCTTCAAGTCAAATTGTTGGAACGCAAGCCGTTATGAATGTTATAACAGGCGAACGCTATAAAATGGTTCCTAAAGAAACTAAAGAAATAGTTAGGGGAATGTATGGCAAAACTCCCGTTCCAATTAGCGCTGAAATTCAGAAAAAAATTATTGGCAACGATAAGCCAATAACTGTTCGCCCTGCCGATTTATTAAAGCCGGGGCTTAAAGCTGCAAAAGATGAAGTTAAAAAGTATTTGGAACAGAAGGAAGATGTTTTTTCCTATGCGCTTTTTCCGCAAATTGCAACTGATTTCTTTAAGTATCGTCAAGCCCAAAAATATAAAATAGACCCTAATTTAGGGGATAAAGAAAACGGGGTATACCCTGTTTAATCTTAAGTTTTAGATTAAAAAAAGGAACGGAGCAATTAGTCCGTTCCTTTTGTGCATTGATTTTAACCTTATTCTATATTAAAACTTTGCGAGTTAAAATTGCTATAAAACCTGCATTTGCTTGCTGTGAATCTTAATACGCAATAATCGGGGTCTGTTACCCCTAATTTATAGTACATAGTATCGTTTTGCTGCCATAGCATATGTTTATGAAAATCATCTTCAAGAACTTCTATTGTGCCGGTAAACATAACGCCCTTAAAAAATCTTCTGTCATAAAAATATATGCAAGCTTTAGAATTGGCACGAAATTGTTCTATTTTCATTGATGACGTGTTAGTTGAAAAATAAAAGGTTTTTATACCCTCTCTTTTTCTCGGAAGTAGCATTGCTTTAATGCTAGGGAACCCGTCTTCATCAATAGAGCCAATAAACGATATATTTTGGTGGTCTATTATATTTCCAATAACTTGTTCTGCATTTTTCATTATTAATTCACCTTTCACAAAATGATAAGTAAATTATAATTTATAATGCTTACTATGTTAATTACTTACTTTTTTGTAACTATAAAAACCCTTTTTCTTTTAGAAAATTCTCTTTGCCAATTTCAACCATTAATTCTATTCCAATTTCTTGCATAACAGATATTGCTTGCAACATTTTATTGCCCCGTAGTGACAAATAGTATTCCACTTTCAAAGGGTAGCCTTCAAATTGATTTTTGCCAATCATGCCAAATTCCAAAAGTTCATTTAATTGTTCAATTAATACTTTTTGGCTTATGCCTTTAATATTAGTTTTTAGGTTAGAAAGAGAACTTCTTTCTTTGCCTAATTGCCATAATATAATTGGCTTCCATTTACCCTTAATAATATCATGCGTTAAATCTAACGGGCAAGTATATTCGGCTCTCATTTTCATTAGCAATCACCTTGCGTTAAATTTGTTAGTTTTATAGTAAAAGTTATTTTGGTTCAATGAATTTCCATTATTTAATATAAGTTTTTAACTTTAAAATCTTTTTCGGCTTCTCTGCGCTGGTCTTTTTTAGCAATTGTTTGCCGCTTGTCGTATTCCTTTTTGCCTTTTGCAAGTGCTATATCTAGTTTAACAAGACTTTTTTCAAAATATATTTTGGTTGCAATTATAGTATAGCCATCTCTCATAACCGCTCCTATTAGCTTGTTTATTTCTGATTTATGCAAAAGAAGCCGTCGCTTTCTTAATGGGTCTTTGTTAAAAATATTGCCTTGCTCGTATGGGCTTATGTGCATATTTTCAATAAATGCCTGTCCGCCCTCAATTCTAACATAGCTTTCTTTTAAATTGCACTTACCTTGCCGCAAAGATTTAACTTCTGTTCCAACAAGCTCAATTCCGGCTTGAAATGTTTCTTCTATAAAGTAGTCGTGAAAAGCTTTCTTGTTGTTTGCAATTAATTTCAAATTTATTCCTCCTTAATTTCATGGTAAATTGGCACAAAAAGGCTTGAGTTTTCTTCTTTTTGCGTTTGCTGTACTGCTCTAACTGCCAATTCATGAAACGTTAACTGTGCCTGCAAATGTTCTTTACCTCTTTTATCTATTTTTTCATAACTTCCGTCTTCATGCTTAATTCTAAGCTTGACTGTATCAGTTTGAATAATTTCAAGAACTTCTAAAACACGTTCTTTTAATTTTTCGTCTTCTATAGGAAATAAAACTTCAACCCGCCTATCTAAATTTCTTGGCATCCAATCTGCGCTTGATAGAAAAATTCTATTATTTCCGCTATTTTCAAAATAGAAAATTCTGCTATGTTCCAAAAACCTATCGACAACGTTTACAACCGTTATGTTATCTGAAACGCCTTTAATGCCTGTTTTTAAGCAGCAAATACCTCTAATTATAAGCTTAATTTTAACGCCTGCAATTGAAGCACGGTATAGCGCTTGTATAATTGAAATATCTACAAGGGAATTCATTTTAGCAATAATTAAAGCGTTTTTGCCGGCTTTTGCGTTTTTAGTTTCATTATCTATATGTTTTATAAATGTTTGCCTTAATGTTGTTGGGGCAACGGCAATTTTATTCCAATCTGTGTTTATTGAATAACCTGTTAAAACGTTAAATAGCGCCGAAATATCTTTTCCAAACGTTTCTTTGCACGTAAAAAAGCCGATATCGGTATAAATTTTAGCTGTAGAGTCGTTGTAGTTTCCTGTTCCTAAATGAATATACCGACGTATTCCATCATCTTCTTTACGAACAACAAGGCAAATTTTGCAATGTATTTTCAAACCAACAAGCCCATACACAACATGACAGCCGCTTTTTTCAAGCTTTTTTGCCCAATTTATATTGTTTTCCTCATCAAATCTTGCCTTTAGTTCAACTAAAACCGTAACTTGCTTGCCATTTTCGGCTGCTGCTATAAGCGAATTTACAATGGGCGAATTGCCCGAAACACGGTATAATGTTTGCTTAATTGCCAAAACTTGTGGGTCGTGTGCGGCAGTTTTAACAAAATCTAAAACGCAATCGAATGACTGGTACGGGTGATGAACAAGTACATCTTTGTTGCGTATAACTTGAAAAATATCTTTGTCTTTAAATTCAATGCATGGCTGAGGAGGAAGCGGTTTATTAAGCAAATGTGAAAATTGCCTCGAATCAAGCATATTAATAAAACCATTCCAAACTGTTAAGTCGAGAGCGCCGCTTATTTCATAAATATCGTTATCGTCAAGCTCTAAACAATTTTCTAAAAATATGCGTGACGATTTATCCATGCTTTTTTCAACTTCAATTCTAACAGGGTCGCCCCAGCGCCTTCTTTTAATTGATTTTTCAAGCTCTAAAAGTAAGTCTTCCGCTTCTTCTTCAACAAATTCAAGCCCCGAATCTCTTGTAATTCTAAAACAGTATGCATTAAGCACTTTATTACCTATAAAAAGTTTGCCAATGTATTGTTTTATAACATCTTCTAAAAATATAAACTTTTTGCCTTGTTCTTTAGGCGAATCTAGTAGTTCTGTTGTTGGCAACGGAATAATTCTTGAAACAACCGTTGGTACTTGAACAACAGCAAAATTTTTCTCGTCTTTAGCATCACCTGAAAGCTCCGTAATAATATTTAGCGTTTTGTTATTTAATAGAGGAAATGGGCGGCTTTGGTCAATTGCCATTGGTGTTAGAATTGGATAAATTGTAGTTTCAAAATAACTCTCTATAAACTCAATTTGTTTTTCGTTAAGTTCGTTAAAGCGTAAAAACGAAATTTGTTCAATTTCCAAAGAAGGAAGTATAGAACGGTTTAGGCAGCTGTATTGCTTGGAAACCATTTTATGTACCTTCTTACTAATTGCTTTAAGCTGTTCTGAAGCCGTCATACCAGATGGGTCTATTCCTTTAAAATCGGCAGCAACTTGATCCATAAGTCCGGAAACACGCACCATAAAAAATTCATCAAGGTTTGAAGCCGAAATTGCCAAAAAGCGCAATCTTTCCAAAACTGGGTTTGTTTTATCAAGGGCTTCTTCAAAAACACGAAAGTTAAATTCAAGCCAGCTTAATTCACGATTAAAATAATAGTTTTTATTATCTAAATTCATTTTAACATACACCTCTTTTTCTTTAAAACGGGACTAATTCCAAAAACCTCCTTAAAAAATAAGCCTTTGCGATTAAAAGCCCAAAGCTCTAAATCTGTGTTTTTATCTGTTTTAATTACAACTTCTAAAACGTCATCTTCGATTTTAACGTCAATATCGTCAAATTTATGCTCTTTGTTTCGTTCTAATGCATCTGCAATTCTTAAAATTGCGCTTAATTTGGAAACTAAAACTCTATCTTCGTGAGTTAAATTTTTATAGTTTTCTTGTGTTACAGAAGGAGTTTGGCCGCTATGATAAAGGCAAATGTTTGCAACAACTTCAATTTCACGCATACTAAATGAAACTATATCGAACCCTTTGACCATATTATACGAATGAACATTGTGTAAACGCACATTAACAATTTTTCCAATATCACACAATGCTGCAGCTGCTTGAAGCAAAAGTTTTTCACGGCTACCTAATCCATGAACTTTTTTCATTTTATCGAATATTTTAATTGCGTATTTTTCAATTCTTTCAGAATGCGAAACATAAAGCGAAAAGCGTTTGGCAATTTCCCTAACTGAAAACATAGCATTTTTATTAAATTCTTTATTAATTTTCTCAACCTCGCTGGGGTATAGCTTTGAAAAAACAATTGAATCTCCTAAAAAGACAAGAGGTGCAATAATTTTAGTTGCAGATGTTAAGTTAAGCATACTATAGTAAATGCTAATACAAGGAAGTAAAACTTCTGCTTTTTCAATTGAAAGGTCGTAGTCTGTGCAAATTTTATCAACGCTTTTATGTTTAATTTCGTTATAAAATTCTACAAGCTTGTCCTTCGAAATATAGAAAAATATGCCGTCTTTTTTAGCTTTGCAAAGCCTTCCAATCATAGAAATTTCACTACCTGATGCAATAAAATTTTTAACTCCTTCGGGAATGTTTTTAGATAATAGTTCTGTGAAAGTTTTTAAATATTCTTCAATAACAATATGAAATTCTGCTGAATATTCTTGCAATTGAGTAAATATTTCACTAATTCGCATAGAGCCGATTTTAATGTTTTGACTAAATGGAATTTTACCGTCGTTTAAAACTGAAATGCCAACATTTCCTGAACCTATATATAACATTATTGCAGACTTTTTTAACTCCTCATCAATTAAATGCATCATAAGCTTGTATATTAAAAGCTTTTCTTCATAGTCTTCAAGAACTTGAACGTTAACAGATGTTTTAACTTTAATTTGGTCTAAAATATAGTCTTTATTCGTTGCTTCTCTAACGGCTGTTGTTGCAACAGCGTTAACTTCTGATATTCCATATTCTGCTGCAACTATTAAAAAGTTTTTAATAATATTACATATTTTATCAACCTTTTCAAAGCTTATTTTACCTATATCAAATGTATCTCTACCCAAACTTATTGGGTATGTTAGTGCTTCTAAATATTTAAGCTTATTTTTGCTTGGTTGTGCAATTCTTAATCTTAGTTCGTTCGAGCTTATATCTATTACAGCAACAGGTTTCATTTTTTCGCCTCCATAAACCTATTTATATATGACCATTTTATACCTTATTATGTATTTTGTCACTATTTTTTAATGTAAAAACAAAAGCGAAGTTACCCCCGCTTTTGCTTCTGTTTTCTACTAAACTAAAATGTTTGTTGCGGCTTGTCCATTCCCTACATATCCTGTGCTTGGTATATTTGTTCCTTGAACGTTTGCTGTATTGTTTCCTACATTAGTTCTATTAGAATATACTGTATTGCCATTTCCTGTATAAATGTTGCTTGGTGCTGTGGTATTGCCATAAACTCTAGTATTGTTTGTTGTTGCATTATTTGTTGCTGTATTTACATTATTTCTAACTGCATTATTTGTTGTTGTGTTCATATTGTTTGTTGTTGCATTTACATTATTTCTAACTGCATTATTTGTTGTTGTGTTCATATTGTTTGTTGTTGAGTTGTTTAAATTTGTATTACGTGTATTATTTAATGTTCTTGTTGCAGTTGTTGCATTATTTACAGCTGCTGGATTACTTGTCATATTATTTACTCTGCCTATAGTCATATTATCACCATATATTCCAGTATTTGTTGTTGTATTATCATATGCTCTATTTGTTGTTACATTATTATCGCCATATATTCTGGTTGACCTGTTATTTGTTGCTGTATTTACGTTGTTTGTAACTGTTGTATTTCTATTTCTTGTTGTTGCAGTATTAGTATTTCTTGTTGCTGTAGTACGTGGTGCTACTGTTGCATTATTTGTTGCTCTATTTACATTATTAGTAATTGCTGTATTTGTATTTCTTGTTGTTGCGGTATTAGGTGTTACTGTTGTTGCAGTATTAGTATTTCTTGTTGCTGTAGTACGTGGTGCTACTGTTGCATTATTTGTTGCTCTATTTACATTATTAGTAATTGCTGTATTTGTATTTCTTGTTGTTGCGGTATTAGGTGTTACTGTTGTTTTCTTGTTTGTTGTTTTTGCTTTTGTTACTTTTGCTGTATTATTTGCAATTGCCGCATTAGTATTTTTTGCTGTTGTATTACGCTTTACTGTTGTATTAGTTGCTTTATTTTTTGCTACTGTTGCTTTTGTAGTTGTTGTTTTCGCTTTTGCCGCTGCATTTGTTACAGTTTTTTTACTTGTTGCCGGAGCTTTTTTTGTTACTGTAGTTTTTGCTGGTGCCGCTTTTGTTGTAGCTTTAGTTACATTATTTGTAATTGTGCTTGGCGTTGTTTTAGTTACATTATTTACATTTCTTGTTGTTACTGTTGTATTTCCGTCATTATTAACATAATAAGTTTTTAAAGGGCTGTTCATAATATTACTGGGAACATTTGTTGTTGTTCTATTTACGTTGCTGGGTGTTGTATAAATATTATTTGATGTCATTCCAGATGCCCTAGATGTTCTAGCTATATTATTTGTTAAAGTATTCCTGGGAGCAACAACATCAACTCTATTTGTTAAGTTATTTCCATATGCTCTGTTTGTTGTGTAATTTGTTGCATAACTATCATAATTGTTGTTGTTTATGCGTGTTGCAGTATCATAATATGCCCTATTAATAGGTGCTGTTGTGCCATTATAAGCTGTTCCTGTATAAGTTCCATTATTATAAACTACATCATTACCATAATAGTTTCTTGCTGTAGTATAATCTCCTGCATAGTTATTTACACTGGGTGTATAATAATTTCTTCCATCTGCATAATTTCTGGAAGCATAGTTAACATTGTTGCTATAACTATAAGGTGCAGATGTTACTGTACGTGGTGCCGTTGTAGTTCTACCAACTTGGTTTGTTAAGCTTCTATTCATTGTGGTGTTTACATTATTATTAGTTCTTGCTGTAGCTCCATAACGATTGCTTGCATCGTTATAAGGTCTAGATACTGTATAAGGTAATACTGTTCTTGGTGCTGTTGTAGTTCTACCAACTTGGTTTGTTAAAGTTCTGTTTATTGTTGTGTTGCCATCATTAACAATTCTTGTTGTAGTTCCATAACGGTCATTTACAGTACTTGTTCTATAAGTGTTGTCTGCAACTGTACTTGTTCCGGTTCTTGGGGTTCTGTAAGTTTCATTGCCATATCTTGTTGTGTACGTATTATCGGCAACTCTCCTTGCGTTTCTTCTATTGTAACTGGTATTATAGTTAGAGCGATTTACGCTATTTGTAAGGTTTTGCCCTGTTACATTGGCTTCATTATTTTCAGGCGTATTTGATGAACAGCCTGTTATTCCTGTCGCCAAAGAAGCAACTAGCATAGCAGCCGATATAGTTGCAGCTATAAATTTTTTGTTACGCTTCATAACATTTGCCTCCTGTTTTCTAAAATTTTAGATTTTAAATTATAAGATTTCGTTAAAACTTTATATATAATAATTTCGATTAATAGTCAGGTTAAAAAGTTTTGCAAGTTTAATGTTTGGTGATTAGCTTGCAATTCTATTTTAAGCAAAATGCATAATTAAAATACTGTGTTTCGTTTGGAATGCCAACAAATATATTACAGGGATTTGATTATAATGATTAAGAAACTAATTTATGTAGCAATAACAGCAGTTTCAATAGGTTTTTTGTTTATAAACGTCATATATGCCGTAAATAAGACTAATATATCTAAAAATCCTAAAAAGCTAAATACTTATATAATAGAAAACAGCGAAGTAACTGTTAATAGCGCAATGCATTTTGCCGATATATTTAATATGAAAGAAAATTTTTTAGAATACGATGAATACTTTTTGTTTTATGGAGAATATAACGATAAGTTAAAAGTATATAAATATTTAAACTATATAATGTATGAAAACGATTCAAAAGCTAGAAATAAGCCAATTGATGGAAATGGCGATGCATTAAACTTGGCTCTTTCCTTTATAGACAACTTAATTTTATTTTTTGCGTATGATGAAGCAGTTGTTGATTTTGACGGGCAATTTTACAATATTAAGTTTATAAGCCTATTAGATAACATAAAACTATATTCGTTCAACAATTCAATAACAATCGACACTATGGGAAATATAGTTAAAATGGAATATTATTATAATAAGTTTAAGCAATTAAGCAATATTAGTTTAAAAACAATAGATGAAGCACTTAAAAGCATTCCTAGTAATATAAATATAGATACCGAAAGAATTGCAATCGTATACACATATGAAAATAGCATTGTTCAACCTTCATATTTATTTATAGGGGAAGACACAACAGGCAATGTTTGCAAATATTTTATTAGCGCCGCACAATTTAGCTAAAAAATTTGTTTTTCCTGTTTTTAAATATCAGTAAATATGATATAATTGTACTATAATAAAGCCATAATGAATTTACGGAATGGATTTGCAAGGAATGGGAGGTTTTTTTATGAAACTTGTTTTAGCAATAATACATGACGAGGACGCATTTGTAATTATGGATACATTAAGCGAAAAAGGATTTAGCGTTACAAAGCTTGCAACAACGGGTGGCTTTTTGCGTGCAGGAAACACAACTTTAATATGTGGCTGCAAAGAAGACAGAATACCAGAGCTTGTTTCAATAATTGAAAAAAAATGTAAATCAAGAAAGCAAATTGCTTCAGTAAATACCTCGGGGGTTAGTGGCGCAGAAGGATACGTTCCATACCCTGTTGAAATAACAGTTGGGGGAGCTACCATTTTCGTACTTAACGTTGAAGACTTTAAAAAAGTTTGATGTGCAAGGAGTTGTTGCGTTATGGAACTTAAAGTTTCGGAAATTTTAGCGGCAAAGCTTCAAAAAACGCAAACTTTGCAAGCAAAAAAAGCTGAAAAAGATTTTAGCCTAACATTAAGCAAGCTTTCAGAAGACGAGCTTGCTAGTAAGCTTAAAGATTTAATTGATGAAATTACAGTTTGCGGCAATAAACTTGCAGAACATATGGACATTAAAGACATGAAAAAATACCGTGGGCTTGTTCAAAACTTCATAAATGAAGTTGTAACAAATTCGCATAAATTTTCACGTGAAAACTTTTTAGACCGACGAGGACGACATAGAGTTTATGGCATTGTTAAGCTTGTTAATAAAGAATTGGACGAATTGGCGCAAGAGCTTTTAAAGTCTGAAAAAGACCATCTTACAATTTTGGAAAAAACAGATGAGATTAGAGGGCTTTTGCTTGATATAGTTATTTAAAAAGTATGTATGAATTTGAAAATATAATTGGAAACGAAAACATAATTAATTATTTAAAAACTGCAATTAAATTAAAAAGAGTTCCCCATTCACTAGTTTTTTCAGGAGCTTTTGGAATGGGCAAAAAACTTCTTTCTTTTTCGCTTGCAAAAGCGCTTCTTTGCGAAAAAAGCAGTGAAAACGGGGCTTGCTGCAATAGTTGCATTTCATGTGCAACATTTGAAAGCAAAAATAACCCCGATGTATTTTTTGTTTGCGGCACAAAATTAAAAAGCATTGGCGTTTCAGATGTTAGGGAACAAATTATTAAGCAAATGCAAACAAAACCTTTTAAATACAACAAAAAGATTTTTATTGTATTAGAAGCACACAAGTTAACTACTGCCGCACAAAATGCATTGTTAAAAACAATTGAAGAACCTTCAAGTTATGGTATGTTCATTTTATTAACCGAAAACTTTAACGCTCTTTTGCCAACTATACTATCACGTTGCACTATTTTTAAATTAAAACAGCTTCCGGTTAAACATGTTGCAAGTTTTTTAATTGAAAAGCAAAGTATACCAAAGCAACAAGCATTTTTAATTGCTTCAATTTCAAACGGTAATATAGGGCGTGCTATTTCGCTATGCAGCGATGACGAATTAACCAATATGTATAGTTATATGTTAGACCTAGCTGCGAATATAAAAGAATTTACCATACTTGATGCTTTTAAAGTTTCAAAAGAACTGGAACGTTTTAAAGAAAAAATGCATGAATGTTTAGATATGCTTTTAATTTGGTATCGTGATGTTTTAATTTTTAAAGAAACAGGCAATGAAGCTTTTCTTGCTCAAAAATATGAAAATTTCAATAATATTGAAGTTAATTCAAGACATTATTCAACGCAAAAACTAATTGATTGCATAAATTCTATTTTTGCCGCAAAGTTTAGGTTAAGTCAAAACGCAAGCTTTCAGCTAACCTTAGAAGTTTTATTTATGGAGTTTCTTGAAAGTTGGTAGTATTATGTTAATAATGTTTATGTGCATTTTAATAATTATAATAATTTTAACATATCTAATAATAAGCTATATAATTATAAGCGAAAAAACAAGAAAAGTTAAAGATTTAAAAGCTTTACTGGAAGACCAACTTAAAAAATGCTATGCACTTGTTCCTCAAATTGTTGATGAAATAACAAAAAACAGAATTAGCGATGAAATATATTACATAATAACAACATCGAAAGCTATATATGAAAAATCGAATAATACAAAACAGCTTGCATTGGCATACAATAGGTTTTTACACGGCCTGCGGCTGTTGCAACTGGCATCTAAAGCAAGCACAGTTGCAAAAAGCAGCCTAGAGCTTCAAAAAATATTTTTAGAAATTGATAATATAGAGCAAAAAATTAACTTTCAATCTAAGTTTTATAACGATGCTGTAAACGAATATAACAACTATGTTAAAAGAATTAGCGGAAAAATAATTGCAAATATATTAAACCGAAAATTGGCAAGCTTGTTTTTATATAACAAAAAATAGCCTGAAACAACTAAAGGGTGTCTTTAACTAAAATAACTAGAGAACGCACAAGGCGCCCTCTAGTTTGTATTAACTTTAAGAATATAATCAATCCAAGACCAGCTTTCAGCCCGTTCGATTTTAACAAAATATTTTCCCGCAGGTAAAAATAAATTAATCGAACCTTTTTTAGTTTCATCTCCGTTCGAATAGAAAACTAACCGCTGCAAATCATTAGAATCATGCAAGCCTATAGACCAATGAGATTTTGTGCTATTTAAATTATTGTGTTCAAATGCTATTGAAACTTCTCTTGAATCAGCTAAATCAAAAACAAAATAATCAACATCTTTGTCACTTCCAAGGTTTCCAATAACTTCTGTATCTGTGCTTATTTGGTTTGCTTCTTGGGCTGCATTATTGTCTTCAATTTCATATTTGTTAGCGTTGGATTCGTAATTAACTTTAAGCCCGTAATCTATGGAAGACCAGTAATAATAGCCTTTTTCAACTTTAACAAAATATTTTCCGGCAGGCAAATATGCATTTATAGAGCCTTTTTTAGTTTCGTCGCCGTTTGAATGGAAAACTAAATGTTTTGTTTCGCTTGAATCGTATAAAGTTATTATCCAATATGTTTTTGCACTGTTTAAATTTTCATGGGAAAAAACTAGCCAAACTTTACCCGGAGTTTTTAAATCAAATGTAAATTGGTCAACATCTTTATCATGCCAAAAGCTTCCTGATATTTCAGAGTTTGTATTAATAACGTTTGCTAATTCTAACGTGTCGTTGTCTTCAACTTCATACTTTCCGCTGCTGTTGGCTTCATAATTAACTTTTAGCTCATAATTAATCCAAGACCAGTTATATTCTCCCTTTTCAACCTTAACAACATATTCCCCCGAAGGCAAATATAAATTACTAGAGTCTTTTTTTGTGTCGTTTCCTGTTGAGTGAAGCGTTAGACGTCTTGCATTTTTAGAATCATATAAGCCTGCAATCCAATATGTTTTTGCACTGCTAAATCCGTCGTGGGAAAAAGTAAGCCAAACTTTTCCGGGGTTATCAAGCTTAAATTTATATGAATTTACAGTGCTTTCAGCTTCTAGGCTGCCTGTAAAGGCAGTGTTTACCCCTGATGAGTTGTCTGTTGAAGCCATAACGTAATTGTTGTGAACGCTTGATGTTATTGCAATAGTATTTTTGGTTGAAATCCAATCAACGTCTATGCTTAGAGCGTTGCATATATCTCTTAGTTTAAAGTAGTTATTGTTATCTATTAAATAGCTTGACGGGCTTATTTTGCTACCGTCTAAATATATGCTTGAATTAGATGGTGAAACAGCTTTTTCTGTTCTGGTTTCCGAAGTTTTTAATTCGTCGCCGACTACTGTGTATGGTTTATTACTAATTATGTTTAATGCATTTTTAGTTTCATCCCATTGCACATTAAAATTTTTAGCCGTATTATTAATTGCCATTGCAATATCACGAAGTTTGAAATAATTGCTTCCTTCAATGTTATATGCTTCAAGCTCAACCTCTTTTTCATTAACTAATACTTTAGAGTTTGCAGGAATTGCTTTTTTAGGAGTATCCGCAAAAACAACAGCCATATTAAAATTAAAGCATATTATAGCGCAAGTTAACAATATAACGCTTATGTTTTTCATTTTTTACCCCACCTTGTCTTTTTACTTAGCGATTATCTAACGTGCTTTCATTAAGCCAGCGGGAGCTGCAATAACCCCCTTAATTTTAGTTTACTCACAAATTGCATTTTTCACTAGTTATTTTCTCCTTTCTTATCATTATAATATGTTCCCTTTTTGCTTTTAATTGTTAGTTAGGTTAAAATTAATGAAATATTTAATATTTTTATGGAATTTTATTATATTTGACTAACTACACCAATTAATATGTTCTTACAAATAGTTAATAAATTTGTATCTAAAGACTAGGTAGTGCTTTGCTCTTTTTCGTTAAACTTGAAATATTTACTTAACTGTTAAAAGCTTATTTTATGCTATGATTTCTCATATTATAAATAACTTTATTATATTTTTTGGAAAAAGTCAATATACTAACATGCTAGGAAACCGTTTTATGCATTGAAAATATTGCCTAATTTTAATTAGTATGGTATTATGTGGATTAGGTGTTTTTTCTTAAAAGTTAAAGTAAATTGTTAGGAGATTTCAAAATGTCAACAAACCTAGAAAACCGTATGGCAACGGAAAAACTAAGCCTTCTTGTAATAAAGCTATCAATTCCAACTATTATTTCAATGGTTGTTTCGGCATTGTATAATGTTGTTGATAGATTTTGGATAGGAAAAATGGAAGGCATAGGCGCAAGCGCGCTAGCCGGAATAGGCATATGTATGCCTATAATGAATATTATAATGGGATTTTCAATGCTTGTTGCAATAGGGGCTGCTTCCCGAATTTCAATTAGCCTTGGAGAACGTGAGCAACAGTTTGCCGAAAAAGTACTTGGAAATGCATTTACATTAACAATTTTATTTGCTGCATTTTCAACAATTGGCGGCTTATTAACTTTAAAGCCTTTGTTGCTTTTGGTTGGGGCAACAGAAAACAGCTTACCATACGCAATAGACTATATGTCTATTATATTAATCGGTTCAACATTTGCCTTTTTATCCTTTTCAATGAATCACCCTATACGTGCTGCTGGAAACAGCGTTCGCTTTGCAACTACTCAAATTATTGGAACAGTTGTTAATATTATATTAGACCCAATTTTAATTTTTGGCTTTAATATGGGAATTAAAGGGGCGGCTTGGGCAACAATTATTGCTCAGCTTGTAACGTGTGTTTGGATTTTTGCGTATTTTTTCGGTAAAAAATCTGTAATTAAGTTTAAATTTAAAAACCTAAAACCCGATTTTGCCGTTGTTGCAAGCATTTTTTCAATTGGACTTTCACCGTTTTTAATGCAAGTTGCCGCAAGCTTTATTTCGGCAATTGCAAACCGCACCCTTCAATATTACGGAGAGCTTGAAATTGGTTCGGGAGATATGGCAATTAGTAGCATGACTATAGTTATGAGCCTTTTTGTTTTGCTTTTTATGCCCATTTTAGGAATAAACCAAGGTGTGCAGCCTATAATAGGCTTTAACTTCGGCGCAAAAAATTATGAACGTGTTAGAGATGCGTTTAAATGGTCGGTTATATATAGCATTGCTATGTGTACGGCAGGTTTTTTAGTTGTTGAAATGTTTGCCCCACAAATGATTTTAATATTTAACGACGACCCATCTTTAGTTTCATTAGGTGCTAAAGGTGCAAGAATATTTTTAGCTTCAATGCCGCTGTTAGGGTTTTTAGTTCCGGCAACAAATTTCTTTCAAGCTATTGGAAGGGCAAAAATTTCTATTATTTTAAGTCTTTTACGACAAGTAATTGTTTTAGTTCCTGCATATTTTATTTTGCCTAAACTTTTAGGGTTGAATGGAGCATTTATGGCAAATCCCCTTTCAGATATTATTTCTACAGTTGTTGCTTTTGTTTATATAATTAAGGAATTTAAACTTTTAAAAATTAGGTTTGAACAAGAAAATAAACAAGTTATCTAAACCACCTTCACTGCATATATTTAATTAATATGTGTAATTACGAAGGAGGTTTTAAAAATGGAACCAAACAGACGAAGGGCATATACCAAAAGCAAAAGATATGTTAGCAGGAAAAAGCCTAAAACAAAGCCAAGCACAATTGACACAGTTGTGACGCAATGTATTGTTTGCGGTTTAGTTTTGGCTTTTTTGCTTTTTGTTCGTGTTGTTGATACGCCGTTTTCAGAAGATATTAGAAATAGCTTAAAATTTGTTTTATTAGGAGAAACAAGCGTTGATGAAGTAGTTGAAGCATACAGCAGTGTTACTAAAACTGCCGAAAATATGAAAAATTCAGTTCAAACAATATTCGGGGGAACTAAGGAAGAGGAAGAAGAAAAAGAAGAAGAAAGTACATATAATTCAACTTTTGAAGCCGAGCCTGAAAATAGCTTGGAAATTAATAATAATTCCAACGATAACTTTAGAATAGATGAAGATATTTTAAGCGACATAAACTCCCGACAAGATTTTTATACTGCCGACTAGAAAATATTGCGTCCTTGGGAGTTGATTGCTTGCTTAAGAAAATTTCAACATTCAAATCATTTTTATTTTTCTCTGTAATAGCAATAGCATTAGGATATTTAAAACAATTTGCAATTATTACTTCAATAGCAATATTGCACGAACTATCTCATATTATAGCAGCCAAAGCTTTTGGGCTTAATACAGAAAAAATTAGCTTCACACCAATTGGGCTTTTTGCTGTTGTTGAAGATTTTGATTTTTTACCATTATTTAAAAAGGTTGTTGTTTTGCTTGCCGGGCCTTTTGCAAACTTGCTTTTGGCAATGCTTTCATTACTATTTTTTAAAGGAAAATATGAATTTTTTGTTGCTGCAAATATCTCTCTTTTCTTTTTTAATTTGCTTCCAATATATCCTCTTGATGGCGGAAGCGTTTTTAGTGCTATTTTAGGAAGAATGATTGGAACGATTAAAGCAGGCAACTTAATAACTAAAATTAGTAAAATATTTTGTTACATTCTTATAGTAATTGGTTTTGTGCAAGTTGTTTTATATCCATACAATATAAGTATTTTGTGCATTAGCTTATATTTAATTTTTATTAATAAAAACGGTAATATTAATGCCCAAATGCAATTTTGCCGCTTGCTTTCTTTTAAAGACAAAGAGCATAAAGAAAAAAGAATTTTACCGCTTAAATCTTTTGCCGTTTTTAAAGAAGCGCAAGTTAAAAATATAGTTAAGCTTTTGTGTTTTGATTACTTTTTTGTTGTATATATAATTGATGAAGGAGTTGTATTTACAGAGCGGCAAGTTATTGACTATGTTTTAAAGTTTGGGCTTTGTGGAACTGTATTTGATATATATAAAACCGCCAATGCGGCGTGTTAGCATAAATTCCCTAAAAAGCTTTGCTTTGGTGGGGAATTTTTTATTATGCAATATTTGTATGCCACTAAAAAATTATGTTATAACAAGACGATGAAATAGAACTAATATTTTTTGACATGCAAATTGTATTTTTTAGTCCTTTTATTTATTGAAATTTATATATAAAAACTACCTAGGCATTATTATAATAAACGCTAGATGGTTTGTGCTGAAGGTTATTAGAAAATATGTGACATACTCACTCACCTATATCTTAGATAGGCAAGGGAATATGTCACCCATTTCAACGGCACAAGCCCCCGGCTTTAGCCGTGGGGAAGAAGCTGTAATATTTTTAAAATTTTATTAGAAACTCCATTGACGCAAATAAGTATTTTATCTTAAAGACATTTCGCTAATTCTTTCAATTGCTTTTTTAGTATTTTCTGCACTTCCAAATGCCGTTAATCTAACATATCCTTCGCCGCTTGGCCCAAACCCAACACCCGGAGTTGTTACAACAAATACTTCATTTAAAAGTTTGTCGAAAAATTGCCATGATGTATAACCGCTTGGAACTTTTGCCCAAATATATGGGGCGTTTTGTCCGCCAAAAACAGTAAGCCCTGCTTTGGTTAAACCTTCCCTAATTACGAAAGCATTTTTCATATAATAATCTATAGTTTCTTTAACGGCTTTTTGCCCTGCTTCTGAATAGACGGCGGCCGCTCCTTTTTGAATAATATATGAAACACCGTTATATTTTGTAGATTGGCGACGCAACCATAATGAATTTATACTAACACCTTCAACTACAAGTTCTTTTGGAATAACAACATATGCGCAGCGTGTTCCTGTGAAGCCGGCAGTTTTTGAAAAGCTTCTAAATTCAATAGCGCAGCTTTTAGCGCCTTCAATTTCAAAAATGCTGCGAGGTAAGCTGTCGTCGCTTATAAATGCTTCATATGCGGCATCGTATAATATTATAGAGTTATTTTTTTGCGCATATTCAACCCAATTTTTTAAATATTCTTTTGTTGCAACTGCTCCTGTTGGGTTATTTGGAAAGCAAAGATATATTAAATCTGCCTTTTTAGAAGCTGGAATTTCTGGCAAAAATCCATTTTGTTCTGTGCATTCCATATATATTATATTGCTCCATTTGCCGTTTTCTAAAAGTTCGCCGGAACGTCCACCCATTACGTTTGAATCGACATATACAGGGTACACAGGGTCGCAGACAGCAATTATGTTGTCTGTTCCAAAAATGTCGCCAATGCAACTTGTATCGCTTTTTGCACCGTCGCTAACAAATATTTCTGAAATGTCAATATTAACGCCACGTGATGCAAAGTCGTTGTCTGCTATTAGTTTACGTAAAAATTCATAGCCTTCATATGGGCCATAGCCTTTTAAGCCTGCTTCTGTTAGCATTTCGTCTGCTGCTTCCTTAATTGCGCAAACAACAGCTTGAGAAAGGGGGCGTGTTACATCGCCTATTCCTAAGCGAATTATTTCTTTTGTTGGGTTTTCTGCAGCAAATTTTGAAACTTTTGTACTAATATCTGCAAATAAATAATTTCCCGGTAGTTTTGTATAATTTTTGTTAATTGTAGCCAATGTTAAATCTCCTTTGTATTTTAAATATTAAGCATATAACTTATTTAAATGATAGAGTAAGCTTTGTAGTTACAGTTGAATTAAATATATTTTAGTATCCCATTTCTTTAAGTATTGAACTTAACCTACTAAGGCGTTCGCCTAAAAGCTCATCATCTTTGGCAAGCTCTGCGTACAGAAGCTGTATGTCTTCGTCAAGCATTTCATTGTCTGTGCAAATAGAAACGTTCATTGCGCCACCTTGCAATGCAATTCTATCTATTTGAATATTATTTTCATCATATAAATTTTTATATTTATATGCTTCCTTAAAATATAACTTTGTTCTGCATAGAAATATTGCAAGGTCTACAACACGATGAAGCGGCATTTCTTCTGATTGTCTTGACCATTTTTCTCCTGTATGTCTCCAAACTTTAGCAGAAGCGCTAACTTTCCCTCTGTCACTCCATTGAGCAAGCCCAATAGACAAGCCTTTTGCATCTGAGCCTTTAATTCTTCCGTCTATTTTATCATATTCTTCTGAAACTATAACGGGTTTGTGTTTTAGGTTGGTTGGAACTTTCACTATAATATCACCCTTTTTATATTTAGATTACTAAATATAGTATACTACTAACTTACTAAAAATGTCAACAATTAATTTCTCCATCAAAAACAAACTCTGCTCCACCTGCCATATAGACGCAATTATCGTCTTTGCTCCATTTTATATTTAAATTTCCGCCACGCAATACAAGCGTTGCTTCCCTTTTTGCAAGCCCGCACAAAACAGCCGCAACTAAAGTTGCACAAGCACCTGTTCCGCAAGCTAACGTTTCACCAGAACCACGCTCCCAAACACGCATTTTTATTTTGTTTTCATCCAAAATAAAAGCAAATTCAGTATTTATTCTACTTGGGAAAATTTTATTGTTTTCAAAAAGAGGTCCTAGCTTTTCAATATTTAAATTATCAACATCACTTTCACTTTCCATAAAAACAACGGCATGGGGATTGCCCATTGAAACACAAGTTACTAAAAATGTTTTTCCGTCAATAGTAAGCGGTTGTTTTATAAATTTTTCCACATTAGAGCTGGCAGTAACAGGAATTTCTTTTGGAGAAAGTATAGGTTCGCCCATATTAACTTCAATAATTCCTTTTTGGGGGAAAAGCTTAATAATTTTAATTCCTGCAAGTGTTTCAAGCGTTATTGTTGTTTTTGTTGTAAGCCCACGCTCAAATACATATTTTCCAATGCAACGGGTTGCATTGCCACACATTTGAGAGCGGCTTCCATCTGAATTATACATTTCCATTTTAAAATCGGCAACATCTGATTTTTTAATTAAAACAAGCCCATCAGAACCAATGCCAAAATGTCTGTCACTAAGTTTTATTGCAAGTTCGCTTGGGTTTTCTATTGTTTCTTCAAAGCAGTTAACATATATATAGTCGTTTCCTGCTCCTTGCATTTTTGTAAATTTCATAAATTATTCTCCTTAATATTTTTATAGTTTTACACTAAATACCGGCAACCAAAAGCTGCCGGATATGGTTTGATTTTATAAAGCTTTTTCATTATAAACTTTTAAGCTTTTGCCGAAGCTTCCCATTCATCGAAACCTTTCATAACTGTATCATAAGTATCCTGGCTAATTTGCGGAAGTTTGCCGCCCCATGCTTTTTCTGCTGCTTCAAAGCCTTTTTCAACAGCTTTTTTTAATGCCGGGATTTTTGAAGGGTCGCCGCCTGATATTGCCTTGGCAAAGCCTAAAATCCTCTCTGCTGTTTTTTCAACGCTGTAATAGCCGCCTTCCGCTATGTCTTCTTTAGCTTGTGCTCTTGTTTCTGCATCAATTTCAACGTATGCGTTTTTTCCACTTTTAATTTTAAAAAGCAAGTTGTTAAATTCGTCGCTTATGCTTGCGCCGCTTGCAACTGCATTTTTCCCTGCCTGCTTTCTAACTAAGCCTTCAATTAGCTTTTTAAGCTTCGATTCGCCTGTTTTGCTTTCTCGAATCATTTGGTCTACAGCTTTTCTGTCAACAACATATTTTTCTTTTGATGTGCCTTTAGTTTCTGTAGATTTTTCGTAAACTCCTGCTGTTTCATTTCCTGTTGGGTTTGCTTTAGATGTAGTTTCATTAGTAGTTGAAGTTTTACTTGTTGAGCTTGCTGTTGTTGATGATGTTGCTGTTGAAGAAGATTGCCATGTTGCGCTTGAAGTAGTGTTATCAACGTTCATGTTATCACTCCTTGAATTTGTATTTACTCCATTATTTCTGTTACGATTATATATCGTCATATATTATAATTTTATTTATTATAAAGTTTAAACAGTTTGACAATTTTAGCAAATTTAGTATAATAAAAAAATAGTTATAATTTTAAAAAAGGGTGTGGCATATGGACCCCAGAACAAAAATTATATCGCTGGCAGTATTAAGTATTATTATTTTTTCAACAAATAAATTCTTAGTTATTTTTGGGCTATTTATTTTATTTATTGCACTTTGGAAGTTATGCAAACTTCAATTTAAAATTTTAGCTAAATATTTTACGTTTTTAATAAAAATAGTTGCATTTATTGTGCTGACCCAATCTTTTTTTTATAAAAGCCGGCTTTCGTTGGAAGGTTTTTATTTTGGGCTGTTAGTTGGGTTTAGGTTAATTACGCTAACGGTACTTATGCCATTAGTTACATTAACTACAAAAACAAATATTTTAGCTTTAGGTTTAATTAAACTTGGGCTAAATTATAAAATTGCATATACAGCAACGGCTTCGCTTAATTTTGTACAAACGTTTACAGAAGAAATAGGCTATATAATGGAAGCGCAAAAATTAAGAGGAATTACGCAAAAAGGCACATTTATTAAAAAGCTTAAAGTATACAAATTAATTGCAATACCGCTAGTAATAGGGGCTATGTGCCGTGCAAAATCGGTTGGTGTTGCAATGGACACAAGAGCATTTGGGGCTTTTAAAACAAGAACAAGCATAGACAGCATTAAAATGACTTCAATTGACTATTTTACATTAGCTGTTGTTTTTATATTTTCGATATTGGTATTTATATTTCGCTAAAAAGCCAAAGGGTGATTAAACTGATTAAACTTGAAAATATATGCTATAAATATGCAAATTCTAAGCAATATGCGCTAAAAAACGTTAACTTAGAGTTTAAAAAAGGAGAAACTATTGCAATTATGGGTAAAAACGGTTCGGGTAAAACAACGCTTTGCCTAACTTTAAACGGTATAATTCCACATTCTTTTTTAGGAGAATTAACGGGAACAGTTGTTGTTAATGGAAAAAATACATATGAAACTCCCGTTTATAAGCTTTCTCAAACTGTGGCAACTGTTTTAGATGACCCAGAAACGCAACTGTTTACGCCAACAGTTCAAAATGAAGTTGCCTTTGCGCTTGAAAATTTAAATATTTGCCCAAATGAAATTAAGAACAGAATTTGTGAAGCTTTAGAAGTTGTTTCGCTTAGTAAATATGCAAATTATGCCCCAACGCTTCTTTCAGGAGGGCAAAAGCAGCGTCTGGCAATAGCTTGTGCAATTGCAATGCAATGCCCTATAATTGTTTTAGACGAGCCAACATCACAGCTTGACCCTTTGGCAACAAGAAAAGTATTTGAACTACTTGCAAAAATTAAAAGCAATTATAATACAACAATTATAATTGCAACTCACGAAAGTGAGCAAGTTGCATATTTTGCTGATAAAATATGCCTTTTAAAAGATGGGGAAGTTTTAGCACTTGATAAACCAAGCGTTGTTTTTAGGTTAAATGAAATAAAACCTCCTCAAGTTTCACTTCTTGCAAAATTTTTAGAAAAAAACAATGCACCACTACAAAATTTTCCAATAACTAAAGAGGAGGCGTTTTCAGAAATTGTTGGACAATATTGCTTTAAAGGCTTTAGAAATTAATAATTTAACATATGTATATGAAAATGGTCATAAAGCACTTGACAACATAAACTTTAACATTGAAAAAAGCGAATTTGTTGCAGTTGTTGGGCAAAACGGTTCAGGCAAATCAACGCTTTTAAAAAATATTGTAGGATTGTTAGCGCCAACATATGGCAACATTTATATAGATGGAAGCGATGATAGAAATATATTAAATATTGCAAAAAAAATTGGCTTTGTTATGCAAAACCCAGATAGACAACTATTTTGTGATACGGTTGAAAATGAAATATATCTTGGGCTTGAAAACTTTGGGTTTTCAAAACACCAAATTAAAGAGCGGCTAGAACAAACCATTACTTGCTTTGAGCTTGAAAGTATTAGAAAAGAGTTTCCGTTTGCGCTCCCTAAATCAAAACGCATGAAAATTGCTATTGCTTCTGTTGTTGCTATTGGTGCTGAAATTTTAATATTAGATGAGCCAACAAGCGGGCAAGATTGTGATGGCTGCTTAATGATTATGAGCATAGTTAAAAAGCTTCATGCCGAAGGAACAACAATTATTTTTGTAACGCACAACATGGAACTTGTTGCCGAATATGCAAACAAAGTTATAGTTTTAGATGAGGGGAAGATTTTAGTTGATGGCAATTGTAAAAAAGCTTTTGAATTTATAACACCTCCTCAAATTACACAATTAGGAATCGAACTTTCAAATGCTATGCCAATTGGTAATAAAATTTCATTAACAGTTGATGAATTGGGCACTAAAATTTTAAAAAGCTTTAAAAAATAAGGAAGCAAAAAACAAGAAATAGAAAATAAGGAGATAACAACTTTGAAGTTAGCAGATAAAAAAATACATCTTTCAATAATAGCCGTTTTTGCCGCAATTATGGCAGCTTCCCATGCTGTTCCTGCAATTCCTTTAATAGGAGTTGGGGGAACATTTTCGGTAAGTACGGCACTATTTCCGCTTGCAGGAATTTTGTTTGGCCCAATATATGGGGCATTGTGCGCCGCAATAGCCGGCGTTATAGGGCAAATGGCAGCGCCGCATGTTGCCTGGCTTGGAGCTTTTACGTTTATAGTAGGAACAATTAACGCTTTTGCAGCAGGACTTGTAAGTCGTGGCAAATGGATATATGCCGCAACAATTTTAGCCGTTGGTACATTGCTTTGGTTTTCAAATCCAATAGGAAAATCAGTACCTCAATTTGCCATTTCGTTTTACGGTTTAGGGTTTATTGCAATTGTTGTTGGGGGAATTTTTGCTAAAAAATGGTTCGTTTCTGATAACCCTTTTTTACAAACTATGGCAATTTTTCTATGCGCTTTTTCAGGTTTTGCAAGTACTGCATCAATTGCAAATTATTTAAGCCTTATAATATTTAAAACTCCGGCAGAAGTTTGGACTGTTTTAGCTGTTGTATCACCTATGGAACGCTGTGTTTTTGGCGTTGCAACTGCTGTTGTTGGTGTTCCGCTTTTGTCTTTATTGCCTAAAGTTGGAATATTAGTTGGCCCTAGCCTTGCTGAATAAATAAATTAAGTATGATAATTGACACCCATGTTCATGTAACACCGCCGGATATTATAAAAGATTACAAAAAAATAGGGCTTAAAGAACCATATTTTGAATTGCTTTCAAGTAGTCCTCAAAACAAGTTTGCAACTGTTGAAGACGTTATTTGTGAAATGGATAAATGCGAAGTTCATAAGTCAGTTGTATTTGGGTTTTCATTTAATGATATAGGACTTTGTAAATATGTTAATGATTATGTTATAAGTGAAGTTAAAAAATTTCCTGATAGATTAATTGGCTTTATGTCTATTTCACCTAATGAAAAAAATATTGAAGATGAAATATTAAGGTGTTATGAATGCGGCTTAAAAGGCGTTGGAGAACTGTTCCCGTTTGGGCAAAACTTTGATATTGGAAGCTATGAGCAAACTAAGCGCTTTGCAACGCTTTGCGAGCAATTAAATATTCCTGTAATTGTTCATGCGAACGAACCTGTTGGACATTATTATATAGGCAAAACAAATACGCTGCTTTCATCTTTTGAAAAGTTTGTATATAACTATGAAAATTTAAAAATCGTTTTTGCACATTTTGGTGGCGGACTTTTATTTTATGAGCTTATGAAAGAAATTAGGCAAAAATTTAAAAATGTTTATTACGACACTGCTGCTTCGATTTTTCTATATGATAAAAAAATATATGATGTTGCAAAAAGCATAGGTATACTTGATAAAATTGTATTTGGAAGTGATTTTCCGCTTGTTTCTCCAAAACGGTACTTCAAAGACTTTGATTTTAGTGTTTTAAGCGAAAATACTAAAAGGTTACTTGGCATATAGCATATAAAGGAAAGCAAAATGGACATTAAGTTAAATAACATTTGTAAGAGTTATAAGGAAAATACAGTTTTAAATAATTTCAGCGCAACAATTAAGCAATCAGGGGTAACGGCTTTTTGTGGTACTTCAGGCTGCGGCAAAACAACGCTTTTAAATATTTTAATGGGTATCGAAAAAATGGACAGAGGCAATATAGAAGGGCTTTCAAATAAAAAAATATCTGTTGTTTTCCAAGAAGATAGGCTTTTAGAATGGGATACCGTTTTAAACAACATATTATTTGTTATGAAAAAAAGAGATGCTGAATTTGCAAAACATGTGTTAAGTTCTGTTTTGCTTTCAGACTGCGCTAATTTAAAAGCTAATGAATTGAGCGGAGGTATGAAGCGGCGAGTTGCAATTGCAAGGGCTTTAGCAGTTTGCGGTAATTTGCTTGTGCTTGATGAACCGTTTTCGGGAATTGATGATAAAACTAAAATTCATATTATGAATTTAATTAAAAACTATAGTGAAAACAATGCTGTTGCTTTTGTTAGCCATGATTTTGGCGAAATTAAATACTTAAACGCTACTGTGTATAACATGGTTTAATTCCAGAAATTACATAATATTCCTTAGTTTTAATATACAAAATTGGGTAATACTAAGCTTGTAACAAAAGCTATAAGACCAAAGCTTTAAAAACTAAAGATATTAAAAGAAATTAATGGAGGAATTAAACTATGAAAAGAAAAATAATAAACACATTAGCAATGACTCTTGCAGGAGTTGTAGCTTTTGGTAACGTTGCAATGGCTATGACTACACAACAAGGAGCAACTTATTCTGAACAAGTTGCCGCATCACTTTTGGGAAGACCTGTAGTTGAAATAACACAATTTACTCAAAATGGACAACCTATTGAGCAAATACTTCAAGCTGCAGGAAAACTTGATGAATATCGTCGCATAATAATGCAAAACAATACTAACGTTAACAACGCCAACAACACAAGCGAACAAAAAAGAAGTATTGTTGTTGAAATGGATGAAATAAGCGGTATGGCAGAAGGTGTTGGTTTAAGAATTGTTGCAGACCTTAACGAAAATGCAAACGACAGAGTTAAAGTTCAAGTTAGAGATGCAAACCAAGTAAATACTCCAGATAATACAAAAAGCATTATTTTAGACAGCAATAAAGGGAACGTTGACATAACAGTAACAGACGGAAAAAATGATAATTTTTCAGCTACATCAACAAACACAACAGCTCAAAACAACACTAACATGAATAACCAAGGCGCTAATGAGTTTGGAATGAATAATCAAAATGCTAACAATTTTGGAATGAATAATCAAAATGCTAATAATTTTGGAGTAAACAATCAAAACGCTAACAATTTCGAAACAGCACAAAACAATAATCAAGGTCTTACAGCTTTTGACATGGGCAACGTAGGTAATACAGGAAACATGGGCAATATGAGCAACGCAGGAAATACAGGTAACGCAGGAAATACAGGTAACGCAGGAAATACAGGTGCAAATGCAACAGGCAGAGGCACAAATGCAACAGGTAGAGGCAATGCAGGAAATGCAGGCGCAAATACAGCTGGTAATGCTGGTACAGCAGGTAATGCAGGAACAACTGGAACAGCAGGCGGCAGAGGTGGAAATACAGGAACTGCTGGTAATGCAGCAGGTACTACTGGAACAGCAGGCGGCAGAGGTGGAAATACAGGAACTGCTGGTACAGCAGGTACGGGCGCAACTGGAGCTACAGGCGCTGGAACAGCTGGCGGTACTGGAGCTACAGGCGCTGGAACAACTGGCGGTACTGGAGCTACAGGCGCTGGAACAGCTGGCGCAACAGGAGCTGGAGCTACTGGTGCTGGTGGAACAGGTGCTACAGGAGCTGGCGCAACAGGAGCAGGTACTGCAGGCGGAACAGGCGGAACAGGTGCTACAGGAGCTGGAACAGCTGGAGCTACTGGTGCTGGTGGAGCAGGTGCTACAGGAGCTGGCGCTACAGGTGCCGGAACAGCTGGAGGAACAGGAGCTACTGGAGCAGGAGCAGCTGGCGGAGCAGGTGGAGCTGGAACAGCAGGCGGTGCTGGTGGTGCAGGTGCAACAGCTGGCGGAGCAGGTGGAGCTGGAACAGCAGGCGGTGCTGGTGGCGGAGCAGGTGGCGCTGGCGGTGGCGGAGCTGCAGCAGCAAACAGCACAAATGTTTTTCCTAGCGAAGCTAAAATGTTAGGTATGACACAAAGACAATTAAAACACGCTTTAGAAAGTGGCGACAGCATTTATTCTATGATGTCTGAAGCTGGAAAACTTGATGAATATAAATCAAGCTTAGTTGTTTCAAATAAAAGAATGTTAGATAAAGCTGTTTCGCAAGGCAGATTTAGCGAAGAAGAAGCAAAAAGAATTCAAGCGCGCTATGAAGAAGAAATTCAAAATTGGGATGGCGCTGTAACACTTGAAAACTTAACAGAAGCAGCATATCAACTATAATAAATCATTCAATAATCCCACTTAAAAATTAAAATTTGCCTATAATATAACTGGCAAAAAGTTATATTATAGGCTTTTTATGTTGACCAAACAGGAAATATGTACTAAAATACTACTAGAATCAAAAACATATAAATAAGGGGGATTTTTATGTTTAAAAAAAGATTATTGCTTTTAGCAACAACAATTACTGCAATTTTAGCATTTAATTCTAGCATTTTAGGAAAAGGCATAACTGCAGAAAATTCAAATTCAGACGATTTTAATGAATATGAAGAAAGTATTTGGAAACATCCAGAATTAAGCACAGAAGACTTCTCTTACAAAGTTTCCCAAAATGACACAGTTGCTATTACAAAATATGAAGGCGAAGACAAAGAAGTTGCTATACCTGACAAAATAAACGGAAGAAATGTCACTGATATTTGGCAAGATGCATTTTCTAATAAAGATATAACATCAGTAAAAATACCAAGTACTGTTAAAAATATTGATTTATATGCGTTTTGGAACTGCTTTAAATTAGCTTCCATAGAAGTTGCTGAAAATAACCCAAATTACCTATCAATAGATGGCGTACTTTACAATAAAAATAAAACAGCTTTACTTATATACCCTCCTTCAAAAGAAGATTCTGAATTTTTAATATATGACAGCGTTAATGAAATTAAAGCAACAGACTTTTTAGAATATTCCAACCTAGCTTACATAAAAGTTTCTGAAAATAATCTTAATTACACATCAATAGATGGTGTGCTTTATAATAAAGACAAAACAGCTTTAATTGCATACCCTCCAAAGAAACAAGACCTAAAACTTTCAATACCTGATAGCGTTAACGAAATTAAATATTCTACATTTTTAAACTGCTATAATTTAAACTCCATAGAAGTTTCTAAAAATAACGCCAACTACTTATCAATAGATGGCATACTTTATAGCAAAGACAAAGAAACGCTGCTTGTTTGCCCTAAAGGAAATAAGCGATTAAATTTAATAATACCTGATGGTGTCTTAATTATTAAAGAAAGAGCATTTGAAAATTGCTTGAATTTAGTGTCGTTAATAATGCCAAACAGCATTTTAAGAGTTGAAGCAAGTGCATTTAAAAACTGTCAAAGTTTAGTTTCTATAACAATGTCAAATAACATTTCAGGCATTGAAAGCTATACATTTTTAAATTGCACAAGCTTAACTTCAATAACAATACCAAATATGGCTGGAGTCATTTCAAATAAGGCGTTTTCTAATTGCTATAATTTAGCATTAGTAACAGCTTCAAGTACTGTAGGTAGCATTGCGGAAGACGCTTTTGATAATTGCCATAAAGACTTGTTAATAATATGTGAATCGGGAAGCAACTTTGAATACTATGCAAAAAATAAAAATATACCATTTAAATTAAAGACGAGTAAAACTTTAGATGGTTTATACTATGCTATATATGAAAATACAGTTTCCATAACTAAATATGAAGGTAACAGAGCAAACATTTCTATTCCGGCAGCAATAGAAGGCGTACCCGTTGTAACCATTAGGTACGATGCATTTTCAAACTGCACAAGCTTAACACAAATAACAATACCAAGCAGCGTTAAATATATTCAAGACAACGCATTTTTGGGCTGTCCTAACTTAAATTCTATAAAAGTTTCTGAAAATAATCCCGACTATTCATCAAAAAATGGTGTCCTTTATAATAAAGATAAAACAGTTTTAATTGCATATCCTCCAGCAAAACAAGAATCCGAATTTTTAATACCTGATAGCGTTACCGAAGTTAAGCGGTCAGTATTTAGAAACTGCTATAATTTAACTTGCATAAAAGTTTCTGAAAATAATTCAAAATATTCGTCCGAAAATGGAATGCTTTTCAATAAAACTAAAACATCGTTAATTATTTGTCCAAAAGCAAAACAAGAATCAGAGCTTTTAATACCAAATGGTACTTTAACTATTGAACCAACTGCATTTTCAGACTGTATTAACTTAGCTTCAATAACAGTGCCAAGTAGTGTTCAAGTTATTGAACAAGATGCATTTTTAAACTGTTTTGGTTTAAGTTCTATAAAAGTTTCAAAAAGTAACCCAAACTATTCGTCAATAGATGGTGTACTTTATAGTAAAAGTGGAACGGTTTTAATTGCATATCCTCCGGCAAAGCAAAATTCAGAATTTTTAATACCTGATAGCGTTGTTGATATGGCGTACCCAATATTTGTAGGTTGCAATAATATAACTTCCATAAAAGTTTCTGAAAATAACCCTAATTACTCCTCGGATAGCGGTGTGCTTTTTAATAAAAATAAAACAATATTAATTTTTTGTCCAAGAGCAAAGCAACAATCAGAGCTTTTAATACCAGATAGCACTTTAATTATTGAGAGAAATGCATTTTCAAATTGCTCTGGCTTAATTTCAATAGTAATACCAAATGGTGTTGCAAGCATTAGAGAATATGCATTTAGCAACTGTAGCAATTTAAAGTCAATAACAATACCAAATAGCGTTACATATGTTGGAGAATATGCATTTAGCGGTTGCACAAATTTAAAATCAGCGGAAGTATCAAACGATGTTAAAGTTATTAAAGGATATACATTTTCTGAATGCGCAAGCTTAATGTCGATAACAATACCAGATGGTGTTTTGGCAATTAAAGACTATGCATTTTCCGGTTGTAAAAGCTTAACATCAATAGAAATACCGAACAGTGCTATAGATATTGAACCTGCTATATTTTCAGACTGTTTTGCTTTAAAAACAATAACAGTACCGGCTAACATTAAACCTATCTATGAAAAAGTTCTTAATGAGCCGTTTAAACATTTAGTAGTGGTAAAATAAATAAAGATAATTAATATCTAAAGTTTATAGTATGGCTAACAGAAGTGGACTTTTGGCGGTTTTAATAGTTGTACTATAAGCTTTTTAATATTGACCGGATAGTAAATATTTGCTAAACTACTATTAGTTTTAGAAATAAGGAGGGAAGAAATTAGATTTTAGATTAAATAAGGGGGAGCTTTATGCTTAAAAGATTTTTATCTTTTTTATTAATAACTGCAATTACAATTGCAGCGGTTAGTACGGGTGTTTTGGCGGAAAGCGAAGTTACAATTGAAACCGCTGATTTTATGAAACAAGAAACAATGCTTGAAGATATTTTGCCAAAGGATTATACCCCAATTGGTGACGAAAGAATTACTGAAGCAGAACAGCAAGAGTACATAGAAACAATGGCAATATTTGGGGATTGGGAATACACAATTAACGATGATAATGCAACGGTTACTATAACTAAATATAAAGGTACAAGTAGCGAGGTTGTTATTCCATCAGGAATTAATGAGTTTCCTGTTGTAGGTATTGGAAATTTAGCGTTTGCTTATCGTTCCGGTTTGACATCAATAACAATACCGGATAGCGTTACGAGTATCGGGGATCAGGCGTTCTCCGCGTGCTCTGAATTGGCTTTCATAGAGGTTTCCGAAGATAATTCTAATTATTCATCAATAGAAGGCGTGCTTTATAGCAAAGATAAAACTACTTTAATTGCATACCCTGTCGAAAAAAACGAGACGGAGTTTTCAATACCAAATAACGTTACAAGTATTGGAGATGGGGCATTTTATTATTGCTCTAAATTAACTTCAATAACAATACCTAATGGCGTTACAAATATTGGAGATGGGGCATTTTATTATTGCTCTAAATTAACTTCAATAACAATACCTAATGGCGTTACAAATATTGGAGATAGCGCATTTTCTTGTTGTTATAGTTTAACATCAATAACAATACCGGATAGTGTTACAAGTATTGGGGAACGGGCATTTTATGACTGTCGATGGCTAGTTTCAATAATAATGCCAAATAGTGTTATGAGCATTGGAAATAGCGTATTTGACCAGTGCTTTAGGCTAGCTTCAATAAAAATACCAAATAGCGTTACAAGTATTGGAGATAAGGCATTTTCCAATTGTCACGCTTTAACTTCAATAACAATACCAAATAATGTTATAAGTATTGGAGATGAGGCGTTTTCCAGTTGCCCTTTAACTTCAATAGCAATACCAAATAGTGTTATAAGTATTGGAGATAGAGCGTTTTCTTATTGTTATAGTTTAACATCAATAACAATACCAGATAGTGTTATAAATATTGGAGATGGAGTATTTTCCAACTGCACTAATCTAACTTCTTTAGAAATTTCCAAAAGCAACCCTAAATATTCTTCAATAGAAAATATAATTTATAATAAAGATAAAACAACTTTGGTTGCATATTCTGCTGGGAAAAAGGAAGCGGAATTTTCAATACCAAATAGCGTTACAAGTATTAGAGATTATACATTTTACGGTTGCCGCAGCCTAGTTTCAATAAAAATACCAAATAGCGTTACAAGTATTGGGAATCAGGCATTTTGGAACTGCTCTAAATTAACTTCAATAACAATACCAGATGGTGTTACAAATATTGGAAACTCAACATTTAGTTACTGCTCTAGTCTAACTTCAATAACAATACCAAATAGCGTTATAAGTATTGGGGATTGGGCGTTTGCTTATTGCTCCAGTTTGACTTCAATAACAATACCAAATAGCGTTACAAGTATTGGGGATTGGGCATTTTACAATTGTTCCAACTTAGCGTCAATAGCTATACCTAATGGTATTACAAGTATTGGATATAGCGCATTTTCTCGGTGCACCAGCCTAACATCAATAACAATACCAAATAGCGTTACAAGTATTGGGGATCAGGCATTTTATAATTGCAGTAGTTTAACATCAATAACAATACCAAATAGCGTTACATATATTGGAGGTAGTGCATTTCACGATTGTATAAATTTAACTATTTACGGCTACAAAGACTCATATGCAGAAACATATGCAAAAAATAAGGGAATAACATTTAAACTAATAGATAATTCAGGAGAAACTATCCCCGTAACTTCCGTTGTTATTCCGTTTGGCAATGGCCGGCTTAACATAGGAGAAACAACAAAATTAAATGTTTGGGTGCTTCCGAATAATGCTACAAATAAAAATGTAACATGGTCAAGCAATAAGCCGGAAATAGCAACTGTTGATACAAACGGCAAAGTTACAGCAATTGCAGAAGGAACGGCTATAATTACTGTAAAAACTGTTGATGGCGGGTTTGAACATAGCTGTACTATTACAGTTCTGTCGAATGCAAATGATAACCTGAAAATAGGAACTGCTTTCTTTGATGTAAATAGCGATGTAGCAACAGGTAAGGTAGCAAATGTACCAATAACAGTAAGAGATAGTTATTTCTCTGAATCTTCCACTAAATATAACCATAATTTAGCCAAGCTTTCAATGAGTCTTTCTGCATCTGCATATAATAGTAAATGGCGTCCAACTTTAAACCAATACATAAAAAGCGCATTAAACGATTTAGGATTTGAAGATTTAAATTTCACAAACTATGTTGCAATAAAAGATACAGAAGCCAATGAAATTGGATTGTCTTTAGGTCATAAAACTATAAGTGTTAACAACGAAACATTTGATTTAATTGTAATTGTTTGCCGAGGAACTGAAGGTGGCGAATGGTATAGCAATTTTAATCTTTCTAAAAGCAACAACGGAAAATATGACGATAAAATTCACAATGGATTTGATATTGCCGCTTTAGGCAGTCAAGCCATTATTAATGAATATATTAATAATTATGTGGGTAGTAGTGGTCGTAAAAAGAAAATATTGTTAACTGGACATAGCAGAGGCGGCGCTGTAGCAAATTTATTAGGTGCTAAAATAACAAAGGAAAATAAAATTGCTAACAAGCACGATATTTTTACATACACTTTTGCAACCCCCAATGTCGAAATGATTACTTCTTTGCAAAAAGATTCAATGGAAAACATTTTTAACATTGTAAATCCAGAGGATTTTGTTACATGCTCAATACTAAATAGTTGGGGATACAACAAATACGGGAAAGATTTAGTTTTACTTAGCAAAGACAAGGCTTGGAGAAAAGAAGTTTATAGCGAAATGAATAACCAATTTAAAACTCTTACAGATTCGTCATTTACTTCATTTAAAAATGGAGCCACAACAACTCAAAAGTTTACAGAAAACTTCCACAAGTACAGCAAGGGCAGTGTTTGGGGATTTTATAATATTGATATTAGCGGAATTGGTAAGAAATTGACGTGCAAAGATTATACTAATTCATTATCTGATGTATTGTTAGGAAAAGGTGGTTCGCTTTCTCTTTTGTATAGTTACGCTCCGATTATTAAAGATATTACTTCTTATTTTATCAGTAACCATACGTTGCAAAAAACAATATCTTTTTCACACGCACCGGAAACCTATGTAAGTTGGCTTAAAGCCGGTAATGAAAATGAAGTATTTATTAATCCTCCAAATGGATTTATTGACCCAAATTCCAATTCTTATCAAGTTACAGTTAAATGTCCGGTAGACGTAAACGTATACGACAGCAACAATGTGCTTGTTGGCAAGGTTGCAAACAACATTATTGACGAAACTATAGAAGACAACGTACCAATTATCGTTGAAAATGATGTTAAACATATATACTTGCCGAGTGATGAAATTTTTAAAGTTGAGGTTATAGGAACGGACGCTGGGACTATGGACTATACAGTTTGCGAAATTGATGCTTACGGCGAAGAAATTCAAAGACATAATATATATGATATTCCTTTAGAAGTTGGAAAAACTTTAGTTGCAAACATTGATAATACACAAGTTGATGAACCGGAATATAATGTGCTTAACGTAGTTGATAGCAAAGGAGAAGTTATAGAAACTGTTGAAGCAGATGAAATTATAACAAAGGAAGAACAAGGGGATATTTGTATTACAACAACAGCAACCGAAGGCGGTCAAACTTTTGGTAGCGGTAATTATACTAAAGGGGATTATGTAACACTTAATACTATTTTAGACCAAGGCTATGTATTTGTAGGTTGGTATGAAAATGGAAATAAAATAGAAGGTGCTAGTGAAAATTATAGCTTTTATGCTCACGAAAGCAGAGAACTAGAAGCAAAGCTTGAAAAAATAAATGGCTTTAGCTTAATCGGCAAAGTTAAAACATATAACCCAAACAATTCAACCAATATTACTTTGAAACAAAACGGCGAAATTAAATATACAACAACAATAGAGCCAATAATGGGGGCAGGTCAAGTTGAGCAAGTGTTCCAATTTGAAAATATTTTCCCTGGAACATATACATTAGAAGTAGCAAAACAAGTGCATACAACATTTATAGTAAACAACATAGTCATTTCAAATCAAAATGTAGACTTAACGCAAGACAATAGACAACAAGTTAAGCTAATTACTCCTCCTTGCGGCGATATTAACGGCAACGGCAATATTAACACAGAAGATTTAAGCATTCTTCTATCATCAAATAATTTCAACAAATCAACCCAAGATGCAGTTAACAATCTTGCAGATGTTGACGGAAATGGCAACATAAACATTAATGACCTTTCAGCTTTACTTTCTACAAATAATTTTAATAAGGGAAATGTTACTATTGATTAGAAATAGCATTATAAGCTTTCAATAACTTCAGCTTTACTTTTCTGTAGCTAATTTTAATGTGGGAAGTATTGCCGCTACTAATTTGTTAAAAGTGGTTGCCAATTAAGCAAGAGTTTGCTAAAATAAGTTATATTTATAATTAAGGAGGGAGTGTTTTGTGTCTAAAATTTTGTCATTTACGCTTGCAACTATAGTTACAGTTACAACACTTGTTATGTCAAGTGTAAATGTTTTTGCAACAACCCAAAATGCAACTGGCTTGATAACGGCAACCACTAATTTAAAGCATCTTGAAACTTTAGAAACCCCAGAAATTTCGGAAATTCTTAAAACCGCAGAAATTAAGGAAAGTAAAATTATAGGGCAAACAAATTTATGGAACGGTTTTAAATATATTGTTGATTACCTTAACGATACAGTTACTATAGTCGAATACATAGGCATTTCTTCAAAGATTACTGTTCCCAGTGAAATTGAAGGCAGAAAAGTTATAGCTATTGATGACTTAGTGTTTTCTTATTTGCCTAAATTACAAGAACTGGTAATATCGGAAGGCGTTGAAATTATTGGTAAATTTGCGTTTGCATATTGCGAAAACTTAACTACGGCAACAATACCCGACAGCGTTTTAAGCATTGGCGATTCGGCGTTTTACAAATGCTCTAAATTAACAACAATAACTTTATCAAACAACTTAGAAGCTATTGGCGAACATATGTTTTATGGTTGTTCAAGCTTGCAAGCAATAGAAATACCAAATATCGTTACTACTATCGGAAAAGGAGCATTTTACAACTGCTCAAGTTTAACCGAGCTGGAAATACCAAGTGGTGTTACGCAAATTGACACAGCAACTTTTTATAACTGTCAAAGTCTGCAAAGTATAATATTGCCAAATGGTATTACAAACATTGGAGACAGTGCATTTTATAAATGTGAGAACATTGCGGAAATTATAATACCTGATAGTGTTACATCAATTGGCAACGGGGCATTTGAAAATTGCTTATCATTAACAAACATGACAATACCAGAAGGCGTTATAATTATTGGGGAAAGAGCATTTTTTTATTGTGTAGGTTTAGGAGAAATAGAAATATCAAGTACAGTTGAAAGTATTGGATACGGGGCGTTTTCTAAATGCTTAAGTTTATATTACATTGACGTTGACCCCAATAATGTTATGTTTTATTCACTGTCAGGCGTACTTTTTAATAGAAGGCATCAAACTTTAATTAAATTTCCTGCTGCAAAATCTGATACAATATTTACATTATTGTCTTACATAAACATTGGCAACGGAGCATTTGAAGATTGCGCTAATTTGATTAATGTAACTTTAAACCCTGGTTTTAGCATAGACATTGGTCAATATGCATTTGCCGACTGTACTAATTTAATTACAATAAACTTGCCGCAAGATGTTAATTCTATTGGTACAGGAGCGTTTCGAGGCTGTGTTAATTTAACTTTTGTAACAATACAAAATAATGAAATGCGTTTTGGTTATGATGTTTTTACAAATTGCTACGAAGACCTTACTATAAAAGGCGAAGCCGGAAGCACTGCACAACAATATGCGCAACAAAACAATATAAAATTTATAACGGAATTTAGTAATGAATTAACAATTTATACATACGAAACAATAAGTTCTAGTAGTATTGCTGTTTCAGGGTCTGCACCGATAATTCCGGGAAGTGTTCAAATATTTGTTGACGAAATTTTGGTCGACACTTTTTTAGTTAATGAATCTGGTATATATTCAGGCATAATAACTTTAAACAATGCCCAAAACAATTCCATATATATAATAAAAGCTGTTTCAGATAGTTTATCTGTACAAACTAAAGTTGTATATTCCGATTTTGTACCCGAAATAACAAGTTTAACTGTTCGCCACAACAATCAAAGGCATGAACTGGTTTCAACTTCAATGGCTACCCCTATTTTGATATTTGATTCAGGGCTTCCTTTAACATTTGAAATTAAATTCAATGACATTAGCGAAATTGATAATGTTTGTATATATAGCGAAGTTGACGGGCAATTAAAAAGGCTTAAAGCCGCTTATGATGTAAAGAGAAATTCATATATAGCAAGCGGTTTTTTTGATGAAGAAGACAAATCATATATGCCGGGCAAATTAACTGTTAAATTTAGCAGAAAGCTTCCATCATATTCGATAGATATAAACAACGTTAGCCATAGCAGTATTTATGATTCAATTGTAGCTGATAATTTTAAAAATGCAACCATTAATACAACAAAAAACCAGCCGGAAGAAAATATTTCAGAAGCTATACTTATTGACGGTGAGCAACTAACATATACAACTACTAAGCAAGTATTAATAGAACCAGATAAAAAAACAGCCGAACAATTGTTAGAAGAAGGCTACTATTTAATATCAGGCGAAAATGACAAAGCTTTATATTTTAAGCTTGAAACTAACGATGCAACAAATGAACTAACTTCTTATATATATATTAAGGATATTGCTAAAACTCCTTTAGATGATACAATTAGCATTCTAACTATAAAAGGAGAAACTACGCCGCTATTTGATTTAACCGTGTTTATATGGCATACAACAGTTTCCGAAATGTTTATTTTTAATGGTCGTGCTGTTAATTTGGAGGAAATAGAAAATAAAATACAAACACTTCCAAATCAATACAATGGCTTATTAACTAGCTTAATGCAATACAATAGCTTGTTAACTAATAATTTGCAGCAACAGCAAATATTATCGTCTGTATTTGCATTAACTTATCCGTTTACTGCACAATTTATAGGAATTGCAAACGAACATTGTTTGCTATTGGAAAATGCAGCACAGCAGCTATTTGGGTTAATGATTCCAAATCAAATATCAGACCAAACAGTTACACAATTTATTGAAGAACAATATTCTTTAATTAACTTACATACTGCAATTAGATACAAAATGATTACAGACCCAAGTGGATATGTATATGAAGCAGTTCATTCAAATAGGCTTCAAGATGTCAAAACAACCTTGTACTATAAAGATAATAACGGAAGTGCTGTAATATGGGACGCTTTAGAATATGAACAGCAAAACCCTATATACACAAACAAAGAAGGCGAGTATGCATGGAACGTTCCTTCTGGAATTTGGCAAGTTAAGTGCGAACTTCCCGAATACGAAACTGCTTATAGCAATTGGCTGCCCGTTCCTCCCGAACAAAAAAATATAAATATTGAAATGATTTCTAAAAAGAATCCTATCTTACAATGGTTTAATGTTTTTGAAAATTATGCTGAGATAGCGTTTGATAAATATATGGCTATAGACAGCATTAATAACAACAGTATTAAATTAAGTGATAAAGACGGAGAAATTTTGTTTACAGTTCAAGCTATAGATGCACAAAATGGGCTTTGTAAAACTTTTAAATTAAGCTATTTAAACAATTACAACCCTCAAAGCGAAATAACTGTTACCATAAACGATTTAGCCAAAAGCTACGCACAAGCTAAAGCAAAAAACATTACTATGGAATCAAGCTTAAAG
Organism: uncultured Defluviitaleaceae bacterium; assembly: GCA_964533945.1. Classification (GTDB taxonomy): domain Bacteria; phylum Bacillota; class Clostridia; order Lachnospirales; family WRBF01; genus CAZHPA01. Next base: position 54,766 of record CAZHPA010000003.1, read on the forward strand.
CCCGAAATTAAAGAAATTTTAGCAGATGAAAACATTGAACTTGAATATGGCGAGCAATTAAACGAACAACTAATTGAAAAAACAATTTCATTACTAACTTTTAATAATAGTTTAAGGCAAAAATCTATTACACCTATAGATTTATCTACATATGAATATGAAGTTTTATGCACTTCTTCGGATGAAGATATAGTTGCTATTAACAGCATTTCCCCTGTGGATAAAAACGGAAATGTTAGGCTTGCTTTAATTCCAAACTTACCGGGGCAAGCAACTTTAACGCTTTCTGTAAAAAATACAACTATTAAAAAAGAAATACCTATTAAAATACAATGGGGAAAACTTAAAGAAGAAAACTACAGCCAAAAAGCAACTTTAACAGGCAAAATTGAAAGCCAAAACCCAAACAGCAATACAACAATACAATTAAAACAAAATGATAAAGTTATATATTCAATCGAAACAAAAAGCAAAAGTTTTGAATTAAGCAATATTGAATATGGTATATATACACTTGAAATTACAAAGGCAGCACATACAAAATTCACTTTAAACAATATTGCTATTTACAGCGAAAATATAGATTTAACACAACATGAAAAACCTGAAATTAGCTTAATCACTTTAAAGTGTGGAGATATTGACGAAAACGGAAATATAAACACTAACGACTTAAGCATTCTTTTATCTTTAAGCAACTTTAACAAATCGACCGAAGATGCCGTAAACAAGCTTGCAGACTTAGACGGCAGCGGCAACATAAATGCTGCAGACATTTCTATTTTATTATCTAAAAATAACTTTAATTTACAAGGCTTAACATTAGAATATTAAGAAGGAGGCAACACCTGAATGAAGATAAAAAAAATTACGGCTGTTTTGCTTGTATTTGCTATGTTGTTTACTTTAATACCAGCAAATATTGCCTTTGCATCCGGTTCTGACTATGAAGTTAAAATTAAAGGTGCAATTGATAGCCAAAACAAAAAGGACGGCAAAGATACTTTTGCTATTGATTTTCAAGTTAAAACCTTAAATGGCAAAAAACTTGGAAACGTTCAAGTTGCATTTATAGCTTTTGACTACAATGTATTTGATTTTACTATGTGGGACGCAAGTAGTAACACTTCTGTGGAAGCTTGGGTTAAAGAACGAAAAGGAGAAGATATTACAGGTAACAAGCTTGTTAATATTACTAAATTGAGAATAAGTCAAGCTGAAGATGACTTAGATTGGGGCGATGAAGCAGATATTGCTCTTAACAAAAGCGCTAATATAGGATATATTTTATTTAGACCAATATGTGCATCTTCAGAAATTGAATACGCTGATTTTACAACATTGCAAAAAATTAGGCTTGCTTTTAAAGACGGAAAATCAGCAAGTGATATAAAAAGAGATTCTATAAGATTTGCTACTTACGAAGAAGCAGACAAATATAATCAAAATTCTATTGTGCTTATAGGCGACGGCACAGACGATTTTAAATATGGAACTTTATTAAAAGGTGGCACCCCAACACCAGAAAACGACACGCTTTTAACTACTCCAACAATGGATATTCCATACGCAAAACCAATACTTCAAAGCATAGTTGCTCCTGCAGCAATAACAAAACCAAACGGAACAGCTAAAACAGCAGAAGCATTGGAACTTCCAACGCAAGTAACATTGCAACTAAACAACAGCACAACTGCTAACGCTAATGTTAGTTGGGATGTTGCAAGTGCAAGCTATGACCCAAGCATTAAAACTTCACAAACATTTGCGGTAAGCGGAACTGTAACATTACCAAACGATGTTCAAAATACAAATAGCGTACCTTTAACTGTTTCGGTAAATGTGACAGTATTAGAAGAAACAGTTGATATTACTATAACAGCTCCAACATTTGAAAAAGTTACATACAAAGATGCTCAACCTGCAGCAAAAAGCATAACTATATCAAATAATTCAGATGAAGATATTATAGTATCAAAAATTGAAATTTCATCAGGAAATATGTTTGAATTAGGCGGAACTACAGAAAATATTACAGTTCCTGCTAAACAAAGTGTTTCAACAACAACAATTGAACCGCAACCTAGCATTTCGGCAGGAACTCATACAGCAACTATTACAGCAACATATAAAACAACAAAAGCTGCAACAGCAAATGTTTCAATTGAAGTTGACAAAAAAGTACTAACAGTTTCAGATGGTACTTTTGCCGTAACTAAAGCTTACGACAAAACAACTTCAGCCGGAACCCAAAGCGGAAGCCTTGAATTAGGCGAAGAAGGCATTACCGTTGAAGTAACTGCTGTTGGCGCATACGCAGATGCAAATGCTGGCAACGACAAAACTGTTAGCTTAACATTAGGTAATTTAACAGGCAACGGCAGCTCGAACTACGCGCTTTCAAGCAACACATATTCATTTACAAAAGCAAGCATTACACCTAAACAAATTAGTGCAGTTACAGACGGCAACTTTGCAGTAACTAAAGCTTACGACACAACAACAGCTGCAGGAACAGCAACAGGCAAGCTTACTTTAACAGGCATTTTAGGGGGCGATGTTGTTGAAATTGAAACTACTGTTGGCGCATATGCAGATGCAAACGTTGGCAACAACAAAGCGGTTGTATTAACTTTAGGCGAACTACAAGGCGCTAGTAAAGACAACTATGTTAAAGATTCTGCATTAACAACATATAACTTTACAAAAGCAGCAATTACAAAAGCAACAGCAACATACGTAATTGGCAATCAATCAATTAAAGTTGGTGGTGCAATTGCTAAACCTCAAACTGCAACAGGCATTAATGAAGAAGCAATAAGCGGAACTTTAACATTAAAAGACGGAAATAACGTTATAACAGAAGATACAATTAAAAACTATCCTTTAAATACAAGCAAAACGTTAACATACCAATTTGCCCATACTAACGCAAATTACAACAGCCCAATTACAGGTAGCTTTACGCTTACAGTAACCGAAGGTGAACCTCAAAACATTACGTTTGCACAAGATACGCCCACAACCAAAGTTTACGGAAGCAGTAAATTTACAGTTACAGCAACTAATGATAAAGCTGACGGAAACCCAGTAACTTTTGAAAGCAGCAATGTAAACGTTGCAACTATTAATGCAACAACAGGCGAAGTTGAAATTAAAGGTGCAGGAACAACTACAATAACAGCAAAAGCCGCAGCAAAACCGGGTGTTTATGCAGCAGGAAGCAAAACTCATGCATTAACAGTTACAGCTAAAGACTTAACATCGGAAGGCATTTCAATAGGTAATGTTAGCGGAACGTTTACGTATTCAGGAAACGAGCATAAGCCAACTGTTACCGTAACAGATTCAAAAGCAACAATTGCTTCAGGCGATTATACATTTACTTACCAAAACAACAGAAACGCAGGAACGGCTAAAGTTATTGTAACAGGAACACGCAACTACAAAGGCACAGTTGAAAAAACATTTACAATTAGCAAAGCAAGTCAAACAACACCTGTAATTGTAACATTATCTAGCCAAAATGTTACTATGCCATATAACAGCGTATACGCTACGGCATCAGGCGGAAACGGCACAGGAACTTTTAGATACTATAGCAGCAATACTTCCGTTGCAACAATTAACGAAACTACAGGCACAATTACTTTAATATCTAGAGGACAAACAAATATAACAGCAATCCGCTTAGAAGATACAAATTACAATACATCTGCCTATAGCTCTGCTGTAACGTTAAATGTTCTTGAAAGAGTTGACCTAAACGTTCAATTGGCCAAAAACAAGCCAAACCAAAATAAAGTTACATTATCAAACTTGCAAAGGGTTTCTTCATCAAATAACTTTACTATTACTTTAACAGCATCAGAAGCTCTTGAAAATTTTGACCTTTCCGGTAGAGGAAACGGCGCATGGGTAGGGGTTTTAATTAGCAGATTAAACGAATCAGATGCTAGAAACTTATATATTAAAACAAGCCAAAGCGGAATATATAGTAGAGTTACAAGCGACGACATATCAGAAGCATTTAATGCAGGAGCATTAAGCGACAGTCAAATTGTATATTGGTTTAAAGCAAGCCAATCCGGAACGTACGACTTCTATATTGCAGATGACCCTTACGGAAGAAATGAATCCAAGTTATCTATAGACTTTAAAACATTGCATAAAGTAACAATAAATGCCGGAACAGGCGGAACGATAACTAGAGGAGTAACAGGCTACTACAACAACGGAACAGGCATTTCAATTAGCGCATCAGCAAACAACGGCTATCGCTTTAAAAATTGGACAACAAGCAACGGTGGAACTTTCACAAGTTCAACCAGCTCAAGTACAACATTTACTGTTCCTAGAAACGACACAACAATTACAGCAAACTTTGAATATATAGGAACTAGCAGTTCTGGTTCATCTAGTTCAAGTTCTAGTTCTTCTAGTTCTTCTGGTTCTTCTAGTTCATCTAGTTCAAATTCAACAAGTACTTCTGCAACAAGCACAGAAGCTAAAATAAATGCTGCTGGCGAAGGTTCAACCGTTACAATTGATGCACAAAGCAACACAACTTTATCAAGTAATTCGCTTGCTACATTAAAAGGAAGAGATGTAACATTAGTTTTAAAAATGAATGGCTACAGCTGGAGTATTAACGGAAAAGACGTTACATCTTCAAGTTCTGCTGTAAACTTAAAGCTTACCAAAACTTCTGAACAAGAAATTTCAACAGCTGTAGAAGATAAAGATTTAGTTCAACTTAATCTTGCGCATAATGGTGAAATGCCTTTTAAAGCAACATTAATTTTACCGCTTAATATAGAAAACAAAGGAAAACAAGTATTTTTAAGCAAATACAACGAAACAGGCAAAAAATTAGCTTATGTTTCAACTGCAAAAGTTGATGAAAGCGGAAACGTTAAATTCGACTTTGCAAGCGGCTCAAAATATGCTGTAACTACCCATATAATAAAAGGCATGACAGTTAAAGAAAAAGCACCAAGCAACTCTTTATCATATGTTCCATATTATATGGAAGGAAGCAATGCCGTTGTCATTAAAAACAGCACAATTAAAAATGGCACGTTAACATTCGTTGCACCAAAAACAGCGGTTTACGGATATAAAAACAACGTTAAAAACTTCAGTGATATTTCAGAGCATTGGTCTAAAGACAACATAACATTTGTTGTTTCCAGAGAATTATTTGCAGGTGTTGGTGATAACAAATTTGCTCCAAACGACACTATGACAAGAGCAATGTTTATTACAGTTTTAGGCAGACTTTATGACGTTGACACAAAGAAATACGATAACAGCACATGGTATTCTGCTTATATGGAATGGGCTGAAAAAGAAAACATAATAGAAAAAGGCTTTACGCATGACAAAGCAATTTCAAGGGAAGAAATGGCAGTTATAATTGCAAAACTTGCTAAAGGTTCTTTAAAACCAGTTAATGCTGAAGTTAACTTTAAAGATAGCAATAAAATTTCAGCTTCGGCAATAGATTATATTAAAGCAGTTCAAAAAGCAGGCATAATTTCCGGAAGAACAGACGGAACATTCGACCCCGAAGGCACAGCAACAAGAGCAGAAGTTAGCATTGTTTTAAGAAAATTAATTGAAAATTAATAATGTTCAGCCCTCCTTAGCTAAATTTTGGGGGGCTGTTATTAGCGAAAGGATGGAAAAATGTATGGTTAAACTTATAGCTAAAAGTGTTTTAATTACTTTAGCAATATTAACCCTTTTTGTTAATGTATATGCAACTCCTGCCTCCCCTCAGCCTTTTGATGCAATTCAATCAGACGGAACTGCAATTAAAATTAAAGGCTACGGCGATGAATATTTTAATTGGTACGAAGATATGCAAGGAAATGTAGTTGAATATAATTTCAAGTCATCTGATTGGTGCTACGCTTATATTTCAGAAGGCAAATTATTGCCTACTTCTGTTCCGGTTAACAGTAAGTTAAAAGTTAAAAGCTTAGAAAGAAAAGACTTAACGCCTTTAATTGAAAACATTGACCGTTCGTCACTCGAACAAACGGCTAAAATTAATTATCCGCCATATTCGCCTTTTACTCCAGATGTTTTAAATGATTTAGATGAATCAAGAGAACCAAAACAAGACTTACTAGTTCTTTTAATTGAATTTAAAGACGTAAAGTTAACAAAAGATATTAACTATTGGAAGCAACATTATTTTAATAGCCAAATTAAAAGTGTTAACGGCTATTACGAAGAAGTGTCGAAAGGCAAGCAAAGTTTTAACCCTGTTTTGTTTGCCACAAAAGCTAAAACGTTTGAAGACCAAAATGGTAATATTATACAATTAGAAGACGGTGTTGCAAAAGTTACCCTTAACCAAAATCACCATGGAATAAATAACAGAACTGCCATAACCAATGAAATTAAAGAGGCTTTTAATATTGCTAAAGACTATATAGATTTTAGCGTTTATGAAAATTATTACGGTTACATAAAGCAAGAGGAGCTTAGTGTTTCAACAGTAATTGCCGGCTGGGAAGAATCAAATTCGGCTAATGCAAGTAAAAGTAATACAACATGGGCATTCGCAAGACGAGTTGTTGCCGGAAACAGCATGGTAACGGTTAGACTTGAAGATTCAGAGCAATCTGAGCAACATCGTGTTGAATTGTTAAGTTTTGCAACGCAAGGGGAAATATATTCTGGCAACGAATTAAATGATAAAGCACAACCTATGGGCGTTGGTGTTACAGTTCACGAGCTTGGACACGTTTTGGGGCTTCCTGACCTTTATGACTATGGTATGGATTCCGAAGGAATTGGGGCATATAGCTTAATGGGAAGTGGCAATTGGGGAAAAGCAGAAAATGACACTATACCCGGACAAACGCCGGTTCATTTAGATGCATGGTCTAAAATAGCCCTTGGGTTTGTTGAACCAACAACAATTAAAGGCGACAGCGAAATATTTAACGACTATATTTTAAATAGCTTTGATGCGGAAAACTACAACGTTTTAAAAGTTACAAGCAGCGCTGACGAAAATCAATATTTCTTACTTGAAAACCGCCAAAAAACAGGATACGATGAAGGCTTGTTCAACCATACAGAAAATTCTGGTATTTTAATTTATCATGTTGATGAAAAAGTTCCGACAACACTTATGAAAAGCTTTGTTAACGACAATAAGTATCATAAATATATTGATGTCGAAGAAGCGAACGGAAGCAGTCAATTAGATAGTGTTATTTGGGGTCGTTATTCAAACCATTTTTTTAGCGAAACACAAAATACATTTTCTGAAAGCACTACTCTAAATTCAAACTTTTATATTCAAACAGAAGGAACGCATGAAGCCATAGCAGGAATAGATGATAGAGAATGCCATTTGCAGGAAATTAAAAGCGGAATAAATTTGTTTATAAAATCTCCTTCACAACAAAGTATGTCAATTACAATTGGACTTTCCAATTTTTCATATAAAATAAATGATGACGATGAAACTGTTTCAATTACAAAGTATAACGGGAATGACGAAGTTGTTATAATCCCTTCAAAAATAGATGGAAAAAACATTACAGTTATTGAAGATGGCGCATTTTTAGGATGCGATAACTTACAAGGTGTTAAAGTTTTTGAAGATAACTTAAACTATTCATCGGAAGATGGCGTATTGTATAATAAAGACAAAACTGCTTTAGTTAAGTTTCCGCAAGCAAAGGAAACGGCGCAATTTGCAATTTTAGAAAGCATAACTGAAATTGGAAGCAATGCATTTTACGGTTGTTCTGGGCTAAATTCATTGGAAATACCAAAAAACGTTGTTAGTATTGGAGAAAATGCTTTTGCAAACTGCCCTAATTTAAAAATTTACTGCTATGAAAACTCCTATGCGCATGAATATGCAAAAGCTAATGAAGTTCCATATGAAGTAATATATGAAGTTAACTTGAATGATTGGGAATATACTATTAACGAAAATAGCGTCACTATAAACAACTATATAGGGCAAAGCTTAAAAACTATAGTTCCAGATGAAATAGATGGAAAACCCGTTACAATTATTGGAAGCTTTGCATTTGCCAACAACATTAACCTAGTTTCAATTGAAATTCCTGAATGCATAACAGTTATTGAAGAAAGTGCATTTTTTGGCTGTGAAAACTTAATTGATGTAAATATTCCGCAAAACGTAATAGAAATTAGTTCTCAATTATTTGAAAACTGTTTAAGCTTAGAAACTATAGTTATTCCTGAAAGCATAACTTCTATTGGAAGTAGAGCGTTTGCAAACTGTAAAAGCTTACTTTCTATACCAATTCCAGAGAACGTAACGATTATTGAAGAAGGTGCATTCTTCAGCTGTGAAAAGTTAACCAATGTAAATATTCCAGAAGGCATAACAGAAATTAGCTTCCAATTATTTGAAAACTGTTTAAGCTTAGAGGCAATAGTTATTCCTGAAAGCGTAACTTCTATTGGCAGCAGAGCGTTTGCAAATTGCAAAAGTTTGTCTTCTGTAGAAATTCCGGAAAGTGTAACAATTATTAAATCAGGTGCATTTTTCACCTGTGAAAACTTAATATTTATAGAACTTCCAGAACAATTAGAACAAATTGAAAATTCAGCTTTTTTAAATTGCTTTAAGTTAAGTTCTATTGTTATTCCGCAGCGTGTAACCACTATAGATAGTAAAACATTTTCGGGCTGCAAAAAATTAACTTCAATACAAATTCCTGAAAACGTTGATTATATTGGAAGTTTTGCTTTTGAAAGCTGCGCTAGCTTAACTTCTATTAAATTACCAAGCAAATTAACAAGCATTGGTATAGCAGCTTTTGCACAATGCGGCTTAACTTCAATAGAGATACCTGAAGGCGTAACGTATATTGACCGTTCGGCATTTGCAGAATGTGCTAATTTAGCTTTGGCAACAATTCCAAAAAGTGTTGAAGTTATAAGTGATGGTACATTTGCACAATGCCCCAACTTAACAATTCGCTGTTATAAAAACTCATTAGGTTTTAAATATGCGCAAGCTATGGAAATTGCATACGAATTAATAGATAGCGGAACACTTGGAAATTGGGAATATAGCATTAACGAAGAAGCAATTGTTATTGATAAATATAACGGCGCAGACAACGAAGTTATTGTTCCTTCCGAAATTAATCAAAAGCCTGTTAAATCTATAAGTGCAGAAGCATTTAAATCGAATAGCAGCATAGCTTCTGTAAAAATTCCGGATAGTTTGATAAGTATTGAAAATTCAGCTTTTGAAGATTGCAGCAATTTAATTCTTATAGAAATTCCAAGCAGTGTAACAACTTTTGGAGAAGATATATTTAAAGGGTGTAGTTCAAACCTTAAAATAATTGGAGAAGCCGGAAGCGAAGCTGAAAACTATGCAGTTAGCAACGGAATAAGTTTCGAGGCAAAAGCAGGAGTTGTTATAACAGGCGAAATTAAAACGCAAAACTCAAAAACTAAAGCAACTGTAGTTTTAAAGCAAAACGGCGAAATTAAATATTCAATTGAAGTTATAAGCGGCATTTTCAAATTTGAAAACGTTGCTTCAGGAACATACACTTTAGAAGCTTCAAAGCCTGTTCATACAAAATTTACTTTACAAGATATAGTTGTTTACAATGAAGATATAGATTTAACGCAAGATGAAAGAGAAGAAGTTAAAGTAATGATTATTCCATGCGGCGATATTAACGGCAACGGCAATATTAATACGGAAGATTTAAGCATTCTTTTGTCTGCTAAAAACTTCAATAAGCCTACAGAAGAAGCGGAAAATAAACTTGCAGATTTAAATGGCAACGGGAACATTAATACAGAAGACCTATCAATGTTGCTTTCTAAAATTAATTTTAATATGGGAAGTATAATTATTAAATATTAGAACTTTGCCCGGCTTTATCTTTTGCTAGATAATTGAAGCCGGGCTTTTTATGAATTTATTATAAATTGGAAAAGTATTTATTAAGCCCCAAAATAATTTCTTCTGTAACTTTTGGGTTTGCAAAATTAGCTGTTCCTACAGCAACAGCTGTTGCACCGGCAAGCATAAATTCTGCCGCATCTTCCCATGTTGATATACCACCCATACCAATAATTGGAACATCAACCGAATTTGCTACATCATAAACCATTCTAATTGCAATAGGCTTTATGCATGAACCCGACAATCCGCCTCTTACATTTGCCAAGACAGGTTTTTTTGTTTTAATATCAATTTTCATGCCTAAAAGCGTATTTATTAAAGAAAGTGCATCAGCCCCTGCTTTTACGGCGCTTTTGGCAATAGCTGTAATATCTGTTACGTTTGGGCTAAGTTTTACAATTAGCGGTTGATTTGCAGCAGACTTAACGGCATATACAACTTTTTCAACCATATTGCAATCTGTGCCGAATGAAATTCCCCCTTCTGTTACGTTAGGGCATGAAATGTTTAATTCCAGCATATCAATGTCGGCATCTTTTAAAGCTTTAACAACTTCAACATATTCTTCTATTGTATGACCGCAAACATTAACGATTATGTTAGTGTCGAATTGGCGCAAAAACGGAATGTCTTTTTCAATAAACTCATGCACCCCTGGGTTTTGCAAGCCAACAGAATTTAACATTCCGCCGTAAGTTTCAGCAATTCTAGGTGGTTTGTTGCCATTCCAAGGATTAAGGGAAACGCCCTTAACAGTTACACCGCCTAGTTTGTTAATATCTATAAGCTCTGAAAATTCACGCCCAGAGCCAAATGTCCCTGAAGCTGTTAATACAGGATTTTTAAAATTAACACCTGCAATTGAAACGGCTAACATATTTCCACCTCGTTACTATAAAATACAGGCCCATCTTTGCAAACCTTTTTATAATTTCCATCTTTGCTTTTAACAACACAGCCAACGCAAGCCCCAATTCCGCAAGCCATTCGTTCTTCTGTGCTTATTTGGCAAATTACATTTTGCTCGTTGGCGTATTGTGCAGCTGCTTTTAGCATAGGTTTCGGGCCGCAACAGTAAATTATATCGGGTTTTAAGCCACTTTTTTTTAAATTTGAAACTGCATTTCCTTTAAATCCAACACTTCCATCGTCTGTTGAAATTTTAACATTAACGCCTAATTTTTCAAAATCTTCATAAAGAAAAGGCTGTGAACGATAGCCTAAAAATGCCATAATTTTAGCTTCTGGTTTAGTTTCAATTATAGTTTTACAAAGCTGAAGAAGCGGAGGTATGCCAATTCCTCCTCCGATTATTGCAGCGTTTTTAAAATTTTCTGAAACATTAAATCCATTGCCAAGCGGGGCAATTAAACTAACTTCATCTTGTTGTTTAAGCTGTGAAAAATACGTTGTTCCTTCTCCGACTACCTGATAAACAAGGCGAATTTCCCCCTGTTTTATAAATTCGCAAATACTTATTGGGCGTGGAAGTATATTTTTTTGTCTGTCGGCATAAAGCATAATGAATTGCCCTGGCGCTACGCTTTTTATGTCGTCGCATTTAAGTGTTAAATTAAATATGCTATTTGCAATTTGTTCATTTAGCAGTACTTTTGCTTTGCTATAACTTTTCAAAATTACCCTCCTAAAAATTAACTGACTGCTTGGGTATTTATCTTAATTCTTTCTATCATATCTTTAAAGTTAGGAATAGAAACAAGCAGTAAAGTTATTATAACTTCAGGTGCTATGTATGACAAGTTATATATAGCCGAATAAATTATTGCCGACTGACCCTGTGGTGCATATTCGGAAAAAAATATAAAACCCGAGGAAAAACTGCATAAAAATCTTCCAAATACGCCTATTAAATAGCCTATTAAAAGTCCGTTTTTGTTATTTCTAAACAGACCAGAAAGACCTATTAAGCCAAAAGCTAATGGGTAATCAAGAATTAATTGGGCAGGGTGAACGATATGTACATCAAATATAAGTTGCAAAAGTCCATAAGCTACACCGGCAACAATACCGACTGAAGTTCCGAACCAGTATCCGATTAAAGCTAAAAAAAGCATAGAGCAAGCTGTAACCGTTCCGCCTTGAGGCATTGTGAAAAGTTTAATGTTTGAAAGAATTGCTGCAAGGGCAATACATACTGCTGAATAAGTTAAAATTTTTGTTTTCATAAAAAATCCTCCTTTTTGAACTGCTAAGGAGGGGGTTGCGTTACCGTTTTGCTTCCTTACGCCGGCATTACCCGGTTCAAGTAACAAGGGTATAATCTCAGCTTGCCGTTTCGGCAAGCACCCCTAGCAGTTTATTTTAGCATTATATTATGCGTTAATTTGTTTGTCAATAGCTTTCTGTAAGTCTTCTTTCATGTCAAGTGCTGCTTGACGTGCGGCTTTTGCAAATTGTTGCTCTGAAAAGCTTTCTTTATACTTCTTATTTTGGAAAGCTGCAATAATTCCTCTTGAACTGTTAACGATTGCGCCAAGTCCGTTTTCATTAAAACAACATGCTAAATCGCTTGCTGTTGCTCCTTGTGCGCCATAACCGGGAACAAGGAAAAATGTATTTGGCGAAAGTTTTCTTAAAGCTTGTGCCTGTTCAGGATGCGTTGCGCCAACAACTGCCCCAATTGAACTAAAGCCGTGTTCTCCAATTAAGCTTTCGCCCCATTTTGAAACAAGCTTTCCAACTTTTTCATATATTTTTTCACCGTCAACAATTAAGTCTTGAATTTCACCGCTATTTGGGTTAGATGTTTTAACTAAAATAAATAACCCTCTTTCGTAATTTTTGCAGTTGTCGACATATGGCTCAATTGAATCATAGCCTAAATATGGGCTTAATGTTATAAAATCTTCATAGTAAACTTCAATAGCTTCGTTGCCAATTTTAACTTTGCCAATATGCCCATCTGAATATGCTTCTGCTGTTGAAGCTATATCGCTGCGCTTTATATCGCCTATAACAATTAATCCTTTTTCTTTTGCATATTTAACTGTTTTAATATACGCTTTTATTCCTTCTGTACCAAATTGTTCGTACATTGCAATTTGCGGTTTAACGGCAGGCACAATGTCGTAAATTTCGTCAATAATTTTCTTGTTAAAGCTATAAAAAGCTTTTGAAGCACCTTTTAACGTTTCTCCGTATTTAGAAAACGCTTTTTCCTTAATAAATTCAGGTACATAATCAAGTCGTGGGTCAAGCCCAACTACTGTTGGGTTATTTGTTTGTTTAATTTTATTAATCAACTTGTCAATTATCATATTTTGCTATTTTCCCTTCTATAATAACAATATCAACTGTTCCTCTAACCTCTGTTTTGTCGAATGGGCTGTTTTTTCCTTTGGATTTAAAATTATTAACGTCTATTTTGTAGCTTTTATTTATGTCAACTACTAAAACATCTGCAACGCTTCCAATTGAAAGGCTGCCTCTATCACTATTAATTACTTTAGCCGGATTAACCGTTAGCTTTTCTATAAGTTGCTTAAATGTTAAATATCCTTTTTCTACAAGCTCTGTAACACAAAGCGGAAAAGCCGTTTCAAGCCCCACAATTCCAAAAGGTGCATCATTAAAAGATTTTGCTTTTTCTTCTTGCGAATGCGGCGCATGGTCTGTTGCAATAACATCAATTGTTCCGTCGCAAAGCCCTTTAATAATAGCTTCAACATCTTTTCTTGAACGCAGCGGAGGGTTCATTTTATAGTTTGTATTTACTACATCATTATCTGTTAACGCAAAATGGTGCGGGCAAACTTCGCCAGAAACATGTTGTCCTTTTGCCTTTGCTTCACGTAAAAGGGAAACACCGCCTTTTGTGCTAATATGGCAAATATGAAGTTTGGCATTTTCGCTGTTTGCAAGAATTATATCTCTTGATATTATAACGTCTTCTGTTTCATTTGAAATGCCTAAAAGCGAAAGCTCGTCTGCGCGCTTACCTTCATTTATAACACCGCCTGCAAGATTTATGTCTTCACAATGCGAAAAAACGGGAATGTTGCATTTTGCCGCAATTTTTAAGGCTTGTTTCATAATCTTTGAATCCATAACGGTTTTGCCGTCTTCACTAATTGCAACAGCACCAATACAAGTCATCTCTTCAATATCGGAAAGTTCTAGCCCTTGCTGCCCTTTTGTTATGCTGCCTATTGGCAAAACATTTGATAAAATTTCGTTACTTGCAGAAATTGCATTGTTTAAATCGTCATACGACGTAACACCGCATTTTGCCGCATTTAATACGTATGAAACAACGGCTGCGTTATCTATTACAGGGTTTGTGTTAGGCATACAACATATTGTTGTAAACCCACCGTTTACTGCTGCCATTCTGCCTGTTTGAATAGTTTCTTTGTGGGTGTATCCGGGGTCACGCAAATGCACATGTAAGTCTATAAAGCCGGGAACAACAAAACGCTCTGTTGCGTCAATAATTAGTGTGTTGTTGGGTTGTTCTAAATTTTCGCCAATTTTAGCAACTTTGCCATCTGCTATTAATAAATCTGCAATTTTGTCGATATTATTTTTTGGGTCTACTATATGCCCGTTTTTTATTAAAGTTTTCAAATTAAACCACCTTTTTATATAATTATAACATAAATTGCTTAAATTTCCACTTGTTTTTTTGAATTTTGTGCTGTATAATTTGGTAAATACTAGAAAGGAAAATATAAACTATGGCTGAAAACACAAATATTTTAATTCTTTGCACTTCGTTTATGTTTTTAGGTTTTTTCCATACTATAATTAGCCCCGACCACTATTTCCCTGTTATTGCATTATGCAAAGCTAATAACTGGAACGAAAAGAAAGCTGCATTAATAGCAGCAATTTGCGGAGTTGGTCATGTTTTAAGTTCTGTTTTAATTGGTTTTATTGGGATTTTAATTGGAAAAAGCGTTGGCAACATAGAAGCATTTAATGAAGTTAGAGAAAGTGCAGCTGCCTACTTATTAATTGGAATAGGTATTTTATATACAATTTGGGGAATTAAAAAATATATTGAAAACAAACCCCATTCTCACAAGCTTCTTAATGGGGAGGAAGTTTGGCATAATCATTCACACAAGCATAAAGGTGAACATCATTGTGACTCATGCCAAAACAATCCAAAAACTATTTGGGCATTATTTGCCTTCTTTTTGTTTAGCCCATGCAAAACTTTAATTCCTGTTTTAACGGTTACATCTGCAAGCATGGGCTCGTTAGAAACTGTCTCAGTTATTTTGGCTTTTTTCTTTTCAACTGTTTTAACTATGTCTGCCATTACATGGATTGCTTTTAAAGGGCTCAAACTTTTAAAACCAGATAAAGCAAGTAGACTTGAAAGATTTAGTCATGTTATAGCAGGGGGAACAATACTTATTTCAGGAGTTGCCATTGCGTTTTCATGGGTATAAAAATTTTCCCCATTTAATATGGGGAAAATTCTATTTAAATATAAACTTATAATCTTTATAATTAATATCAAGTTCTAAAGATTGGGCTAAATCAATTAAATCGAAAAAGAACCTTTTGTAACTTTCCGAACGATGATATACCGCCATAATTTGGCTTAAAGTTCCGCTAAATCTTTCATCGGGGGGTTGCGTTATATCTGAAGCGCTTGTTCGCAAAATTAAATCAACTTCTTTAGCCATTCTAATTTCAAATGTCTCTCTAATATCATGCAAAAATAATTTGTCTTCTTGAAAAACATACATGTTTTCTATTATGTACATTAAATTGTCAACTTCTGCTTTCCATGCATCTCCTCTTTTTCCTTCGGCTTCGCACATTTCAGCTGTTGAATAAGCACCCTTTAAAAAATCTGTGTTGTCTATCGGGTTATTTTCATTATATCCGTAAATTTCAACCGTTCCGTTACTCCAATCAACCTTTTTGTCTAGGCTTTCAGCAATAAAACGCAAAGGAACATAAACTTTATCGTTTGCTATAAATGGTTCTGAACCTTCCTTAATTGCTATTTCTTTTCCATCAACAACAATACTTTTAACTTTATCAAAATATGCTGTAATTTGTTTTGTTAATGAATTTGAAGCACTTGCAGCAACAGGAGCTATAAGCGTTGCAAATAAAACTCCACAAGTAAACCCTTTTAAGTGTTTTTTCATAAATCTACCTCTTATTTATTTTCTACTCACTTACAATACAACCCATTATACACTTTGAAATGCACTCTCCGCAAGCTGTACATTTATTATAATCAATTTTAGCACATAAGCTTTTAATATGTATTGCATCATATCGACAAGCTTTTTGACAAAGCTTGCAGCCAACGCAACCAATTGTGCAGCTTTCACGTACTCCTTTGGCATTTTCGGTTGAACTGCACGCAACTTTTATTTTGGCACTATATGGTATTATTTCAATTAATTTTCTTGGACAGCTTTCAACGCATTTTTTGCAAGCAACGCACTTTTCTTTATCAATTAAAGCAATTCCATCTTCAACATTTATTGCATTGAAATCACACTTTTCAATACAACTTCCGCAACCAAGGCAACCAAATATGCAAGCTTTAGGGCCGCCTCCTGCTAAATGTGTTGCTGCCAAGCAGCTTTTTAATCCAAAATATTCATATCTAAAAACGCTTTTTGATAAATTGCCGTCGCATTTAATATATGCAACTTCACGTTGTTTTACTTCTGCTTCAACGCCTAAAATTTCTGCAACCTTTTGTACAGTTGAAGTGCCACCAACGCCGCAAGCGTTTGCGTTAACTTGTCCTAAAACAACAGCTTTGGCAAAAGCATCGCAACCGGCATAGCCGCAGCCGCCGCAATTAACGCCGGGCAATGCTTCGCGTACTAATTCCAATTTCGGGTCTTCTTCAACTTTAAATTTTATTCCGGCATAGCCTAAACCTAAGCCGAAAATTAAGCCCATGCCTCCTAAGCTTAAAGCGGAAAATAATATACTCATTTAATCTCCCTCCTATTTAATTAGTCCTGAAAACCCTAAAAAGGCAATAGACATTAGCCCAGCAGAAAGCAATGCAACCGGAAAGCCTTGAAATGATTTTGGAATGTCGTTTTGTTCAAGTCTTTCCCTAATTCCTGCTAATAAAACTATTGCAATAGTAAAGCCAATTGCAGCACCTGCACCATTTATTATGCTGTAAATTAAATTGTAGTTTTCATCTTTATTAATTACAGTTACGCCCAATACGGCGCAGTTTGTAGTAATTAAAGGAAGATACACGCCAAGCGCCTGATATAGCGTTGGGCTTGACTTTTTTATAAACATTTCAACAAGTTGAACTAGCGAAGCTATAATTAAAATAAAAACTATATTATATAGATAAGTTATTTTAAATGGAACAAGAATTAAATTATAAGCTATATATGTTACTAAAGAAGCAAGCACCATAACAAACGTTACGGCAAGACCCATTCCAACAGCCGTTTCAATTTTTTTTGAAACTCCCAAAAAAGGGCATATGCCTAAAAATTTTGATAAGACAAAATTATTTACAAAAACTGCACTAAAAAATAAAACTATCATGCCCCATCACCCCTAACTTTTTTAATTAACGCCATTAAAAGCCCAAGAGTTATAAATGCGCCGGGTGGAAGTATCATAATAATTGTTTTTGGAAACGACGGTGGAAGAAGCATTACATCAAAAGCTTTACCGGTACCTAGTAGTTCACGGATTATTCCAATTATTGCAAGCGCAATAGTAAAGCCAATGCCCATTGAAATACCATCAAAAAGTGATGCTAAAGGATTATTTTTGGCAGCGAACGATTCTGCTCTTGCTAAAATAAGGCAGTTTACAACTATTAAAGGAATAAAAATGCCTAAAGATGCATTTAAAGTAGGGATAAAACCTTCAAGCAAAAACTGAACAATTGTTACAAAGCTTGCTATAACAATTATATAGCAAGGTATTCTAACTTTGCTTGGTATTAACTTGCGAATTAATGAAATAACAATGTTCGAACAAGTTAAAACAGCAGTTGTTGCAAGCCCCATTCCAATACCATTCATTGCAGAGGTTGTAACGGCAAGCGTTGGACACATGCCAATTACTTGAATAAAAATTGGATTTTCGTTAATTATGCCATTTTTAAATATTCTTCCTATATTCAATTCAACCCCTCCTTTAATGTTGTTTATAAGTTTCTATAAAAGAAATAGCGGCATTAACACCTTTAACAACAGTTTTTGAAGTTATTGTTGCCGAAGTAATTGCTGTTATTTCGTTATTGTTTGGTGTTGCGCTTTTTGTAACTAAAAGCGTTTCACCTTTGCCTTCTTTTCCTGTAAATTGTGAAAGAAACTCGTCATTTGCGGCATTAGCACCAAGCCCCGGCGTTTCGGAATGTTTAGTAATTTTAACGCCTAAAATTGTTTTATCTTTAGAAATGCCAACAAGCATGTTAACAGCTCCTGCATAGCCTTTTTCAGAAATTCCAACAACATAGCCAACAATATTTTTTTCTTTATCATAGCCTATATTTAAAGAATTTATAGTGTTGTCATGCTTTGCTTCTTCAAAAAATTCTGCAATACTTAAAACTTCTTTCATAGCTGCTTGCTCTGTAAGCGTTTGTTGTCTTTCGATTGGCTTTTTCGTTATATCATATACGTAACTTAGGCAAATTGCAGCAACAACAGACACAATGCAAAGAACAATACCCGGTCTTAACAAGTTTTTACACCTCCCTTTTTCTGCTAACGCCGAAAACTTTAGGTTTTGTATATTTATCAATTAGGGGAACTGTTAAATTCATTAATAAAATTGAATACGACACGCCTTCTGGATAACCTCCATACACACGAATTATAACAGTAAAAACGCCACAGCCAATACCCATAATTATTTTGCCCATTGGTGTAATTGGAGATGAGCTGTAGTCTGTTGCCATAAAAAAAGCGCCTAAAAGAAGTCCGCCAACTAGCAATTCATAAAGAGGATAGCCCATAAAAAAACCTTCTCTGCCAAAAATTGCCGAAAGCACAAAAACGGTTAATAAATATAATATTGGTATGTGCCATGTAATTACTTTTTTATATATTAAGTAAATTCCGCCTATAATTAAAGCAAAAGCCGCCGTTTCCCCAATACAGCCTCCTATATTCCCTAGAAAGGCATCGTAGTAGTCTGTTGGTTGTGGGTATGAAATTAAGGCAAGCGGTGTTGGGGTTGATATGGCATCTGGGTTTATCCATGTTGTCATTTGAGTTGGGTACGAGGCAAGCAAAAAAGCTCTTGCTGCCAATGCTGGGTTCATAAAATTTTGCCCAAGTCCTCCAAAAAGTTGCTTAACAATTATTATGGCAAAAATACTTCCAATAATAGGCAACCAAAAAGGAACGGTTGGCGGCAAATTCATAGCAAGCAAAAGCCCTGTAACAACAGCCGATAAATCATTTATTGTTATCGGTCTTTTAGTTATTTTTTGATATATAAGTTCAGAACCTATTGCTGTTAATATAGAAATTGCAATTATTAATGCGGAATTAAAACCGAAATAATATATGCCGCAAAGTGCCGCCGGAGCCAAAGCAATTAGCACGTTAAGCATAATACTATTAACTGTTTCGCTTGAACGAATATGCGGTGTTGATGAAACAATATATTTTTTATTGGACAATTACCCGCACCTCCTAACGCTTAGTTCTCATTAGCTCTCTTCTGGTTACTCTAATTGATTGCGCCAAATGTCTTTTTGAAGGGCAAATATATGAACAGCTGCCGCATTCTATGCAATCCATACCGTTATTCTTTTTAAACGCCCCCATATCATCTGCTAAAACATTTTTATTTAAAGTAATAGGTATTAATCCCATAGGACAACTTAAAACGCATTTGCTACAGCGTATGCAATTTTTTTCTGCCGGAAAATTTGATTCTTTTTCTGTTAAAAGTAAGAAAGCGGATGAGGTTTTAACTATTGGAACAGATAAATCGAAATTACTAACCCCCATCATTGGGCCGCCGCATATAATTTTAGTCGGTTCTTGATTTAAGCCCCCAATTAATTCTAAAACATCTTCAAGCTTCATACCTAGCCTTAGCTTGTAGTTTCCCGGATTTTTAACAGCCCCTCCTGTAATGGTTACAACCTTACGCATAAGCGGACGATTTCTAACAATTGCACGGTGAATTGCTATAACAGTGTCTACATTATTAACAATGCATCCTATATCTGCTGGAAGCTTACCCGAAGGAACTTCCCGTTTTGTGCAAGCATATATTAATTGTTTTTCGGCTCCTTGCGGGTATTTTGGCAAAAGTTCCATAACTTGAATGTTTGGAAAGTTTTTGCAAGCAGACCTCATTTTTTCTATAGCATCGGGCTTATTTGTTTCAATGGCAATTATTCCTTTAGCGCCTTCATGCAACGACAATATAATTTGCAGCCCAACAATAATTTTTTTAGTTTCTTCAAGTAAAACTCTGTGGTCTGTTGTTAAATACGGCTCGCATTCTGCTGCATTAACAATTATATAATCAATTTTTTTATCTGGTGGAGGGTTTAATTTAATGTGGGTTGGAAAACCTGCTCCGCCAAGCCCAACTATTCCTGCATCTTTAATTTTTTCTAGGATTTCATTTCTTGTAAGCTCTTTATAATTTGGGTCTCTAACCATTGTATCAATTTCTTTGAACAGCCCGTCATTTTCCACAATAATAGCACCACAAACAACGCCTGTTGGAGTTAAAACTTTGCGTATTTCTTTAACAACACCAGAAACGCTAGAGTGAATTTGAGATGAAACGAATGTATCGCTTTCGCCTATAACTTGCCCTAGCAAGACATTGTCGCCTTTTGAAACAACAGGAACACAAGGCGACCCAATATGTTGTGACATAGGAAATACAAGCTCGCTTCCTCTTTGCGGAAAAACAACTTCTATTTCCTTAGATTCTGTAAAAGCTTTGCCATCGGGAGGGTGAATGCCTCTTTTAAATGTTAATGCTCCAATTGACATAGTTCGGCCAGCCCTTCAACAATATTTTGTTTTAGCCATTCAGAAATTTCAGGAGAATCTATTGGAACTTCATCTCCTAATATTTCAGCAACTTCTTCAGTGTCAAGCATATATTGTTTATCGTTGATTGTATGTATATATTTAAACGAAACATCTTTATTCATAATAACCAAAAGATGAATTGAACTAGCAATATCTCCCATTGGGGGGCGGTCTATACTGTTATATAATAATCGGCACGTAAGCTTTGTTCCAACGCCAACTTTGCTTTTAATATCTAAACTTCCGCCGCACATTAAGCAAGTTTGTTCTAAAAATGGTATTCCAAGCCCAACTTTTCTAGTTTCTCTTGATGTTGTAAAAGGGTCTCTAATTTTTTCAATCATTTCTTTTGTCATACCGCAACCATTATCTTCTATTGAAAACATTAAATAGTCTTTTGTTATATTTTCATCAATTTCAATAGTTATTTTTGTTGCATTGGCACGTATGCTATTTTGGGCAATGTCTAAAATGTGCATAGAAAACTCTTTCATCATAAAAAAACACCTCCTCTTACTTAATCTTTTGAGTTTTTAAAACATTATAGCATAGTTGGCTAACTTTATCAACAATTTTATTGTAGTTATTAAAATTTTATGCATATTGAACTAAAAGTAAAATTATGTTATAGTTATTAACAATAAAAAAATGTAGGGGGAATGCATTTTGAAAATACTTCATACTTCCGATTGGCATTTAGGAAGAAAAATTGAAGGCTATTCAAGAATTAGAGAACAAGCATTGTTTATCAAGCAACTAGCTTCAATTGCAGATGAAGAACAAATAGATTTAATTGTTATTGCAGGAGATGTTTATGATAAATTAAACCCTTCGGCCTCCGCAGAAGACCTTTTTTACAGAGGCATTAAATATCTTTCTAAAGAAGGAAAACGCCCTATAGTTATTATTGCAGGAAATCACGACAACTGGGAAAGGCTTGTTGCGTCAACCCCATTGGCAAAGGAATTCTCTATAATTTTAATCGGCACACCAAAAACTGTTGTTCCTAAGGGTGAATATAAGTATTATTCAATAGTTGATTGCTGCGAAGGTTTTGTTGAAATTTCAATAAAAGGAAAAAAAGAAAACGTTGCAATTGCAGCAGTTCCATATGCAAGTGAAAAACGTTTAAACGAAATATTTTATACAGGTGCAAAAGAAGGAGAAGCGCAAAAAAGCTATTCGGATAAAATCGGGCAATTTTTTAGAAATGCACAATCTAAGTTTAGAAGTAACACCATAAATTTGGTTATAGGGCATTTTTATATTGCAGGTGGAATTATAAGCGATTCCGAACGGGACATTTCGCTTGGAGGAGCATATGCCGTTTCGCCAAACGAACTCCCAAAAACAGCTGATTACATAGCTATGGGACACTTGCACAGAGCGCAAAAAATTAGCAAAAATATTAATAATGCATATTATTCCGGTTCTCCAATTCAATATGATATAAGCGAAATTAAATACCAAAAGCGTGTGTATATTGCAGATATTTCAATTACTAAAAGCGGAAAACAAGTTAATGTTTTGCAAAGGAAGCTTAGTGTATATAAGCCAATTCAAGTTTGGCGTTTTGATAGTGTTTGTGAGGCATTAGAAGAAACAGAAAATAGAAAAGATGAAAACGCTTGGGTATATATGCAAATATATTCAGATGAGCCAATACCAGCTTCTGCAATAAGGCAGCTTAAAAGCTTAAAAAGCGATATTTTAGAAATTCGCCCTATAATAAAGCAAATAAGCCAAAAGAACAATGTTAATAACAGCAATGAAAAATTAGAATTCGATTTTACAGATAAAACTATTAAAGAACAGTTTTGCGATTTTTATGTTAAAGAAGTAAAAGTGCCTCCAAAAGAACAGTTAATACAACAATTTTTGGAAATTTGGAGCTTGGTGGAGGCAGAAAAATAAGTTTAACTCTATTTAATATGCAGACAAGCTTAAAAAGAAGAAACTAAAAAGGCGAAACTACCCAAAAGATAGCTTCGCCAAACCGACATTATTTAACTAAAATTTCTCTCATAACTTGCAAAACCTTTTTTTCAATTCTTGAAACTTGAACTTGCGAAACACCAATTTCGTTTGCAATTTCGGTTTGGGTTTTGTCATGGAAATATCTAAGCATAATTATTTGCCGTTCTCTTGGCGAAAGCTTGCCAATTATTTGCTTTAGTGCAATTATATCAACTATGTTTTCGCTTTCTGTTTCGTTTTGGTCAAGCTTGTCAATTAAATATACAGGCGAGCCATCTCCTTGATGAATTGTTTGATACAGCGATTCAACTTCCATTCCGGCTTCCATAGCCATAACTAAATCATTAACATCAACATCTATAGCTTGCGCAATTTCCGAAATAGTTGGTTGCTTGCCATTCTTTTTGGCAAGGGCATCGGAGGCGTATTTTGCCTTGGTTGCAATTTCTTTTAATGGGCGTGAAACTTTAATCATTCCATCATCACGCAAAAACCGTTTAATTTCCCCCATAATCATTGGAACAGCATAAGTTGAAAATTTAACTTCATAGCTTAAATCGAATTTATCAATACACTTTAAAAGCCCAATTGCCCCTATTTGAAATAAATCGTCTGCTTCATAGCCTCTGCTTGAAAACTTACGCACAACACTCCAAATTAAGCCTACATTTTCCTTAACTAAAAGTTCTTTTGCTTCTGCATCGCCACCTTGGGCGCGCCGTATTAAGCAATGTGTTCTGTCCATTTATGGCAACACCCTTCCTAAGCCGAAGCGCCTATTTTTTTGGTCATTGTAACTTTAGTTCCTTTGCCGCTTTCAGAAAATATTTCTATGCTGTCCATGAATGTTTCCATAACGGTAAAACCCATGCCCGAACGTTCCATTTCTGGTTTGCTTGTATATAGCGGAGCTCGTGCTTCTGAAATATCTAAAATGCCAATTCCGTTATCTAAAACTTCAATTGTAACAACTTTTTGGCTATCTGCTTTTAAATTTAAATGTATTTTTCCGCTTTTGCCTTCATATCCGTGAATAATTGCATTTGTTACAGCTTCTGAAACGGCTGTTTTAACGTCGTTTAATTCGCCTACTGTTGGGTCTAGTGGCGCAATAAAACCCGAAACAACAATGCGTGCAAACGATTCGTTTTGAGAAATACTTTCCATAATTACCGAAACTTCATTCATATATAACATTACCTCCAAAACAAGCATTATGTTTCAAGTTAAATTTTTTGCTGCAGTTTCAACTGTGTCATAACATTCAATAATTTTTTTAAGCCCCGATACTTCAAAAATTCTTAAAATATTGCCGTTTATGTTGGCAACTGCAATTTTTCCGTTTTGCTTTTGAATTCTTTTATATCTTCCTATAACCATGCCTATGCCTGAGCTATCCATAAAATTGACATCCCCAAAATCAAAAATAATGTTTTTAGATTTATTTTGCGTAAATTCCCTGTCGATTTTATCTTTTAGGTTTTCTGTTGCGTGATGGTCAATATCGCCTGAAATTTTTATAATTAAATTTCTTCCCTCTTTTAAACAAGCTATACCCATGCTATAACCTCCCATTACTACCAAAATATGTAATAATAATATATTAACTGGTTTGTTCAAAAAAATCAAGGGTATATTTAAAATAAGTAAAAGGACACCAATATTAGCATTAGCATCCTTTTTATTTTTTTGAATTAAATTTAATTAGGAATATTTTTTAATAACGTCATACATTTCTTGCCAGCAATTTTCCATATCAGAAACGAGTTTAATTTGAGTTCTTGCACGGTCTAAATTTTGACCTTCTCTATGTATTTTAAAATATACATCGCCTTCTAAATAGTCTGTTAAAAATCTCATGCCGCATTCTAATGTCATAAGTTTTGCGCCCCATGACAAGCATTCTTTTTCTAAATCGGTTAAAGTATCGCCTGCCGCCTCTAAATAGCCTTTTGCATAAATATCAAATAATTCTATATCGAAATTAACTTTTGATAAATCTTTTTCATCTTCTGCTGAATGGTTTGCGCCAAAGCGGATAGAATCACCAAAATCATAAACAGAAAGCCCCGGCATAACGGTATCTAAATCTATAACACAAATACCTTTTTCTGTCTTTTTATCAATCATAACGTTGTTTAACTTTGTATCGTTATGTGTAACACGGAGAGGTAATTTTCCACTTTCCAATAAATCAACAAGTTTGTTGCAATCTTCTTTACGTGCTTTAAAAAATTCAATTTCAGGCAAAACGTCTTTTGCTCTGTTTAATTTATCTGCCGAAACCGCCGCTTCAAAGTTTTTATAACGATTTTTTGTGTTATGAAACATTGGTATTGTTTCGTAAAGCGTTTCTGCTGGATAATTTCCCAAATATTTTTGGAAAGTTCCGAATGCAACAGCCGAATTATAGAAGTGTTCTGGTTTTTCAATTGATTGGAAGCAATATGCATCTTCAATAAATGAATATACACGCCAAATTGCTCCATCGCTGTCTGTGAAAAAATAGTTGCCATCTTTTGCATTAACTAAACTAAGAGTTTCGCGCTTAACATCGCCACCGCTTTGTGAAATAATATTTTTAATATAATCTGTTACACCTTTAATATTTGACATAACTTGTATTGGATTTTTAAAAACAAAAGAATTAACACGTTGTAAAATATATCTGACGCATTCGTCATTTTCTTGAGTATATACGGCAAATGTATCGTTAATATGCCCTTTTCCAAAACGAACAGCTCCAATAAGCTGCCCGCCAAAATCAAAAGCTTCTAATGCTTCGTTTAATTTTATGTTTTCTTTATTCATTTGTCGCCAATCCTTCCGCTTAAACTTTGCTTTATAAATTATATTAATTTTTCAGGATACAACCCCGATTCATGCATTTTTTTAATTGCTTCAACAACAACAGGTTTGTCCTCTTTATAAGTTACACCATACCATTTATCGCTGCTTTCCAGAACTTTAACTCTTGCTTTGCCTTCTTCTACAAGCTGACTAACAACGCTTGGCAAAAAGTATTCGGCTTTTAATGGATTTTCAACCAAAGCTTTATCTAAAAATGCCATAAAGCGCTTTTCTGTTTCTTCAAGGAATACTGGAGTAAATCCCCACATATTCATTGAAACTATAGTATTTTTGCCTAAAGCTTGCCATGTTTCTCCGCCATCTTCTGTATAGCAAGCACCTTTTTCGGTTTTTTCAATACGTGTTCTTTCTGTAACTTTAGTTAAAAAGCCGTTTTCATCAACTTCGCACACGCCTCTTGCAACATGACCGTGTTCGGTTAATGTGTTTTCTAAAAGGTAGCCAACCATAGTAAATTCGTATTTATCGGGTTTGTCGGGATTGTTTAATAAATAGTTATAAATTAAGGAAAAAGCGTTTTTGCCGTAATAGTCGTCGGCGTTAATAACAGCAAACGGAGCGTCAATTAATGGTTTTGCGCTAAGAACGGCATGAGCTGTACCCCATGGTTTTGTTCTTTCTTCTGGAACTTCGTAGCCTTTTGGAATATTATTAAGTTTTTGATATGCATATTTAACATTAATTACTTTTGAAAGTCTGTTTCCAATTGCTTCTTTAAAATCTTCTTCAATTTCTTCTTTAATTACAAAAACAACTGTTTCAAATCCTGCACGAATGGCATCGAATATTGAGTAGTCTATAATTAATTCGCCATTATTTCCAACGGGGTCTATTTGCTTTAACCCCCCATAACGCGAACCCATGCCTGCTGCCATTACTACCAAAACAGGTTTTTTCATAAATAATGCCTCCTTGCCTTTTTTAATTTAACTTTAATAGCAATGGGGACGCATAAAGCGTCCCATATTTATTATTTCTTGTATCCATTAGGATTATTAGATTGCCAACGCCATGAATCTTCGCACATTTCATCAATTTGGTATTGCGCCTTCCAATTAAGCTCTTTTGCAGCTTTTGATGGGTCTGCAAAGCATTCGGCAATGTCGCCGGGGCGACGAGGAGCAATTTTATGTGGAATTTCACGCCCGCTTGCTTTTTCAAATGCTTTTAAAACTTGAAGCACAGAATAGCCGTTGCCTGTTCCTAAGTTGTGAATAATTAATCCGCAATTTTCATTTAATTTATTTAAAGCAGCCAAATGTCCTTTTGCAAGGTCTACAACGTGAATGTAGTCACGCACGCCTGTGCCGTCTACTGTGTTGTAATCGTTACCGTAAACATTTAATGCTTCCAATTTACCAACCGCAACTTGTGCAATATATGGAACTAAGTTATTCGGTATTCCGTTAGGGTCTTCGCCAATAAGCCCGCTTTTGTGCGCTCCTATTGGGTTAAAATATCTTAAAATAGAAACATTAAGTGTTTCGTCGGCTTTGCATATATCTTTTAAAATCATTTCAATCATTAACTTACTGCTTCCATATGGGTTTGTTGTTGAAAGTTTAGACTCCTCGTTAATAGGCACAACTTCAGGGTCGCCGTAAACGGTTGCCGATGATGAAAATACAAAATTTTTAACGCCATATTTTTTCATCATTTTCAAAAGAACCATTGTTGAAGTTAAATTATTATCATAATATTCAAGCGGTTTTGAAACAGATTCGCCAACAGCTTTTAATGCTGCAAAATGTATTATGGCTGTTATATCTTTATTTTCGCTAAAAACATCATCCATTGTTTCTAAATCGCAAATATCAGCATTATAAAATTTAAAATCTTTGCCTGTTATTTTTTTAACACGCAAAACTGCTTCTTCGCAAGAGTTTGAGTAGTTATCAACAACAATAATGTCATGTCCTGCTTCTAAAAGTTCAATGCAAGTGTGGCTGCCTATATATCCTGCACCACCGCTAACTAAAATTGCCATATTTAAACTCTCCTTTAGTTAAATTAAGTTAAGAACTTATTACTTTGTATTATATATTATAAGAAAAATAAATATATAGCAAATTATGCAAACATTTTGCACAATTACGTTTACATTATTGGTTGTTTTGAAGCTTGGGTTAAAACTTTAACGGAAGAAGCATATTCGGATGGTGTCATACCTGTAACTTTTTTAAAATGTCTTGAGAAATAATGAATTGAGTTATAGCCAAGCATTGCTGCTATTTCTGTAAAGTTATGTCTTCCTTCTCTAATATATTGTCTTGCGGCTTCAATTTTTAATATTCCAAAGTATTCCATAACTCCGCCGCCTGTTTTTTCTCTAAATATTTTTTGCAAATAAGACCTTCCCGTAAAATTATCTCTGCAAATATCATCAAGCGTAATTCTATTTGAAACATTTTCTTCAAGGTATCTTGAAATACGCTCTATAAATTCTTTTCTTGTTTTTTCACGAATTAATGACGTTGGGCGTTGTTGAGGTTGGTGTTGAACTTCTTTGCGGCAAAGTTCAATTAAAAGTCCTTCTATAGATAATTTAATTAATTGTTCTGCACCAAAAGGTCTATCTACACTTCTAATTAATTGTTTTAATTCCGGGTCATCAAGTGGTGTTAAAAATGCTTCTTGTGCCTCCGAAATAATTCTTGCAAGGTAAACACGCTCAACATCACCAATATTTGTTATTTTACCTTCAAAAAATTTCATTGCTTCCGAATCGCAGGAGAAAGCAACAACTATTAAATTTGGGGCAACAATGCCATTAGCACGCAAACTGTGAAATTCGTTTGGCTTATGAAACATAATTTCTCCTCTTTGAAGTCTATGTATTTGGTTGCCTCCTGTTACATCAATTTCTCCTTTATCAACATATATAAACTCCCAAAATTCATGTTTTTCGCCCGGAAAATAATAATCATTTGAATATTCAAAATAGTGGACTGAAATAATACTACCAACTGTTATTTCTTGTTTTAAGCAAATTTCCTTGTATTCGTCCATATATTTTACACCTCCCTGCTTTAATTTATACTATTATACACTAAATAGTTTAATTGTGCAAACACTCTATTTTTTTATTTTAAGTTTGTAATAGTTAAAATGCACAAAATATAATTACGAAATACATATTTTATAATTTATTGTGCAAATTAAATACAAAAAAGGGTAAATATTTTATAAAAAAAATTTGTTATCATTATTATGAACATAAAAAAGCAATATTTATTGTGCAAAAATTCAGTCTAATTTCTTGTTTTTTGTACAATTGAGTTTTTTTACGTTTATAACAAACAAAAAAATGAGGAGGTAAAAATTAATGAAGAAATTTATTAGCATTTTAAGTGCAGTTGTATTAACTTCGACTTTATTTTTGAGCGGCTGCTCAACTACAACGCCAGAAGCAACACCGGCACCAGCAACACCAACACCTGCTCCGGCAGAAACTCAAACTGAAACACCTGCTCCGGCAGACACAACAACGCCAGCAACAAGTGATGTTGTTCTTTCCTATTGGTCTATGTGGAATGAACCAGAACCACAAGGTACTGCGTTAAAGCAAGCTATTCAAGAATTTACAGCTCAAACAGGAATTAAAGTTGATATTAGCTGGCAAGGCCGCGAAATAAGAACAACTTTACAACCAGCTCTTGATGCCGGAACTAAAATTGATATTTTTGACGAAGAACTTGAACGTGTTATTAAAACTTGGGGTAACTATATATTACCAATCGATGAATACGTTGAAAAAGAATACCCAACAACAGACGGAAAACCTTACAAAGATGTTGTTAACAGCGCGTTAATTAACTTAGCAAAACAAGTTGCAACAGATGGCAAATTATACGGAGTTCCTTACCAACCTTTTATGTTTACAATACTTTACAACGAAGCATTGTTTGAACAAGCAGGTATTACATCAACTCCAAAAACATGGGCAGAATTTTTAGATGTTTGCCAAAAATTAAAAGATGCAGGAATAACACCAATAACTGTTGATAACGAATATGTTTACGCACTTCCTGGATACCATTTAGCAAGATTAATTGGTCCTGATGCAGTTCAAGATTTAGTTAATAATAGAGATTGGGATAATCCAGCTCTTCTTCAAACAGCTAAAGATTGGGAAGATATGTATAAAAAAGGCTTTATTTCAGAATTTGCTTCTTCAAACATTTGGCCAACAGGTCAACAAGAAATTGCACAAGGCACAACAGCAATGTACTTAAACGGTACTTGGCTTCCTAACGAAATTGCACCTTCAACAGGCCCAGATTTTAGATGGGGAGCATTCGCATACCCTGAAATTCCAGGTGGGGTAACAGGAGCAGAAGCAGCAAACTTTAGCTCACAATTTTTTGCTATAAATAAAACAACACAATATCCTGAAGAAGCAATGCAACTTATGGTTTTCTTAACAACAGGCAAATGGGATAGTGAATTAGCAGCAGCTTCTATGGGTATTCCAGTTGGTAAAAATTCAGAATGGCCAAAACAATTGGCAGCTGCAAAACCAATTTTTGATAACTTAAAAACTTGGTATCCATGGTCGGGCGGTATTCAAGCTAATGTAGATGCAAGCCCAGTTATAGCTTCGGCTTTCTCAAGATTAATCGGTGGTACTGCAACAGCAGAACAATTTATTGCAGAACTTAAACAATAATTAAAATATAATTGCTTTGCAGAGGCAGCTGTTTTAAAGCCTGCCTCTGCTTGAAAAAAATTAATTGAAAATATATGCTATAATAACAATAATGTCGAAACGTAGGAGTGATGGTTTTATATGAAAAAAAGCAAAACGATGATTGTATTATTTTTAATACCTGCTATCATCACATACGTATTAGTATTTTTATATCCCACATTAAGAACCTTTTTTATGAGCTTTTTTAACATTGAAGGCGTAACAGACCCTGTTTCAAAATGGACATTTACCGGTCTTGATAACTACAAATACTTATTTAGAACACAAGTGTTTATTCAATCACTAAGAAACGTTGGTAGAATTTGGCTTTATGGCGGCATAAGCGTAATGTTATTGGCGCTTACGTTTGCAGTAATATTAACATCGGGCATACGTTTTAAAAGCTTTTACAGAGCAGCAATATATTTGCCTAACGTTGTTTCTGCTATAGCGATGGGTACAATGTGGGTTCAATATGTTTACAGCCCAAGATACGGTCTTTTTATGAACATGTTTAAAACACTTGGCCTTAAAGGCTTGGCTTCAACTCAATGGACATCTCCCGGAATGATATTTTATGGAATGTTAGTTGCATATTGCTTCGGTATGGTTGGGTATCATATGTTAATTTTTATGAGTGGTATTGAAAGAATACCGGTTGACTATTACGAAGCCGCAACAATTGATGGAGCTAATGTTTTCCGCCGCTTTTTCAGCATAACACTTCCTCTTTTAAAAGGTGTTATAAGAACAAATATTGTTCTTTGGAGCGTTAGTACAGTTGCATTCTTTATTTGGTCGCAAATATTCTCACCATTAACTCCAGACCCCGGAACTATTACACCAATGGTTTATATGTATCAAAGTATTTTTGGCGCTCAAATTGCAGTAACAACCAGAAACGCAGGTGTTGGTGCAGCGGTTGGTGTTATGCTTGCAATAATCGTTGTTGTAGTATTTTCAGCAACAACATTCATTACAAGAAATGATGACATTGAAATTTAGGAGGCGATTTAATGGAAGGCAAAAAATTAGGCGAACCTTTTAATTGGAAAAGAGAGCTTCCGCTTCTTCCAGGATACATAATAGTTACAGCATGGGTTGTTTTTACATTTTTACTTATAGGATGGATAATTTTTGCTTCGTTTTCAACAACTCCTGAAATATTTGCAGGAAAAGTATTTAAATTTGAATCAGGGTTTAATATTAAAAACTATACAAATGCATGGGGGCAGCATAATGTTGGAAGATATTTTGCGAACTCATTGCTATATACTTTAACTTCTTGTTTTTTAGTAATTTGTATCGCAGCACCTGCTGCATATGCTCTTTCAAGATTTAAATTTAAGTTTAATGGAATTTTGCAAAACATGTTTGCAACAGCGTTGGGTATACCTCAAATTATGATTATTATGCCTCTTTTCGCTTTAGTTTCGGCTATGCAAATTACAAATTCAAGAATACTTTTAATATTTTTGTATGTTAGTATTAACGTACCATTTACAATATTTTTCTTGGGAACATTTTTTAAAAACTTATCTGTTTCATTTGAAGAAGCAGCATCAATAGACGGTTGCGGACCAATGAAAACATTTTGGATTATTATGCTTCCATTAGTCCAACCAGGTATAATTACTGTTACAATTTTTAATTTTATAACTATTTGGAATGAATATTTTATAGCCTTAATATTTGCAAATGCAACAGAGCTTAGACCTGTTGCCGTTGGGTTGTTTTCCATGGTTCAATCAATGAGATATACGGGCGACTGGGCAGGAATGTTTGCGGCAGTTGTAATTGTTTTCTTACCAACATTCATATTGTATGTATTCCTATCAGAAAAAATTATTGCCGGTGTAACAGGCGGCGGTGTAAAAGGCTAATAATTAAAATTAAGGGTTGTTGCAGGGCTTTGCAGCAGCCCTATTAATTTGCCTAAAACATTTAACATATTATAACATATAAATTTAAAATATTAAATACCAAATTAGTTTTAAAGTTTGTCGCAAATATCGACATTATTACTTTCCGAATTTTCTAAATTCAAGAAATTTGCTAAATATAAGATAGGGTGGTATAATAATTTAAAAAACTATTAAACCATTATAAAGTAAGAGGTGTGCTAAAGATGATTTATTTATCAAGTATTAATATTGAAAAAGCCGATATTTTAGGAGAAAATCCACTACCTATTTTTAAAGCAAAAAATAGGGAAATACCACTTTCAGATTGCGGGCTTTTAGAATCCGAAAAGGAAATGTTTGGATTTGAAACAGGAAGCGTTGTTCTTCCGTATAAAATGCAAGATTTATATACACGTAAACGCAAAGTTAAACCAATTAAAACAATTGTTTTGGAAAATGAAAATTTAAAAGCAACATTTCTTCCCGAATTTGGAGGAAGATTATACTCTCTTTTTGATAAGCAGGTGCAAAAAGAAATAATATACACAAACCCTGTTTTTCAACCAACAAATTTAGCACTTAGAAATAGCTGGTTTTCGGGTGGAATTGAATGGAATATAGGGCATTATGGGCATACGTTTTTAACGTGCGATTCAGTGTTTTTTGCAATTTGCAAAGACGAAATTTCAGGTGAATTTTTACGTATGTATGAATATGAACGCTGCAAAAAGACGTTTTTTCAAGCAGACTTTCATTTGCCTGAAAATGCAAAGCAACTAGCCGTTCATATTAAAATTGAAAATAGAAACGATTTTGAAGTTCCGGTTTATTATTGGACAAACATTGCTATACCTGAAGATGAAAGCTGTCGAATTTTTAGTGGAACAGATGAAGTTATATATATGAATCCCATAACTAAGGCTCACAAAGCACACAAAAACTGCCCATTAGAGTTTGGGCATAATAAATTAATAAATCTTTCAACAACAGAAGGTAAAGATGCTTCATATCCAAGCAATATTTCATATTCTTGTGAATATTTCTTTCAAAATGAAAAAGAGCTTAAAAATACATGGGAAGCTGCATGTTACAATAATAACAGCTTTTTCTTCGAGCGTTCAACAACAGAGCTTTTTTCACGTAAAATGTTTTGCTGGGGCATGCAAAGAGGAGCTATGAGATGGAAAGAATATTTATCAACAAAAGAAACAGGAGCGTATATTGAAGTTCAAGCCGGCATAACACCAACTCAAGTTCATGGGGCAAAGCTTAAACAAAATAGCTCAATTGCATTTACTCAGGTTTTTGGGAACGGAAACATTAATTACAAAGAAGTTAGCGGTAATTGGCATGAAGGCAAAGAAGCTTTACTTTCTGAAATTGAAAAGCTTATTTCTGAAAAAGAAATTGGCGAAATGAATGAACGTTTTAAAGCTTCTTCTGAAACAAAAGTTTTTAAAATTTTGCATAATGGTTCAGGCTATGGTGCGCTTGAAAAACTTAGAGATGAAAATTTTGTTCCTTCAAGGTTATGTTTTCCAGAATACACAATAAGTAATGAGCAACTTTTATGGGTTAGTATTTTAAAAGGCGAAAAGCTACCAAGCAGCACAGAAATAATTTCGTTTATAGTTGACGAAAAATGGCGCTCAATTTTAGAAAGCTATGTTGAAAAATATAATGATAACTGCACAGCATTAACTCTTTTAGGCATTATGCTATACGAACAGTTTGAAGAAGACAAAGCAGAGGAAGCTTGGGAAAAAGCAAATAGCATATGCGAAACGCCACTTGTTTTTAGATGCCTTGCAATTAAAGCTTTTGACGACGGCAATATAACAAAAGCTGCACTTTACATGGAAAAAGCTATAAGAATGCTTGGAAGCGACATAACCAAACATTATGCAGAAGAATATATTGCTATTTTATCATCTGGGAAATATTATAAGGAAGCATGGGATTTTTATAGCAGCTTACCAAGTCAATTAAAATCTGACGATAGAATTTTATTAAATATTTCCGAATGTGCATATGAAGTTGGAGAGATTGATTTTGTTGAAAAACTATTTAAACACGAGTTTGCTGTAATTAGAGAGGGGGCTGTAGATTTTATTAAGCTTTGGTTTAAATATGAAGCTCAAAAACTTGCGGCTCAAAGAGGTATTGAAGTAACAGAGCAGCTTTTAGAAGAAATTAACCAAACTAAACAGCCTCCATTTATTATGGATTTTAGAATGTCTTAGCTTAATATAGCATTAATTTGATTTTTGTTACGCTCAAGGTGACAACCGAGCCTTTATGTTGTCCCTTGCACAAGTATCAAAAATTATTTGCCCTTGCTTTAATGATTACGGCTATAAGCTTAACCGGCTTGTATATTAAACAGCCAGTATTTTTTGACTATAAAGATTGCGTAGTGCACGTAATAATACTTTCGACAGTTTATCTTTTTCTAAAAAGTAAAGCCACGGTTTATTTTGTGGCTTTACTGTATAACTGCTATGTTTGCAAAATGTTCATTTTATTCGTTACTTCTTTTTGACAGGAATCCAAATTTCGCTATAGTAGTTTTCATCTTGCACGCCATTTGGATAATCAGAGGGATTATTGTACATTTAAATATTATATCCAGCTGCAAATTCGTAGTCTTTATAGTTTGGCAGCCATTCTGAGAAAATGTTTTGATTAACTTCTTGCATGGCGCTTGGCATAGCTCTTTGGCAAGGAAATACAGCCCAAGTAAATGCCGGAATTGTTTTTGTAACAAAGCCGTCTGGCACTTCAGACCCCTCATTATAATAGTCTGCTATTAGGTATTAAAATTCCTTGCCGCTTATACTTTCATTGATGTTAATACCATACATTCCGCACACAATATTCCCCCAGCCAGTTTGATAATGTTCCACCCAAAACTTCGGAATTTCTGATTGGGCATTATCATATGCGAATTTTTTCGACACACCTATAATGGTAAATGCGTCTTTTTTAACAATTTTATAATCCATAGGAAAATCACCTTTCAAAGTAAATGAAATTTTTAGAGGAGCAAATGATTTAATCAATGCCCAATCTTTTCGTACAACTGTTGGCGTATTGCCCTGAAAACGTGTAAAAGCTTTCATAAAGCTGTCGGGAGAATCATATCCATACGCTGATGCTATAATAGGACTGAATTAGAAAGCCTTCAAAATACAGGGCTTTGCCGATTTAGTCCTATTTTTTATTACTCCTACATGAGTAAAATTATAACGGAAACGAGGTCGCAATACAATAGGGGCTAAACCATGCACAAGGCTTAGTCTCTCTTAGAGCTTGTTCATAATCTAGCTAACCTTAAAAATATATAGTATAGTTATATAAAAACATAAGGAATGATATAAATACATG
>CAZHPA010000004.1:0-88334 GCA_964533945.1 uncultured Defluviitaleaceae bacterium
CGGATAACACCCGGTGGAGGCGACTCTAAGGAAAGTGCAACAGAAATAAACCGCCTGTTTTTAAATTATAATAGGTAAGGATGGAAAGGTTGGGTAAGAGCCAACCGCCTTTTTGGCGACAAAAAGGGCTATGTAAACCCCACTTGATGCAAGACAAATTAAAGCGTTTTTAGGCTGCCCGTCTAGCTTTAGGTTAAGTCGCACGAGCGTATTGGTAACAATGCGCCTAGATAGATGATTGTCTAATACAGAACTCGGCTTACAGACTTGCTCAACATAATTAAATAAACTATTAAGTTTGCCATTTGTTTGCAATTAATCTTTTGCATAACAAAGAAATTGCGTTGTTAACTGTAGCAACCAAGAAAGAATGTGCAATAATGTTAATAAAATTATTAGAAAAACAAGGCGAAATAGAAGAAGCTCTTTCACTTGTTTGGAATGTATTTTTAGAATTTGAAGCCCCTGAATATTGCAAACAAGGCATAAACACTTTTGAAACTTTTATTAAAAACAAAGAGGCAATATCAATTTTAACTTTTTATGGCGCATTTTGCAATAAACAGCTTGCAGGTGTTATTGCAATTAGAGACAAAAGTCATATTTCTCTATTTTTTGTTAAAAAGCAATATCATAAAAAAGGCATAGGAAAAGCATTATTTAGCGAAGCTGCAAAAAGTTGCGGCAGTGAAAAAATTACTGTTAATTCTTCTCCTTATGCTGTATCTATTTATAAAAAACTAGGATTTTTAATTACAAACAAAGAACAAGTTGTTGATGGCATACGGTTTATCCCTATGATTTTTAATTTAGCATATGAAAAAAGTTATTAATTACGAAACAATATCATATTTGTTTTTTGGAGCAGCAACAACGTTAATTAGTTTTTTTGTATACAATGCTTGCGTTAAGTTGAACTTTAACGTTTTATATTCAAATAGCACAGCAACAATTATTGCTGTTACGTTTGCATTTATAACAAATAAAATTTTTGTTTTTAAATCTAAAAGCAAAAATTTGCTTCATGGGCTTTTTGAATTTTTTAAATTTATTTTGGGAAGATTATTTACATTTATTGTTGAAACGTTGCTTTTAATTTACTTAGTTGATATGTTAACATTTAATGAAGCTTATTCTAAAGCTTTAAGCAGTGTTATTGTTATTGTTTTAAACTATGCTGTTAGTAAATTAACGGTTTTTAAAAAAGAAAAATAAAAAAGCGCGAGACGGGATTCGAACCCGCGACCCTCGCCTTGGCAAGGCGATGCTCTACCACTGAGCC
The DNA here is from genome assembly GCA_964533945.1 of uncultured Defluviitaleaceae bacterium. GTDB lineage: Bacteria > Bacillota > Clostridia > Lachnospirales > WRBF01 > CAZHPA01. The sequence goes on from CAZHPA010000004.1 coordinate 1,283, forward strand.
ACTCGCGCATATTTCATTATATTAAGTTTTAGAAGCGGGTGAAGGGAATCGAACCCTCGTATTCAGCTTGGAAGGCTGATGTTCTACCATTGAACTACACCCGCAAGATGCCCGGGGACGGAATTGAACCGCCCACACGAGGATTTTCAGTCCTCTGCTCTACCAACTGAGCTACCCGGGCTTAAAGCTGCTGCATTCGCAACTTCAACTGTTGCCTATTATAATACATACACATTAAGTTGTCAAGCATTTAATTTAAAAAAACGTAAAAAATATTTAACAATTCATATGTATTTTACGAATTATTTTTAGGCATATATTACAAAATAATTTAAAATACAAAAATGCAAAGGAATTAAAAACATTTTAAAGAATTTAATAATTATCAAACTTTATGGGAGGCGATTGCTATGATACAAGTTATTGCAGGCGAAAAAGGGCAAGGTAAAACAAAGCTTTTAATTGAAAAAGCAAACGAAGCAACAAAAACAACAAATGGTCATTTAATTTTCATAGATGTCGACAAAGCGCATATGTATGATTTGCGCCATGATGTTCGCTTGGTTGAAACAGGAATTTTTCCTCTTTCAAACTATAGAGAATTTATAGGCTTTGTTTATGGTATCCTTTCTCAAGATTCAGATATTACAGATATTTTCGTTGATGGCATTAATAAAATTATCAAAAGCTTAGATAATGAAGGTCTTGTTAAGCTTTTCCAAAAAATTGAAAGCTTGTCTTTTGAAAGCAAGATTAATTTCATTATAGGTATAAACTGCAACACAGCGCAACTCCCCGAAGAAATTAAAAAGTTTGCTATATAACATATTCCCCCTGTTTTTTGAATACACATTAGCAGGGGGGATTTTTATGTTAAAACGTTATATAAAACTTATGAAATTTGCTAAAAAACCCAAAAGACCAAAGTCAACCCACCATAATTTACGCAAAAGGCGTTTAAAAAGAACTGCCAATAGCAAAAAACAAATTGAAAATACTAAAAAACTTCTAATAAATATAGCAGGTGTCTTAACTGCAATATTAATTATTGTTCTTGTTAAAAACCTTTTAATTACACCAAAAAAAGATGTTAATATTCCTCTTGAAAGAGTTGCGGCGCTTCAAGTTCCCCATAGAGTGCTTATTGAAATTAAAGAACTTTCGGCAAAATACGGAATGAATTTTGTCGAACTATTAACGCTATATTGTATTGAAAATGATTTTTTCCCAAGCAAATCAATAACCCCGCCTCAACCTGAAATTGAGCAAAATTTTATTATGAACTTTGAAAAAATTAAAAAACAATATAAGCAAAATAAAGTTGAACCTTATAATTTGCTTTTTGAAGGAGTTTTTAACGAATTAAAATGTTTTCCAATTCCAGAAGAATATGCAGAAGAAGAAATGTTTGGAGATAGCTGGGGGTCTGATAGAACTTACAAAGGCGAGCGAAAACACGAAGGAACAGATATTTTAGATAGGGAAAATGTAAGAGGTAGAATACCAATAGTTAGCATGACAAGTGGAACAATTAAAAACATAGGTTGGAATGAGCTTGGCGGATACAGAATTGGTATTGTTTCTGAAAGTGGCAACTATTATTATTATGCCCACTTTGATAGTTTTTCTAAAGATTTAAAACAAGGCGATAGAGTTTCTGCCGGACAATTTTTAGGATATATGGGCGACAGTGGATATGGAAAAGAAGGAACAAAGGGCAATTTTGTCGTTCATTTACATATTGGAATTTGTCTTAAAACAGAACTTACCAAAAAAGAATTTTGGGTTAATCCATATCCATTTTTAAGATACGTTGAATATAATCGTGTTGAAAGCTTATATGATTCTGTAAGCCCAAATTCTTTTCAAAACTCAACATATTAATATAATTTGCCGAAAATTTGCATAGCAGTTAAAAACCCCTAAATTGATGATTTTAGGGGTTTAAATTTTAGTCGATTAATGTTATTATATAATAGCAGTTATTTTTAATGTCAATTATATGAAATTTAAAGCTAAACGTAGAGAGTGGTGGCTTGCCATGCAAATTATGAATTGGAAAGAATTTCTATTGCCATATGAACAAATGATTGACGAGCTTTCAGTTAAGTTTGAAAATATAGCGAAAGAACTTTCGCTTGATGGGCAACATTCCCCTATAGAACTTGTGCAAAGCAGAGTTAAAAGAATTGCAAGCATTTTAGATAAAGCAAATAAAAAAAATATTGAATTAAACGAAATAGAGGAAAAAATTGATGATATAGGCGGAATCCGCATTATCTGTCGTTTTGTTGAAGATATTGATAAAGTTGTTTGCTTAATACGTGAACGTGAAGGCTTTGACCTTAACGTTGTTAAAGAACAAGATTATGTTAATAATAAAAAACAAAGCGGTTATAGAAGCTATCATATAATTATTAAATATACAATTTTAACAGGAAAAGGGAAAAAAGAACTGCTCTGTGAAATACAAATAAGGACACTTGCAATGAACTTTTGGGCAACAATTGAGCATAGCCTAAAATACAAATATAAAGGCAATATTCCCGAAGAGCTTAAAAAAAGGCTTCGCTCATCTGCAGAAGTTGCTTTTCTTTTAGATAAAGAAATGGGGCTAATAAGAAACGAAATTGTTGAAGTTCAAAAAGAAATTAAAGTTAAAAACGAACTTGTAGACCAAACAATGAAAAAGCTTCAAGATTTGTCTTCTGTTGCAAAGCTTGAAAACGTTAATGAATTAAACAATCGTTTTTTCTCTCTTTATGCTGAAGGTGATTTGCATAAACTACAAGAATTCTATAAGCAGCTTAAAATTATGGCCAAAATTTATCAGTTATAGTTAGGGGTTAAAGTTTTATGGAGGATGACAAAAAGAATGTGGTGTCTGTTAAAATTGGCGGAAATATTGTAGAGCTTGTAGGCGTTGAGAGCAGAGAATATATTTTTAATTTGGCACAATATATTAACAAGAAAATAGACGAAATACAAAAACTTACAAAATCTGTCGCAACAAATTCAGTAATGATGAAGCTTCTTGTTTCAATAAATATTGCAGATGACCTATTTAAAGAAAGAGAAATAAATAAACAAACATTAGAACAGCTTTCTAAATTGCAAAAAGAAAATGAAACTTTAAATCAAACTTTAAATGAAAAATTGCTTAATTTAGAAAATTTAGAGGAGGAAAACTTAAAGCTAAAAGAACATATTGAAGCACTAAAAGGTAAACTTCAAGAAAAAGAGAAGGAGTTTGATGAATATATTGAAGAATTTGGTAAAAACTGAGCTTTTATGCCCAGTAGGAGATTTAGATAGCCTATTTGCTGCCGTTTTAAATGGCTGTGATGCCGTATATTTAGGAGGGAAAAATTTTAGCGCAAGAGCAAACTGTTCTAATTTAACAGATGAAGAACTTCTTTTTGCAATTGATTATTGTCATTTGCATAATGTTAAAATTTATATTGCAGTTAACACACTTTACAAAAACAAAGAATTAACAAGCGTTTTCGAATTTTTAACAAAAATGTATAAAGCCGGCGCAGATGGGTTTATAGTTCAAGATATTGGAACTGCATTTTATATTAACAAATATTTTAAAAATATTTCTCTTTGCGCAAGCACTCAAATGACAATAGGAGGCTATGACAGCGCAAACTTTCTTGTTAACATTGGATTTATGCGAGTTGTTCTTTCAAGAGAGCTTATGCTTCCCGAAATTAAAAAAATCAGAAAAAATACTAAAGCTGAAATTGAAGTATTTGTGCATGGCGCACTATGCGTTTGCTATTCCGGACAATGCAATATGAGCAGCCTAATTGGCGGAAGAAGCGGCAATAGAGGCAAATGCGCACAGCCTTGCCGCCTGAAATACGACTTATTTGACAGCCAAGGCTTAATTGAAAGCGGATATTTGTTAAGCCCTAAAGATATTATGGGGCTTGAAATTTTGCCCGAAATTGTTAAAGCCGGAGTTGATTCTGTTAAAATTGAAGGAAGAATGAAAAATTCTGCATATGTTTCGCTTACAACTAAAATATATAGAAAATATTTAGATAAAGTTTTTGACAGCAACTATGAAATTTTAGAGGAAGATGTTAAAAAACTAACCCAAATATTTAGCCGAGGGGGAAGCTTTAGCGAAGGATACTTTTTAAACTACAGCGGCTACCATATGATGAGCACAAAAACCCCAAAAAGCATAGGGCTTTTAGTCGGCAAAGTTTTTAGTTACGATAAAAAAAGAAAGCTTGCTTGCATTTATATTACAGAACCTTTAGCTAAAGGCGATGGAATTGAAGTCTTTACAAAAACAGAGCCTCATGTTGGAACAGGAATTGACACAGAAGCCGCACCAAACGAGAAAACTTTTGTTGTTATAGATGGGGACATTAATGCCCAAGATTTAGTTTATAAATCATACGATAAAAAGTTAAATGACGAAATTAAAGCTATGAATTTAGAAGATAATTCTAAAAAGCTTAACTTAGTTTGCAATGTTAAAGCGAAAATTGGAGAAAAACTGTATATTAGCTTAAAATATGGAAACATATTTGAATATGCACAAGGAACTGTTGTTCAACCCTCTATTAATGCTCCTATCAGTAAACAACGCTTGCTTGCTCAAATAAACAAAACAGATACTTACCCGTTTATATTCGATTTTGGAAATTCTAAAAACTCGGAACATCTTGAACATCTTGAACATCTTGAAATTGAAGAAAATATATATTTGCCAATGAAAGAAATTAATTCATGCAGGCGTGAAGTTATTGATAAATTTGTAAAAAGCTTCAAAGAAAGCTTTAGACGAGAAATTGAAAGTCCTGTTAAAATAAACTTTAATAAATCTTTTACCGAAAGTAAAAGCAAAGGCATTAAACAATTAACCGTTTTGGTAAATACAAAAGAACAATTTTATGCCGCAATAAATCAAAATATAAGCCGAATTTATATTGAATCTAATTCTAAAATTATGAAAGAAATTGATAATTTTATTGAAGCTTCTAAAGAAAACGGAATTAAATTATTTTTAGCATTACCGGTTATTGATTCCTTTGACGATTTTAAAGCCGTTATCGAACTTGCCAAACATAAAAATATTGATGGATATTTAATAAGAACTTTCGGACAACTTGAACTTTTAAAAGACGATAAAAAATGCAAAGTTATTGACTATCAATTTAATATTGTAAACAGTTTATCTATTGAATGCATGAAGCAGTTTTGCGATTACTTAACTTTATCTTACGAACTTAATTTAAACGAGATTTTGAATATAGATATAGATGCAAAAGACTGCGAAGCCGTAATATACGGAAGGCAAACTTTAATGACAACAAAGCAATGCCCAATTGGGCTGTATTCGGCTAAAAAAGACGGGAACAAATTTTGTCGTTTAAAAAATAACACAAGTGGTTACTATTTAAAAGACAGGAAAAACATGGAATTTCCAATTGTAACTGATTGCGACCGATGCGTTGCTCTTGTTTTAAATAGCAAAGTGCTTTTTATGCTAAATAAGATGAAAGACATGCTTAGTATGCCTGTTGGTTTTTTAAGGCTTTCATTTACAATAGAAAACAAAGAGCAAACTGAAAAATTAATTCGCTGCTACAACAAAGCAATGAACGGAGAAATTGACACAGAAACTTACAAGCTTATAGATGAATTTTCCCAAATAGCAACTAACGGTCATTTTTATCGTGGGGTTGATTAAAAAGTGTTTGATTTAGTAATAGTTTTGTGCAGGTACTTATTTGTTCTGTATATAATATACTTTTTATGGCAAGCTGTAGTTTGTATAGCTACAGCTCAAGACATGTTAATTAATGATAATGTTAATGCCGAATATAGACCGCTGCCGCTTCAATTTGCCGCTTCAAAACAACGCATTGCAATAGTCTTTATGCATCTTACGGCATTTTTGCTGCTTGCATACAAACCAAACACTTTCTTATTTGATTATAAAATATTGGCAAACGGTGCAGTTTCCTTAATAGTTTTATTAACTGCACAAGCAATTGCCGAACGAATGTTTGAAAACGGTTGCCATTTGCTTTGGAATTGCGTTTTTTTTCTTGTTGATATAGGAATAATTTTTATTCAAAGAATTGATGCTTTAGTCGTAATTAAGCAAATAGCATTGTTTGGCGCAAGTTTATCATTTATGATTTTAATTCCAATAGCACTAAAATTTATATTAAAACCCGAAAAGCTTGAATTTATATATTTAATATTAGGGGTCTTGCTAATTATTTCTCCTTTTATTTTCGGCAAGCGTACATTTGGAGCTGTTAATTGGGCAACAATTAATGGCATAACATTTCAACCTTCAGAAGTTGTTAAGTTTTTGTTTGTGTTGTATTTGGCTTCTGCTTTTAAAAAAGAAAAAGCTTTTCCTATTTTTCCTTCAATAGTTGCAGCTTTTTTTATGCTTGCTTTAGTTGTTCAAAGAGATTTGGGCGGAGCATTAATTTTCTTTACAACATTTATGACTATGCTTTATATATCAAATGGAAAAAAGCTTCTATTTTGCGGAGGACTTGGGCTTTTTTCAGTTGCTTCTGTTGTTGCCTATAAATTTTTCGACCACGTTAAAGTTAGAGTTGCAGCTTGGCAAAATCCGTTTAAAGATATTGATGGGGGAGGCTATCAAATTGTGCAATCGCTTTTTGCAATTGGAACATGGGGAATGTTTGGCAGAGGCTTAACAAGAGGCCTTGTTAAAACAATTCCCGTTGCCGTTTCCGATTTAATTTTTGCTGCAATATGCGAAGAAATGGGAACTATTTTTGGGCTTCTTTTAATATTTATTTTTATAGTATTTTTTTATAGAAGTATGCAAATTTCTTTAAACTGCAACAATTCATTTTATAAGCTGGCAACGGCAGGGTTTTGCTCAATGATTATGTTTCAGGCGTTTTTAATTCTTGGCGGAGTTTTAAAGATAATACCGCTAACGGGCGTAACACTTCCTTTTGTTAGCTATGGCGGAAGTTCAATTTTAGTTAGTATGCTAATTGTTTGTGTTTTGCAATATGTTGCAAACGAAAGCTAAGGTGTTTTTATGAATCAAAATATTAAACATATGTTCTGGCTAATTTTTACCTTATTTGTAATGCTTATAATATTTATGTGCAAATTTATGTTTTTTGATAGTGCAGAAATAGTTGCAAATTCATATAATCCACGCCTTAAAATGGCAGATAACTCAGTTAAACGTGGTAATATTGTTGATGCAGAAGGTGTTGTTTTGGCACAAAGCAGTAAATTAATTGATACATATGTTAGAAACTATCCATTCGACAATTACTTTTCCCATGTAGTAGGTTTTTCTGATATGGGGAGGGCAGGAGTTGAATTAAAATATAATTTTGAATTGCAAACACTAAATTTTGAAGTTGTGCAACGGCTTAGAAGCGTTTTAAACAAAAGGGAACTTATTTGCAACAGCGTCGTCTTAACTATAAACAGCGGTATGCAGCAATTTATATATGATAATTTAGGAAAAGCAAAAGGTGCAGGCGTTGTTATAGAACCATCAACAGGTAAAGTGCTTGCACTTGTATCTAAACCAGATTTTAACCCAAACAACATAGCCTCAGATTGGAAAGAACTAACCGGCGATAAAACATCTCCTCTTTTAAATCGTGCAACACAAGGGCTATACCCACCGGGTTCAATTTATAAAATTTTAACAGCCCAAGCAATTATGCAGGAAATAGGTGAAGAAGCAACATACGAATGCAAAGGCAAAGAAACGTTCGGCGAAAAAGTTATACACTGCTACAACGACAACGCACACGGCACAGTTAATTTGAAAAAAGCGCTTGCCGTTTCGTGCAATACGTTTTTTGCCAAGTTTGGGCTTGAAATTGGAGTAGAAAAATTAAAAACTGTTTCCGAAGCGGCATATTTCAACAAAGATTTTGAATATTTGCTTGAACATAAGCCAAGTTCTTTTGCACTTAATGAAAGTTCAGACACAAATGAAATTGTTCAAACAGCAATCGGGCAAGGCAAAACGCTTACCTCACCGCTTCATATGGCAAGTATTGCAGCTGCTGTTGCAAACGGTGGTTTAATGATGCGCCCCTATGTTTTCGACCACTTAAAAGCATATAATTTAGAAGGAGAAGAAAGCGAATCTGGCAAAGTATTTCCTAAAGTTTTAAGCCAAGTATTTTCATTTGATGAAGCACAAAGCTTAACCGATATGATGATTGAAGTTGTTGAAATTGGAACGGCAAAAGACATTAAGCTACCTAATGTATCAATTGCTGCTAAAACAGGCACAGCGCAAAATGCAGCAGGAGAAGACCACGGTTGGGTTGTTGCTTTCGCTCCTGCTGATAACCCTAAACTTGCTGTTTGTATTTTGCTTGAAAATTCAAATGGACCTAAAAATGCATTAACTATCGTTAAACAATTTTTTAACGAGTTCTTAACCGACTAACTTTTTTAGTCGATATATTTAATGAAATGTGCTATAATAAACTAAGGGGGGATATTATGAAAAAAATTATAGCTAAAATATTAGTTATTTTAATATTGCTAAACGTAGCAATTCCAACTTCTTTTACGCAAACTGTTAAAGCGGCAGAAGAATCTAACTTAAAGGCAACGTTTGGTACAAAAATGATTCCAAGCAAAACAGGGAATCCAACTCCTTCAGAACAAAGCGATGTTGAACGTAAAAAAGACAACATATTTTTAAGATGGAGTTTAAGAGATAGTACAAAATTTAACCTATCATATTACTTAGAGGAAACCCCGAAAAAAGTTACTAAAATTAATTTTAACGTAGTTAAAATAGCAGGAGATAAAATTAGAATAACATACGATTTAGCTTCCGCCGACCCTAATAAGTCAATTGGAGCAACAGAATATGGCATTTGGTATAACGGCGTAATGGGTGCTGACGGAATATACGTAGACCCTAAAAAAACCGGATACGACAAAGAAGATAACGACGACTTTAGAATTATTTTAAGAGAATTAAAGGAAGGCGCTGTTCCGGAAGATGATGGAACCTATAAAGACAGCGATTATGAAAGCGTTAAAATACCAACGTTTGAAATTAAAAAAGGCTTTGGGTTTTCTTTTAAATACGGCGAAGTGAGTCAAGGAAAAGAAGTCCATTTTAGATGGGACACAAATGATATGTTCTATTATCAAACAAATGGAATTAAAGTTGGAAACATATATAAATTTGTTTTAGAAAATGCCCAAAAAGAAATTAACATACAAAAAATTTGTTCGGGCTTAAACTTTAAATCAGTTCCAACAGCAACCGGCGACCTTGACAAAGACAACGTTATTGATTTAACTACAGGCAACAAAGAAGAAGTTGCAAAAAATACAGGGCTTATATTAAAAATAGACATTCCTAAAGAATACAGCGAAATTGAAACAGACGACTCTTTTACAAAAGTAGCTGATTATAGCAACTACCCAAAAATGAAAGCCAACATTATATTAAACAGCTATAACCCCAAAGACAAACAAATAGACCTTACTGTTGAAAATATTTCTAAAAATAATCCTAACGGATTAATAGCAACATTAGCACCAGATACAAATTTTAATAATTTAACTCAAGATTCTATTTCTGCCCAATTCGGAACAGGAGCAGATGATAATAAAATTATAGTTAATATTGAAAACGTAGATGTTCCGGGGTTTATATTCGATAATTCAACAATAGAACTTGTTAGCGAATCAACGCCAAGTAATCCATTTGCTTATGTTTTGGCGCTTAAAATGGTTTTAGATTTTGGTGCTGTATATACTTTTCCTAAATATGAATATATATCCGACTCGTTTGGGAAAACAAGTATTAGAATATGGCCTTTTAACATTGGAGGTTGGTATTTATTAAGTACAGGAAGCAGCAGCCAAAGCGAATTGTTACCGGCAGCCAAATTTAGAAAAGATGAAAATGACCCAACTACTTTTATGTTTCCTGTAACTATTACTTCCGGTCAGTTTTTTCAAGTTTGGTTCGATACTAAAGACAACTTTGAGCAAGCTTCTAAAGACCCTAACTACAACCGTATTCTTTCTGAAATATCAAGACCTCAAAAAGCAGAAGACAGCTTAGGAACTCCAACATATTTTAGAATAGACCCAGATACAATTAATTTTATTCCAACTAGCCAAACAGAACAGGGCGAAACAGGGGAAACAGAAGAAAAAATTAGTATGCGTGTTCGTTGGGATTTAGGAAGTGTTGCTTTAATCGACAAATATATAAAAAGTAACCCTAACCAGCAGTTAGTTTTAACATATCAACTTAAACAATTTTTATCTCCAAACAAAGTACCAACAGAACAAGGCGAGGGAATACTTGGCAGAGGGATTAAAGTAACAATAACTAAAGGTGCAGACGGCAAATTTAATGCAACATATACAAATACCGAACAACCAACAGAATCAAATACGCCGCCTGAAAATGATGTTAATTTAATTAAAGCGCCGCAAACAAATCCTCTTGATGTTCAAATGTTAGCACAAGCCGATAATACAGAAAGACTTATTGCGCAAGTCGATTTGGAAATTCCTGTTTCAGATAAAGATAAAGCGCCGGTAACTGTTTTGGAGTATCCGAATGTGTACTATGCAAACATAATGCTTAAATCAATTAACGGCTTAGATATTACTTCTTTAGCTTCAGTATTTCAAAGTTTTACACTAAGCGGTTTAGATAAAGCAAACGTTCCGCAACCTCAACAGCTTGTAGCAAAAGATGCAATAACTACAAAGCGAAATGATGCAGAGGAAATTGATGAAGAAGTTTCGTTTACACTTTCTTGGAAAGTTGCAGGCAATAAATTAAGAGAATACATTACACTTTCAAGCGGAATTGACACAGGCAATCCCCAAAACCCTGTTGATATGGGTAATTTGCAGCTTTATATGAATTTATATGTTTCCCAAGATGAAGATAAAATGACTAAATTTATTGATAAAGACTTGGAATACAGAAAAGAAAATTCTAAAAGCTTCACATTTACAAAACCAGCTACTTCTTTAATATTTTCAGATATTGGAAGCAAAAAGGCAAATGTTCAAAGCGGCGCATTGCAAGCACTTAGAAACAACGAAGTTGCTTCAATTACAAATATTGAATTTACAGAAGACCAACTTAAAAGCCTTTTAAATAAAGACGGAAGCGTAGTCCCAACAGAATATATTTACACATATAAACTTGACGGGCTTGACAAAAATCAAAAGTACTATTCATATGTAGATATTGTTGTTAAAGACAAAGTAGACAACAAAAAAGGCGGCTCTTCCCTTTCAAATATTGCCGGAATTACAACAAAAGGCGATGAAAATGTGCCTTCTGCAAGTGATAAATACCCACCTGCTCCAGGAGTTAGAGTTGTTGAAGGAAGCACAACAGGAACAAGCACAACTATAGAATGGGACAGATTGCCCAAAATTGATGCAGAAGAAGTTATTGAATATGAAGTAATCCGCCTTAAAGATAGCCAAATGGGCGACCAATTTAAAGGAGAATTTAACACAATATTCAACAGCGATATTAAACTTGAAAATAAAAACCAAAGCTTAATTTCTAAAATTGGCTGGCGAACTAATCAGGGCAAGCTTCAAATTTTTGACGGAACTAATTTTAAAGATTTAACGCAAGCAGAAGAAAAAGTTTATGTATTTAACAATTCAGACACAAAAATAAATTTGTTAACAGATAATTCTGTTAAGCCAAACCAACTTTATTTTTACTATGTTAGAACGGTTAGAACTGTTGGAACAGCAAAATTATATTCAACGTGGAGCGACGTAACTGTTACAACAACGCCTGTTAAAGCACCTAAAAACTTGCTTCTTGCTTTCGATGAATACGAAATGTATTCCGATAAAAAAGCCTATGACAAAAAAACAACAGCAATTATTAGCTTTGATGCCCCATTAACCGACATTGCCGCATTAGACCGTGGCGATTATAAATTGCAATATCAAATTAAAGAGGACGGAAAAGATTGGCAAACCGAAGTTGATTTTACGGCTTCAAACAGAATTACGCCTCCTCCAACTAAAGTTACAGACGGCTACACTCACTTTTTATATAAAATAGGCGGGTTTAAACATAGCACTTCCTACTATATAAGAGTTAGAATGATTGAAGTTTCAAGCGGCGGCATATCCGCATATTCAAATGCAATTTTATTTAGAACAGAAATCGACCAAGACGAATACAACAAAGACCAAGAAAAAGATAGCTGGATAGACGTTTTGAAAAAAGAGCTTGATAAGCTTGTTAAAAATCCATATTGGATATGCAAAGACGAAAAATACAACTATGAACTACTATTCCGTCCTTCTATGTTTAATACGCTTATGTCGCAGTCAGCAGATTCAAGCATTACACTTTCCCCTATGGGAGAAAACGCAGCAGAGCAAACAGAGCAATCGCAAAGAGCAGTGTATTATTTGCCTGTTTCAGCGCTATCAAGCGCAAACGATGCATTAAAAGGCTTTAAAATTTCATATGGAAACTTAAGCTTGAACTTACCTCCTAATGCAATAAGTACAAGCGAAAATGAAGTATTCAAAAACCTTGCGCAACAAGTTAAAAACAAAAAAGTTAAAGATTCAATTTTAAAATTAACTGTTGAATGGGGACAGCCTACAAATGACACAAAAGGCAATGTTTCAGAAATTGTTGGCATACAATTTGATGGCATAGGTAATATGGTAGGTAGCAACACTGACTTAGACAATGAAATTACAGCAGAAGCTTTAAAAATTGTTGCAGCCGCTGCTGAAAGCAAAGGAACACAATCGGCAATAGTAAAAGCTATTAAAGACGGTGTTGCAAATGAAGAAGTTTTAAAAATAATTGCAGATGCCGTTAGCAAAGCAAAGGATACTATAGGCGCAATGGCCGATAGAAAACTAAGAACAATTTCTAAAGTTAAAAATGAATTTGTATTTAGCGGCACAAAATTTGATACACCGCCGTTAGTTGCCGTAAAACCAAGCGGCACCGATTCATCTAACATTTATGGCTATGTGTACAATGGCAATCAATGGGTTGCAAAAGACACGATTAACGTTTTTGATGGCAAAGGAATATATGCCGAAGTTCCCGGCGTGTATGGATTCGCTTTAAACAAGCTTATTGTTCCGGGACTTGAAACAGTACCAAATAACGGCGAAATGCTTTCTTTAATTTCAAAATATGATTTAAGCGGCTATTTATCTAAAAACGGCAGATTAGACATTGATGCGCAAATATCAAAAAATATGGCAATATCAAGTACTTGCGCAATTATGGGAATGCCGAAAGGCACAGAACCTTTTGGCTGGTTTAAAGATAAAACGCAAACAGCATTTAGCACAAGAAACAAAGAAGAAAGCGCACAAACACAAGACATTATATATTTAACAATGGCGTTATACGAAGCAAAAACAGGAACTAAAATTTCATCTATGAAAATTAGAAATGTTTTGCAAACGGCAAACATTCCTAATATTGAAGACAAAAACAAGCAAAGCGTTCGTTCAGCGATTGAACTTGGAATTGTTAACGCTGCCAACTTAAAACCAAATGCCCCAATGACTGTTTTGGAATATTTGCAAATGCTTTTAAAAATGAAAGGAAAAATTAACCTTTAAAGCACTTCCCCTAAAGCCTAGGCTTTAGGGGGCTTTTAAAAAAGGAAAAAGGAAAGAAAAAGGAGGGTATTTTATGAATAGAAAAATTATCGCTGCTTTTTTGGCGTTTATTTTTATTTTTGGCGTTTTTCCAATGGAAACTGTATATGCCAATCCCCAAAACCCCGTAAAAGTTCTAACAATTATAGATTCAAACATAAGCCAAAACAACCCCGGCAGCGTTTATAATATCAAAATAAATTGGAAACAACCAGACGTTGCAGCTGGCACTGGCACAGACCCTGCTCATCAAGGAAAAAGCATTTCATATGATGTTATGTATTCAAATGCAACAACAGGGGAGGCTTACAGCCTTATAAAAACAGTTGCAGGAGAAGAAGGTGCCGACCAATCATTAACATTAAATAATTTCCAGCTTGCTAAAGGAAGCATATATAAATTTAAAGCCGAACCATGGCATATTCATACCATAGAAGGGCAAAACGGAGGAACTACACAAGCAGTTCGCATTACCCCAACTTTAAAATCGCAAGAAGCATTGTACTTAACAGATATTAGAGTTTCTGCCGAAGGTTCTGGCAATATGTTAACAGTTAAATGGGACAATCCAACTCTTGATGGAGAAGATATTTTTAACGGATACAACATATATTACAGACCACGAGGAGCAACTAAATTCGGAAACCCTGTTCGTGTTGAAACAAAAGCTGTTAAAATTCCCGGAAAACCAAATGAACTTCAATATACTATAACAGATAACGGGCTTCAAGTTGGAACTTTTTACGATGTTGCTGTTGAACCTACTATTGATAACATGGAAGTGCGTGGAGGAGACAGCAATACACCTATAACTCAATACAAAAGTTATTATCTTGCATACACAAGCCAACGCAATAGATATTATATGACAACAGAAGCCAAAATTAAAATTTTACTTAGAGCAGAAGAAGTTGGAAGCGAAGTTGTTCGCCTTTTTTGGAGCAGCCTAAGCAATAACGTAAGCGGCGGATTAAGTATGTATCCTAAAACTATAGAAGTTTTTGAACAAACAGATGGAGCGCCAAGAGCGGAATCAGTTGGTATATTGCAAGGCGATTTTGCAAGAAATACTAACTTTTGGTACGTTAAGCGTCCAAAAGCTATAACCGAATACTATTTGGTAGTTACTTATGACTATATAGACCCCGTTACCGGTAAAAATGCAACGCTTGATTCTGAAAAAGCAGCATTTAACCCAACATTTAATGATTTTTCACCATATAGACCAAAAATTACTTCTATTTCAGATAATGGAATTATACCGCTTAAAATTGACGTTGATTGGCTTGCGTTTACAAGAAAACCTTATAATGAAGCTGAAGAAAAAGCAGCCGTTGCAGAAGATATATATATTGACAAAAACGTTTCATATGATATTTGGGTAACAGACAATTTAACATTTATGGACGACCCAACGTTTATTGCGCTTAAAAAAATTACAACCGCCGAAGGTGTTAACATGACGGTTGATGAAAAAGTTGATGAATTAACAGGCAATAAGTTTTATGTATTTAGCACTAAAACAAAT
Organism: uncultured Defluviitaleaceae bacterium; assembly: GCA_964533945.1. Classification (GTDB taxonomy): domain Bacteria; phylum Bacillota; class Clostridia; order Lachnospirales; family WRBF01; genus CAZHPA01. The sequence continues at coordinate 16,494 of CAZHPA010000004.1, forward strand.
ACTAGCATTGTTTTAGATAAATATGTTACAAGAACACGGCTTCCTGATGGAACTAACACCCCATATGAAGTTAAGCCTTTAGAAGAAAATAAAGTGTATTACGTTAGAATACAAGCTACTAGGTCTTCGGCAGGTTCGCAAACTTCCCAGCCGTCAACATCATCTATATATATTCCGCCTCTAGGAAGCATTCCCGTTAACCCGGTTATGCTTTCAAGCCCTCCTTTGCGTGTTAAAGAAGATGGTGTTAAAGTTGAAGGCGGCGTTGCCACAATAGACATAGAATGGGAATCACGCTGGTTTGAAGCATACGACCCCCAAACTGCAACATGGCATTCAAAAGTTGGTTTTGATGCAAATAAAAAGCTTGTTTTTGGAAATGTTAAAATGGAAGAAGTTGTTTTGCCTGTTGCACTTTCAGAAATTGAAGGTGGAGTTAATGTTGAAAGAATTAAAACCCAGCTTGCCCAAAAGCTTGGGGCAACAGTTCCTATTAGATATTTAGATTTAACAGGCGCAAGTTATAGATTGCATGTTGCTCAATATGATTATATATCGCAATTTAAAGATAATTCATATAAAGGCTATGTTAATTCAATTAATTCAAACCCTAACGCTTGGTCTGGAATTACTTTTGGAAATATAGCTCAACCGCTTTTTGAATATACAATTACTACTGAAAACGTTCCTCAAGCCGGGCCGCTTAAATTAAATACGGCATATGTAATATTTCTTCAACCTATCGTTGGAACGACTGCTGCATACTTTCCATCATATGTGTATGCAACAACTTCAAACGTTCTTCCGCCGCTTGTTATAATTCCAACTGTTCCAAATTTAGAAGATGCATCAAAAGTTGCCGTAACAAATGCAACAGGAACAGAAGGCGGGGTTGAAATGAACGAGCCAACAACAGACGGAACAGCTACCGTTAGGTGGGAATTTTCAACCGACCTTAATTACGAAATAGCATATAGCGATAAGCTTACAGACTACCCCGATTCAGGAAAATTAATTCCTGTAACAAAACAAAATATAACTACACGCCAAGACCCAAAAACTAAAGTCGACTACTATTACATGACTATAAGAGACTTGTTCCCAAATACTCAATATTACGTTTGGATTCGCTCGAAAGCCGGAAATATTAATTCGGCTTGGTCAAATGTTGTTTATACAAGTACAAAAGATATAACAAAACCTTTCCCTCCAAATGGTTTGGGTGTTGTTTCTAAAGAAAGTCTTAACACTTACAATAAAGAAAAAAGCACAACATACACTCCTGTTAATTCCGATTACTTTATTTTGGAATGGGTTAGAAATGCGCAAGACAAAGAAGTGCCAACTTCACCCGGAACAGCAACAGGCGGAACAGCAACAGGGCTTTTAAGCAATTTAATTCCAAATTCGTATTTAGGAATGTTTAGCGAACTTACGCCAAACAAAACGTACTACGCACGTGCCAAAACTATATATACCGTTTCATTAGGTGGCGGCAATGCAGCAGGAGGAATTAAAAGAACCTACAATTACGTCGTTCAAATTTCATTAACTAAAGATTTTGCAGAAGTTATTGAATTAACAATTCCTGTATTAGAGCAATTCCAAGAAGGGGCAAGCAATTTTAGAAGGCTTGAATCGGATTGGTCTTCTGTAATTAACGTTATAACAGGCAAAACCGATTCGGAATATGATGGCGACAAAGACGAGAGAGCGTATCCGCTTCCTATTGAAGACTATGAAATAACTTTCGATTACACAACAAATACGTTAGTATATAGATTTAGAAGCGACAAAAAAGACGCAAGCGGAAATAAAGATAACGGCGTTGATGCAAGGTTTATTTCAAATCTTGTTAAAAACAAAACTATGGTATACACATTAGACTTAAGTAAATATCAAAGTATAACGCCTGTTAACCGCATAGTTGAACTTCCATATTCTATATTTAATGCACTTGATGAACGGAAGATAAGCTTGCAAGTTAAAGCCGACAACTTGAAGTATACACTTCATCCGGGAAGCATATATACATCCGAAATTAAGCAAATTAACGACGTGGGCAAAAATGCTATAGTTAAATTAAGCTTTAGTACGTATTCACCAGATACACCAAGCTTATATGCCGGTGAAGTTTATTCTTCAAAACCTCACAAAATAGCAATGCAGCTTACAACGCCAACACGCAACGTTAATATAGAAAACTTGGCAAAAGATGCAAAAGTAGAACTTGCAGTTAACTATGAAGCCGTAAAAAACAACGCAAACACAGCAACATATTTGGCAAACAAAAATACAGCCGGCTGGGAACGCGTTAATTCAGATTACAACAGCGCTTCAAACTCAATGATAGTTAACACTAAAAAACTTGCAAGCTACGGCATTATTACAAAAAATACTCCAAAAGGCATTATTGATGACGAGTACAGAGGCGCAATAGATAATGTTATGAGCAAAATTGCAATTACAGATGCTGCTAGTTTTGATACAGAAGCCCCTGTTAATGCAAGCAGATTTAATAAAATTATTTCGGCACTTGCAACAAACAAAAAAGAAATTGCTATGAATGCTCCACTTACAGATTCTGAATTTAAATCACTTGGAAAATCGGGCATTTTAGTTAGTGGTTCTCAAGTTTCTAAAGAAGCAGGCATTAATTCTCTTGTTAAATTATATGAATTGAAAAATTCGCCTGTTAAAAACTACCCTAACGACAGCCCAAAAACAGTAGGCTGTGAACCTAAATATAAATCCGGTTTATTAAAAGCCGAAAAGCTTGGGTTTTTAGATGGATATAATAACACTTTCGACCCAAAAGAACTTTTAACAACAGGGGAAATGTTTAAGTTTTTAAATTATATTATTGAAGATGCAGGACTTTAAAAAATACCTCGCCTATAATGGGCGGGGTTTCTAAGTATTGACAATTATTCTCATAACTTATATAATTCCAATTAATATTAAAGCAGAAGGAGGAGCTGTTGTTCGTCTCAATGGCATATAAGTATGTTTAAAACTATTAAAGCTGAAATTATGATACCAATAATTACGCTTACTACGGTTTCATTGCTTTTAGTTGGAGGTTTATTAACGTTTTTCGGCTATAGAAGCACTGTTTCAACATTAACATCGGCTTTGCAAGATACCGTTGTTGTTGCATCGGAAATTGTTAACAAAGAACTTAACTCATATAAAACTATCGCAAAAGACATGGGTACGCTTTTAAGACTTGCCAGCCCCGAAGCAAGCAAAGAATCTAAAGAAACCGTAATTTCTCAACGTAAAGAAATGCATGAATTTCAAAGTGTTTTTATTATTTACGAAAATCAAGAGTCTGTTTTTTTCGGAACTCCCGAAGATGGCAAAATCGACACTTCTAAACTTTACAACGCTGCAATGCAAGGCAGAGTATACTTAACAGAACCAATTATTTCAGTAGACAAAAAAACAGCTTCAATAGCCGTCAGCGCTCCTCTTTGGGAAGGAGGAATTTATAATTCCAAAATAGTTGGGGTAGTTATTATTACATTTGATGCAAAAAAGCTTTCAGAAGCTGTAAATACAATATCAGTCGGCAAAACAGGCTCATCATATATTTTAGATAAAAACGGAACAACAATTGCACATGAAGATTATGAAAATTCTGTGTTAAGCCAAGAAAATTTAATGATAAAATCAACAGCCGACCCAAGCTTAAAAGTTCTTGCAGAAATAGGAAGCCAAATGGTTAAGGGCATAAAAAGTTCTTCCGAATATAAATATAACGGAATTGCAAAAATATGCGCATATTCTCCTATTTATAATACTAACGGCTGGTCTATAGCAGTTAATGCCCCAAAAGATGAATTTTTAACCGGATTTTATAATAAATTGTATGCTATTGGCGGAGTAATTGCTGTATTTATATTTATTTGCGTTGCCTTTACTATAATATTATCAAGAAGAATTTCAAACCCAATTATACTATGTGCTAAAAATATTACTTCTATTTCCGAAGGAGAAATACCAGAACCAACCCAAAAAAAATGGACAGGCGAATTAAAAGAAATGCAAAATAGTATTAACTTGCTTATTCATACATTAAGCGATATAATTGCTGTTAATGAAGAATTAAGGAAAAACCACGCCGAAGGCTATATTCTCAAGTTTATGGATTCTTCTAAGTTTAAAGGCGTTTTTAAAGAAATGATAGAAGGAACTAATAAAATGGCAGGCGATTTAATCGACGATACCTTAGATGCAATGGAAGTTGCAACTCAATATGGCATTGGAAATTTTGAACCTTTGGTTAGAAGACATGTAAACGAAAAAGTTGTTTTAACAGAAGCGTTCGACAAGCTGCAGGATAATTTAAAAATGATTTCCGGCGAAGTTTTAAAAGCTGTTGAGGAAGCGAAAAAAGGCAATCTTTCTTTTAGAGCCGATGAATCTAAATTTAAGGCAAGTTTTAAAGAGATGATTGTAGGGATTAACCATACCTTAGATTCAATTATTGTTCCAATGAATGAAACTATTGAAGTTATGGGCAAAATATCTCAAGGAGACTTATCAGCCAAAGTTGAAGGCGAATACGAAGGAGACATTCTTAAATTAAAAAATAGCATAAACGAAACGGTTTATGAGCTTTCGTTGTATATAGGCGATATAAACCATGTTTTAGGCGAAATTTCAAAAGGCAACTTAAATACAGGACTTAATTACAGCTTTAAAGGGGATTTTGCGCAAATTGAAAAAGCGTTAAATAACATTGTAGAGTCTTTAAATTCTGTTATGGGATTAATTAACGAATCGTCGCAAAATTTGCAAAGCAATTCAAGGCAAATTTCCGAAGCTTCACAACTTTTAGCAAAAAGTTCAACTACACAATCAGTTGCAATTGAGGAACTAAACGCTTCTGTTGCAACAATACTTGAACAAACCGAAACAAATTCTCAAAACTCCAAAAAAGCTAGCAAAATGGCAAGCAAAACAAAAACTGCCGCTTATAACAGCAAGAGCAGCATGGACAAAATGTTAGATTCTATGCAAGGAATTAATGAATCGTCTGAAGCTATTGGAAAAATTGTTAAAATTATAGAAAACATTGCATTCCAAACAAGTATATTGTCGATTAATGCTTCAATTGAAGCAGCAGGCGCAGGGCAATATGGGAAAGGCTTTTCGGTGGTTGCTACAGAAGTTGGCACGCTATCCAAACGTTCTTCAGACTCGGTTAACGACACCCAAGTTTTAATAGAAGATTCAATGCAAAAAGTTTCAGAAGGTTCTGTTACTGCAAACGAAACATCTAAGCATTTGAATAAAATTTTAGAAGACATTGAATCTGTTGCCAAAATAGTTGAAGAAATTTCTGAATCTTCAAGCCAGCAAGCAATGGCTATTGAACAAATTTTTAAAGGAATAGAACAAATGACACAAGCAACATATTCAAATTCGGCATCTGCTGAAGAAAATTCGGCAATTGCACAAGAATTAAGCCAGCAAGCCGATAATTTGAAAAATGCAGTTTCTAAATTTACACTTAAAGCATTTTAAACATCTTAAACATCTTAAAATGAAGGAGAAATTTTATGTACAGTCCACTTGAAGTTAGAAAAGATATATATTGGGTAGGTGCATTAGACTACCACATAAGAACATTTGACATTGTTATGTATACAGAATATGGAACAACATACAATTCGTATGTTGTTAAAGGAAGCGAAAAAACGCTTCTTGCAGAACTTTCAAAGGAAAGTTTTTATCATCAGTTTATAGCACGCCTTGAAGCTGTTGTAGACCCAAAAAGCATTGATTATATTTTAGTTAGCCATGCAGAACCAGACCATTCGGGAACGCTTTATAAGCTTTTGGAATTAAATCCTAATGTTAAAATAGTTGCAACGCCAACTTGCATTAAGTTTTTAAAACAAATTGTTAATAGAGATTTTAATTCAATTCCAGTTAAAAGTGGAGATACCTTAAGCCTTGGCGACAGAACACTAGAATTTACAACAGTTCCGTTTTTGCATTGGCCAGATACACTCTATTCATATTCAAGAGAAGACAAAACGTTGTTTACATGCGATTCTTTCGGCTGCCACTATTGCGATGAAAGAGTGTTTAACGACCAAATAACAGGCGACTTTTTAGAAGCATATAAATATTATTTCGATAACATAATGGGTCCTTTTAAGCCATTTGTTTTGGAAGCAATTGATAAAATTAAGCACTTGGAAATTGAAACGATTTGCAACGGTCATGGCCCTGTAATTAGAACAAATCCTGAAAAATATATTGAAATGTATAAGCAATGGGCAACCGTTTCAAAGCGCGAAAGAAAAAGCGTTGTAATTCCATACGTTACATCATATGGATACACTAGGAAAATTGCAGAAAAAATAGCAGAGGGTATTAAAACGGAAGCCGATATTGACGTTTTTGTATTTGATTTAATTAAAGCTGATAAATCGGAAGTTATGAAAGAAATTAACGAAGCAAGCGGCTTGCTTTTTGGTTCGCCAACGCTTGTTGGAGATGCGCTTCCTCCTATTTGGGAAATTTTAATATCCTTAAACCCAATTATTCACAAAGGTAAAACAGCCGGAGCATTTGGCTCATATGGCTGGAGCGGAGAAGCTGTGCCAAATATTATAGAAAGACTTAAACAATTGAAGTTCAAACTTCCGCTTGAAGGGCTTAAAATTTGCTTTAACCCATCAGAAGCAGAGCTTCAAAAAGCGTTTGAATTTGGCAAGCAGTTTGCAAAAGCGCTTTAAAACTTTTAAACTTGAAACAACAAAAACTGTTGTGCTTGGCAATATTTTAATTTATAATTGTTTTGGGAATTTTAAGTAGTTATAAATTAAAAGGGGTTGTTGTTTTAATGAAAATATTAGTTTTAAATTGCGGCAGTTCATCTTTAAAATATCAATTAATTGATATGACAGACGAAACTGTTTTAGCAAAAGGGCTATGCGAAAGAATTGGAATAGATGGAACAAAGCTTAAACACGAAGCCAAAGACAAGGAAAAATTTGAGGTTTGCAAAAATTTAGAAAATCATAAAGAAGCAGTTAAGCTTGTAATTGACGCTTTGCTTGACGAAAACCACGGTGTTATTAAAAGCATTGATGAAGTTAAAGCTGTTGGTCATAGGATTGTTCATGGCGGCGAAGCTTTTAAAGATTCAGCTATAATTGATGCTGAAGCTATTAAAAAAATCGAAGACTTATGCGAACTTGCACCGCTTCACAATCCGGCAAACTTAACAGGAATTAACGCTTGCATTCAATTAATGCCAAACGCTGCTCAAGTTGGTGTATTCGATACAGCATTCCACCAAACTATGCCAGAAAAAGCATTTTTATATGCAATTCCATACGAATTTTATAAAGACAGCAAAATCCGCCGCTATGGCTTCCACGGAACAAGCCATAAATACGTTAGTGTAGAAGCAGCAAAGGTTCTTAATAAACCAATCGAACAATTAAAAATTATAACTTGCCATTTAGGAAATGGGGCAAGCATTTGTGCAATTAACGGCGGAAAATCTGTAGATACATCAATGGGCTTTACGCCACTTGAAGGGCTTGTTATGGGCACACGTTCTGGCGACATAGACCCTGCAATTATTGCGTTTATTGCTGAAAAGAAAGGTTTAACTGCAAAAGACGTTGAAAACATTCTAAACAAAAAATCGGGCGTTCTTGGCATTTCGGAAGTTTCAAGCGATTTTAGAGACATTGAAGCTGCAATTGAAAACGGAAACGAACAAGCTAAAATAGCACTTGAAGTTTTCTACTATCGTGTTGCAAAATATGTTGGCTCATATGCTGCCGCTTTAAATGGCGTTGATGCAATTGTGTTTACGGCAGGCTTGGGAGAAAACAGCTCTGCGGCTCGTGCAAAAGTTTGCAGCTATTTAACATATTTAGGCATTGAAGTTGATGACGCTAAAAATAACGTGCGTGGAAAAGCAACAGTAATTTCAAGCGATAATTCAAAAGTTGCTGTTTTAACAATTCCAACAAACGAAGAGCTTGTCATTGCAAGAGATGCAAAAATGCTTCTTGACAAATAATTTCCTCAAACGTATAATTAACGCTATAGGCTTTAACGAGAAACGGTTTTTTGCCGTTTCCGTTTTGCCTTACGCCTTTTCAATCAAAGGAACGGTATAATATGATATTTAACGTAACCGAAACTTTAGAAAAAGTACCGGTATTTTTTTGCGAATATGTTTCGCTTCCCAAAAATGGAATTATTGCAGATGAAAAAGCAAAAGTTTATGTTTCGGGAACAATTCAAAACTTAAATAGCTGTTTTTTGTTTGAAGCAAAAGCGGAAGCAAATATAACATTTTGTTGTTGCAGATGCTTGAAGTTATGCAACCAAAGTTTAAGCTTTAATATTTGCGAAAAGTTTTCAAAGCTTTCTAATAGCAAAATTCAACAAAACCAAGAAGAACTGGAAGAAAACGAGTTTTTTGTTTCAGATAACGATACAATTAACTTAATGCCGGCAGTTGAAGCAAATCTTTTAGTAAACTTACCTATGACAGTTTTGTGTAATGAAAATTGTAAAGGACTTTGCCCTATTTGTGGGCAAAATTTAAATGAAACAAGTTGCAATTGTAAAATTACCGATGAACGCTTTGCAATTTTGCGCTCATTAACGTTTGTTGATAACGAAAATAACGAGGAGGTGTAAAAAATGTCAATTTGTCCAAAAGGTAAAACTTCAAGAGCAAGACGCGATAAAAGACGTGCACAAACATGGAAAATTTCAATGCCAAGCCTTGTTGCTTGCAGCAAATGCAATGAACTTATGAAATCTCATAGAGTTTGCAAATTTTGCGGAACTTACGATAAAAAAGAAATTATAGCTATGGACTAAGAGGTGGTTTTGTGGTTGTTGCTATGGACGCAATGGGGGGCGACAATGCGCCTAAAGTTATTGTTGAAGGTGCTTTGCTTGCGACGAATTGCATCGAAAACTTAAAAATTATTCTTTTAGGAAAAGAACAACTTATTAAACAGCACCTTGAAAACTATAACGGAAGCTCAATTGAAATATTAAATACAACCCAAACAGTTGAAAACGACGACGTACCAACAGTTGCAATTAAGCAAAAAAAAGATTCATCAATGGTTGTCGGGCTAAATCTTTTAAAACAAAAAAAGGCAGATGCTTTCATTTCTGCCGGAAACACAGGGGCGCTGTTAACAGGTGCAACTATAATTGTTGGAAGGCTTGAAGGAATTGAACGCCCGGCAATCGGTACGGTTTTGCCAAACAAAAACAAAACATATACTTTACTTATAGATAGCGGAGCAAACGTTGACTGCAAGCCTAGTTATATTTTGCAGTTTGCCAAAATGGGTTCTGTTTATATGGAAAATGTTTTGAATATTAAAAACCCTACAGTTGGGCTTTTAAATGTTGGAACAGAGGACAAAAAAGGGAATTCTTTAGTTAAAGAATGCTTTACCATTTTAAAAGAATGCCAAGAAATTAATTTCTTTGGAAACGTTGAAGCTTCAACTGTTTCTTATGGAACTGTAGATGTTTTAGTTTGTGATGGGTTTGTTGGAAATGTTTTTTTAAAACAAGCAGAAGGGCTTTCTAAAATGATTTTAAGCGTTATAAAAGACGAATTAATGTCGTCTTTTATGGCAAAAATAGGGGCGGCTTTGGCTAAAGGAGCTTTTGAAAACGTTAAAAAACGCTTCGATTCAGCCGAAATTGGAGGCGCACCGTTTTTGGGCTTAAATGCACTTGTTGTTAAAGCACACGGAAACTCAAACGAAAGAGAAATTTTTGGTGCTGTGCGTCAATGCGTTAATTTTGTTAATTCCGATATAGTTTCAAAAATAAAACAAAAATTATGACAGGGGCTACAAAATTTTATGGAGTTTGAAAAGGTCAGAAGTATAATTGCGTCGCAAATGAATATTGCACAGAGCAAAATAACATTAAATTCATCATTTGCCGACGATTTGGGGGCGGATTCTTTAGACATTTTTCAAATAGTTACAGAGCTTGAAGAAACATTTGGCATAGAATTTTCAAACGAAGACGCCGAAAAAATTAAAACAGTCGGGGATATTGTAAATTATATTAAGGAAAGAATTTAAATGTATAGTGAATTTGAAGCAAAAATAGAATATGTTTTTAAAAATAAGGAGCTTTTAATTCAAGCTTTAACTCACAGCTCATTTTCATATGAAAATGAAAAAGTTAAAAACAACGAACGTCTTGAATTTTTAGGAGATGCCGTTTTAGAACTTTGCACAAGCGACTTTCTATATAAAAAGTTTAACGACTTTTCAGAAGGACAGCTAACTAAACTTAGAGCTTCAATAGTTTGCGAAGACAATCTTGCCAAAATAAGCAAGCAGCTTCAGCTTGGTAAATATTTAAGATTAGGCAAAGGTGAAGAAAATTCAAATGGAAGACAAAGAAATTCCACGCTGTCTGATGCATTTGAAGCTGTTATTGGTGCTGCATATTTAGATGGCGGATTTGATGCGGCTAAAGCGCTAGTTCATAGGCTTGTAACAGTTGATGTTAATGCTTCGCAAAGCATTTATTTTCCAAATGACTATAAAACGCAGCTTCAAGAAATGGTGCAGCAAGAAAATGGCGTTCCTGTAAGTTATAAAATACTAGAACAGTTTGGGCCCGACCACAATAAAACGTTTGTTGCCCAAGTATCTCAAGGCAACAATATTTTAGGAAAAGGCAAAGGGAAAACTAAAAAGGAAGCGGAACAGCAGGCAGCATTTGAAGCTTTAGAAGCTCTAGATTCAAAAGATTCAAAGCTTTAGATTCAAAGCTTTAAGCAGGAGGAAGTAATTTGATTGCAGTAATAGGCGGAGGAGCGGCAGGAGTTTTGGCGGCAGGGGTTTTGGCCGAACGTGGATTTTCAGTTTCTCTTTTTGAAAAAAACGAAAAGCTTGGCAAAAAACTTCGCATAACCGGCAAAGGAAGGTGTAATTTAACAAATGCTATACCTCCCGATGAATTTCTTGATAAAGTAATTAACAACCGTTCTTTTATGTACAGTGCATTATACAACTTCGACTCTTTCAGAACTATGGATTTTTTTGAAAGCCTTGGTGTACCGCTTATGACCGAAAGAGGAAGCCGTGTTTATCCTGTTTCTGAAAAAGCAGGCGATATTGTTTTGGCTTTAGAAAACTATTTAAAACAAAATAATGTTAAAGTATATTTAAATTGCTCTATTAAAGAAATTGTTGTTGAAGATGGTAAAGCTTGCGCCGTTGTTTTGGAAGATGGGCAAACGCTTTTTTGCGATGCTGTTATTGTTGCAACGGGCGGTTTATCGTACCCTAAAACAGGCTCAACCGGCGATGGCTACAAATTTGCAAAAGCAACAGGACACAAAGTAACTAATCTTTACCCTTCGCTAGTTCCGCTTATAACTTATGAAAAATGGGTTGAAAAGCTGCAAGGGTTAAGCCTTAAAAACGTTTCAATAACGGTTAATATTTCAGATGAAGTTGTGTATAAAAATTTCGGCGAAATGCTATTTACCCATTTCGGCTTGTCGGGTCCAATAATCTTATCAGCCAGCGCCTATATAACAGGCAAATTTAATAAAAATCCAACTATTTCAATAGACCTAAAGCCAACATTAACCGACAAAGAACTTGATTTAAGAATTTTGCGTGATTTTGAAAAATATATTAATAAGCAGTTTAAGAATAGCCTTGATGACTTACTACCCCAAAAGTTAATACCAGTAATTATTGAATTAAGTGGCATTTCTCCAAATAAGCAAGTTAATTGCATTACAAAAGACGAGCGCAAGACGTTAGTTAAACTGCTTAAAAATTTAACATTTACAATAAAAAGCACAACAGGCTTTAATGACGCAATTATAACGGCAGGGGGCGTGTGCGTTAACGACATTAATCCACACACAATGCAGTCTAAAAAAGTTAAAGGACTGTATTTTATAGGGGAAGTGCTTGACGTTGACGGATATACAGGCGGATTTAATTTGCAAATTGCATTTTCAACGGCATTTTTGGCGGCCGATTCTATACAATATAAGATATAGGGGGTGTTTTGCTTGTTTTCAATAGCTATAGATGGCCCAAGCGGTTCGGGCAAAAGCACTGCTGCTAAACTGTTAGCAAAAAAATTAGGCTGCATATATGTTGATACGGGCGCAATGTATCGTGCTGTTGCATACTTTTGTATAGAAAATAACGTTAACTTAGATAGTGCTGAAAGTGTTGAAAAGGCAATATTAAATGACATTAACATTTCACTTGTTTTTGAAGACAACATGCAAAAGCTTTCGCTAAATGGCGCTTTTGTTACAGAATTACTTAGAACACAACAAGTTGCAGAAGGCTCTTCTAAAGTTGCATCATATGATGGGGTTCGCAAAAGGCTTGTTGAAATACAACAAAACATCGCCAAAACAAATAGTGTAATTATGGACGGACGAGATATTGGAACTTGTGTTTTAAAAAATGCGTCTTTAAAAATATATTTAGATGCTTCTGTTTCCGTTAGAACAAACAGACGTATTTCAGAACTTTCGGAAAAAGGCGTTAAAGCCGACTACGAAAAAACAAAAGAGGAAATTATAAAACGTGATTTAAGAGATAAAACAAGAGAAATTTCACCTCTTAAAGTAGCAGAAGATGCCATAATTTTAAACAGCGACAATATGACTATTGAGCAAGTTGTGGAATTTATTGAAGGGCTGGTTAAGAAATGTTGTATTTTATAGCAAGAGCAATTTTTATACCAATTTTTTTTCTTTTATTTCGTGTTTCAGCGCAAGGAGCTGAAAACATACCAAAAGAGGGCGGCGCAATAATTTGCAGCAATCATTTAAGCTTTTTCGACCCAATTGCAATTGGAATTAAAGCAAAACGCCAAATTCATTTCGTTGGCAAAAAAGAGCTTTTTAAAAACAAGCTTGTTGCTTGGTGCTTTAAAGAAGTTGGGGCATTTTCAATTGATAGAGATAACCCCGACATGCAATCTTTTAAAACAGCTATGAAATTTTTAAAAGAAGGAGAAATTTTGGGGATTTTTGCTCAAGGTACAAGAATGAAAGAAGTTGACGCAAAAGGTGCAAAATCGGGTGTAACGTTTTTTGCATTAAAAGCAAATGTTCCCATAATCCCCGTTGGCATATGCGGTAATTATAAGCTTTTTAGCAAAATGACAGTTAAGTTTGGAGAACCTATTTACTTTGACGAATATAAAGACGTTAAAGTTAAAACAGAACTTCTAAATGAAATAACCGAAAACGTTATGAATCGTGTAAGCGAGTTGGTTAAAAATTGAAACCCCTTTTAATCTTAGGGCGCTATGCCGGGTTTTGTTATGGCGTTGCATCTGCGCTAAATATGGTATATAATCACATTCATTTGGAAAAGCTTTGTACATATGGCGATATTATTCATAATAAACAAGTTATTAACGATTTAAAAAGCAAAGGTGTCGAAGTTATAGAAAATATAGACGACGCAAACGGAAGAACTGTTGCCATAAGAACACATGGCATTTCTAAAGCCATTTATGATTACATGGATAAAAATAATATTAAATATATCGATTGTACTTGCAAGCACGTTAAAAAAATTCATAATATTGTTTTAAACGCTTCTAAAAAAGGGCTTTTGGTAATTGTTATAGGAGATTGCAAGCACCCCGAAGTTGCCGGCATTGCAGGCTTTTCACAAAATGGCGCAATTGTTTTAAACAGCAAGGAACAGGCACTTAATACTGTATTTGACAAATCTAAAAAATATTGCGTTGTTGTACAAACAACATTTATATATGAAAATTATATTCAAATATTAAACATTTTAAAAGAAGCCGGTATAGAGCTTGAAGAAATTAATAATACAATTTGTAATGCAACATCAAACCGCCAATATGAGGCGGAAAGTATATCTAAAAATGTTGATATTATGCTAGTAATAGGTGACAAAAAAAGTTCTAATACAGTCAAATTATTTGAAATATGTTATAAAAATTGCAAAAAAACATTTTTAATCGAAACAATTGACGATTTAGTATTGAATAATTTAAATCTTAATGGTAAAATTGGAATAACGGCCGGTGCCTCAACACCGCCGGACACAATAAAGGGGGCTTTAATTAAAATGAACGAATTAGATAAATCTCAAACCCAAACCCAAACTTTTGAAGAAATGTTAGGCGAATCTATAACAACATTGCATACAGGAGACATAGTTAAAGGTACTGTTATTCAAGTTTCAAACGGGGAAGTTTCTGTTAATTTAGGATATAAATCAGATGGAATAATACCACGTTCCGAATTTTCAGAAGACCAAACTATCGACCCTAGCGAAATTGTAAAGCCTGGTGACCCAATAGAAGTATTTGTTGTTAGAGTAAACGACGGCGAAGGAAATGTTATGCTTTCTCGCAAAAAAATAGAAGCAAACAAAAGTATGGTTCTATTAGAGGCAGCATATAATGAAAAAACTGTTGTTTCTGGCAAAGTAATCGAAATTGTTAAAGGCGGGTTAATTGCATTAGTTGGAGGCGTTAGAATTTTCGTTCCTTCATCGCAAGCATCGAATAGATATGTTGAAGATTTGTCTGTTTTCATAGGTAAAGAATTCAACTTTAATATTATTGAATTTGATAAAAGCAAACGCCGCATAGTTGGCAGCAGAAAAAATTTAGCCGCTATAGAACAAGCCGAAAGCAAAGAACGTGTGTTTAATACAATAGCAGTTGGGCAAAAAATTAAAGGCATTGTAACACGAATTGTTGAATTTGGAGCATTTGTTGATGTTGGCGGAGTTGATGGCCTTGTTCATATTTCAGAACTTTCATGGAGCAGAATACCAAAAGTTCAAGATGTTTTAAAAGAAGGCGACCAAGTTACAGTTTGTGTACTTGCCGTTGATAAAGAAAAGGGCAAAATTTCTCTTTCTTTAAAAAATGTTGAAGGCGACCCATGGAATAATATTGCTGAAAAATACCCTGTAGGACAAGTTATTTCAGGTAAAGTTGTTCGTATGGTTCCTTTTGGTGCTTTTATTGAGCTTGAAGAAGGTCTTGATGGGCTTGTTCATGTTTCTCAAATTGCAAAAAACCATGTTGAAAAACCTGAAGATGTACTTTCCATTGGGGAAAATATAAATGTTAAAGTTATAGGCATAGACCCTGAAAACAAAAGAATCAGTTTATCTAAAAAAGCTGCCGACTTAGCAGAACAAACTGCATAAAAAGGAGGTGTTTTACTTGAGCATTTTATTTACTATCCTTTCAGTTTTATATATTGTTGGTTGTCTTGCACTAATCGGCGTTATTCTATTACAGAAAAAACGTTCGGCAGGTATAGGCAACCTAGGAACAACCGGGGGAAGTAACCAAACTTATTGGGATAAAAACAAGGGAAGGTCACTAGACGGTATGCTTGAAAAATATACAAAACTTGGCGGTCTATTATTTTTCATTTTAACCGTTGTGCTATGTGTTGTTAAATGAAGTTTTTCTAAAAACGGGCAATTGCCCGTTTTTGCGTTTCCAATTATTTTTTAAGGGGTATTTAAAATGAATAACGAGATAAAATGTATTTTAGAGCAAAAAGGAATTGATATTGTACGCTTCGTGGATATTTCATCCATTTCTTCTAAAGCAACAAAAGGTTTTAATAAAGCGGTTTTGCTTTGCAATGCTTTATCTAAACAATTTATTTTGAATATGCATAATAATTTACCGATAGACATAGAAAACGACGAATTTTTAAAAAAAGAAAAAAAGATTGAGGAATTAGCCGACTGGCTTGCCGAATATATTAAAGATAAAGGTTATTCGGCTTGCTCTCAATCGGAAAAAAATAATATGGAGCAAGGACAAATTGAAAAGGCATATATTAACCCTGAAGCACAACAAGGCATTAGCACTTTACCCCACAAAATAATTGCCTATTTTGCAGGGCTTGGGTTTATTGGAAAAAACAACTTGCTTATAACAGAACAATTCGGCTGCGCTTTGGTAATGTGTTCTGTTTTAACAAATGCGCCGCTCTCAACTCAAAGTTATACTTTAATTCCACCAAAATGCGGCAATTGCAATATATGTACTAAAGTTTGCATAAAAGGAGCAATAAAAGGCATCGAATGGGAGCAAAATATTAAAAGGGAAGTAATGATTGATGTTTCCAAATGTTGCTGCGCTTTAAAATGTATGATAAATTGCCCATTTACGCTAAAATATGCAAGAAGCCAAAAATAAATAAATTTGAAGCTTGGATTTTAATTGAATGGCTTGATTAATGGGATACTTTCTTTTCATAGTTACATTAACAATTTTATTAATAAATCTAAAAAAGTTAGAAAATAGCATGGAGGTTAATTTATGGCATATTTGCTTTTAATAGCCGGTTTTATAGTTTTAATTAAAGGAGCAGATTTTTTCGTTTCGGGCGGTTCTTCTATTGCTGCAATTTTAAAAATTCCGCCATTAATAATTGGGCTAACAATTATTTCTTTCGGAACAAGTGCACCCGAAGCCGCAATAAGCATTGCCGCTTCCTTAAAACAAAGTGCCGGAATGTCTATTGGTAATGCTGTTGGTTCTAATATGTTTAATCTTTTGCCTGTCATTGGCGTTTCTGCTGTTTTATCTCCTATTTTAGTTAAAAAATCTATACTTATTAAAGACTACCCTTTTAGCATTTTGTCTGCATTAGTTCTTTTTGTTTTAGCATCGGATACATTTTTAGGCGCAGAAGCAAAAATTTTATCACGTTCAGATGGAATTATTTTATTAATATTTTTCGGTATTTTTCTATACTATTTAATAGTTGACGCTCTTAGTAACAAATATCAAGAAAATGCAGAAACAAAAAAGCTTCCGTTTCTGCTTTCTGTTTTCTATTGCATATTTGGCATTTTATGCATAATATTTGGCGGTCAGCTTGTTGTTTCAAACGCTTCAATTATTGCTAAAAGCTTTAATATGAGCGATGAATTAATAGGGCTAACAGTCGTTGCAATAGGAACAAGCCTTCCCGAATTTGTTACGTCTGTTGTTGCAGCTAGAAAAGGAGAAAGTGATATTGCCGTTGGAAACGTTATTGGTTCTAACATTTTCAACATATTTTTCGTGCTTGGCACTTCTGCCGCAATTTCTCCGCTTGCTGTTGATTCTAAAGTTTATGTTAGTATAATAATATTTTTTGCCGCTTCGTTGTTTTGCTATATGTTTATATACACGGGGCATAAAATAACCCGAACAGAAGGGCTGCTTATGACGGCGCTATATATTCTTTATTTTGGATTTACAATTATATATGGGGTTTAAATTGTCGAATTATTGTGATATAATTGCAAATGAGTTTTAAAAAGGATAATAAAAAAGTAAACGGAGGATAGCAAAATGGAATATGTTACTAATGACAGCATTAAAATTTTCACTTGCAATGCAAATATTCCGCTTGCAAACGGAATAGCCAAAAAGCTTGGGCTAACACTTGGAAATTCTGAAGCATTGCGATTTTCAGATGGGGAAATTTGTATTAGAATTAACGAATTAGTTCGTGGTGTTGATGTTTTTATAGTTCAACCAACATGCCCACCTGTTAATGAAAATTTAATGGAACTTTTAATTATGATAGACGCATTGCGCCGTGCATCTGCCGGAAGAATTACAGCTGTTATGCCATATTTTGGTTATGCAAGACAAGACCGAAAAGCAAGAGCCAGAGACCCAATTAGCGCTAAACTTGTTGCAGATATTTTAACAACAGCAGGAGCAGACAGACTTTTAACAATGGATTTGCATTGCGACCAAATTCAAGGCTTTTTCGACATCCCTGTAGACCATTTAAGGGGCGTGCAACTATTTTCAGATTACTACAGCAAAAAGTTTGAAGATTTATCTGATGTTGTTGTTGTTTCCCCAGATTTAGGGAGCGTTTCAAGGGCGCGTTCGTTTGCAGAAAGACTAGATGTTCCCCTTGCAATCGTTGACAAACGCCGTCCGAAACAAAACGTTTCTGAAGTTATGAACATAATTGGAAATATTAAAGATAAAAAAGTTATAATTTTAGATGATATGATTGACACGGGCGGAAGTATTACAAACGCTGCCAATATTTTGAAAGAAAGAGGAGCCGTTGATGTTTTTGCTTGCTGCACACACGGCATTTTTTCGGGCCCTGCGCTGCAACGCATTGAAGATTCTGCAATTTCAGAACTTGTTGCATTAAACACAATTCCTTTTGAACATAGTGAAATAACAAATAAAATTAAAGTTCTTTCGGTTGCAGGGCTTTTTGCCAAAGCAATTAGCCGTGTGCATGACGGGCTTTCGATTTCTAAACTTTTTGAAGAAGATTAAAAAGTAGGATTAATAAGGGAAGATTAAAAATGACTTTAATAATTGGCTTGGGCAATCCGGAAAAAGAATATAAAGGAACACGACATAATGTTGGATTTGAAGCTATAAATAAACTTGCATATGACGAAAATATTGAAATTAATAAGGCAAAATTCCGCTCTCATATTGGAGAAGGTGTAATTTCTGGCAAAAAAGTTTTATTAATGAAGCCTCAAACATATATGAATTTAAGTGGAGAAGCTGTTTTAGATGCTCTTTCTTTTTATAAACTTAAACCCGAAAATATAATTGTTATTTATGACGATACAAGCATACCTTTAGGTCAAATTAGAATTAGAAAAAAAGGAAGTTCTGCCGGCCATAACGGCATGAAAAACATAATATATCTTTTAAACACAGACGAATTTCTGCGAATTAGAATTGGTATTGGCGAAAAACCTTCGGGCTTTTCGCTTTCAAATTACGTTTTAAGTCATTTTAGCAAAGCTGAATTTGAAACGGTTGTTGAAGGAATAACAAAAGCTACAGATGCTGCTTTAGAAATTATTTTAAATGGAACGGATTGTGCAATGAATAGATTTAATCAAAAAGTTAATTAATAGCTAATTAATGTTAAAAGGAAGTGTTGAAATGTTGACGCTGCCGCTTGAACAACTTGAAGCGTTTAACACTTTAATAAAAGATATAGAAAACAAAACAACGCCTGTTTTAGCAACGGGCGTTGTTGATTCGCAAAAATGCCATTTGGTTTTTTGCCTTTTATATAAGCTTAATAAGTCGAGCGTTATAATTACCCATTCAGAACTTAACGCAAAGCAAATTTACGACGATATAGAATATTTTATGAAAGATAAAGTTAAATACTATCCGTCAAAAGATGCGGTTTTTTATAATGCAGATGTTAGAAGCGTTGAAATTACAAAGCGCAGGCTTCAAGTAGTTGAAAGTTTGCTAAAAGGCGAGCAATGCGTTGTTGTTTTGTCTGCCGAAGCTCTTTTAGATAAACTAACGCCTAAACATATTTTTAAAAGCTTTATTTTAGAACTTTCTGTAGGAGAACAAATACCAATCGAAAGCTTAATTGAAAAGCTCCAGCTTATAGGCTACGAACGTTCAGATATAGTTTATTCGCAAGGACAGTATGCCGTTAGAGGCTGTATTGTTGATATTTTCCCAATACTTTCTAATAATGCCATAAGAATTGAATTTTTTGATGATGAAATTGATTCAATAAGGTTTTTAGATATAGATTCCCAACGTTCTATTGAAAAAATTAACGACAAAACAGAAATTTTCCCTATGCGAGAGCTTGTATTTAATGATGAAAAAATTAAAGAAGTAAAATATACAATTGAAAAAGAATATAAAAAAGCTTACGAAAACTATGTTCAAAAAGGGCTGCATGAAGAAGCAAATAATCTAAAAAACACTGTTTTTGAAACGCTTGAAAAGCTTGAATATCATAAAAATTTTGCGGGAATTGAAAGCTACGTTAATTATTTTTACAAAAACTCATCAACAATTTTAGATTATATTTGCCCTGAAACTATTTTATTTTTCGATGAGCCGCAAAAAATTAGCGAGCATATTAAAAATGTCGACAAGGAACTTAACGAAAACATAAAAAACAAAATGCTAAAAGGCCTTTTGCTTAAAAATCAAAGTAATTTTGTCTTTTCGTATTCCCATATTTTAACACTTACTCAAAGCTATTGTACAATTTTGTTTACAATGTTAACACATTCTATCAAAGATTTTATAATAAAAAGAATAATAAACTTTGACGTTAAAACCGTGGGGGTTTTTAAAAACCAAGCAGAACTTCTTTTCGACGACTTAAAATATTGGAAAGACAACAACTACACAATTGCCGTTTTGGCAGGAGGGCAATCAAGAGGCGAACGGCTTGTTTCGGAAATTAATGAAAAAGGCATTCCATGCAAATATTGCGATAACATTTTAAGTGAACAAAATGAGCAAATACCAAAAGGAGTTGTATTTGTTTCAAGCGGAAATTTAAATAAAGGTTTTGAATATAGGCAAATTAAATTTGTTGTTGTAACGTTAAAAGAATTTTATGGAAACAAGAAAAAGCGCAAACCTTCTAAAAAAACGCATGGGGCAAAAATTCAAAGCTTTGTTGATTTAAAAATTGGCGATTATATCGTACATGATAACCACGGTATAGGTATTTATAAAGGAATAGAGCAAATAGTTAGAGATGGCGTAAGCCGTGACTATTTAAAGCTTTTGTATGCAGATGGCGGTGTTTTATATATACACACCAGCCAAATGGATATGATACAAAAATATATTGGAAGCGACAGCGCAAAGCTTAAACTAAACAAACTTTCAAGCGGAGATTTTACGAAAGCCAAGTTAAAAGCAAAAGCCGCAGCAAAAGTTTTAGCTTCAGAGCTTTTAAGTCTTTATGCAAAGCGGCAAAGCGTTAAAGGTTTTAGTTATTCTAAAGATACTGTTTGGCAGCAAGAATTTGAAGACAGCTTTCCATATGAAGAAACAGAAGACCAATTAACAGCAATTGCAGACGTTAAAGACGATATGGAATCTGATAAAGTTATGGACAGGCTAATTTGCGGAGATGTTGGGTATGGCAAAACAGAAATTGCAATTAGGGCAGCATTTAAGGCTGTGCAAGACAATAAGCAGGTTGCATATTTAGTTCCAACAACAATTTTAGCCCAACAACACTACAGCACATTTACACAGCGCATGAAAGATTTTCCAATATCAATTGAAATGCTTTCACGCTTTAAAACACCAAAGCAGCAAAAAGAAAGTATAGAAAAAATTAAAAACGGCATTGCCGACATAGCAATCGGAACGCATAGGCTTTTATCTAAAGACATTAAATTCAAAAACTTAGGGCTTGTTATAATTGATGAGGAACAGCGTTTCGGCGTAGCCCACAAAGAAAAGCTAAAGCAATTTAAAAAAGATGTTGATGTTTTAACGCTAACAGCAACACCAATTCCAAGAACGCTTCATATGAGCATGATTAGAATTAGAGATATGAGCATTTTGCAAGAACCGCCGGGAGAGCGCCAGCCAATTCAAACTTATGTTATGGAATATGATTTAGAGCTTGTTAAAGAAGCTATAAACCGTGAACTTTCAAGAGGCGGGCAAGTTTACTATTTGCATAATAAAGTTAGAAATATTGAAGAAATTGCAAGAAAAATACAGCTTCTTGTTCCCGATGCAGCCGTTAGTTTTGCACATGGACAAATGTCGGAACACGAGCTTGAATACGTTATGATGGACTTTATAGAAGGCGAAATTGACGTTTTGGTTTGCACAACAATAATTGAAACAGGGCTGGATATTCCAAATGTTAACACAATTATAATTCAAGATGCAGACCATATGGGCTTATCACAGCTTTACCAGCTAAGAGGGCGTGTTGGGCGTTCAAATAGGTTGGCATATGCATATTTAATGTATCGCAAAGATAAAGTACTTGTTGAAAATGCAGAAAAGCGACTTCAAACTATTCGTGAATTTACAGAATTTGGTTCTGGTTTTAAAATTGCAATGCGTGATTTGGAAATACGTGGTGCAGGCAGTATTTTGGGCGGAGAACAGCACGGTCATTTAGATGTTGTTGGTTATGATATGTATTGTAGGCTGTTGGCAGAAGCCGTTTCAGAGCTTAAAGACGAAAAAGCCCCAGAAACATTTGAAACAACTATAGATATTAATATAAATGCATACATTCCGGCGTTTTATATTGAAAGCGAAGAACAAAAGCTTGAAATATACAAGAAAATAGCTTCAATATCAAATATGCACGATTACTATGATGTTTGGGAAGAAATTGAAGACCGATTCGGAAACATTCCTGTTAGCGTTCAAAACCTTTTAGAAATTGCGTTGTTAAAAGCATACGCACACAAAGCCGAAATTGTTTCTGTAGTTCAAAAGCAAGGCACTATTGTTATGACATTTAAAGAAAATGCAAATGTTGATATTTTAAAAATATTTGAAATTACAAACAATAATAAAGAAAAGCTTCTTTTTTCAACAAAAGGAACACCTACTCTTGTTTACGGCAAAGTTTTAGATATTAAAAATGCTTTAAAAGAAATTAGAGGCTATTTAACAGAACTTGAATGCTTTAACTAAAGCTAAAACCATAAAAGAGAATATCGTTCTCTTTTTTTATGGTATTATAAGGCGAATAACATTAAGAGGAGTTTTTACTTTGAATTACACACAATCCCTTGAATATTTAGAAAATATATATAAATCAAATTCCCAAAGAAATATGCAATCTCTTTTAAAAGTGCTTGATAAGTTAGGAAATCCACAAGATAAATTAAAAGTAATTCATGTTGCAGGAACAAACGGCAAGGGTTCAACTTGTGCTATGCTTACAAGTATTTTAATTGAAGCCGGATATAAAGTAGGAACATTCACATCACCACACCTTGAAACGTATAATGAACGAATTACAATTAACAATATAATGATTTCAGATGAAGACTTAGCCAACCAGATTTCGTTAGTTGAAGAAACAGTTAAATTAACCGAAACTTCACTGTCTTTTTTTGAAGTATTTACAGTTGCAACATACAACTATTTATTTAAGCAGCAAGTTGATATAGCAATAATTGAAGTTGGCTTAGGGGGAAGGCTTGACTGCACAAACGTAGTTAAAAGCCCCATTCTTTCAGTTATAACATCAATAAGCTACGACCACATGAAGCTTTTGGGAAATACGCTTGAACAAATTACAAAAGAAAAGGCAGGAATAATTAAAA
Source organism: uncultured Defluviitaleaceae bacterium (assembly GCA_964533945.1). GTDB lineage: Bacteria > Bacillota > Clostridia > Lachnospirales > WRBF01 > CAZHPA01. The sequence goes on from CAZHPA010000004.1 coordinate 39,641, forward strand.
AAAATTGCCCTGTTGTGTTGTATAGTGCAATTGATAAGGTGTATAATGTAGTTTATGAAACCGCAATGCAAAATAATAGCAAGCTTTATCATTTGAAATGGGAAGACTTTTCTATAGACATTAAACAATTAACTGTTGAACAAACTAATTTTTCCATTACAAGTCGTTTTTTTAACTATAATGATTTAACAATTAGGCTTTTAGGTAAGTATCAAATATATAATGCTTCTAATTTGCTTCTTTGTATTTATGCACTTAAACAAGCAGGAATCATAATAGAAGACAAAGCTTTGAAACAGGGGCTTTTAAAGGCAAAATGGGCAGGAAGAATGGAAGTTGTGCAAATTGCGCAAGAAATGCCTCCAATTATTTTAGACGGCGCCCATAACTATGATGGGGTTTTAGCATATTGCCAATCTATGAAGGAATATTTTAAGCATAAAAATATAACTTTAGTTGTTGGATTTTTGGGAGATAAACAGTTTGACAAAATGCTTAGAAGCCTGGCTTTAATAGCAAATACAATAATTTTAACAGAACCTAATAACAAACGTGCGCTTTCGGCTGATGTTCTATACGAAACCTTTAAAACTTTTGAAAAAGAAATTAAAGAAAAGAAACACATTATTATCCAAAAAGACTATAAAAACGCAATTAACACCGCACTTGACATAACTTTAAATAGTGATATTATTTCAGTAGTAGGTTCATTGTATTTGGTTGGAGATGTTAAAGCTTATTTAGCGAAAGGGTGATTAATATATGATAGATTTCAAGGAGGAACTGCAAAAATATAAGCCTATATTAAATGTTGATGAAGTGGAAAAAGCTGTGTATTCTGATGAAATTCGTGATATAATGGACTTAATGCAGCAAATTTCAAACAAAGTATCAGCTGCCGAAAGGAAGTAGAGTAAGGTGTATTGTCCAAAATGCAGCAGTACAATTTTTGGCACAAAATGCCCTTCGTGCGGAATAGACACGCTTATTTATAAAAAAATAATTAATTTGTCTAACACTTTATATAACAAAGGGCTTTCCCAAGCAAAAATTAAAGACTTATCAGGCGCAATTGAAAGCTTAAATAAAAGCGTTATGTTTAATAAAAATAATACAGATGCAAGAAATTTGCTTGGGTTAATTTTTTATGAAACAGGAAAAATAGGAGAGGCACTTAAGCAATGGGTTATTAGTGCTTCTCTTGATAAAAAAGAAAATTTGGCACAACAATATATTAACGAAATTCAAAAAGATGCAAGAATGCTCGAAAAACTAAATGATGCCGTTAATATGTATAATCAAGCTATTGTATATGTTCAGCAAAAGAATGAAGATATGGCAATAATACAGCTTAAAAAAGCATTAGACTTAAACCCTAAATTTATTGATGCAATGAATTTACTTTCACTTTGCTTTCTTTTGCAAGAAACTAAAACTAAAGCAATAGCATATGTAGAGCGCGTGCTTTCTCAAGATACAAAAAACCCAATAGCATTAGGCTATGCAAACGAATTATCTTTTAAAGCCGCTTTGCAAAATCCTCAAAGTGTTCCAAACAAAGTTTCAAAAACTGCTCCGCCAAAAGCTCCGGTTAATACTGTTAAAGAAAAAAGTTTTTCAAATAAATTTTATTTAAGCGAAATAATTAGCTTTATAGTAGGAGGACTTTGTGCCGTTTTAATAATTTATGCACTTGTCATTCCGGATGTTACGAAAAAAAGCGAATTGTCTATTTCGGAGTTAAAGTTAAGCTTAGATGGGGCAAATCAAATTTTAGCCGACACTATATCTAAAAACAACGAAAAAAATAGCTCGCTTGAAGCAGAAATTAAAAGGCTTAATGATGAGGTTAAAACGCAAAACGAACAAATTTATGTTTACGAAAGACTGCAAATAGTTGCCAATGCTTCTAAACTAATGTTTGAAAAAAATTATATTAGCGCCGCCGATTTATTGCATTCTGCAGATTTAAAGGGAATACCCCAAGATGTTTTGGAGCAAGCAGAAGAAATGAAAAAAGAAGCATATAAACAAGCAGCAACAACACTATACAGCGACGGAGTTAATCAATATAACAGAAAAGAATACGAGGAAGCAAAAGTTACGCTTACAAAATCACTAAAATACAATGAAAAAGAAACGGCAGATAAAATAATATACTATTTAGGAATGACAGCAAAAGCACTTGAAAACACAGCCGAAGCAAGGCAGCATTTTCAGACGGTTGTTGATGAATACCCTAATTCGTCGCAATTTTATCGTGCAAAAAACGAATTGTCAAGATTGCCTAGCAGTTAAATTTTAAGGGAGGTGTTTGCTATGCGTACACAAATAATTGAATATACCAAAATTGCATCATATTTTTTATGGGAATATACAAATTACGACAACCCGCTTTGTCATTGGTATTGCTCTGAAGATATTGCTTGTGTTTTAGAAAAAATGGGAATTTTAACGTTTGAGCAAATAGCAGAATTTAAGAAAATGAGCAAATATGATTTTGCTTATATTGAATTTATTCGGAAAATAGCTTTTATGATTTTCACATATACAAATATAAAAGATAATGTTGCCAATTGGTTTTATGCCGAAAGGCTTATATCAACCAATGAATGGTGCGATGCAATTACAAAAATGTCGAGCATTTATTCAAGAGAAAAAGAAAGTTTAGAATTTATTTCTAAGCTTCGTTCAGAAAAAGTTAGGGTATACTACCAAAGCTTGTTATAATTATAGTTGTTTTGCTTTAATTTTTTTAGTTTTATTATTCAATTTCCGCAAACAAATTTAAAACTTCTTCGTATATATAATCAAATAAGGTTAATAAATTATGAGGAGGAAAATTTAATGTCGGATTTAAAAATATTTGATAAAGGCGCACCAGGCAGAGTTGCTTTTGGGCTTACCGAAAACGTTGCTTCAACGCTGTCATATGCAGGGTTTTTTATAACAGGCATTGTGTTTTTAGTTTGCGAAAGAGAAAATAAATTCGTTAGATTTAATGCATTGCAATCAATAATTACTTTTGGCGCATTGTCACTTGCTATTTCAATTGCTTCGGCAGTTCCACTTCTTGGAGGAATTGTTGCTTGGGCATTAGGAACTGTTCAAACACTTTTATGGTTATTTTTAATGTATAACGCTATTTTGGGCAAAACATTTAAAGTGCCTTTAATCGGAGATACAATTTGGTCACAAATTTATAAATAATTAGTAATTATACACTTGACAATTTTATTAAATTAACTTAAAATTAACAATTAGTGCATATAATGCAAAGTTTCCCTTGACAAAACATAGGAAGAAATCAAAATGATACTTTCATTAAAAAACATAACAAAATTATTCGGCACCGACGAAGTACTTAAAGATATTTCATTTAATGTTGGTGAGCGTGAAAAAATAGCAATTGTCGGAGTAAATGGTGCCGGTAAAACTACACTGTTTAAAATTATTACAGAACAGCTTTTAAAAGACGGCGGAGATATTATATTATCAAAAGGAGTATCTATAGGATACTTGCCGCAAATTAGCGAAATGGAGAGCAAGAACAATGTTTACGATGAAATGCTCTCCGTTTTTGCTTATTTAATTCAGCTTGAACAAGACATAAGGCAGCTTGAGCATGAAATGTCTTTAATTAAAGATGAAAACAGACAAAAGAAAGAAAACGAACAGCTAATGCTTAAATATAGCCGCCTTTTAGAAGAATTTGAAGCAAAAAAAGGCTATGAATATAAAAGTCGTGTGCGTGGAGTTGTTCGTGGACTTGGGTTTTCGGATGAAGAAAGTATGCAAATTGTTTCAACACTTTCGGGCGGAGAAAAAACCCGTGTTGCGCTAGGCAAACTGCTTTTAACACAGCCAAACCTTCTTCTTTTAGACGAACCAACAAACCATTTAGATATTAACGCCATAGAATGGCTTGAAGACTTTTTAAAAAACTATAGTAAAAGCGTTCTAATAATTTCCCACGACAGATATTTTCTTAACAGAGTAATAACAAAAGTAATCGAAATAGAAAACGGAAGTTCAGTAGTCTACGATGGCGACTACTCATTTTTTGCGTCCAAAAAAGAAATAGACAGGCAAGTTGCCTTAAAACATTATTTAAACCAGCAAAAAGAAATAAAACGCCAAGAAGATATTATTAAAAAGCTTAGGTCTTTTAACCGTGAAAAGTCTATAAAACGTGCAGAAAGCCGTGAAAAACTTCTTTCTAAACTTGAAAGAGTTGAAAAGCCAAACGAACTCCCCGAAAAAATGAGAATATCCCTTACCCCAAAAAAAGAAAGCGGAAACGATGTTTTTTCTGTAATATGCCTTTCAAAATATTTTGAAGACGAAATGCTTTTTAAAAATATAAGCTTTGATATTAAAAAAGGGGAAAAAATTGCCCTTATAGGCCCTAATGGAGTTGGAAAAACAACGCTTCTTAGAATTATGTTAAATAGACTTAGCTATAATAGCGGCGAAATTAAAAAAGGTGTTGGCGTAACAATTGGCTATTATGACCAAGAGCACCAAAATTTAGAAGAAGATAATACTCTTTTTGATGAATTAAAAAATGCATATCCCAATTTAACTGATTTAGAAGTTAGAAATGCGTTGGCGGCTTTTATGTTTACAGAAGATGATGTTTTTAAGCAAATTAAAACATTAAGTGGCGGAGAAAGAGGTAGAGTTTCTCTTGCTAAAATAATGCTTTCAAATGCAAACTTTTTAATTTTAGACGAGCCGACAAACCATCTTGACATGTATTCAAAAGAAATTTTAGAAGAAACTATAAGAAATTATACGGGAACTGTCTTTTACGTTTCCCATGACCGTTATTTTATAAATAACACAGCAGAAAAAGTTTTAGAGCTTCGCAAAGACGGCGTTAGTAAGTTTTTGGGAAATTATGATTACTACGTTGAAAAGAAAGCCGAAAACAAACAATTAAGCATTGAAACAAATGCCGAATTGCCAACGGGCAAAAATGATTATAAGCAAAAGAAAGACGACCAAAGCGAAAAACGCCGCATTAAAAACTTGATTTTAAAAACTGAAAAAAATATTAAAGAAGCAGAAGCAAGATTAAGCGAACTTGATAATCTTCTGCTAAAAGAAGAAATATGCACAAACCATTTAGAACTTGAAAAAATATATAATGAAAAAGAAGCTGTCGAAAATAAACTATATGAATTATATGAGTTGTTAGAAAAAACAAGTAATTAAAAGAAAAAAAGAATTTGCCAATTTATCTCCCAACCATTTAATATATAAAAAGATGGGAGAATTATTGGCATTTTTTTGTTAAATTTGGCTTTTTAGCTGCTCTATAGCATCATTAATCTCTTTTAATGTAATTGGCGGTTTGGCAAAGCTAACCAAGCTATGCAGCGGCATACTGCCTATCATATGTTTTATCATTTCCTTTGCGCTTGGTCCAATGGCACTTTCATCGCCATCTGTTAAACTAATGCGTTGCGCAAGCTTATCTAATGGCGTTGTATCAATGCTTAAATAACCTATATTACTTAAATTCCAAATATCTTCGCAAGTTGTTGTATCTGAAAATTTAAAAGGTATTTTTTGAGTACTTAATACTTCAACAGAGGCGGCAACATGTAAATTTCTGCTTGAATTGCCAACTAAAATTTCAAAGTTTCCGCTTTCAACATACCAGTCATTTAATTGCTTTTCGTAATATGCAAAGCTTCGCTTATCCAATTTAAAAACAACTTCCTTTTGCTCGCCGGGCAAAAGATGCACTTTATCAAAGCCTTTTAATTCTTTTATAGGGCGTGGCTGCTTTAATTGCTTTTGGGGTGCAACGTATAATTGTACAACTTCGCTTCCTGCACGGCTTCCTATATTTTTTATTTTAACGGTTGCGGTAATTGTATCTGTGTCTTTAATTTTACTGGCCGAAAGTATTAAATCGGTAATTTCAAATTCGGTATACGAAAGGCCAAACCCAAAAGGATACAATACAGGCATTTTACGTGCATCATAGTAGCGGTAACCAACATATATTCCTTCTGTGTAATCTACGTTTTCGGCAGTTCCGGGGAAGTTAAGATAACATGGCGTGTCTTCAAGTTTTGCCGGAAACGTTTCTGCAAGCTTGCCGCTTGGATTTACATCTCCAAACAAAATATTAATTGCTGCCTGTCCTACTGCTTGTCCGCCTAAATACAAATTAAGTATAGCTTTTACTTTGCCGCCCCAAGGCATAACGATGGGGCTTCCAATATGAAGCACAACAACAGTATTTGGTTGAACTTCTACTACTGCTTCAATTAATTTATTTTGGCAATCAGGCAAGTTCATATGCGTGCGGTCGTAGCCTTCCGATTCAAAACTATTTGGCAGCCCTGCAAAAATAACGGCTACCTCAGCTTTTTTTGCTGCTTCAACTGCCTCATTAAATAACTTTGTATTTTCAATATCCCCTTCAACGCCAAATCCTTCACAATAAACAATATTTTCCATACCATATACTGCATCAAGCGCACTTGTTACCTTAAAGCTATTAACATAACTGCTTCCGCCGCCTTGGTAGCGAGGGCATTTTGCAAAACCCCCTATTAATGCTATTTTAGCATTTTTTTCAAGCGGTAGTATGCTGTCATTTTTCAAAAGAACGGCGCATTGTTCTGCAACGTGTTGCGCTGTTAAATGGTGCTGTTCTTTATTGTATCCATCTTCTATGTTTTTTAGGTTTTCTTCCAAGTTTTCCAATGGCTTTTTAATCCATTCAATTAGTTGTTTAACACAATTGTTAAGTATAGCTTCATCTAATGTGCCGTTTTTAACAGCTTCAACAATTAACTTGTCATTTTCGCCGTTTGAAGACGGCATTTCTAAATTAAGCCCTGCAATTAACGCTTTAGGGCGATTGTTCATAGCACCCCAATCTGTCATAACAATGCCGTTAAAACCCCATTCTTTGCGCAACACATCATTAAGAAGCCATTCATTCTCACACGAATACGTGCCATTTATGCGGTTGTAGCTGCACATAATAGTCCACGGGTTTGATTTTTTAACAGCTATTTCAAAGTTTGCAAGATAGATTTCACGCAACGTTCTTTCATCAACATTTGCACTAATACTCATGCGGTGGTATTCTTGATTGTTTGCCGCCAAATGTTTAAGGCTTGTGCCAACTCCATTTTTTTGAACTGCATTAATATAACTTGCGGCAAGTTCTCCTGCAACATATGGGTCTTCGGACATATATTCAAAATTTCTGCCACAAAGCGGGCTACGTTTAATATTTATAGCAGGGCCAAGCAAAGTATGTACGCCTTCTGCTTTTGATTCTTCACTTAATGCTTCCCCAACTGTTTCTAAAAGTTTGCGGTCGAAGCTTGAAGCAAGTGCTGTTCCTGAAGGAAAGCAAACCGCTTTAATGCTCTCAACATTATTTTTTTCGTTTTCTCTTTGCACACGCAATCCGTGCGGCCCATCGCTAACCATAACAGAAGGCAAACCAAGGCGTTCTATAGATTTAGTATGCCAAAAATCTTTACCGGAACATAGCGCAGCTTTTTCTTCAAGTGTCATATTTAACAATATTTCCTGAATATTTATTTGCATTTTTACATTACACGCCTTTCCTTTTATTATTGCCATAATATCACATATTAAAGTGCAATACAATAATTTTTAAAATAAATTGACAAGTTGTTATCACCAAAATACAAGCTATACATATTATATAACTAGGGGAGCAAACAAGCGTATTACAACAAAATAGGAGGTAAAAACATGAGTGCTTTTGAATTAAAAAACAACTGCGGCGACAAAGTTGCAGCAGAAACTAATAATTTAAGACCAGATAGATTAAGACAAGAATGTATTATAGCGCTTAAAGTTTACGATAGCTGTAGACAACAAGACTGTTTAACAGGCGCTGAAATTGGACCTGCAAGAGCTGCAGAAAACGTTTGTATTGGCGATGAACACATTAGAGAAGGCGACGTTATTGATCCACCATCAAATGCGGCAGCAGTTACAATAGACAGATTAAGAGTTAAAAAAATAATTATAGTTAATAAAGAACCAAACGATTTTAAAAAGGGATTTTGGGATATTGACCTAAAATACGTTTTTGAATATCGCTTAACTTTCAGAGAAGCAGATGGAGCAACAATTGGTTCAGTTAGAGCTAACAGCATTTTCAATAAGAGAGTTACACTTTTTGGCTCGCTTGGCTCAGACCTTGTTATTTCAACAGACTTATTCCATCAACATTGCGGTTCTTCCCATACACTTGATGCAGACCCATTCATTTTGGTTGAAGCAAAAGCAGTTGCATTAGCAGCAGAACTTCGTTACCAAAGACGCAGAAATTGCGGTGATGAAGATTTTGCGCCTGAACCAAATGAAGTTTTAGTAACAATTGGTTTATTTACTATAATTAAGTTGTACAGAATAGTTAATCTTTTAGTTGAATCAAGAGGTTTCTGTATTCCTGAAGAATGCGACGAAGTTTCGCCGCTTAACCCATGTGAATTCTTTGATAGCTTAGACTTCCCAATGGATATTTTTGCACCACCTCAAAGACCTGAATTTTTAGCAGGCATAAGTGGAGATATTCCACGCCATACAAGAAGAGGCGGCTGCGGCTGCAACGACTAAACCACAAAACCTTCGCATTACAAAACCGTGGGAAACTCCCACGGTTTATTTTTTTATTATTTGTTATTCGTTTAAGTTAATATCCCAATTTGCAAGATATTGCAATATTTTAACAACGTCTTTGGTGTCAACTCTGTCGTCGTGGGTAACGTTTGCAGCTTTTAATTGGTTTTCTGTAAGTTTTGCACTGCTCCAGTTTGTAAGGTATTGCATAAGTAAAACCAAATCTGCACTATCAATAATTCCATCGCTGTTAACGTCGCCGTATTTAATAGTGTTTGTAGGTATTATTTCAATAGTTTTTATAAGGCTTGAAAAAACATATAAATCATTTAAGTCTTTGTCGGTAGCTTGAGCATCACTAAATAATAAAGCAGTCATTTCACTCTGAGAAATGTTTGAATTTGTTTTAAATATAATAGAAACAATATTATTGTTATCTAAAGCAACATTTTCTAAATTAGCCCAAACGAATGAAACAAAATCAAGGGAATCTAAATTATTTCCGCTTCCTTTATCCATATTTGAGGTTAATTTACCGCCTTCTTCTGCAAAAATTCCCAAGCCTTCATATGAAACAGGTGTAAGTTTTGTTTTATCGAAGTTAATTTTAAATTTTGCTCCTGAAATTGGGGGTTTGCCTTGCAATTTAATATTTACAATTACTTCAGACCCCGCTTCAACTGTTTCTTTATTTGTTTCTGCTACTAAACCTGCAATGCCTTTAAAAACTTCAACTGTTACAACATTGCTTTTAATAGTTCCATTTACAACGCAATAAAAATAATAAGTTCCTTCTTGTTCTGCGTTAAATGTGTATGAATTTTTTGTTGCACTTTCAATTTTAGTTCCACCTGTTGTGCTGCTTGTTGTGTTTGAATACCATTCATAAGTTGGGTTTTCAATATTTGCCGTCCCTACACTTAGCCATACTTTTTCCCCAACTTCCCCAATTCGTAACTCTGGCAAAATTAATGCTATAGGTTGCGAATCATTATCAACTACTAAAGTTATAACATTACTTTTAATGCCATTAGCTGTGCAGTAAAATTCATAGGTTCCCGGCAATAACGGTTCTGGCATTTTCAAAGGTTCTAATGTTAACGTTGGTTTTGTTTGGTCAAAAATAATATAATCATTTCTAGTTTTGTCATTAAGATACCACTTATAATCGTAAGTACCATTACCTCCTGTTGCGATAGCAGCAAGCGTTGCAGTTTCGTCAAGCTTAATTGTTTGCGCTGATGAAGTTATAATTGCCAAAACAGGTTCACTTGAAACATTAACAAAAAATGATTTGCCAAACACTCCTACTCCGTTGTCACCTGAAACTAAATAACTATATTCAAATGCTCCTGAATTATCAGCCGTGAAAGTATATGTGTTTGCGGTTGCTCCGCCAATAGGCAATCCTTTTAAAAGCCATTGATATCTTGGGTTTTCAATGCCATTAGCAACTGCTTTAAGCGTTACTGTTTCTCCTAATTCTATTCTGCCATTGTTTTCTAAATCATCAGAAGCAATATCAAGTTCACTAAAGGTAATAGGATATTCTATAAAGTTTAACTTTATTTTTTCGCCATTTTCATTTGAAGCTTGTGTTTCTTCCTTTATAAATGAAACCGGAATTTGTGTTACTTCTTCAATATTTTTATTTAACACAAATTGAACCCAAACAAATTCTTTACGGTTGGCAATATCGTATGGGTTTCTCCAATTAAATGTTATAGAATTAGCCTCGCTTATGTTAAAGTCTGGTTCGTCCATGCTTGATGAAATGCTATCTTCTTGTTGTTCCGATATTCTAGGAATTCCGTATGAAATAGGCGTCATTAAGTTGTTATCAAACTCAAGCTTAATTTTAGCATTACTAATACCCGGGTTGTCAAACAATGTAGAAATTTGAACAAATACTCTTTTCGTGCCAAGCTTAACAGCTCCGCTTGTTAATCTAAGAGTCGCTTCCAAGCCCGAATCAGGTTCAGAACTAATTTCCCCATCTATTAAATTACTAATAACTTTAACGGTTATTTTCTTTCCAATATCAGCAGATGTTACGTAATATGTGTTTAAGCTTGTTTCAATACCAATAGGTTCGCCGTTTCTATACCATTGATATTTTAAGCTGCTTGCATTTACGTTAACCCCTGAAACTACCGCTGTTAATTTATTTCCTATTACTTGCTCGCCTGTAATAGCAACAGTTCCTGTTAATTTATCACCTGTTACAGCTTCTGGAGAAGTTATTCTAACTTCGGCAGCAGAAGCAAAAATTTTGCCTGTTTGGTCACTAACTGCATCTTTAACAACCAAACGTACTTTAGTTGCATTTTCTATAACGTTAAAGCTAGCTATCTTCCATTCGCTTGTTGTAGTCCATGTTCCCTCTGCAACTTTAGCAGAAGCGCTTGTTTCTGTTGTAACCCAAATTTCGTATTGCTTAATTATTCCGTTAACTCCTCCGCCGGAGCGTGGTAATACTCTAATTCCGTCAATTTTTTTAACACCGCCCAAGTCAATTTCAAGCCAGTGATTTTCTCTTGGTTCTGTTCCTGCCCAAAGCGTATGCCAAATTGTTCCGGTGTTACCATCTAAAACATATTCTGCAGCGCCTTCCCCAACAACTCCGGGTTGAGCACTTCCTGTTGTTGCTGTCATGCCGCTTGTTGGCAAGTCTTTTGCAGCAGAATCGTCAGCGTTAACAACTTTGTTTAACATAAAGTTTTCAACAACATTGTCTCCTAGTTGTTTTAAATCAAGGTTTGATTTTTGGGCTGTAAATTCTTTGCGTCCTCTTGCCCAAGCCCATTCAAATTCAAACCATTCGTCTGTAGTTATGTTTGGAATTGCTGTAGTGCTTGTAATTTGTTGTCTGCTTCTTCCTATCCATTCTTCCCAACGTGCCTTGTAGAAGTCGCTTGTTAAGCCTGCCCATTGGCGGTTTGAATAATCTGTTAATCCGCCTGAAATAGCTTGCGGATAGCCGCCCCATGTTGTTATTAAAGCTTTTGCATTTAATTCATAAATCTTCTTCGTAAAGTCGTCGGCGTTAGCTGCCATTGCTTTTGCGTTTTCAGTCCATGTTCCTAATAAAAATGAAGTTTGAGTGCTTAAAATTTTATCAACTTCATCAATAATTGCTAAAAATTTAGCTGAAAGTTCATTAAATCTTTCAATGTCTTTAGCATCTTTTGCAGCCGACATTTCTTCTTGAACGTTTTGTGCTGTATTTGAAAGAACTTGTTTCAAAATATCTGCAACGTCATAAAGGTATGCAGGGCTGTCTTTTAATTTATCATAGTCTTTTAAAAGAAGTATTGCAGCTTGTTCTAAATGTTCTTTATCATAGCTTACAACAGAGTTGCCCCATGTTGAAGCAGCGCCTATTCTTCCTGAACGAGGTCTTGCGTTAATAACAGATTCGGGCGCACCTTGTCCTAAATTGTTAAGTTCTGGTTTGTATACGGTGTCGTTTAAAATTAACATAGCTCTATAAGCGCTGTCGCTATATTCGCCATATCTGCGTTCTGTATATTTAGCAAACCATTCTGTTAAGTTAATTGGTTGCAAATTGTCTGGGGTTTCTGTCCAAATTGTTTCAAAGAACAAATCGTATAAAACAGGGTTGTTAACAGAAGCTTCAGGAGTTATTCCAATTCCTCTAAACCAATTAGCATTATTTGCAGCATATGGTATTCTGTTTATGAAATTTTCAATATGCCCATGCAAGCCAACACGTCCGCCAAAGTTATTAAGCATACAATATACCCAAGGTGTTGATTGAAATTCTTGGCGTTTTGAATATTCTTCGGATTTTTCAGCGTATAAGTCAAGAACAAGTGCATTTTCCTTGTAAGGTGCAATACCATTTAATAAACCGCTACTTGGGTTTCCTCCCCATGCTTGAATTATCCAAACGCCGTCAGGGTCTGCTTTAAGCATTTCTTCCATAACTATTCTTCCGATAGTTGCTGTAGACATTCCGCCTGTTGCTCCACCTTCATGGAATGGGTCTGTTGCATAATAGTTAGTTACATCGCCGTAAACGTCTTTTTGGTGTTTATAAAATTTTTCTGCAAAATCTACAAAACTTTGTGTATCTGTTTTTAGCATGTCTGGTCTTTTACTTCCAACCCAATAAGGTTGAACAATTACTTCTGCTGAAGGAACTTTGTTTTTAATATCAACAGGAACCATACCGCTGTATGCTTGAAGAACAGGTTGCATACCCAATTTTCTCATAACAAGTTGATTTTTGCGTGCTAATTCTGTTCTTTCTGTAAACCATGTGTCATGAACAGGCCCACCAAGCCCAAAAAGGTTTGCCATATATGCCCAAGCATAATATGCCGGCCCTGCTATAAAGTTTTTAGCTTCTTTGTGGGTGTAGCCTAAGTCTGTTAAAAATCTTCTCCAAACTTCCTCTTGACCTGTTAAATCTAAAATAACGTTAACGCCATTTAGTGCAAGCCAGTCAAGCTCGTTTCTCCACTCATCCTCTCCCCAAAAAGCCATTGAATAGGAAAGCGTGCAGTAGTTGTATGAATATCTAATTTTATATTTTGTTTCTCTCCTGTAAGGAGTGTTTCCAATTCTAACTATATTTTGCGGCATTTCTACTTGATTTTCAACTTGAGAAATATGTACGTTGCAGAAATATTTATAATAATGATTTAGCCCTGTTGCCAAAGAAACACCATTGTTTCCTGTTATTTTAATTTTTCCGTTTGAATCCGAAAGTTCAAAATAGTCATATGCTGTGTTAACTGCATTAGGAGCTATAACAAAATCGAACCAATCCACATATTCAGCACCAACTGTTCTTGTAACAATGCCTTTTAATTCGTTTACTGTGTCTTGTTCTGTTATTTCAACATCATATACGCTTCCTTCAAAATCAGGAACGGTAACATCAGGAATTTGTACAAGTGGAACACTGCTTTCTGTTCCAATAACACGAACTTCATTTAAAACTGCAGCAGAACTTGTTGAATTATATTCCATATAAACACGAACAAAACGTGCTGTTGCATTTTCAAAATAAGATTCGCCGTCTGCTGTTGCTTTTTCTTTTGAAGTTTTTGTTGCAAATTCGCTATAATCTTTGCCGTCTAGGCTTGTAAATATTGAATATTGGGAATAACCTGTTATTGGTGTGTATATTTGAATTTCTGTAATGTCATAATTTTTTTCTAAGTCAATGTCTATATATGCAGGGTATTGTCCGCCTGTCCAGCCGGAAGTTTTAACGCCGTTAACTGCTCTATGTGCATTTTCCATATTTGAGTTTGAAAAAACAGGCTTTTTAAATGCAATGTTATCGCCGTCACCTTCAACCTCTTGCTGTGTTGCCATAATTTTAAGCTCTGCCATAGAAGGCCAAATGCTTTGGTTGCCGTCTGTTCTGGACATTTTTGTAAAGTTAATTCTAACTGTTTCAATTTCTTCAAGCGGTTCAAAGTTATATTCAACAGCAACTTTATCTCTGCGGTCGCCCGTTGTTTGGCTAACAAGTGTTCTAAATTCAGTTTCACCTTTTGCTTTGCCTAAAATATCGTAAGTGTATACTATGCCGTAATTTTCTGCCGCTCCTTCTTTTTCAAAAGCAACTTCTATTGATTTAACTTTTTTGTTATCTTTAAATGACAAATCAACATATAAAGGTGTTTCTGGAGTTATGCTATTAATGGCTAACCCGTCCCAATCTCCATCTCCTAACATTTTGTAAAGACTTGGGTTTGTGCCGTATATTCCATCGCTTAAAAAGTTAACGCCAGATTGCCCTTTTGCAGCATTTGTTGAAACTTCTGCAAGTGGTGTTATGTTTTCGTATTTATAGTCTATTTCTTCTTTTTCTTCAACCCAAATTTCAACTTCTGCTATTGCAGGCCAAAACGCTCCAGTACTTCCGTTGTTTTTAGGGTTTGATAAAACTATTTCAAAATCTGAAACTGTAACTAATTCTGTAAATTCGTAAACATAAGGCTCTGTGAATTTTTGGTCTGTTTTTTGATTATCAACAATTCTAAGGTCTGTAACGTTATTAACAGCATGTGAAAGTTTAACGTCAACAGTCCAGTCGGGTTTATTTTGTTCAAATTTTAAAACAACTTTTTTAATAGGTGTATTCATATAATGCTCAACGGGCATTCCAAAAATAATTGTTCCGGGAAAGCCGCCGTCTTGAATCCACAACGTAGTTTCGTCACCGTCAACCATATTTCCTTTAGAACCTTGCCCGCTTGAAACTGTTATGTCGCAATCCGCAGCTATGTTAATTAATTTTTTTTCTGCATATGTAGTTGGTGCATTTTGAAGCAATTGCTGTTCAAATTCAATAATTTGGTCTATAACTTGTTCATTGTCAATGTTGTTTGCAAGCTGTTCGAGTTGTTCTGGTGTTGATACTGTTATTGTTTCAATTTCTTCTTCTGCTTCTGTTTGCACTTCTATGTTTTCATCTGCAAAAGCCATTAAAGTAGGAAAAACTTGAAATGCCATAGACATACATAAAACTAAACATATAATTGATTTAAGTTTTTTCATTTTATATTCTCCTTTTAAAATATTTTGAACCTACTTTAAATTGCCTCCTCTCTTAAATAATTTTGGTTAACTTTAATTAATTTTTGGTTAAATTATAGCAATTATTTACTGTTGTGTCAAATAAAATAAGAAAACTAAACAAAAAAGGAACGGCTTTCGTTCCTTAATTTATTAATATTTAGTCAGTTGTTGACTTTTCCATAAAGCTTTTAATTTGACTTGTTAAATCAGCAACATTTGTAGGTCTGTAAGTTGGGCTATAGCCTGTAGTCATAGGCGAACCTTTTTCAATAAAAAATACTGTTGGAAAGCGATTGTTTCCGTATATGTTACCCCACCAAAGCGAATCGTTACGCAAAGTTCTTGTTTCGTTGCTTGTGCTTGAAACGTAATATGATGAAGCAGCATCTATTGTATAAACATTGTAGCCCGAATCGTATGATGCTCGGTTTATAACGTTATTCATAGTATAAGATGAATCGGTGTCTTGGCTATCGTAATATACTAATATAAATTTATCACCATTAGTTAGCTTTGAATCTACGCCTGATTTGCTAATTGGAATTAAATACCTTGAATAATCTGTTGATGAGCTGCCATAATATCTTGTGCTATACATATACCTGTCAAATTCAATGCGAAGTTGCTGTTCAATCGTTGGCTCTTTGTTAACTTTTATGTCGTCTTGGGAAACAACATAAAACACATAAGGATATGGCAAAACATTACTTGTTCCAACATATGTTCCAATAAATTTAGGGCTTATTTCGGTACCTGTTTCATATTCAAGGTCTACACCATAAACTCTAACCCTTAAATCTTGGGCAATGTCTATAATAGTTGGCACATATTCCATTGATGTTGACATTGTACTATCGTAATATACTAAAATAAAAGATTCTTTGTTGTTATACATAGATTGCGCTCTTGCGCCTGAAATTATTTTAAAATATGTTGTATCTGCAATAACCGTTTCGGTTTGAGAAGAGCTTGTTGTAGATTGAGGCGGAGTTTGAGGAATTGACGGCTTAGGCGGCGCTTCTGGTTTAATAGGCGAAGTTATATATACCGTTTTTGTTGTTTGAACCCACACCACATTTGCCCCAATTCCTTCAGAAACTGCACGCAAAGGAACCAAAACTCTGCCTTCAACGTTAATAGGCACAGAATCAAGCGTTCTTTCATTAGCCGTTTCATAAACATATGAAGTTCCGTTGCTTGTCATTGTTCCATATGTCATTATGTTTTTGCCTACATAAATTACAACATATTTTCCGTTAAGTGTCATTGTAACTTTCTTTTGAGAATCGTCCCAGCTTGTTCTTGCCCCAATAGCGCTCCCAATTGCACTAAACGGAACCAAAACTCTATCATTTATAACCTGAGGCTCAACATCCGATGAAAGAAAATTACCGTCTACGTAAACTGTCGCCGCTTTAACGACTAAAGGCGACATAATAAAAGCAATACACATAAACATTATGCAGTAAATAGCTTTTTTCAATACTAAACACCTCCAAACTAACTTATTCCCAATATAGGTTTTTATTATACAACATTTATTTTATTAATTCAATTGATTTAAAAATTTAATTATGTTATTATAGTATTAATTATAATGAAAAATAGGTGGTGTTTAATTGAACGACAAAAAAATAATTTTCAGCGGAATGCAGCCTTCCGGCTTGCCCTCTTTAGGCAACTATTTAGGGGCTATTAAAAATTGGGTTACGCTGCAAGAACAGTATAACTGCCTATATTGTATAGTGGATATGCACGCTATAACGGTTAGACAAGATGCAACCTTGCTTAGAAAAAAAGCTCGTGATTTGCTTACTTTATATATTGCTGCGCAACTTGACCCAAACAAAAACATAATATATTATCAATCCCATGTTTTTGGACACGCCGAGCTTGCGTGGATTTTAAATTGCTATACTTATATGGGTGAACTTAACAGAATGACCCAATTTAAAGAAAAATCACAAAAACACGAGGGTAATATAAACGCCGGGCTTTTTACGTACCCCGTTTTAATGGCAGCAGATATTTTATTATTTAATACAGACCTTGTGCCAGTTGGCGAAGACCAAAGGCAACATTTAGAACTTTGCAGAGATATTGCACAAAGATTTAACGGCATTTACGGAGATGTTTTTAAAATACCAGAACCTTTCATTAACAAAACTGGAGCAAAAATTATGAGCTTGCAAGAGCCTAATAAGAAAATGTCTAAATCTGAAAGTGAAAATGATAATAATGTAATATTTTTGCTAGACGAGCCTAATGTAATTAGAAATAAATTAAAACGTGCAGTTACAGATTCGGGGAGCGAAGTTGTGTATTCGCCTGAAAAGCCGGGAATTAAAAATCTTTTAGATATATATTGTACTATAACAGGGAAGACAATTAATGAAGCAGAAAAACAATTTTGCGGCGTCCAGTATGGCGAATTTAAGCTTGCTGTTGCAGATTCGGTTATTTCAGAGCTTTTACCAATTCAAAATAGGTTTAAAGAACTTTCTAAAGACAAAGACTATATTGATAAAATAATTAAACAAAATGCCGAAATCGCAAATAGCTTAGCTATAAAAACGCTTAGAAAAGTTAAAAGGAAAGTTGGTTTTTGGGCTTAGTAGCTTGAATTAAATGTAGGAGGTGTGTTATCGTGGAAGTTAAAAATTGCCCAAAATGTGGGAAATTATTTACCTATACCCCAGGGAACAGAGTTTGCGCTCAATGCATTAAAGAAGAAGAAGAACTTTTTGAAGAAATAAGAATTTTTATTAAAGAACATCCAAATTGTACAATGGCAGAAGTTTCTGAACAAACAGGAGTTAGTGCTAAAAAATTAATACGATATATTAGAGAAGGTCGTATTGAAATATCAAAAGGAATGTCTGAAGACGTAACTTGCGATTCTTGCGGCGAACCAATTACAACAGGAAGATTTTGCGAAGCATGTGCTTTTAAATTAACTAGCAGCGCACAAGAAGTAATTAAAGGACGACGAGTTAAAGAAGCTGTTGCGGAAAAAAGAGTGTCGGATAAAATGCACTTTTTATCTAAAAAAAAGTTGAAATAAACCTTTTAGGAGGTGTTTTTGGTGTATAGTTTACTTGGCCTTTTGTTAATTTTAGGTGTTATTATGCTTTTAATAGAGGCATTTACCCCTAATTTTGGAATATGCGGCACTTTAGGTATTATTTTCTTATCAATATTTATTGGAGTCGTTGTTGGCATTAGATACGGTTTGTTAGTTGCTGCACTTGCATTTGTTGGTTTAGTAATTATAGCTAAATTATTTTATAACTACATTAAAAGACACCAGCTATACGGAAAGATTATATTAGATGAAACACTTGCTTGCGAAAGAAGCGAACTTGGAAATTTAGAAGGTCTTTTGGGCAAAGAAGGTATGACAAAAACTCCGCTTAAACCGCTAGGTGTTGCAGATTTTAACGGAAATGCATTTGAAGTTTGTTCGGACGGAGAATATATTTTGGCAAATAAAAAGATTAAAGTAATTAATGTTACAAAAAACAAAATTATCGTTAGAAAATGTATTGAGCAGGCGTAGTTCTTTTTTAAAGGGGGTATTGCTTATGTATCGTTATGAATTTGCAATTTGGAGTTTTATTATACTTGTAGCAGGAATAATTTTTATTTCAATATTCTTAAGCTTTGTTCCGATTGGGCTTTGGATTTCCGCAATGGCAGCAGGTGTTAAAGTTAGCTTTTTTTCACTTGTTGGTATGAGGTTAAGGCGTGTACGTCCTGATAGAATAATACGCCCTTTAATTAAAGTTTCAAAAGCAGGGCTTAACATTTCTGTAAATCAGCTTGAATCTCATTTTTTATCGGGCGGGCATGTTGATAACGTAGTTGATGCTTTAATTGCAGCACATAGAGCAAATCTTGAACTTTCATTTGAACGTGCTGCAGCAATAGATTTAGCAGGACGAGATGTTTTTGAAGCTGTTAGAATGAGTGTTTCTCCAAAAATAATTGAAACACCTTGGATTTCAGCCGTTGCAATAGATGGCATTGAAGTTAAAGTTATTGCCCGTGTAACAGTTAGGGCAAATCTTGCAAGGCTTGTTGGAGGAGCAGGGGAAGAAACAATAATTGCCAGAGTTGGAGAGGGCATTGTAACTACAGTTGGCTCATCTCAAAGTCATAAAGATGTTTTGGAAAACCCCGACAAAATTTCACAAACGGTTTTATCAAAAGGTTTAGATTCGGGAACGGCATTTGAAATACTTTCAATAGATATTGCAGATATAGACATTGGAAGAAATATTGGAGCGCATTTGCAAATAGAGCAAGCCGAAGCCGATAAACAAATTGCACAAGCAAAAGCTGAAGAACGCCGCGCAAGCGCAATAGCCCACGAACAAGAAATGAAAGCGCATGTTCAAGAAATGAGGGCAAAAGTTGTTGAAGCCGAAGCGCAAGTTCCAACAGCACTAGCTGAAGCTTTAAGAAGCGGAAACCTTGGGGTTTTAGATATATATAAAATGGATAATATAAAAGCAGATACAAAAATGCGTGAAAGCATAGGCGGTTTAAATGTTGATGTTAGTTTGAGCAATAACAAAAAATAAGTTTTTTCTTTTGGAAGTTATGTATAAAAATAGCATTTTAATTCCATACTAACTATCGTAGAGTACTTCTCTATTATGCAGTTTAAGTAGCGGAAGGGAGGTTGAGTAGTATGGATAGCAAAAGCAAAAGCAACAACGATAGCTCAAAAAGAACAGATAAATCAGATTATTCTGATGACATTAGCTCCGATTCGAGTATAAAAAATAGCTAATTTCTTTCAATTAGAAAAATTAAAAGTTTTGAAAACAGGCGGGACGTTTGCCTGTTTTTTAACGTCCCAAAATTAAAGCTCTGTTTAGTATAAACTTTTTATAGCATAAATACGTTCTGATGTTAATTGGTCTAAATAGAGCATTCTGAAATGCTACTTTTTATAATATGAATACAAAAACTTCCCATCTCCTATCAATTGTTTTGATAATTGTTTTGGATAGTTAGTGGTTTCAGAAGATTTTAATTCCGGATGGCTAGGTTTTTTGGCAGCTTTTAAATAGACATCTACAATTCCGTGTTGAATTTCATATGTACCCGAAAAACATTGACCTTGGATAATAACCGATCGTTGTAATTGTACATAGTATTTAGTTATTGATATAGGAGAAATCCCTTCGTCAACAGAATAATATGTTGCTATTGAAGAACCATTTTCGTTTGCCACTCTTAAAGGCGCTTTATTATCATATACGTATAATCCCACAGCTAACCCTTCTTCATCTTCTACTAATGTTTTTAATACTGCCGATTTCTTTTCTTTAATCTTAGCTAAAAATTTATTTATTATCTTACTTTGTCCGTCTAAAGGACTTCTAACATCCACATCAACAAGCTTTTTCTTAATTAATTCTTCTGCTCCGTATTGTTTTGGTATAGCAATTAGTTTGTTAACTTCTCTAGCTTCTAAATCTATTGCATAACAGCTGCGTATTACAGTTAATGCCCATAAAATCAAGCATAAAGATATTATAGCGCCAGCTCTTTCTGTAGTTTTATTATTAATTAATGGTTTTTTCATTTATAACCACGCCTTTGCATAAAAACACATAGACAACAGCAAGTTTTGCCGCATTAATTTTTATAGTATGAATACAAAAACTGGTCTTCTTCCTCTAATTGGTCTGGAAAGTCAGGGACTTTAGCAACTTTTAAATAAACATTTACAGCATCCCCGTTTTCCACTTCATGCGTACCCGAAAAGGATTGACCACTTTTAGAAACCGAACACTGCAATTGAGGATAATATTTAGTTATTGATATTGGAGAAATTTCCTTATCAAATTCATGATACCATGCTACAGATGAACCGCCTTTACCTACTACTTTCAATGATGCTTTATTATCATATACATATAATACTACGGCCAATCCTCCTTCATCTTCTATTAATGTTTTTAATACTGCCGATTTCTTTTCTTTAGTCTTGACTAGAAATTCATTTATTATATCACTTTGCCCGTCTAAAGTATTTCTAACATCTACATCAACAATTTTTTTCTTAATTAATTCATCTGCCCCATATTGTTTCGGTGTAGCAATTAGTTTGCTAATTTCCATAGCTTCAAAACCTATTAAGTCTATTTTATAGCTGTTGTATATTACAATTATTGCCAATGAAATTAAACATAAAGATATTATAACGCCAATTCTTTCTATACTAAAATTGCTAATTAAAGGTTTTTTCATTGATAACCACGCCTTTGCATAAAAACAAATAGCCAACAGCAAATATAACAATAAATTATTTAAGTAAATCTGGGCGTTTAGCTTTGGTTAAAGCTAAAGACTGTTCATGCCTCCACTTTTCAATGTTTGCATGATGCCCCGAAATTAAAACATCGGGAACTTTTTTGCCCAAAAATTCATATGGTCTTGTATATTGGGGATATTCAAGCAAGTTGTTAGAAAAGCTTTCTATTTCAGAAGAAGCATCTTTGCCCAAAACACCTGAAACAAGCCTTGAAACAGCATCTATAACTACCATTGCCGCAAGTTCTCCGCCTGTTAATATGTAGTCGCCAATAGATATTTCGTCTGTAACAATTTCGTCAACAACTCTTTGGTCTATGCCTTCATAGTGTCCGCATAAAATAATTAATTCTTTTTGCAATGATAGTTCTTTTGCTTTTTGCTGATTAAATGTTTTTCCGTGAGGGCTCATATATATAACAGGGACATTTTCGCATGAAACAATGCTTTTTAAATGCAAATATGTGTCATAAACAGGTTGCGGCATAATAACCATACCAACACCGCCCCCATATGAATAATCATCAACGTGTTTGTGCTTGCTTTTTGAAAAGTCCCTAATGTTTATGCAATTTACATTTACTATGCCGTCTTCAATAGCACGCTTAATTATGCTATGATTTATGCCACCCGTTATCATTTCGGGAAAAAGCGTCATAACATGAAATGTAATCATAAAAGCCCCTCCGGCAACTTAACTTTTATAGTTCCGTTTGCAACATCAACATTTAAAATACATTGCTTAATTGCCGGAATTAAAATTTCCTTTTTGCTGTTATTATCAATATCATCGGAAACTACATAAACATCATTTGCCCCTGTAAATAAAACATCTTTTACTTTGCCAATACTTTTGCCATCTTCTTCTAAAACATTAAGCCCAATTAAGTCGCTTAAATAGTATTCATCTTCTTCAAGCGGCAATGCTTTATCTTTTGGTATTTTAATTACGCCGCCTTTTAGCTTTTCGGCTTCTGTCATATTATCTATGCCTTTAAATTGCAAAATAACAAACTTTTTATGATACCAAACCTTTTTAATTTGAAGTGTTTTATAATTATCGCCAAAAAAAACATATACATCATCCGAAATTAAAAGTTCAAACCGTTTTATGTCGTCTGTTGTGGGCATAATGCGAACATCGCCGTGTATGCCTTGTGTATTTACTATTGTTCCTATTGAAAAGTACAAATTATCACCTTTTGTTTTTTAATTATTATTAAAAGTTTTTGAAACCGCTTCTATTAATTCATTAGTAAAATCATCATCTAAAGGGTAGCCTAAATCGTAATTGCTTGATACTGAAAGAAAGTCTTTGAAAGAACCGCTTTCAAAATTATATTCTAAATTAAGCTGTGAGAAATTAAAGCCCATACTTTCCAGTTCTTTAATTTGCGACTCATTAAAGCAAAATTTTATTTCTTTTGATTGGTTGTTGTAGTGTAATATTTCTTGATTGTCGATATTTAGTGAAAAGTAGCTATATTTTCTGCATTTTGTTTCTTTAGGAGTATAATACACCATTCCAACTTCTTTTTCAAGACCTGTTTCTTTGCAAATATCATATAGCTTTTCAATTTCTATATAATCATTATAAGGGTATTCGTTAGTTAACAAGTTAAAAATAGCTTCCTCACAAGCTGTAACTTTATTTTCTATAATACATTCTATATAGTTAATTTTTTCATGTTCCGTGAATTTGCATTCACAATTAATTACAGTTCCATAATCTGAAATGCTTAAAGTGCAATATTTATTTGTAAAAAAGCTAATCGAATAAAACGGATTTGCAATACATTTTTCTGCTAAATAGTTTAAATATAATTGTAATTCATTGGCGCTTCCTTGAAATATTACTTTTGCATACTTATCATCTTTAAAAGCAATAAAAGCATTTGAAATATTTAAGCTATTTATATTGATTTGCGAAAGTTTTAGCCAAGCTACAATGGAAGTAATATCTGAATTAACTTTTTGCAAGCATATATTAAAGTATGGGTTGATAATTGATAATGAATTGTAAATATTTTTAAAATCAATGTGTTTTAATGAAATTCTTGGGAAATTAGCATTATATATTAACTTGTTTTTAGAATTATTTATGCCAAATTTCAATATAGTTTCGATGTTTTGCCTTTCATTAGAAATTGCTGAATTAAATGTTGGAATGATAATGCTAAATTCTAATTTGTTTAACCTCTCCTTTAAAAACGAACTAATAATTTGCCTGTTGCTTTGATTTATCTTATCTGTTTTAAAACAATACACACAACCACCCTTTCCTATTACAATTATATAATAAATTTTTCCATGTTTCAAATAAAATTTATGCTATAAATTGGCTAATTTTCACAAATTGAATATTTGGGCTATAAATTACCCATTTATATGCTATAATGTATTGCGTGAAAAGGTGTATTTAATATATAGGAGGGTTTAAAAAAACATGGGACAAAAATATGTTTATATGTTTTCAGAGGGCGATGGCTCAATGAAAAATTTGCTTGGTGGAAAAGGCGCAAACCTTGCTGAAATGACAAAGCTTGGGCTTCCAATTCCTCCCGGTTTTATCGTAACAACTGAAAGCTGCACACTATATAACACTTCGGGTAAAGTTTTATCAGATGAAATTAAAGCGCAAATTGACGCTTGTATGGCAGAACTTGAAAAAATATCAGATAAAAAATTCGGCGATACAAAAAATCCGCTTCTAGTTTCCGTGCGTTCAGGCTCAAGAGCTTCAATGCCCGGTATGATGGATACAGTTTTAAATTTAGGCTTAAATGACGATGCCGTTTCTGGTCTTGCTACAGCAACAGGCAACGAACGTTTTGCATACGATTCATATAGACGTTTCATTATGATGTTTTCGGACGTTGTAATTGGTGTTTCAAAGCATAAATTTGAAAGGGTTTTAGATGAATTTAAAGAACAAAAAGGCGTTAAAGACGATTTAGATTTAACTGTTGAAGACTTAAAATCAATAGTTTCAAAATTTAAACAAATATATAGAGAAGACCAAGGAAAAGAATTCCCATCTGATGCTAAAGAACAATTGTATGAAGCAA
Source organism: uncultured Defluviitaleaceae bacterium (assembly GCA_964533945.1). GTDB lineage: Bacteria > Bacillota > Clostridia > Lachnospirales > WRBF01 > CAZHPA01. The sequence continues at coordinate 64,240 of CAZHPA010000004.1, forward strand.
TTTGTGCCGTCTTTAGGTCTTGGGACAACCCTCGTGCTTTCGTATACCGCCGTATGCACGACATACCATATGAATGGGGTACAGCAGTAAACGTACAATCAATGGTATTTGGCAACATGGGTGATGAATCCGGAACAGGCGTTGTTTTTACAAGAAATGCTGCAACAGGCGAAAATGCAATTTATGGCGAATACATGATGAATGCGCAAGGCGAAGACGTTGTTGCCGGCGTTCGTACTCCTAAGCCTTTTGCCGAACTTAAAGACGAAATGCCTGAAATTTACGAACAATTTATAAAATATGCAAATCTTTTAGAAAATCACTACAAAGATATGCAAGATATGGAAATTACAATCGAAAACAAAAAACTATACTTCCTTCAAACAAGAAACGGCAAAAGAACAGCTCAAGCTGCTTTAAAAATTGCTGTTGATATGGTTAATGAAGGATTAATTACAGAAGAAGAAGCAATTATGAAGGTAGACCCAAAACAATTAGACCAACTTCTTCACCCAACGTTTGATGCTGAATCTTTAAAAGCAGCTAAAAGCATTGGTAAAGCGCTTCCTGCTTCTCCTGGTGCTGCAACAGGTAAAATTTACTTTAATGCAGAAGACGCTAAAGAAGCTGTTGCAAGAGGCGAAAAAGTTGTTTTAGTTCGTCTTGAAACTTCACCGGAAGACATTGAAGGAATGTATGTTTCTGAAGGCGTTTTAACAGTTCGTGGCGGTATGACTTCTCATGCGGCAGTTGTTGCTCGCGGTATGGGAAGATGTTGTGTTTCTGGCTGTGAAAAAATTAAAATGAATGAAGAAGAAAAATGCTTTGAATTAGACGGTGCTACTTTTAAAGAAGGCGATTTCCTTTCATTAGATGGTACAACAGGCATAATTTACGCTGGTTCAATTAAAACTGTTACTCCTGAAATTTCTGGCGATTTTGCGAAATTTATGGCTTGGGCAGACAAAGCAAGAACATTAAAAGTTAGAACAAATGCAGACACTCCTGCAGATGCTAAAAAAGCTGTTGAATTTGGCGCTGAAGGAATCGGCTTAACGCGTACTGAACATATGTTCTTTGAAGAATCACGTTTGCCAAAAATGCGCAAAATGATTTTATCAGATACAGAAGAAGAAAGACGCGCTGCATTAAATGAGTTGTTACCTTTCCAAAAGGCAGACTTTGTAGGTATATATGAAGCTATGGAAGAACGCCCTGTAACAATTCGTCTTTTAGACCCACCGCTCCATGAATTTTTACCTAAAGAAGATGCTGATTTTGAAGCTTTGGCGAAAGACATGAACAAACCTGTTGCAGAATTAAAAACAAAAGCAACAAACCTTCACGAATTAAACCCAATGATGGGTCACCGTGGTTGCCGCCTTGCTGTTAGCTATCCTGAAATTGCAGAAATGCAAACTAAAGCAATAATAGAAGCGGCTATTGAAGTTAAAAAGAACAAAGGCTATAACATTATTCCGGAAATAATGATTCCACTTGTAGGCGACACTAAAGAGTTTAAATTCGTTAGAGAAATCGTTGACAAAACTGCTAAAGCTTTAATTGAAGAAACAGGCATTGAATTAAATTATATGGTTGGTACTATGATTGAAATTCCAAGAGCTTGCTTAACAGCAGATGAAATTGCAAAAGATGCAGAATTTTTCTCATTTGGAACAAACGATTTAACACAAATGACATTTGGTCTTTCCCGTGACGATGCAGGAAAAATATTAAACGACTATATCGAAAAGAAAATTTACGAAGGCGACCCAACAGCAAAATTAGACCAAACAGGCGTTGGTTCATTAATGAAAATAGCTGTTGAAAAAGGACAAACAACAAGACCAAACATTAAGCTTGGTATTTGCGGCGAACACGGAGGCGAACCTTCAAGCATAGATTTCTGCCATAGAATTGGGCTTAACTATGTTTCATGCTCACCATTTAGAGTTCCAATAGCAAGACTTGCAGCAGCACAAGCGGCAATTTCTAATAAGTAGATTAAATAGATTTAATAAACCAAACCATAAAGGGCGCTTAATTGCGCCTTTTGTGTTAAGTATTTAAGGGAGGGTGCTAGAAATGGATATATACAAAGTGTTTAATAGTTTGCTTTTACAAAACAGGATATTTAGCTCGGAAGCAGATTTTCAATTTGCACTAGCTTGGGAAATTAAGGCTGTATATGGTGATAGTGTAAATATCCGATTAGAATATATACCTTGGAAATATAATGACAAAATGCATATTGATATTGCCGTCTTCTATCGTAAACATCTTATCTCAATAGAACTTAAATACATTAAAAACAGCTTAAAAATAAAACACCAAGGCGAACATATCAAACTAAAAAGGCATACAGCACGCCATATTGGCGCTTACAAATACTTAAAGGATATTGAGCGTATGGAGGGTATAATAAATTCAAAGGAATACAATATTAAGAAAGCTTACGCCATTATTTTGACAAATGATTCCGGTTACTGGCGAGATGTTCGAATAAAAAAACAACCCATTGATATGGCATTTAGAATATTTGAAGGTACAGCCATTTCTGGTAAACGAGAATGGGGAAAAGACGCTGGGGAAGGGACAATAAGAAATCATAAAGACCCCATTGTTTTCTCGGGTAGTTATACGATAAACTGGCAAAAATACAAGCCGGCAAGAGATGTTGGATTCCGGTATACGATTGCGGAAATAAAAAAGGGGATTTAAATATATGGTTCATTTATATTATGGCAACGGCAAAGGCAAAACAACTGCCGCAATAGGGTTATGCGTTCGTGCAATAGGGCATAGATTTAATGTTTTGTTTGCTCAATTTTTAAAAAGCGAACCTACAGGGGAAATTATATGCTTTGAAAAGCTTGGCAATCTTGATAATATAAAAGTTTTAAGAAGCCGAAAGCGCTTCCCTTTTACTCAAAGTATGACTACCGAACAGCAACAGGAAATTATTGAAATTCATAACAATATTTTTAAAGAAGCAGCTAAAGCATATAAAGAAAGTAAATTTAAAATTATTGTATTAGATGAAATTGTTTCCGCATATAATTATGGATTTATAGATAAAAACTTGATTGACGAATTTCTAAGCAATTTAAATCAAGATATTGAGCTTATTTTAACAGGGCATGAACCAAATCAAAAATTTATTGATATTGCCGACTATGCTTCCGAAATTAAAAAGATAAAACACCCTTACGATTTAGGTATTTTGGGAAGGGTTGGGGTTGAATTATAATTTTGTTGAAAATTGCAAGTTAAATTATAGCACAAGAACCTACTATTTTTATATAAAGCATATGTTATAACATTATTAAAAAATTGGGGTTAAAATATATAAAAACCTTATTAAAGCCATAAGTTAAATTATAACGCAAAAACGTATTATTTTATATCAAATATATGTTGCAACCTTGTTAAAAATTCGGAGTTGAATTACAATGCATAAAAAACATTACCTAAAACTGTTTATTTCAACATTTTATTTAAGCGCTTTTACGTTTGGCGGAGGATATGTTATAGTTTCTTTAATGAAGAAAAAATTTGTAGATAATTTAAAATGGATTGAAGAAGAAGAAATGTTAAATTTAATCGCAATAGCTCAAGCTTCCCCCGGAGCTGTTGCCGTTAACGCTTCCATTTTAATAGGATACCGTATTGGAGGAACTTTGGGGGCATTTATTGCAATATTAGGAACAGTTTTACCGCCGCTTATTATAATTTCTATAGTTTCTGTGTTTTATGCTTCTTTTCGCAACAACGAAATAATTAGCCGTGCGTTAAAAGCAATGCAACCTGCCGTTGCTGCTATAATATTTGATGTTGTAATTAATATGGGGAAGAATACTGTTGAACAGAAAAAGAGTATGGCTATTTTTATTGGAGCTTTTATAGCAAACTATATATTTAAAATTAATGTTATTTATATTATTGTAACTTGCGTAGTATTAGGCATTTTTCAAAGAAACGAAAAAGAGGAGAGGGCATGAACCTTTTGAACACTATTTATGTCATCATAACTTGCATAATATTAGGAGTTTTCAAAATAAGCAAAGGAGCAAAAGCATGATTTACTTAGAACTTTTTGTAAGTTTCTTTAAAATAGGGCTATTTACTATAGGCGGTGGCTATGCTGCAATACCTCTTATTCAAAATGAAGTTATAGATGTTAATAATTGGTTAACACTAGCACAATTTACAGATTTAATTACAATTGCCGAAATGACACCTGGGCCCATAGCAATTAATTGTGCAACATTCGTTGGAATACAAGTTGGCGGCTTTTTGGGTGGCGTTGTTTCAACTATCGGCTGCATTTTTCCTTCTTGCATAATTGTTTCACTTCTTGCCTATTTATATTATAAATATAAAAATCTTGCAATAATTCAAAAGATTTTAAACAACCTAAGACCGGCTATTGTTGCTTTAATTGCTTGCGCCGGATTGTCTATATTAAAGCTTTCAGTTTTAAGCGATTCTTATTCAATTAACGTAAAAGCCATTTTAATATTTATAGCCGTACTGTTTGCAATTAAAAAGTTTAAATTAAAAAATCCTATAATTGCAATGCTTGTCGCCGGTGTTATAGGAATATTAATGTAAACTTTTTTGTATTTAATACGTTGTTATACATAATACGACATTTATTTAATTACTTTTAATTATTGATATTGTGTCGTAATATGTATTATAATAAAGTATATTTAATCGAAAGAGGGTGCATTGTGGTTAGAAAAATATTATGCTTTATCGTATTTATTTTTAGTGTATATACAGTATATACATACGCTGCTCAAAGCGCAAATCCAAACAATCATATTGATGCCGTGCTTGTAATTGATACAAGCAATTCAATGAATGGCAACGACCCCATGCACATAGCCGTTGAAGGCGTTAAGCTTTTTATTGATATGTTGGAACATAGCGGCTCAAGAGTTGGTTTTGTTGGGTTTAACGGAAGCGTTGTTTCTGAAATACCACTTACAGAAATTAACACATTTCAAGATAAAATAGATATTTTAGATAAAGTAGGCAAAATAAAATATACAGGCTATACAGACATTGGGCTTGCGCTTAAAACGGCAGAATCGCTTTTATTAAACACACAAGATAAAGGCAACAACCAAATGATTTTAATGTTTACAGACGGCTTTGTTGAAGTTGACAGTAAAACAGGAAGAACAGAACAACAATCAAATCAGGAAATAGAAGACGTTTTGTCTTCGGCAATGTCAAATTACCCTATATACACAATAGGCTTAAATAGCAGCGATAGAGTGGACAAAGATTTAATAGATAAAATAGCCAACCAAACAAGTGCTAAAAGCTATATGACAAATAACGCCGAAGACTTGCCTGAAATTTTTAACGAAATTTTCGCAAGGCATATTAAATCAAATGTAATAAATGTAGGTTCAGTTATTGCCGATGGAACAAATTATGAAACATTTGACATAAACATACCAAACCCAAACATAGCAGAAGCAAATATTGTTTTACTATCAGACAGCAAATTAATAGACGTAAGGTTAACAAACCCAAATAATCAAAATATTTTACTAACACAATCAAATGGAATTTATTATTCCAATTCGTCAAAATATTCTGTAATTAAAATTGTTAACCCAATGCAAGGGGATTGGGTTTTGCATATTAAAGGCGCTAAGGGCAGCCAAATTAAAGTTAATTTAATTTATAACTACGACATTGTTCTTGAAGCCAAATTGCCAAAAGATGCAAAAGACGTTGTTAAAGGGGAAACTTTAAACGTTTCGGCTTTTATATCAGACCAAAACGGTACAACGCTTGGCAGTGATTTAATTTCTTCATTTAGTGCAGAGCTTAATGTTTTAAATGAAACTGGTCAAATAATTGAAGCCGTTGCTATGAATCATGTTAAAGATAATGAATTTGCTGCAGTTTGCAACATTCCAAACTATGATGGGCAAATAAGCATTATTGTAAAAGCCGCAGGTTCAGGGTTTTATAGAGAAAGCCAGCCTATTGTAATAGATTTAGAAAACAAGCCGCCAAAGCTTGAAAACCCTATATCAAATAAGTTTTATTTTTATTTGCCAATGGCTGTTTTAAATTCAACTATCAACTTAAACGAAGTTTTTAACGACCCAGATAATTTAGAAGATTTAGAATATAAGATTACAGCAGATAAAGATTACATAAGCTTCGATGAGTCAAACGGAAAAGCAAAAATAAAAACAAGCAAAATATTAAATTTTGGAACAGCGGAAGTAATAATTGAATGCATAGACCCAGCCAAAGAAAAGGCAGAAGCAAGCTTTAAAATAATTTTAATACCAATTTTGCCTTTTGGCTTGGTAATTTTAATAGTTATAGGTTTGATAGCAATAAAAGCCGGAAAGCAAAAAAACATAAGGCTATCGGGCTACATTCAATGCATACTTTCCGTTGACGGTGTTAACGGAGCAAGCGAAATAACAAATACGCAGGCATATAAAGGCATAGTTAATATGTCGCAGTTTGTAGGCGAGCAAGTTTTAGAAAAATTGCCAGAACTTAAAAAAATTTCTTTTTGTCAATTAACACAATCAGGGAGCAAATTAGGTGAATTAGGCGGGGAAGCTTGGGAATTTAAAAATAAATCACGCTACAAAATAAATAAAATGATGCTTGAATTAAAAGACGAAAAGTTTGTTATTGTTAAAGGAGAAACTTTTGAAATAAGAGAATTAAGAAGCAGTGATGATGAAAATGAAGGGGAAGTTTTGATAGTAACCTTTATAAAGTAGAAAATAAAAAGGAGTTGTAAGTTAATGCCATTAAACGAAACACTTAAAACCCATTTAAAAAGCAATTTAATGCGTGGTGTCGGAAGTGGTTTGCATTTAAAAAGCAGAAATTCAAAGCTTATAGATGCCCCAATTTTAGTTATAGGTTTAGGCGGAACAGGCGCAAACTCCTTAATTCGCCTAAAAAGCCTTATTAACGAAAGAATTAATTCAGATTTTAACAACGAAAAGCCTAAAAATATTGAATATTTAGCTATAGATACCGATATGTCAACAAAAGATTTTCAACATAAAGGCGTGTCTTTTTCAAAGGCAAATTCTGAAGTTTGCATTTATGCACATGCAAATCTAGGAAGAACATATGAAGATTTATGCAAGCGCCCCGAAAGCTTGCCTCACATTACAAGCTGGATTTCTCACGGCATGGACGTTAGCAAAATTACAAACGGCGCAGGCGGCGTTAGGCAAGTTGGAAGATTTTTAATGTTTAAAGAGTTTAACGACATTGAAAACAAAATTACAACTAAAGTTGAATCTATTTTAAACGGATATTCCGCCGACAAAATGGTTTTTGTATTTATTGCAACAGGCGTTTCGGGCGGAACAGGAAGCGGAACTTTTTTAGATATTCCATATATCGTTAAAGAAATTTTAAGGCGAAAAGGGTTTAATGCCCAAATGCTAGGTTTTATATTTTTGCCCGACGTTAATATTAGCGTTATAGATAGAAATGACCACGCCAAAGTTCGTGCTATTAAGCGCAACGGCTTTGCTGCTTTAAAAGAACTAGATTTTTTAATGAACCTTGGCAATGAGGGTAACAGAGAACGCTTTGTTCAGGAATACAGCAGCAACTTTAAAGTTGATTACGGTGAACCTCCATATGATGTTTGCCATTTAGTTTCTACTATAAATAAAAGAGGATTAATAACTAACTCTATAGACGACTGCATGAACGTTGTTTCTGAAACAATTGCAAACTTTATTTCAGGCGAAAGTGGCGTTATATCAGGAGTTTCAGGAGGTTCAACAGATGATTTTTCCGTTGCACAATATATTTCAAATATTTCAGATACCATTAATACGTTTGTTGCAGGGCTTTCTGTTAAATATCCAATCAATTATAAATATTTGGCAATCGGCAGTTCATCAGGTGTTTTGCCTATGGACGACATATTAAACTACATTGCAAGCACATTATTTGAACGCATATATGAAATATACAACCGTTTGCCTGAAAAGTCGGAAGTTTTAAACTTTGCAAATATGCTTGGAATAAACAGAGAAGGAATTTATGTTGCTGTATGCAAAAACAGCGAATTGCCAACGTATGGGTACGATTTCGATACGCTAAAAGCAAACCCAAACATTTTAAGACTTGCTTTTGAAGAAAGCATTGAAAAATCTTTATCTATAATCAAAGAAAACGTTAGCGATTTCATAGATTCCTTTAAAGAAAACGCAAACAAAAAAATAGAAGAAGTATTTTTAGATAACAAAAAAGGCCCATACTTCGCTTCAAGATTAATTAGTTCTATAGAAAACTATTGCTTGCTTGCCCATATTAAAGATTTAAGAAATAAGCTAGTGCTTGAAAAAGTAAATGATGCCGATATGGAAAGGCTTAGAAAAAATGTTGAATTAACACAACGAAAAATTGCAACTTCTGAACCTTTGCTTGGGTTTGGCAAAAATGGGCTTGCTGATAATCACATTAAAGCTTGCAATGAATATTATTCAAAGCGAATGTTTAATAACGTTTTTGACGGCATGATTAAATGCTTTGAAGCATTTTACAAATATTTAAATGACAAAAACGATGATTTATTCGATTTGCTTGCAGAAACAATTACATTACTTAAAAATATATTTGCAGATTATGGAAGCATTGACGGCGACATTTCCCTTACAAGTGAAGAAAGTACAACAACTTTAACATGGGACATAATAGATAAAAAAGTTTTAGCCGAAACTGTTAAGTTAATGATAAACGACGAAAGCGAAGTTAAATTTAACACAGTTATTGACGAATTTATTAAAGAACTTAACGCTAATTCCGCCACATGGCTAAACTGCTCAAAGCCAAACGCTGTAGCAAAGCTAAACGATTTTATTAACAATAGGTTCGACAACATTCTTAATAAATCGCTTGACTTTTATATAAGTAAGATTGCCAACGACGATAAAATTAGAATAGACAGCGAAGCACAGCAAATAACAGAAAAGCTTGCTAAAAATGCACAAGTTATGTTTCCTGTTAACGTTTTCGGCGATAATTTAAACGCTTCTTTGTATAGCTATATGTCTGTTCCGTCTAACGCCGACATAATTAAAAGCAAACTTGAAGCCGATACAGGCGGCAAAATGATTAAACAAAGCATTATAACAAACCGTGTTTTTATGCTTAAAGTTAATTTGGTTTACCCTTTAATGGCATATAGAGAGCTTGAAAGCTATGAAGCGGAATACGAAAAGTTTTCGGAAGAAAGAGCCGGCATAGGAATGCATTTATACGAAAACAACACTAGAAATTGGAGGGAATTACCTTCTCCAATATATGACAATGCTTGGTCACCAACATATAAAAACGAGCGCCTTAAAGCTTCAAACAACAAAATTAGAAGCTTATTTGATAAAGCGCTTAAATATAAATATATACAATGGGACACTAAAGAAAACAAGGTTGCTTGCAAGTTTAAGCAGGAAATTAATATAAAGACGTTTTTAAATGAATGCAACATAGAAAATATTAACGACATAGATTCAATAAGTGTTGCCAGCGCAAATTTGGCACTTAATAAGCTAAAATCTATTTTAGCCGAGGATAGTTGGCAAGGCGTTGAATATCTTTACGATTACAAGCTTAAAGATGGCGAGCCCGATTTGGAATTTTCGAAAGCGATTTTTATAAATATGCCAACGCTTAATAAGCATATGCAAAAAATGATTGACCAGCACGAACAGTTGCTTGAAATTGAGCAAAAGCTTATGAAAATACAAGGAAGCGTTGCCGTTTATTCCCATTTTGCCGCCGTTTTATATACTTCTTTAATTAGAAAAAGCAGAGGCATATATAAATACACAGATAACAAACAATTAGAGAAAATTTTGCTTGAACCTAACACAAATGAGCTTGAATATATAGAATACTATTTGTATAAGGCATTCAAGCAAATGCCCGATGCCGAACGCGAATATTTAAACAGCACAGCAAGAAAAACTATAAACGAATGCAACGACGACGAATTTAAAAAATGCATAGACGTTATGGAAAACTTTGAAAATATGTTCAAAGAAAAGACCCAAAAGCTTACAACAACATATTTATCTGAATTTGAAGGAGACAAAAAGTCAAGCTTCTATCAAGTTATGCGTGAAGAAATGAAAAAAGCGCTTGAAAAATATTCTGAATAAATTCAAATAAAATTTTGGGAGGATAGTATGTTAAAAAAATCCCCAAACCAAAGCCTGTGTCCATATTATTATATGGGCGGAGAGCTTCATCCGTTGAAATATGGAAGTTATTTTAATGATAAAACGGCTTTATTTAACATTATAGATGCCGAGGAGCAGTTTATATTAGAATCATTCGGAATAAATAATAGTTGTATTTGGATTGATTTATATGAAACAGCGCTTGACCACAAAGTTATTAAAAAGCTTAGTATGCATTTAAATAATATAAATCATAAAATACGCAAGCTTTGCTTTGTAGGTTGTTCATGGGTTAATAAAAATAAGCTAAAAAATAAAATAAAAATTAAAAATATGGATTTATCCAAACAAATTAAGTTTTTTTCAGACCCCAAATTGGCTAAACAGTGGTTAGTTGGAAATAGGTGAGTTTATGTTAAAGCTTACGCACCCTGTGCTTTATGTGTTTTTTGATGAACAATCAAAAGACACATTAAGGCTTCTTTGCAATGAAAAGTTTCAGAATACGCAAAGCATTGCTTATTTAAATATAAAAAGTAAAGACGACTTGGATTTTGATACATTAGTTAATATCAATAGAAGGTTTCTTGAAAAAGAATATTCAAGACCTTTTGAAAGGCGAATATATTTTATTGTTGATTCAAACAAAAAGCTTCTTGTTTCTTTATCAGATGCTGTTTTATTTATTAAAAGCTTTTTTGAAAATATAAACATAACACCAATAATAGATATTTTCGCACTTACAGATGAAGCCAAGCTTCCAAATTTAAACATTCAGCAAGCAATTACTAATACATACGACGAACTTAAATTTTTGGCAACAAGTAATTTATGCAATATGGTATATATAATTTCCAACTTAAATAGCAAAGGCGTATTAATTAATGACTATATGCAGTTTTATCAAGCAATTGTTTTATGCTCCATTTTAAAAGATTGTTCTAAAACAGGCTATGATGAGTTAAACTTTTTGCAAAACTGCGAAGCCAAAAATAAAGACGGCTATTTTTACACAGTTGGTATGAAAAAAATTAGTAAGCCTATAGAAATTTTAAGCTCTGTAATTCTTAAACAAATAATTGATGAAAATAGCATAATTTACGAAAAAAGTAAAGATAGTAATATTGTTGCAGAAATGCTTGAAAGCTTTTTAAAAACTATTGATGAAATATTTAAGGCAGCCGAACAAAAATATAGCTTAAACGTTAATTCTCTTGCAATAAACATAGAAATGCAAAACAGGCTGTTTAATTGCAACGGGGATGCTTTAGATGCTTGCTTTGGAGAAAGCTATGTTGATTTATATTACGAAATTAACTACGAAAAAGAATGCGGCGTTATAGCTTCAAAAATTGTTTATGAACACTGCAAAACACTAAAAGAAGCCGTTTATGGCTGTATTGAAAATGAAAACGTTGGTTTTTTTGCAGTTAAGCGTATGCTTTACAAACTTAAGAGTGAGCATTTGCCTGAATTAAAAGAGCGTATAAAAGAAGAAATATTTAATGCAGAAAGTATGTTGCAAACATGGCAAAATGAACAGCCTGTAATTACTAAAGGTTTGAAAAAAGTAAATGCATTTGGCAATGCGCTTTTTTTCCCTTTTGAGTTGGCACAGTTTTACATAGCCCTTAAAAACGACTACTTTAAATGCAAAGCAAAACTTAGCGCTTTATTTCAATACGAAACCGTACTGCTTGAATTTATAAACAACTTTAAAAATATATGCGAAAAGCTTAGTTTTAATTGCGATAAATTAAACGGATTTATAAAATTAAGCCTTAGCGAAAAACCAACGCTAATCGCTGAAAACTTCGAGCAATATTATTCAAATAAAGCTTGTATGTATATTGCAAATAATTTTAAAAGCTACTTTAAACAACTATATAAAGATTTTTATAAATTAGGATTTGAAAATATCGAAGCATTGTACAAAGAGTGCAACGCATATATTAGCAAGCTTATAGGAAGTGATAGCTTTAACTTAGATATATACAGCGAAATATACGAGCGGATTAAAAGTAATATAAGTACAGAATTTAAAACCGAAGAAAGCATAGCAAGACTTTTAATCGAAGAAATAAAAGAGGACAAAATTTATTTTTCAAAGCTTACATCGGCAGCTAACTTTTTTGATAGTGTTTGCCTAATTACAGGTGATGGACAACTTGTTGAAAAACTTTCCGAAAAAAATACATTGGGTCATTTAAATGTATTTTTTGATTTATTTCTTAACCTTAATAATTTTAATGAGGGCGAACAGCTTGATGTAGTATACTTTATTGGGAAATTTTCAATAGAACAAATGCATTATTCAAACCTATATAAGCTATAAGCGGTAACTTAATATAACATATTTTAACTTAGAAACAAATAAGCAAATACACTATTTCAACCTATACAAACTATAAGGGAAACTTAACATAATAATTTTAATTTAAAAGCAGGTAAATAAATGCATTATTTTAACCTATACAAAATGTAAATGGGTGATTACTTTGAAAAAAATATTAGATATACCGCTTTTGCTATTTACAGCACTAGCAGCTTTAATTTCTTTTTTTGTCGGGGAAATGCTGCTTAAAGCTTTTTGTGAAAGTATAGATAACATAGCTTTAATGGGTATATATTTTTGCGCTGTTGGCTCAATTATAGTTTTGTTTACAAATATTTGCGCCTATAAATTAAGCCCAATTGCAAAAATGCTGCCTGCTCCTAATGCTTTTAAAAAATCGGCGCTTCTTTTTGGCTTTTTAGTAGCTTTACTTTTATTTTTGTTTGGCTGTCTTTTTCAATTTTTATATAGCTTTGATAAAAAAGAGTCAAAAAGTTCAAACTTAAACTATATAGTTGCAATAGATAATTCGGGTAGCATGTTAAATACAGACCCATTATTTAAACGATACACCGCATTAAAACAGCTCTTTGAATCTATGGCTTCTAATAAAAAAGGCAAAAAGCAAAACCTTGGAGTATATGTATTTACAGATGGAAACGAAAAAGTATTTTCAATGCAGGAAATAACAAGTAATCATGTAAATCAATTTGATAGCATATTTTCACAGCATATGGTATCAAACGGTGGAACTAACATTATGAAAGTTCTTGAAGCTATAGCAGAAGACCCAGACTTAACAGAAAATACAAATATCGTTTTAATCTCAGATGGAGAAAGCCCAGTATATGACGATACATTGGAAAAATTAAAAGAGAAAAGCATTCGTGTTGATACTGTGGGTGTTTTTGAAGCCGAACCCGACAACGCCTTGCGAAAAATTTCAACAGAAACAGGCGGAACATATTTTAATATAGATAAAATCGAACAATTAACAGGCGTTTTAAATAACATAACTACTTTAAAAATGGAAGACCGGCTGTTAACAGCACGCCGCCTTGATTTGGAAAATTCGGTTAATTACATTGTTATGCATTTAGCTTTTATATTTTTGCTCGCGCTAATAATAAAAATAATTCAAGCTTTAATTATGGACATAAAAAGCGTTAGGGCAGCTTTGTTTTCACAAGCACTTTGCTTTAGCTTAATTTCTTCTTTACTTATGGAAGCTTTGTTTTTAAAGACAGAACTTAGCGAAAGCGTCGTACGCTGTATTGTAATTGCATTTATTTCGCTTTTGGTGCTTTTAATTGGGAAAGAACAAACAAATATTATAAATTTCGGTTCTGCCAGTAGCATTAACAGCGCAAGCTTCGGCTTTAACAGAGAATACGTAAACAAAGGGAAACAAAAAGTTTTAAAATAATTAGATTTGGGAGGTGTTTTTGTGGAGTTAGACATAGTTAATGTTTTTAAAGACGAGGAGCAATCGTTTTTTATAAAAAATTTAAACGGCAAAGTTTTAGAAAGTGGAATAATTATGCTAAATTGGGATTGGCCTGAAGTGCATTCGGATATGGACGGAGTTTATATATTTGAAATTAAAGACGAAAGCGAAGATTTGGAAACACTTGTTGAACGCTTTAACGAAATGGAAACACCCCCAATATATATACCACGGAAAGCTTTTGGCGGAGAAAAATTTAAATGGCGAGAAGCAATGAAAGAAAAAAAACTGCAATTAAAACTTTTCCCTGTTAAAACAAATAAGTATAAAGCTATTATATATAGGCAAACATCTGGAAACTGCACGCAAGTTTTTTATAAGCCCGTAAGCTTAAAAAGAAAAGTTTTATATAGGCATATTAATTTTAAAACTAAAATAGCAACATTCGAGTTCGAGAAAAAAATGCTTTTTCTTTTGAATGAATTGCCAATAGATTGTTTGCTCTTTTGCAAATATAATAAAAAGACAATGGTTCCAATTTGCTACTACCCAGTTAATTTAGAAGTTTTATGCAATTCATCTTACGAAATTGCAATTGAAAGCAGCTGCAACATTGATTTAATTTGTAACGATAAATATAACGGCGCTATTGTAGTTAAAGACTTTTAGAAGTCTTAGAAAACTTGGAAAGGAGAAAATTTTATGGGCAGAGAAGTTAAATGTTTTTTCTGTTTTGAATACTTTAAGCCAGAAGAAGCGCACTTTAGGGCAAAAAAGCATATTAAAAAAATAGATAGCCTAAGCGAAGACGAGTATGTCGTTGATGAAAAATTAAAAGCTTACTATAAAAAATTTTTGCAATATGATGATGACAGTGCAGAAAGTGCCGCAAGGCTTCTTCCAACGTTTAAAATAGACCAAAACCGAAAAATTGTTGAAGTTAGTTACAATAGCTTGGGAATCGAAGGAAGCTGTCTTGAAAAAGAAGCCGACCACGGAATGCCTATTAAAATTAAGTTCGACAGGCGATTATATGAATCGAACGTTGACTGCTACGAAACGGATGAACGGCTTTGCCCCCATTGCCACAATCGCCTTCCTGTTGGCTTTGGGCTTAGAAAATCAATTATAATTTCGGTTATAGGAGATACATATTCGGGTAAAACAGTATTTCTAACCGTGCTTTTAAAAGAACTTGCAAGTGGAAATAATAAATTTGAAACTTCATTATCGTATATAGGAAAAGATTTGTCGCCAAAAGAAACGCTATATGCTGCAAGGAGGAAATTGTATGAAGAAAGAAAACTTCCCGAATCAACGCAAACAGGCACAATGCTTCCCCCGTTTTTATTTAATTGCAAATACAAGCGCTTTAACGAGCGAAAGCAATTAATAGAAGAAGATATAGATATTGCAATATACGACATTGCAGGGGAAAATTGCCGAGATGAAGGCAAAATGGAAGCTTTAGCTCCAAACGTTAAAAATTCGGATGGAATAATATTTTTGCTTAACCCAATGGCATTAAGCGATGTTTCTGACTATTACAGACATATTGGCACACATTCCGGCGAAACAAGCACATATAGCCAAGAAATGGTTTTAGAAGCTATCCATAATGCAATAACGGGAAGTTCTATTGAAAAATGTGAAATACCTTTGGCGCTTGTTGTTTCTAAAACCGACAACCTTTGGAAAGAAGAAGTTAATTTAGATTTTTTCACAAGAAACCCTCAAAGTCCAATGTTAAAAAGGAATTTTCAATTTGAAAAGCATGCCGGCTATTTTGATAAAATAGAGGAACTTAACATAAGTAATTCCGTTAAAGACTTTTTAAATAGCACAGATGCCAAAAGCTTTGTAAACTTTATTGGCAGCAACTTTAAAAATCAAAGTTATTTCGCAGTTTCTGCATTGGGAAACGAGCCAAATATTTATATAGACGAAAGCGAAAGAGTTATTGGAATTATTGAAAAAAGCATACGGCCTTTTAGAATTTTAGAGCCTCTTTATTGGATTTTATGCAAAAATGGGCTTATTTTAGAAAGCGATTTCACACCAAAAAAACAAAAGCGATTCTTGTTTTTTTAAGATTAACATAATATGGTGAATTAAAGTGGCAAACCAGCATTATTATACACGCAGTGATAAAGGCTTATATTCAAAGCTTGCAGGCTATGATACAATAGAAGCAACAAAAGACTTAACCGAAAGCTATGTTAAAAATAACGTGCATAGGTTTTGTTTTTATGAAATGCACAATTTTTACGACGACGAAAAAGACGCTATGCCAAACATATATTTTTGCTCTAAAGTTGCTTCATTTAAAAGTAAAAGTAAAAACGAATACAATATAATTTTTGGGAAAAACGCATACGTAAAAGACGTAAGGGGCTGCTTTTATTCGCATTCAATAATAATTTCAAGTACAGAAGAAATTAAATACGCATTGGAAAACTATGAACTTATTTTAAACTATAACGATTTTGAGTTTAAACCGCCGCTTAATGAAATTAATTTTTTAAGCCTAGAAAAAGAAAATATATTTATAAGCAGAAAGCTAGTTTTTTCATATTTAGGCATAAACGAAGCGGCTTTTTCCAAGCTTTTATATTGTTGCGTTATGTCTTTTGCTTCCAAAAAAATTGTATATGTTAAGCTAAACTGCAAACGTAACAATTGCTCGGAGATGGCAAGGCGTATTTTAACATACATTTTCAAAGCCCTTCCTCCTTCAATACGCAAAAGCCTAAGCTTTATAACATATACACCAATTTTAAAGCTTCCCAATTATTTTAATATTGTTTTTGTAGACAAAAAAACAGATTTATCATCAGTATCTAATGACTTTGTTGTTGACTTAACCGCAAGTGTTTTGTTTAATATAGAAAGTGACTATATAAATTTTTATGCGTTGCATATTATGCAAGACAATGTTCAAATTGTTGAAAAAGCCGAAGTGCTGTTTCAAGATTTTGTTTTTAATGCAAATTCAAAAAGCGGCAACATAATGGAACAGCTTAATAAACATACTGCTGCAATTAAGCTTGCGTTTAAGCGATATTTAGACTTATTTTGTATTAAGGAAACAAGGAGCAAAATTGTTGCAACTCAGTATTTTACTCTTTTATGTTTTTCAGCAGAATTAATTAGCTTAAACGACAATTTGTTTTGCGATTTTTTAAACATTGCTTTAAACAGCCTTAAAAATTATCGTGAACTATGTAAAAAAGCACAACTTTCATTGTTTGAATATTTGCTTTTAAGACGCTTTGAAAACAAAGAACTATATTTAGAATACGGAAAGTTTCTGTTTGTTTATAGTGATAAACAATATTTTTACAAGCAAGCCGCTTTTAAAATAGGACAAGTAGAAAATTATAAAGAACTTTTGGAGCTTTCCTACTTTTATTTAACAGGACTTAAAAACTTTTCCGAGTATATAGACCTTAATTTATATATTGAAAAATTTAAGGCAGAAATTATTTTAAAGAGCTTGTCCTTTGGGAAAAATTGTTCTTTAGAAAACTTGGACTTTGTAAAGCAAGAAATCTTTTCTTTATGGGAAGTTAGATAAAATGGGGATAATAGAGAAAACGGGTAAGAAGGTGATAAAATGAAATATCAATATATTTACGGAAGGCTAGATAAAGATACAGGAACAATTGCAGGATACAGAACTATAAAAAGTAACGACAAAGGAAAATATACAAACGACAGCTCTATTAAAAAATATTTAAACGTTAAATTCGATTTGCCTTCAAATTGCCATTTTGATTTAAGACCCGAACCAAAAGTGTTTGTTAGCAAACTTTCAGGTAAAAATATTTCAGCTGTTGGCAAATCGGTTATTTTAGCAGGCGATAGAGAAAATAAGCTTGACCACTTTCACATTTTTGATGATGAAGATAAAATTGACTTGTGCAAAAACTTTGAAAAAATATTTAGCATTAAAGCCGAAAATTTTGTAACAACAATAAAAGAAGCTGTTGAATTTAACGTTAACCAAGAAGATATATTTTCCAAATATACATATAGTTCTAAAAGAAAAATTTTAAATAGCTTCAATATTTCAAACGATATGTTCCGAGCCTTAATATTTGCAGCATTTGAAGCAGCTGCTTCTTCAAGCGTAATATATTTTATTAGTAAAGATAGTGGATATGACCAAGTTGTTGAAAATGAGAAGCTTATTTGGCTAATATATTCGTTTTTGCCTTGGCAGCTTATTGAAAAATTAGGGTTTATAACATACTTCAAACTTATAGAGCCGGGAGCTAATTATAGATTAAATGCAAATATAAAGCTTAGGTTTGTTGAAGACAATGAAGAAAACAGAAGCCAAGCAGCTAAACAAGAAAAAGAGGATAATTATGTTTTTAATTTATCAACCGGCTACTACACAAATAAAAATATTGATAAAAATAATTCTCAATTTTTAGGCTTTTTAGTTGATGCGATAGAAGATGAAACGGCTAATCAAACTATCAAACAGTTTTATGAAAATTTGCAGCATTGCATAAAAAACGGCGATTATTCGCTTGCAAAATTTTCTCTTGTTGATAGCTTATTTTTACTTCAATATTCCAAATCGTTCGATATTATTGGTTTAACAAAAGAACTAGCTATAAACTACAATAGTTTTAGCGATGATATGAAAAAACACTTTGAAGAAAGCTTTTTAAAAAGTGTAATGACAAGCTGCCCCGAAGATGCTACAGGTAAAAAACGATATTTCAAGTTGTTTGCTGAAATATATAACAATGTTCCAACTGTAAAAAACTATATTATTAACTACTTTGCCAATCAAATTAGCAGCGATAAAAGCAATTTGCAAGTTATGCAATTTGAAGGAGAACTTAAACAGCACCTTGAAACCGAGCTTTTAACAAACCCGAACTATACCGATGGTGGAGTTTTTCTTATTAATAGCTTTTTTGAAAAATTAGAACAAGCTTCGTCATGCACAATTTCAGAAGTTGTTGACCAGCTTTGTGAAATTGCAAGCATTTCACCTGAATTAATTTTAAAACTTGATTTAGAGTACTTTTTTGAAAAATATGAAGATAGACCTTTAAGTAACGCAGGTTTTGAGCAATATGTAAGCAATTTTTATAAGCTTAAAAAAATACTGCAAAATGCTAAACTTAATAAAAAGAAAGTTGCGCAACTTTTAGAACTGCATTTTAACATTTGCTTTAACCATTTAAAAAAGCAACTTGATTACAACTATGGCAACCAAATAAAACGCATAAACGCTTTTTTTGAAGTTTCGGGTGTTGTATATACATACGAAGACTTTTCAAGTTGTAACCAATATAAACAATATTTCGAGAAGCATTTTATATGGGAAATTGAAAATTTGCCGCTACTTAAATACTTATCCGAATGGGTATTTAAGTTTACTAAGAAATATTCAAAAGCTAAATTTATGAATGACGCTTTAACTCAAATTTTAGACAGAATTTTTGAAAATATGAGCGAGCAGCAAATACTGTCTGAATTAAAAAATTGGTCAGATGACCTTGTAAGTTGTATTAATAATAGAAATATAAAAAGTAAATTAATTAAGCTTAAACAGTTAGAAATATTTGAAGATTGCTTGGAAGAAAGAAAATATGATGATATAAAACAATTTTTATACGATTATGAAGAATTTCAACAACCGGCTAAATCTTGGATTTTTAGAATTAAAGAAGAAAACGGCGGCGATTTATCAAATATTAAGAAATTTGATTATAGTATTTTACCTTATATTTTTAAAGAAGATATTGGATTAATACCTTCTATATTGCCCGATAACATTAAAGCTTGGGTTTGCTGCTTGCAAGAGCTTAAAAGAGCAGGCATTCAATACAATCCTAAAGATTGGAGTATACAAGGCAATAAAAAATTATTAAAAGAACATAGCAAGCTTTCAGAGGATGACAAAAAGCTATTTAACGTTCGTGGAGTTAGCACAGACGGCGGTAAAATTATTCGCAACCTTTTATTGCTTCAATTGGGCGTTAGCATTATTACACATTTTTCTATATTTTTATATAATTTTACTTCCGTAACAACAAATGTTACAACAACGTGTACTATAAGCGCTTCCGTTTCTTTTGTTTTATTGCTTATATATGGAATTTTTGCAGGCTTATTAAAAGGAAATGCAAAAGTTAGCGTTTTAATTTATTTGCTTTCAACTATAACAAGCGTTGTTTTTGCTTTTAACGCTTTTGTAATGCTTGCAGATTTTCCTAAACTAAATAATTCAGTTATGCAACTTTACAAAGATATGTATTCTATAAAAACCGACAGTGAAAAGCCAACAATTGCAATTAAAAAAGTTGCCGTTAAGGACAAAGATGCCGAACAATTTGTTGAATTAAAAGGAAACAAAGCTTATAGGTTTGCAGTTTTTAAAGGTGATATAGTAGAAATAGATTTTAGTTGCGAAGACAATTTAGAACTTAAAGAGCAAAAAGTCTTTTTAAACTATGAGCAATACGGTGGCAAAAACTTAGTGCAGTTAAATATGGGTAACTATAGAACGGGCAAGCATACAATTAAAATTGATGCCATTGACAGTTTCGGTAATGAAGAAACTAAAACAATTACCATATTAAGCCTCCCAAATAGATTTAAACAATATGTATCAAAATTTAAAATACAATTGTATTAATTTTAAGAGGGTGCTAACTAAATAATGTTGCACCCCTAAGCGGCAAATAAATTCAGCATAAAAATTAGTGCTTTGTTTAATATAGGAGGTTAAAGTTGAGAACTGTTGAAATTTATACAGACGGCGCATGTTCTGGCAATCCGGGAGCAGGCGGATACGGTGTTGTGCTTTTATATGGAGATGCCAAAAAAGAACTTTCAGGAGGATACAAACTAACAACAAACAACCGAATGGAAATTATAGCGGTTATTAAAGGATTGGAAGCCTTAAAAGAACCGTGCAACGTTACTATATATTCCGATTCAAAATATGTTGTTGATGCTATTCAAAAAGGTTGGGTTTTGCGTTGGAAAAAAAACGGCTGGTTTAGAAACAAAACTGAAAAAGCACTTAATATAGACCTTTGGGAAAAAATGCTTAATCTTTTAAACGTGCATAATGTAAAGTTTGTTTGGGTTAAAGGGCATTCTTCAAATGTTCTAAACGAACGATGCGATTTTTTAGGCAGAGAAGCTATTAAAAACGAGAAACTTTTAGAAGACGAAAACTACATTAAAAACATTTTATGAAATTTTACTAAAATAACAAAAATATTTTTATAAATTTTGAATTAAATTTAAACTTCTTTATAAAATATGTTGACAAGCATATTTTTATGTGTTATTCTTTGTTTTGTCGAGAACATTTTGTATATTTTTTAGGAGGATTTTAAATGAAAACAGGTACAGTAAAATGGTTTAACGCAGAAAAAGGTTTTGGATTCATTTCCGTTCCGGGCGAAGATGACGTGTTTGTCCATTTCTCAGCAATTAATTCCGAAGGATTCAAAACTTTAGAAGAAGGACAAGAAGTTAATTTTGAAGTAGTTCAAGGTGCTAAAGGTCCTCAGGCTGCAAATGTAGTTCGTGCGTAACTTTTTACGATATCGACCTAGACCCCTCTAATGGGGATATATAAATGACGCAGCTATAAAAGGCAGTGTCAAAGGCATCAAGCCTTTCATAGTTTTTATGAAAGGTTTTTTTAGTTGAAAACGAGGTAATATATGAGTGATAATAAGCATTCCTTCTTAAAACAGGCTACAATACTAGCCGTCGCTTCTTTAATCGTTAGATTTATTGGCTTTTTATATCGTATTCCATTAACTAATTTAATCGGCGATGAGGGCAATGGAATTTATGCTGCAGGCTATAATTTATATACCCTGTTTTTTATTATGTCGTCTGCAGGGCTTCCGGCTGCAATTTCTAAAATGGTTTCAGAACGCATTGCATTAAAACAATACAGGAATGCACACGAAGTTTTTAAAGTGTCGCTTTTAGTTTCTTCTGTTTCTGGTGCTTTTGCGTTTTTAATTTTGTTTTTTGGCGCCGAAAAGTTTACCCAATTAATAAAATATCCATCCAGCTATTATTCTATTTTAACACTTTCTCCAACGGTTTTAATTGTTGCTGTAATGGCGGTTTTTAGAGGATATTTTCAAGGCATGAAAAAAACAACCCCAACTGCAATTTCTCAAATTGTTGAACAAATTTTTAATGCGGTGTTCAGCGTATATTTGGCGTTTGTTTTAATTTCAAGAGGCGTTGAATTTGGAGCCGCAGGCGGAACGGGTGGAACAGGTATTGGCGCTCTGGCTGGTTTAATAGTTATTGTTTTAATATATTATATAGTTTCTCCTGCAATTAAAAAGAGAGCATTGTTAGATACAAATTCTGAACAATTTGAAAGTAGAAAAGATATTGCAAAAATTTTACTTTTAACTGCCACTCCAATAATAATTGGAACGGCAATTTTCAGCCTTACAAATATAATAGATATGACTATGGTTAAAGATAGGCTTGCGGCTTCTAATGCTTTTGAATCGTTTGAAATAGATGCTTTGTATGGTCAATTGACAGGAAAATATGTTGTTTTAACTACTTTGCCTGTTTCAATTGCTACAGCGTTTGCAACGGTTTCTGTTCCAACTATTGCGTCATCTTATATACTAAAAGATATTGAATCAGTGCAGCGAAAAATAAATGTTGCAATTAGGCTTTCTATGATTTTATCTATTCCGGCAGCAGTTGGAATAGGCGTTTTAAGCGACCAATTTCTACTTTTGCTTTTCCCAAAATTTCCGGAAGGCGGAATGCTTTTAAAAATTGGGGCAATAAGCATAATATTTTTAGCTTTGGCGCAAATTGTAACAGGAATTTTACAAGGCACAGGGAAAGTTTTTGTTCCCGCTATAACTGCTTTTTTGGGTGCTATTGTTAAAATTCCTTTAAACTATTTTCTGCTTGCCAACCCAAAACTAAACATTTTGGGCGCTGTTATTAGCACAATCGGTTGTTATGCAGTTGCTTCAATTATTGATTTAATTATAATGTGCAAAACAACTAAAGTTAAACTAGACTATTCGGGAGCTTTTATTAAGCCACTTATATCTTCGGTTGTAATGGGGTTTGTGTGCTTTATTGGCTATTACTGTGTATTTTTTATTTATCCTTCAAATACTATAGCTTGCATTTTTTCGATAGCTGCAGGGATAGCTGCATATTTTGGATTTATGGTTTTAATTAAAGGCTTTAGACGCGAAGATTTATTGCAAATGCCTTTTGGCGCTAAAATTGCAAACACGCTTCATATATAATTTTTTGCCTTATATAGTATAGATTTTGAAAAATATGGAAATAATCTATGCTACAGAGGTGATATAATATGAAAATACTAAAATATTCTTTAATTGTATTTGGCTGCATAGCTATTGGCATTATTGGAATTTTTGCCGGATATAATATATTTAAACCAGATAAAATTTATGTTGATGAATTAGAACTTGTTGAAGACAGTCAAGAACCTGCAGTTTTAGAGGCTTCATTAACAACAACGCCATCGGCATCTTTTGAAAAAATTATGTCAACAACAAATATTGTTTACGAATATTACTATACAGAAGACGGAAAAACCGAAAGAACAGAAGAAGAACCCCCATATTTTCTGTTGAATTTAACAGAAAAAGCATTAGCGGACAAGCTAAGTGATTGGGAAATTTTAAGCTTTAGCACAGATGAAGTTGTACTTAGAAAAAATGTTTCGGCAAAAAGCGACCAGCACTACATAGTGTCGGATTTAGACGGATATGTTGCTGTTTTTTATGAAACCCCAATTAACGGAACTCGTTTAAAAGAAATGACTAACACTCCAATTATTGCACTTTCCCAAGTTGAGCAAAACAGGCTTAAAGAAGGAATCTATATTTCTGGAAAAGAAGAACTTATTAAAATTTTAGAAGATTATGGAAGTTAAAATAAAAGACCTTCCGCCGCTTTTCTGTTTTATATAGCAGAATACGGATAAAAGGTCTTTTTTGGTGCTTCTATTAATTCACAACTGCTACTGAAAACATATACAAATGTATATATCCAGAAATTTCTTGCTTCGACC
>CAZHPA010000005.1:0-83202 GCA_964533945.1 uncultured Defluviitaleaceae bacterium
CCCCTTTTTCAATCATTGCTTCATTGGCCATTTTTAAAACTGAAATATTTGCTTGCGTTGAAACATTTGCTTGTGATATACTAATAGACAACGCCGGAATATCCATAAATTAACTTCCCCTTTATTTATATTTTCTAATATTATCGGCAAAAAATCATAAGTTATTTACTAATTTAGTTTAAAAATTTGGAAAGAGGTGCAATATTGAAAAGGTTTCAAAAATTTAAAGGCTTTGTTTTAGGCAGTGTTTCAACTTTTATTGTTTGCACAGCAATAATACCAACATTTGCGGCAAGCTTGGCTAAAATTGATGCCTACTTTAACTCAGTCAACATTATAATTAATGGTAAAAAGGTTGCAAATATGGATGAAAACTTTAAGTCTCCAAACGGAACTGAAATACCTTTTAGCATTAATTATAAAGACACGGTATATTTACCAATGCGAAAACTTGGGGAATTATATGAAAAGGAACTTCTTTGGAACGACATAACAAAAACAGTTGACATAAACGATAAAGATTACGACCCCAACGCAGGCGATGTTAAAGCTGTTGATATGAGAACGAAAATAAGCGAGCCGGGCAAAGGCGTTAGTTCAACTTTAACAAACCAAAATCATTTCTTCTTCCAAACTAACGCTAACGACGAAATTGTTGTTAATTGGAGAGCGCAAAACATTTCAGGTAAAAAGATAAAATCTTATAAGCTTGACTTTGTTATATATGACAAAACCGACAAAGAGCTTTTAAAGAAAACTATGACCGTTATTAACGAGCGTGACGCCAATACGTTTGTAATATCAAACCTTGGCAAAGTTACAGGCGAAGCATATAAAGTAACGCTAGATACAATAGAACTTGAATACACAGACGGAACAAAAGAGCGTGGCAAATACAATTATTCAACTACAGTCGAAGCAGGTTCTGCAGCAGATACAACTAAAACTGTTGATATGAGAACAAAAATAAGCGAACCAGGCAAAGGAGTTAGTTCAAGCTTTGTAAATCAAAACCATTTCTTCTTCCAAGCTAACGCTAACAGTGAAATTGTTGTTAATTGGAGAGCGCAAAACATTTCTGGAAAGAAAATTAAAACATATAAGTTAGATTACATAATGTATGATTCAAGCAGCAAAGAAATTGGGAAGAAAACGGTTACAGTCGAAGGAGAATATGACGCTAACACATTTGTAATATCGAATCTTGGCAAACCAACCGCTAAATGCTACAGAGTTGTTTTAGATACAATAGAGCTTGAATATACAGATGGAGCAAAAGAGCGTGGTAAATACAATCATTCAACAACAACTACCGAAACTTCAACAGGAGAATCAGCAACCGTTGATATGAGGACAAAAATAAGCGAACCGGGCAGAGGGGTTAGCGCAAGTTACACAAATAAAAGCCATTTCTTCTTTGAAACAAATTCATACGATGAAGTTGTTGTTAGCTTTAGAGCGCAAAATATTTCATATAAAACGGTTAAAACGTCATTGCTTACATATGTTATGTACGATTCCAGCAATAGAGAAATTGGAAGAAAAACAGTTGAAGCTAAAGGCGAATACTATCCCGACGAATTTAAAGTGTCTAACATAGGACGCCCAACCAACAGCAGTAATAGATGTTATAAAGTTGCTTTAGAAGCAATTGAGCTTGAATATACAGACGGAACAAAAGAATCGGGAAGTTATGGTTATTCAACTACAACTCTTACTTCATCAGGCGGAACTTCAAATGTTGATATGAGGACAAAAATAAGCGCACCGGGAGAAGGTGCTTCAACAAGTTATCAAAACCAATATCACTTCTTCTTTCAAACAGATACAGAAGGATTAATTGTTGCAAATTGGAGAGCGAAGAATATTTCCGGTAAAGCAATTAGAAAATACATACTTGGATTTTCAATGTATGACTCATCAGGAAGGTTAATTGGCGGCAATGATATTGTTGTTGAGGGGGAACGCAACCCTGATACGCTAATAACTGAAGTTATAGGCTATCCAAGCCAAAATGCAAGATGTGCAACACTTACGTTACGCACGATTGAGCTTGAATATACAGATGGAACAAAAGAACGCGGCAATTATGACTATTCAACAACAACAAGTACAGGTTCTATGGTTGAAGATGTTAGATTTGTTAATATGAGGGACAGAATGAGCGCACCCGGTTCAGGCATTTCGCTTCCTTCTTCAACTTCCAATTACTTCTATTTCCGCAAAATATCCGACAATTCGGTTGTTGCCGAATGGGCCACAAGAAATATTTCAGGGAAAACTATAAAATCATACACACTTAGCTATATAATGTATGATAACAGCGGAAGGGAAATTGGAAGAAATACGGTATACATTAAAGGCGAACAACCTTCTGGCTTTATATCTGCAAATTTAGGCGTTCCATCAAGTGGTAGCGAATGCAATAAAGTTGTTTTAGAAACAATTAAGCTTGAATACACAGACGGAACAAAAGAAAAAGGTTCGTACAACTATGCAACGCAATACGTTGAAGGAAGTAACAACGTTTGGCTTGTTACGGCGCTATAAATTATCTAGGGCAAGTTTGTTTAAAATATTAATTAAGCCAGCATCACTTTTTATGTGATGTTGGCTTTTTTATTTTAAGAAATTCAAGGCGATTTTATAAAATTATTTAAATATTAATTTATTTATTAAACTTACGTTATTTAAATGACATTTCCATAATACAATATTATTAAAATAATACAACGCTTTAATTCAATTTATCTAATCTATTTAACTTAATTATTTTGGAAGGAGATGTTATTTTTGAAAGAAGACAAAGTAATGTTGGCAGAAGAAAAGCATTCGCAAATTAATGCACTTATTTCAGGGGTTTTAATTGCATATGCAATAACTTGCATTATTTTTATTGGGTATGCAATGTTACTTACATATTCCTCATTTTCGGGGAAAAATCTTCAGCTTGTTGTAACGTTAACTAGCTTAATTTCTGTCATTGTTGCAGGCTTCGATTCGGCAAAAGGAGCAGCAAGCAAAGGTTGGCTTTGGGGAATTATAGCCGGGCTTATTTATGCAATAATTTTAGCTGCAATTGGTATATTTATAAATGGCGGCTTTGCAATTGACTCAAAAACTATAACGCTATTTATTTTATCTGTTGCTGGCGGAGGGCTTGGAGGTGTTTTAGGAATTAATTTTAAAAAGTAAACTTTTACTCCCTGTGGTTAAAAACCAAGGGAGTTGTTTTTTGAAAATGCTTGCGCATTGTAATACTTTATGATAAATTTGTTATATATTTAAAGCTAAAAACAGGAGGTATTTTAATGGCAAGCAAATCAATTACTAATCAGTTTATTATAGAAGTTATGGAAAAATTATCGCCTCCCAATTTAGCCGATGATTGGGATAACGTTGGGCTTTTAGTTGGACATGTTTCAGGAAAGGTTTCAAAAATATTTGTTGCGCTTGACCTAACACTAGATGTTTTAGAAGAAGCAAAAGCACTTAAAGTTGACACAATTATAACTCATCACCCAATTATGCGTAAGCCCCTTTTAAAAATTACAGACGAAACAATTGCAAGCAAAAAAATAATTGAATTAATTAAACATAACATTTCGCTATATTCGGCACATACAAATTTCGATGCTGCAGTTGGGGGCACAAATGATATTTTATTTAAAACGCTTCGGCTTTTAGAAGAAAGTAAGCAAGTTCTGCTTCAAAATAATGTTAACTCATTTGGAATGGGTAGAGTTGGGAATTTACCTAAAGAAATGAAGCTTTCAGAATTTATTTGTTTTGTAAAAGAAAAACTTAATTTAGAAAACGTTTCGTATGTTGGAAACTGTGAAAAAGTTATAAAGCGTGTAGCACTATGCACAGGAGGAACGGCAAAGACAGAATTTTTTAAAGCAGCAATTAAAAACAATTGTGATGCTTATGTTTGCGGCGATTTAACATATCATTTTGCAAGCGAAGCAGAAGAGCTTGGGCTTTGCGTTATTGATGCAACGCATTTTTCAACAGAAATTTTATTTATTGATGAAGTTTGCCGATATATTAAAGATGAAGCCGAAAAAATTGGGGCAGAAATTGAAGTTATAGCCTCAAAAGCCAGCAAGTCACCAATTTTGCAAATTTAAAGCTTCTGGAATTAAAGCCAAATAAAATAAAAATAACTTCTAAAGCAGTCGCCTTATAAAATTTTGGCGGCTATTTTGTAATTTTGAAATCAAATTCTAAAACTTACAGTTTCGGCTTGATTTCTGTTAAATTTAGCAATATAATTAAGTTGCGAGAAATAAGAAAGGAGGCTAACATTATAATTGGTGCTTTAAGCAATATAAATAATAAAGCTTGCAAACTTTAATTTAACTTAATTAAGTTTGTAAAAGAATAATGGGGATAATTAAAATGAATTGGTATAGAAATTTAAAAATTAAATCAAAGCTTTTGGTAAGTTTTACAATGGTAATTATTGTTTCAATTGTAATGGTGGCTTTTGGCGTTATGGCTATGCGTAATCTAGGTGAACGTTATAGAATATTAATTGATGGTCCAATAAATTCAAGAACTTCTGTAATTTCTGCTGAAAGAAACTACACGAAAGCTCGCCTAAGCTTACTTAATATTGCTGCGCATACAAATGACAAAGAACAAATTAACTTAAACAAAGAAGACTTTAACAATTGCATCAGCGAAACAATAAATGAATTAAATAACTATAAAAATGCAATAGGTGTTCACTACTTACTAAAAGAAGATTTTGTTAAAGAACAAAATGTTTGGGCAG
Organism: uncultured Defluviitaleaceae bacterium; assembly: GCA_964533945.1. Classification (GTDB taxonomy): domain Bacteria; phylum Bacillota; class Clostridia; order Lachnospirales; family WRBF01; genus CAZHPA01. The sequence goes on from CAZHPA010000005.1 coordinate 4,784, forward strand.
ATAATATAATTTCTGAAATAAGTAGTAATTACGCTCCTTTATATAACGATGTTGTTGCAAATGCTTTAGATAATAATGGCGAAAAAGCTTTGGAAATTATTTCAGAAGGCACTAAAATTGCAAGCCACATTAACGCTGAACTAGATAATAAAATTATTGAATTAAAACAATTATCAGACTACTGGACACACAGAACACTGCTTTTTGAAGATGCTTCCCATGTATTTATGAATGTATTTTCTGGGTTTTTAACAACGATAACTATTTTAATAACACTTTACATAGCAAAAGTTATTACTAAACCTATTAAGCAATTAATGTCATATGCTAAAAATGTTGTTGATGGCAATTTTGGCAATACGATAGCAATTAATGCTAAAACTAATGATGAAATTGGTCAACTTTCAAATATTATAGCTAGCATGGTTGAAACATTTGAAGCAATAATAGACGAAGTTGCAACAGTTCATGATGAACTTAACAAAGGAAATATTGATGCACAGCTTAATTCCCAAGATTTTAATGGAAGATATAAAGATATTATTAATTCTATTAACGACATAATTACAACTTTTAATAACGACATGCTAAAAGTTTTAGAATATATAAACAACATAGGCGACGGCACTTTTGAGTTTGAAGTAGCTAAATATCCCGGAAAAAAAATTATTCTAACTAACACCATAACTAACGTTCAAGATAATTTAAAGTATGTTTCTAAAGAACTTAATAACCTTATAAAACTAATTATAGCCGGCAACCTTAATGCCAAAATTGAAACTGGGCAATATAAGGGAGATTGGAAAAATATTATGGAATCCCTTAATTCACTAATTGCCGCAATATCTGCTCCGGTAAATCAAATACAATATGTTTTGTCTAAAATTGAAGATGGAGATTTTACAGCCGAAATAAACGGGGAATATGAGGGCGACTTTGCTATTATGAAAAATAGCTTTAATCAAATGACAAAAGAAATTGGTTCTTATATAGGTGAAATAAGTGAAGTTTTAAAAGATGTTTCAAGCGGTAATTTAAAAAATGGAATTATGCGAAACTATGTTGGGCAATTTAATCAAATAAAACTTTCAATTAATAACATAATTAGCACACTAAGTAAAGTTATTTCAGACATAAGCGTTTCATCTAACACTGTTTTAGTTGGAGCCAAACAAATTTCAACAAGTTCTATTGATTTAGCTGATGGAGCATCAAAACAAACCGAATCCATTCAACAATTAATGTCATCAATTAACATAATTAATGAAAAAATACAATTAAATGCCGATAATTCACAAATTGCAAACGAGCTATCTCATAATTCTATGAGAAATGCACGCTCAGGAAATGAAGATATGAGGCGGTTGTTGCTATCTATAGAAGGGATTAAAGAATCTTCACATAACATATCAAAAGTAACAAAAGCTATTGAAGACATTGCTTTTCAAATAAATTTGCTTGCCCTTAATGCTGCCATTGAAGCAGCACGAGCTGGGCAATTTGGCAAAGGATTTTCTGTTGTTGCTGAAGAAGTTCGCAATCTTTCAGTTAGAAGCCAAGAAGCTGTTGGCGAAACTGCCGCTTTAATTGATGAATCTATTAAGAAAGTTGACGACGGTGCAAAATTGGCAAATATAACAGCATCGGCATTAAGTACAATTATCAACGATGTAAATTCTGTTTCTGAAATGATAGACAGTATATTTAATTCAACCAAAGAACAAGCAGGGGCAATTAACTTAGTTAATGATGAAATTATGGAAATATCATCTGTTGTGCAAAATAATTCTGCTGCTTCTGAACAAGCTGCAGCAGCTTCAGAAGAACTTGTAAGTCAATCGGGTGTATTATCAGGCATGGTTTCATATTTTACAATTTAATTGATATAAGCTAATTAAAATTAGAAAAAGGATTGAACCCTATATTAAATAGGATTCAATCCTTGAATTTTTGAATCTTGGCTTAATTATAAACGCCTATTTCTTTTATCTGACTTAAAATTTTAGTTATATTATTTTATTGAAGAAACCCCTGAAGCCATACCTGAACTTGATGTCATTCCTGATTGTCCTGCCATTTGGCGTTCTTGAGCTTCAATCATTTTTTTAACCATATAACCGCCAACATAACCGTTTTGTGCGGAAGTTAAATCTCCGTTATAACCTTGTTTTAGTGGAACACCAATTTCATTTGCAACCTCAAATTTAAATTGGTTTAATGCTTCACGAGCTTGTGGAACTGCTTTTTTACCTGTATTGTTGCTCATTTCAATTACCTCCTTTGTTCTTTTTATTTTAATATATCTGCCTATTTAAAGTAGTCTTAAAGACTGCTTAATTTTTTTAAGGTTATATAGTTTCCTTTTAATTTTTTAATTAAAGAAAACAATTTTTAAGTTAGTAAAGTTATTGCATTGGTGTTACAATAGTATTATAACCTTTAGGTTAATATTTATTAGAGGTAATTTTAACCGATAATTTTTTTGAAGAAGTATTTTTGATTATTAAAAATGTCTACCATTTATAATGATGTAATTGTCCTTCGGTTAAAAGATTTGAAAAATTGTTTTGGCGCAATGCTTCAAACAAAATAACAGCAACACTTATTGATAAATTTAAAGAACGTTTATTATGTTTCATTGGAATCCTTAAACTGTTTTTTTCATATTTTAATAATATTTCTTCCGGAATACCAGCGCTTTCTTTGCCAAACATAACAAAACAGTTTTGCTTATATTCAACTTCTGAATAAATATGTTTAGCTTTTGTAGTTGCCATAAAAATTTGAGGGTTGTTGTTAACTTCAAGAAAATGGTTAAAATTATCATAGCAAAATAATTCTAATTCATTCCAATAGTCAAGCCCCGAACGCCTAACAGCTTTTTCTGTTATTTCAAACCCAAGAGGCTTTATTAAGTGCAATTTAGCACCAACGGCAACACAAGTTCTGCCAATATTTCCTGTGTTTTGCGGTATTTCCGGTTCGTGCAAAACAATGTTTAACAAAAAATTTCACTCCATAATTAAAATATCAATTTTAAAAAAGTTACCATCTGTAAACTTTAAAGGTATGCAGATTATTTTACTTTCTGGTTTAATAAAAGCAAATGTTGCTTCTGTTGCGTTTAAATTAAAAATAGGAGGCGTAATATCAACAGATATACCTTTTGATGCAATTAAAGTTGCAACGGTTCCTGAAATCATATTACCAAGCTCCGAAAGAGCACTTTTAGACATATCATCAAGAGCCTGAACAGGCATTCCAAACATCATCTTTGAAGCAATTTTTAAAGCAATATTTTCGTTCATATTAAAAATAACATTTCCGTTAATATCACCTTTAATTCCTATAGAAATTGAAATAACTTCACAACTATACGGTTTTTGCTTTAAGGCTAGTCCTCCTAAAGTTGTACTTTCTCCAAACGAGGAAAGTATAGTCTGTGCACCTTGAATAAATGGGTTAATATATTCGGCTTTCATAAACAACCACCTTAGCTATAGCATATAAGGATAGTTTAACAAATTTTTCGGTTTCTTTCAACTATATTTTAGTTATATAAATAGACTAAGTTTCTAAAAAGCGGCATAACTTCCTTAGCTTGCATTCTTGACATAAATATTAATTAGCTTTAATATAAAGATAAATAACTAAGTTGGAGGCTTTTTTATGATATATGGCGGAGTTGAAAAATTAAATTTAATTTGTTCTTTATCTAAAGATATTTCAGAATTTTTAGCTGGCGAGTGTATGTTTGGTGTTTGCGATACACAAAAAATGATTGCCTACTACCCAAGCAATGAAGTTGATATAAGGGCTGAAATAGGACAAATCGTTCCCAGAGATAGCCCATTTTGGGAAGCCATGAGAAACCGCAAACCCATAGTTACTGTTGTTCCAAAAGAAGTTTGGGGTGTGGCGTTTCGTTCAACATCTATGCCGATTTTAGATGAATTCGGAAAAGCTGTTGGGTGTATTGGAATAGGAATTTCAATTAACCGAGAGTCTCAATTATCGGAAACTTATAAAGACTTTTCGGAACTTTTGGTTAAAATTATAAATCAAACAGGTATTGTTTCAACAAGTACAGACAAAATTTCAAGTGACATGTCTAAGTTTACAGAAATCGCCAAAGAAACAACAAAGAATGCAGAGCAAATTAATTCATTGCTTGAAAATATTAATACAATTGCCGAAACTACTGATATTTTAGCAATAAACGCTTCAATTGAAGCAGCACGTTCGGGAAGCAGTGGCAGAGGCTTTGCCGTTATTGCATCTGAAATTAAAAGTCTTTCGGCAGACACAAGAAAATTAACAGCAGGCGTTAATCAAATGCTGGTTTTACTATCTAAAAACATAGAGCTTTTAGCAACATTGTCGTCTGAAAATAATAAGTTAATCGAATCGCAGAAAAAAACTCTTAATGAAGTTGATAAAACTGTAGGCGCAATGCAAAGAACAGCTAACGATTACTCCAAGTTATTATCTTAATTTACTTATAATATAGTTTATACAAAGCGCGCCCCAAACATTAAACTTTTTGTCTAACATTTGGGGCGCAATTTAAATTTAAAGCTTTTTAGTTAAGAACATATAAAGATTCAATAGTATTTCCTGTTCTAAACGTGTAAACTTCTTCTACTCTTAATGTATCGCTGCTATTATCTTTAGCGGCTAAAGCAGCACCTACTTTAAGTGTATACAAAGTATTTATTGCAAGTTCGCTATAAGTTGGCTTAATTTGAACTTTTTCTCCTGTTATAACAACATCAACAGGAATTTCCGAACCGCTTTCACTTAATAATTTAATATTAGCTTGGGCGCTTGAAAGAGAAACTTCTTTATCGAAAGTTACTAAAATACCGTATTCTTTATTTCTATAAACGCCTGTTGTGCCTGATTTTGAAATTGGTTTCCAGTTTGGTCTTTCAAATACAGCAGAAACAGTAACGTTTGCAGCAGGCATTGTAAAGCTGTTACCTGATATAGTATTTCCGTTGTAAGTTAAGCTTTTTAAAACATAGCCAGCATTTGGTTCAGCAGAAACAGAAACGGTTTGTCCTGCAACAGCTTGAGTTGGATTAACTGTAATTGTTCCACCTGTAACAGATGAAGCTGTTACATTGTATTTTGTTGGTTCTACTTGTGTAAATGTAATTTGACCGCCTTCGTTTCTTATGTCTTTAATATAGCCACCAGTTTCGTTAACGGCATTGTTAGCTTTAATATTTAAAGCTATAGGAGTACTTTTGTCTAAAATCTTAAATCTAAATTTAGCAATGTCGCCACTATTTTTAACAGCTTCGGTAATGCCCCATTGAACAACTATATTATCGTATGTTGATAAGTCAATGCCACTTTCTTCTGTATTCGATGTTGACATTCCTCCTTCTGCAAGGCAGCCAAGTCTTTCAAAACCAACTGTTTTATTAGGATTAGATGTAGTTGGAGTAGGGATTTTAACTGGTATCATTTTAGATTTATCGTAACTTAATGTGAAGTTCATACCGTTAATAAAGCCCGGGTATTCGTTAAATTGAACTATTACATCGACTTCTGTTTGAGTTGGTGAACAAGCAGGGGGATTAACAACTTTTAAAACCCCTCCAAATGTATCAACTGGTTTCAAAGCCTCTCCCGATGTTTCAGCTTGTGCTGCATTTGCGGTTACGGCAAAAGTGCTAACTGCAAGCGTTGTTGCCAAAACAACTGACACTAAATTTTTTAATAGTTTCATATGTACGCCCCTTTCGTTTTATACGTAATTAATATATTCCATTTCACTTGAAGCGACGGAAGTTCCGCCGCTTCTTTTTTACATTATAACTTTATTTTAAAAAAATTGCAAGCACCACTTTTCGGCTAATTTAACATTAATTTATGTTGGGGTTTTCTCCGGGGTCGGGTGTACCTAGTGTAACGTCCCAATTTGCAAGGTATTGAAGTAATTTTACTAAGTCGTTTGTGTCTATTTCTCCGTTTTTAAAAACATCTGCCGCAGATTTTTCGTAAGGTGTAAGTTCAACTCTTTTTGCAAGATATTTAAGTAAGTGTGTTAAGTCTCTAGAATCAATCGCACCATCTCTATAAACATCGCCGTATAAAATTGCTTCGCCTTCTAAAACTGTAATAATTCCGTTGCTTAATTCAATTTCAACATTTTCTCCGTTTTCATCTGAAATGTCGCCTTCTTCAAAGCTAATTGTTAAAGGTATTGAAGTTATGTCTTCTGCTAAACTTGAATTAATTCTAAATTTAAATGTTGCAATACCGCCTTCTTCAAGCGTGTTAATATGATTTCCCCATACATAAGTAACTTTTTCAAGTTCGGCTAAGTTTGTTTTTGGGTCTCTAACGTTAGATTCAAAGCCTTTGGCAAAATCGCCATGCCCTTCAACAGAAACAGGTGTTACTTTTGCTTTATCGAAATTAATTGCAAATCTTAAGCCGCTAATTCCCGAATTTCCTGAAAGGTTAACTTTAATATTAATAATTTCGCCACGCATACCAGAAACTGGTTCAATTGCAATTTCTGTTGTATTAGAAACTTTAACATATTTAGCAGTTACTGTTTCATTTTTTGTAACATTTCTATATTGACCTTCCCAATCTAAATGTTCGTATCCTTTTCTTTCAGGAACAACAGGAGGTTTTGCACTTGCGCCCTTCATAACGGTTTGAGTGCTTAAAACACCACCTTTGTGGTCAACAAAAGTTACCGTATATGTTTCTTGAACAACTGCAAGGTTAACAGTGTATGTTTTAACATTGTTGCCATTTGTAACTTTAACAGTTGCGGCACCCGGAAGCGATGTTGCCTGTGTAATTTCAACATTTGCATTTACATAATCTGCTGCTTTTGCTGAAATGTGTGGAATTTCAGTAGTTCCGCCCGGTAATGAAACGTTATATTCATATACTGAAGGCGAAAATGCAGGGCTAATATTACCATTATCAACAACGATAGAATCTAATGCTGCATTGTTTTCTACAGGGTCGTTTACTATAATTGTTGAAACAGAGCTTGCAACGCCATTAACTTCACAATAGAAGTAGTATGTTTGGCTTTCGCCACTTAAAGTTCTTGGAGTTTCAAATTCAAGCCTATTTCTTGATTCGGAAATTAACTGTCCTCCAAAGTTTTCAGGCTTATCATTCGAGAACCATTTGTATACTTTCGAGCTATCTTCAAAGTTTGAAGGAGCTGCAAGTAAAACAACCTTTTTGCCCGGATATACTGCATTTTTATTTGGAGAAACATTAACTTCTTGTGGTGTATCTTCTTTTATCTCCTTAATATAGAAGTTATCCATTGTCATTGAAAGAGTATCAAGAGGTGTACCATCCGGAACAGCAATTAATCTAGCAAGCCCAACAGCATAGTCTGTTTTGCTACCCGTTGTAAATGTTTTAACATAGCTTGTTCCGCCTTGTTCATTACTAACCTTTTCTAATGTATCTTGAAATAATACATCAGATGCCCATCTATTACTTTGCAACGATGAGCGTGAGAAGACGTTAATTGCATAATTTGCGTTACTTTCAAGGCTATACAACATACCCATTTCATATTTAGTATTTGGTTTTAGTTTCAACGTTGGTTCAACAGTCATATATTGAATGCCTGTAGCTGATTCATGTGTTCTTAAAGACCAATCTCCATCACGAACCCAAGTAGTGTTTTGTCCTGCTACTTTGCTATCTTTTGCAACCAAACCTCTAGGGTCACGTTCTGACAAGTGGGTCATGTAAGCTCCGCCTATATAAGTACGTTCAAATGGTCCCCAGCCTTCAGTAACATTTTCAAAGTCTTCATAAACAACATAATCCGCTTTATGTAAATCAGGGTCTACTATTAAATGTTTCCAAAGCTTAACGTCATCGAATCTAACTTCGCCGCTTCCACCGCTTGCAATTAAACTAACTTTTCCTGCTGTAATGCCTTTAGGAACATTAAATTTAACTATTAAACGTTGATACTTAGTACCTAAATATTTAAACGATGAACCATGCGTTACTGTTGCATCTGTTAAAGCTTTTTCATAAATTTTTCCGTCTATTTCAAATTTTAATTTTGCTTCTCGCCCAGCATCAACTCTTGCCCAAACAGACAATGAATAGTCTTTACCGGATTCTAAACCGTTTATTTCTTGAGAAACAACAGCATCTGTTGTTCCAACTTTAAGGTAGTTGTTCCAAGGCATACCGCCGGATTTTCTGTTTCCGCCCATTGGTTCTTCGTCTCTAACTACAGTTATTAAAGAACTATCGCCTGTTGAAGATTTGTTCCATGTTTCAAAATTCATTGAGTTAAATGCAAAGTCTTCAACTGCGCTGCCTTCGCCCCAATTACTGGCAACTTCAGGTGCTTTAGCTCCTGCGGGATATAGAGCATATCCGACTTCTTTTTGTGCTGTTAATGTAACTTTTCCATCAACAACGTTAACTGTGTTAATTTTCTTTTTATCTGTTCCACTAAGTTCGTAAACATCAAAGCTTGTAACGCCTTCAAAGTCACTTGTTAATTCCCATGTTGTTGTTCCACCATTCGGGTTCCAATGGTATAATTTCTTTCCTTCACCAATTGCCAGTTCTTCATTTGTTTCAATATCCCAATTCCATGGAATTAATGAAGTTGCTGGAGAAACATGAAGTTCTGATGGGTCTATTATTGTTCCTGTATCTGCCCAATATGAAATTAGCTTTCCTTCTTTTCTAAGTTCAACGTTTCTTGTTTGACTATTTCTTTCTGAAGTTACGTTGCCATCAAATGTAATTTTATCTGTTTCCATTTTAATTATGTTATGGTGTTGCATATATTTTGTTGGCAAAACTTCATTATAGAACGTTAAAACGCCGGCTTTTAAATTAGGGTGTACGTCGTTCCAAGTTGTAACACCTGCTATTTTTGCGCCTTTTAACAATGCGTGTCCGCTAAATAAATCTAAATCGTTTTTAACAAAGCGGTGCAATTTAGACCAGTTACCCTCATTTGGATAGCCTAAGTCGGGACCCCAATGTACAAAAGCAACGCCTGGTTCGATTGGACCAGCAAATTCTGTTGCAATAACTAAGCCTAAATCGTTAATAGCATCTACTAAATAGTGTGCATTATAGTCATTACCATAATAAACGTCAACATAATAGAAATTCAATCCCGGCGCTGTATCTTTAAGTGCTTTTAAGCGTCTTACAAGTTCGCCTGTTCTAATATCTTTAGTTTTATCAACGTGGAATGCTTGGTCAACCCAACCCCAGCCTCTTGAAAGTGTTCCTTGTTCGCTTCCAGATAAATTGTCATAGCGCAAGTTAAACGCATCTGTCATATATTCTGTTGCATTAATATGAACGCCTATTTTTAAGTTGTATTTTTTACCTTCATCAATTAAGTAGTTAAAGTCTTTAGCACCGCCGGGGCGAACACCAATTTTTTCATAGTCTGGTATAGAGTCATCGTGTCCTTCCATTTGGTAACCTTTTGAAAGGATTAATTGTCCAAAACCGTCTGTATAATTATATAAAACTTTTCCTGTATCAAGCCCGTTTAAAAATGGGTCGTTTGCTTGGGAAGCAAAGTTAAAGCTAATATACATCATATTATTTTTCATTTGCTCTCCGCCAAAAACAGGAGTCATAATTTTTCTATATGCAACAGCTGCATCTTGCCAATCCATTTTCTCGTCGTTGTTTGCATCTTCATCAGTTACAATAATTTTGCACCATGGCAAATGTTCTACACCGGCTTCTAAACCGCTAATTGTTGCTTCTGGGTATTGTCTGTATGTCCAAACGCCGTTTGCAATTTCAACTTTTTGATAGCCTGAAGTTTTTGTTTTAGAAACTTTAAGTCTTTTGCCGCCAGAATAAACGTTTGTTTCTATAGAGCCAACAAGCCCGTTACCCGAAATCATTGCTATTGTTGCACCATCTATTGCAGTTCTTGGAATGTTGTATAAATCGTCAACAATTTCTTCAACTAAGTCATTTGTTGCACTTGGTTTGCCTCCCAATACAGCATTTCCATTAAACCTTGTAAATGCGTAAGTTGCGTCTTGTGATGAAGAATCTACAGATAAAAGACTTCCTGGTAATTCAATTGTTTGAACTTTAAAACTGCCGTTTTCTTGAATATCTGTAATTTTAATATCAACAGTGTTGTCATCATTAACGGTTATAGTTGATTTAATAACTGTATCTAATTCATCAAACGTCATTGTGTATTCGCCTGTTGCTTCACCAACTTTGTTAAAGCTAACTTCAGGAACATATGAACTATTATTTATATTAACGTTGTAAATGCCATCAACTTGCCCATCAAGAACTTTGCCGCCTGCTTCATAGCGTATAACTCTTGGGTATGCTTGGTCTGTAACAACAGTCATATTTCCGTTTACTAAATTAATTTCATTAACTTCTATTTGGTCTGTTAAAACAGGGTCTAATTCTTGAAGTTTAACGTTTTTAACATTTATAGTTTTTTGATTATACCATGATTTTAAGCCAAAGCGTCCAGAAGAATCTCCGATTACTGCCGAAACTGTACCAAGGAAGTTTCCGTCAACCCAAAGGCTAATACTATCACCTAAAACTTTAAATTCAATTTTTGCATATGTATCTTTTTCAATTGAATATTTTTCAGGGAACGTTGCAATTGTATTAGTTCCATCCTTGTGAACATACCAAATGCCGTTAATGTCGTGCGCAATGCCAATGTATTCAGATGAACTTTGTGCTTTTAAAATAATACCGTAGCGTCCTCCACCTGCCAATGTTGTATCAACGCTTGGTTTAAATTCAAGTTCGCCTTGAACGTTTGCTATCATTGGGGAATCGTTATCAATAAATGTTGCAACTTGACCTGTTGCTTTAGCGCTGTTGTCTTGTTCGTCTGTTACAACAGTTGGTTCAACGCCTGTTGTTCCAATTCTTGTATTTGCCCAGTTTAAAGTTGTATAATCTGAAGTATATGAAAGCAATTCATAAGAGCTAATCATATCAATGCTAACATTTGCTTTTTTATTAGAAGCATTAACAATACCAACTTTACCTTCAACTATTTCTTCGGTTTCAAATGTTCCAATAGTTTTATTGTTAACTTTAACAATTGCGACATTACCTATACCTAGTTGTTGAACTCTTATAACATAGCTTTTACTAGGTTCAATAACAACGCTGTTTTCTGCTAAAATTTGTTCTGTTCCGTTTTGGCTAACTTTCCAAGTTCCGTTGCCATCATGGTATACACAAATTTCGTTTTCTTCTGTTAAATTGTATGCAATGCCAATTTCGGGTTCGCTGCTTGCAACTTTAACAACAAATGCACCACTGCCAGTTTTAGGGGAGTTTTCATCTATTGCAACAACCTCTGAATTAATACTTCCTTTTAAATAGCCATCTTCTGTAGTAACGTTTTCAAGACCTGTCCAGTTTGGAGTACCTGTTAAAAACTGTTCTTCATAAAATTTTCTGTCGCTTGAATCGCCTGGGGTAATTTCTAAATCTTTTTCGGTATATATAACGTCATCAATTAAGACATCGCCTGTTCCGTAAAAACCGAAACGCCCTGTTGTTTCTAGCAAGTCTTCCCAAGCCCCAACTTCAATACCGTTTATTAAAATTGCTGCTGAAGTTTTTGTAAATTTAACGGCAATATCGTTCCAAACGCCAGCTTTTAAAGTATTTTCTGAATTTTCAAGTTCGTATTTTGTGCCGTTTTGATTTAAAATCCATTTAGTGCCATCGTGGTAAATTGCCTTATAGTTTTCTTCATCTGTAGCAAAAACAGGACCGGCATTAGTTATGCTACCTTTAAATCTTAATTTATATGTACCTTCGCTAATTTCAGGTATATAATCACTTGTTGTAAAGGCGACATTTTTTGTAAGCGAAAGTTTTAAAATTCTATTTAAGCTTTCTCTGGCAATTGAAGGTTGTGCGCCATCCCAAGAGCCTGTAACATTATTTTGAAAATCTGCTTCGTAATATTGTGGAATGTATGGTTCTACTATTTTTGAAGTATATTCTACGTTATCAAAATAAAGTGATTTAGAAGAACCCCAAATACGATAACCAAATTTACCAGGGCTTGCTGATAGAATGCCAAATTCTTCCCAGTCTGTAACCAATTCATTGTCATAAAAAACTCTAAGTTTATTGTCTTTAAAGTTAATAGTTACTTTATGCCATTGATTTGCAACAGGAGCAGGCACTCCATCTATTCCAGGATAACCTCCAGAACTTTCAACAACCCATTTGCCGCCGTCCCAGTTAAGTTCGTAATTTGCAGTACCATTACCTGGCCTTCTAAAACCAAAGCCGAATCGTTCAGCTGAACTTGTCATATAGTCGAAACTAAGCGAACCATTTGTTATATCAGGGCTTGCAGCGTCCATAAATCTGCCAACACCTGTTACTTTTAAAGCTTTATTTCCGCCTCCAAGATCAACAACGGTTGCATTAGCACCAGCAAGCCATTCGCCGGGGTTTTCGTCTTCGTAATCTTTAAAGTATGTAATTTCTTCTTCTTCAACTTCAGGTTCTCGGTTATAGCCATAGCCTTCATAGTTCATGTTGTCGATAGTCATGCTGCCATCTCTATACCATTTAAAAAACCCTGCTTGCCCTACTTCTTCTTTAATTGCTGCAAGCTGTGGCGAAACTTCATTAAAAATTATTTCGTCATCTAAAACAATAGTTAACCTATCATCAACAAAAGCTATTGATATGTTGTATAAAGTACCTCTTTCAAGAGCAGGGCCTTCAAATGTTTTATAACTTTCTGAACCCGGAGCTTGAATAACCCACAAGCCTTTTTGATTTTCTTGTGTTATGTCGTATTTAATTGCAAGACCTTGCTGTCTACTGTTTGCTTTTATTAAGAAACCGATTCTTTCATTATCAGAATTATGGGAAAACTCCATTGAATAAATACCGTCTTGAAGATATGGTGTTTTGTTGCTAACATATGTTGAAACTGCTTTAAGATTAAGTGTCATTACGCCGTTTTGCTTATTATAACTTGAGCCTTCTGGACTGCTAACCCATTCTTCTGGGTTTTGGTCTTCAAATGTACTTAAGCTCTTTAAATATTCCTGTTGTTCTGGAACGTTTGATTTAAGTTGTTGTATGATGGAACTAATTAATTCATTTCCGCTTTGCGCTTCTTCAAGCGGATTAACATTTTCAATTTGTTCTGAAGTATTATTAAATGATTCTGGTATTTCAATTTCCGAAAACGCATTTTCCGCTTGAGCCTCTGCCCATATTTCCGCTTGCTCGTAGTCGGGCAAGGGATTAGCATATGCCATTGTACTAAACTGCGAGAAAGCTAAAGTTGCAGCTAAAAAACTTGCAAATGCTCTTGGCAAAGTGCTTCTGCGTCTTTTCATACTCATCTCTCCTTTTAGATTTGGAATAAGACAATTGCCGTTTTTATTGTTAAAACCAACAAAAACTTTGTGCTACTAATTACAATTTATAGCAAATAGGCAAAAATGTCAAGAGTAATTTTGTAAAATGGGCAATGCATATGCTGGAAGAGCAGCTAATTTGTTCAATATTATTAAAAATATCTAACTTTATCAAATTTTGATGTTTACATTCTGTTGAAATATAGTATAATAGACATAAGCAGTTATAAAGGCAGCTGCTTTACTTTTGGAATTTTATGGTTAAAGCGGCATTTAGTCAAAATTAAGCGAAAGAAATCAAGGGGGTGCTTTATACTTTTTTGTTTTTGGTATAAAAAATACACATATATTAATTTTTAATAAGGAAGGTGTTATAATGTTAAAATCAATTAAAAAAGTAGTTTCTTTGGCTGTTGCTTCTGCTGTTGTTTTCTGTGGTGCAACTAACTCATATGCATTATCTATTAATTCTGTTGAAGCAGTTTATACTCAATCTGGGGGAGACATAACAACAACAGAATACACTATTGAACCAGAAGCAGGGTATATAATTGTTCCTGCAAAAACAACAGTTGCAACATTTTTAAGCAAAATAACAGCAGTAGGCGGAGAAGTTGAAGTTTTTAAAGGCACAGAAAAAGTATCAGGCACAACACCTGTTGCAACTTCAATGGAAGCTAGACTTATGGTTCAACAACAAGCTGGTTTGCCTCCTGTTTTGGCTAAAACGTTAACAATAGTTGTTTTAGGCGACGTAGATATAGACGGAGACGGAGCAGGAAGAGTTAGTTCAAGCGACGCTTTAAGAGTTCTTCAACATTCAAGCAGAAATATAACATTAACAGGCGCACAAAAAAGAGCAGGAAGTATTAGTGATAAATCTAGCGGTCCCGCTTCATACGACGCTCTTATAATATTACAATATTCTTCAGGCTCGATACCTAAAATTGAACAAATGAAGTAGCAACTTCTTGAATATCTGAATATCTGAATATCTGAATAGAGGTGATACAATGGCGAAAGTTGTCAAAAGGGCTATTGCTTTAATCGTCGCTTTAGCTTTGGTCATGTGTAATTTAGTTGTAGCAAGTGCCGCAGATGAAATTGCTACATACAGAGTGTCAACTTCATATGCTAGAGAAGGCGACGTGGTTGATGTTACTGTAACTTTAAACACAGCAGCAAAAATTGGTGCGGCGGATTATGAATTAAACTATAATAAAAGTGAGCTTCAGCTTGTTGGCACCCCTGTAACATCTTTAATTGGTGGCATGCAAGATATTTTTGTTCCTGAAGAAGGCGGCATTATAAAAATGTCAAGAGCAAATGTATCTGGTGATACAGGCCTAAAAGTTGTTTTAAGTGCGCAATTTAAAGTTCTTAGAAAACAACCTGGAGAATCAAACTTAATCTTTACAGTTTTAGGCTGTAAAGATAATAGTTTAGAGTTAAAAAACATTGCAACAGAAGTTGAAAACGGAAAAATTACTGTTATTCCAACAGATTCAAAAACAGTTACATATGAAGTTTCAAGCCCTTATGCAATTGTTGGAAGCAACGTTAATGTTTTAGTAACAATGAAAGCTGGAATGACAAAAGTTGGTTCTGGGGATTATGAACTTAAATTTAACCCTGAAGAACTTGAAATAGTCGGAGAACCTATATCTTCTTTAATTGGAGGCACACAAAGCATTAATGCCGACCAACAAAACGGAAGCATTAAAATGGCAAGAGCCAACAAAGACGGCGATACAGGAGAAGCAGTTGCTTTAAATGTTACGTTTAAAGTTGTTAAAGACGTTAATTCTGATGGAAAAGCAGGTTTAACATTTTCAGCGGTAGGGTTAAAAGATACTTTAACTTCTAACCCAAACAACATAACAGCAACTATTAACCAAGGCGAAATTATAATAATTTCAAAAGACGAAACTAAGCAAGCTACATATAAGGTAAGCAGCCCACAAGGCAGAAAAGGCGAAAATGTTACAGTTGTTGTTTCAATGGATACAGCAGCGCAAGTTGGTGCCGGAGATTATGAACTTACATTCTTAAAAGACGAGCTTAAATTAATAGGCAACCCAACAACAAAATTGCCGGGTGCAACACCTTACTTAAATTACGATATAAATTCAGACCCTGAATTAGGCTTTATTAGACTTGCAAGAGCAAATCAAAACGGCGATACAGGTAAAATAGAAATTTTAGAAGCAACATTTGAAATATTAAAAGATGGACCTTCTGAATCTGAATTAACTCTTAAAGTATCAGACTTAAAAGACACATCATTACCTGTTGCAAATGATATTATGCCTATACTTGAACAAGGGAAGGTAATTATTAAAGCAGATAAGCTTCAAATAGTTAATCCAACATTTACAAAAGTTCTTGTTCCAACAGGAAGCAACAACGCAGCAACTGCTGAAGACTTAGGTGAACAATACTTGCCAACAAGCGGAAAAGTTACGCTTAACGGTACAAACATTAATTACACTATAGCTTGGAACGGAACAATTGATACAACAACGCCGGGAACTATAGCAACATTTAACGGTACAATAACATATACAAATGTACCTGAATGGGCACAAATTCCTGAAGATTTAACAGTTACAAGAGAAGTTGAAGTTTCTAATAAAAAAGGTGCAAATATTGACATAACAGTTCCTCAAGATACAGTATACGGAACAGATTTCACTATTGGCGCAACAGCAACAGGCGAAGGCTTGGATGAATACTCATTTACATATGAATATTTAGGAACTTTAACAGATGGCACACCATATGGCCCAACATCAACAAAACCAACACAAGCAGGAACATATACAGTTACGGCAACTTTAGTTAGTGATACTCACATTGGGCAAAAAACTGTTTCATTTGAAATTGCTAAAAAACCAATTGACGTAACAATTGAAAACAAAACAAAATTAGTTGGGGCACAACTCCCTACACTTACATTCAATTTTAATGCTTCAGACTTAGCTTATGATGATACTTCAAAAGACCTTGCAGTTACTTTATCAGTAATAGGTTATAAAGATGAAATAGGAACTTACACAATTACAGGTGCTTCAACAAGCAATAATTATGCTGTTACATTTAAAAACGGTGTTTTAACAGTAAGCGATAAGCAAATGTACCCTATTACTTTAGTTGCAGAACCTATAAAAGGCGGAACTGCTACATCACAAAAAACTGCTTATGAAGCAGGCGAAACAGTTACAATTACAGCAACTGCAAATACAGGCTATGAATTTGACAAATGGGAAGTTGTAAAAGGTGGCGTAACTCTTGCAAGCACAGCAAGCCCAACAACAACATTTACAATGCCTGCAGCAGAAGTTGAAATAACTGCACATTTTGTAGTAGCAACAGGCAAACAAGACCAAGCTGCAACAACTGTTACGCTTTCTAAAACAACTATGAACTACGGAGAACAAGCACCAACAGCAACTGCCGGCGGCGGTAGCGGAACAGGCGCATATGTAAACTTTGCAAGCTCTAATACACAAGTTGCAACAATTGATGCTGCAACAGGTGTAATTACTATAGTTGGCGCAGGTACTACTAACATAACTGTCGAACGTTTAGGCGATAGCAATTATAATCATTCTAAAATACATACGCCAATAACATTAACCGTAAACAAGCTTACAATTCCAAAACCAGCAGCATTCTCTAAAATTATTATCCCTCGTGGAAGCAACAACGCAGCAACTGCTGAAGACTTAGGTGAACAATACTTGCCAACAAGTGGAAGCGTTACGCTTAACGGTACAACTATTAATTACACTATAGCTTGGAGCGGAACCATTGATACAACAACACCGGGAACTATAGTAACATTTAACGGTACGTTAACATATACAAATGCACCTCAATGGGCACAAGCTCCTTCGGATTTAACAGTTACAAGAGAAGTTGAAGTTTCTGATAAAAGAGCAGCAACTGTAACTATGCCTAATGTTGCCAATATAACTTATGGAGAAACACTTGTTATTCCAGCCGCAACAGCAACAGGCGAAGGATTAAGCAATCCTTCATTTAAATATGAATATTCCGGAATTTTGGCAGACAGTACAGCGTATGGTCCAACAGAAACAAAACCAACACAAGCAGGAGCATATACCGTTACAGCAATTTTAATTAGCAGCACTCATGCCGGACAAAGCGAAGCGAAACAATTTACCATTAATCCAAAATCTGTTACCCTTAATAAAGGCAGCTTAGTTGTAACAACTAAATTTTACGATGGCAACACAGCGGCACAAGTTAACGGAAGTGTACAAATTATTGGATTGTTATCAGGAGACGCTGTTTCTGTAACAGGTGGAAACATTATGTTCCCAGATAAAAATGCAGGAATAGAAAAACAAATGGTTGCTTCTGGCTTCTCATTAACAGGAGCAGGCAGCAAAAACTATGTTTTATCTTCACAACAAATTGCAGGCTTAACAGGCACTATTAACAAAAAACCAATTACAGTAACAATTGACAACAAAACAAAATTACTTGGAGCAGCACTTCCAGCTTTAACGTTCACATTTGATAGCAAAGATTTAGTTTCTGGCGAAACTGCTGCAGACCTTGCAATTACTTTAAAATTGGAAGATAAATACGAAGACAAAAATGGAACTTATGCAATTACAGGTACTTCTGCAAGCAATAACTATGCTGTTGAATTTAAAGACGGTGTTTTAACAGTAAGCGATAAGTTAATATACCCTGTTACTTTAACTGCAGAACCAACACAAGGCGGAACTGTTGCAACATATAAAACTGCTTATGAAGTAGGAGAAACCGTTACAATTACAGCAACTGCAAATACAGGTTATGTATTTGATAAATGGGAAGTTGTAAAAGGTGGAGTAACTGTTGCAAGCACAACAAGCGCAATAACAACATTTACAATGCCTGCAGCAGAAGTTGCAATTAAAGCAATATTTAAACAAACAACAATACAAAAATATACTGTTACTCTTTCATCAACAGAAGGTGGTACTGCTTCTGGCGGTGGCGAATATGAAGTTGGAGGACAAGTTACAATTTCAGCAACTCCAAATTCGGGCTACTACTTCACAGGCTGGACAGTAATTTCGGGCAATGTAACACTTAACAATGCAAACAACATAGCAACGTTTACAATGCCTGCTCAAAATGTTGCAATTAGAGCAAACTTTGCCAAATCTCCAACTACTCAATATGAAGTTAAATTGACTACAAGCGGTAGCGGAACAGTTACAGGTGCTGGCAAATATACTGCAGGCCAAACTGTTAATATTGCGGCAACTCCATCATCTGGCTTCTATTTTGTTGATTGGGTAGTTACAGAAGGTAACGTTTCACTTGTAAACAGATTAAGTACAAGAACATCATTTGTAATGCCCGCCGGAAACGTTACAATAAGAGCAAACTTTAGACTTCAAGAAACTAGCAGTGGCGGAGGAAGCAGCAGTGGAAGCAGTGATACATATGTAACACCTCCATACACACCGTCACCTGGCGACACTAAACATGCTCAACGTACTAAGTCAACTCACAACAAAAATGGCTTAATAGAAGAAATTGATGTTGAGGGAACTTTAGGAGCAGGAAATATTGCTTCGGGTAAAGTTGAACATAGTTCTGTAGTTAGAGTTCTTGAAGATGTTAAAAAATATTTAAAACCGGGTGAATATACTGAGCTTGATATTTATATGATACCGGTTGGAAATGCTAAAGGGTACTCAGTTGAAATACTACGTCCTGATTTCCAAGACATTATTAAAGCTAAATTACCGGTTAAAATTAAAACAGAGCTAGGTTATATTTTATTCGATGTAAACGCTTTAAAACACATACTTAACGCATCAACTAAGGGAAATATTTTAATTACAATTGCGCAATCTTCCGAATTATCACTTACATCAAAATCAAGAGAAACAATAGGCGACAAACCAGTTCTTGACTTTATAGTTAAATCGGGAGAAAACGTTGTTACAAATCTTAACAATAAGGGTAAAGCTGAAATTGGTTTACGCTATAAAGCAAGAAAAGGCGAAGAATTATCTGCTATTATAACTAACTACGTAAATCCAAAAGGCGAGCTTGAAGTTGTTAAAAACGGAAAATATGTTTCTCAAACAGAACATGCTGTTCTTAAAACAGAAACACTTATTCCAAGATATGCTGCAAGCTACAACCCTGTTGTGTTTAGTGATGTTTCTAAAGATTCTGTATACTATGATGCTGTTTTATTTGCAGCAGCAAGAAGTATAACTTCAGGAACTTCAAAAGACACATTCAGCCCAGCACAAACATTAACAAGAGCGCAATTTACAGTGCTTCTTATGAACGCTTACGAAATAGCGCCTGATGCTGAACCTAAAAACAACTTTGATGATGCCGGAGATGATTACTATACTCCATATCTCTCAGCTGCTAAACGTTTAGGCATTTCGGCAGGCGTTGGTAACAACATGTTTGCACCTAACAAAGAATTAACTAACCAAGAAATGTATACATTGTTATACAACGCACTAAAAGTAATTAAAAAACTTCCTGAAACAAAAGCTACAAGAACTATTGACTCGTTTGGTGATTCGGACGAAATTGCAGATTGGGCAAAAACTGCAATGAAAACTCTTGTGGAATCAAAAGTTATTGGTCTTGGAACTGATAAACTATATCCAACAAGCGAAGCAACAAGAGCTAAAATGGTTCAAACTTTATATACATTGCTTAATCTATAAAGATTAAAGTGAACGCAAGAAATTTAAAATAGCTTTAATCTTAAAGTATTTGATTTTAAATTATGCTATAGATTAAGTGATAATGCTTGCAAAAACAGGCTTCTTGTTCGCTGCAAGAAGTCTGTTTAATTTTTAACTTAATGCAAATACTATAGAATGGTAACTAATAAACATAAGTTTGGCAAACAAACCGTTTGCTTCAGTTTTGAAAGGCTGGTGTACATCTTGAAAAAAATACCTTTAATAATATCAATTATTATGATTTTTTCCGTTATAAATATAACAACCGCTTTTGCCGCCGGAGCTACATTTACCGTTAATGCAGACTACAATAAAAATACATCAGTAGCAACCGTAACGGTTTCAATGACGGCAAATTCCAACATTGCTGCTGCAACTTTTGCTTTAACATACGACACCCAAGTTTTAACACTTAATTCCAATTCTGCAAAAGTAGGTGACGCTTTAAAAGGCGGCTTTTCAGATGTTAACGAAAAAGCAGCTTCTAATGAAATACGTGTTGCTTGTATTAATGTAAGCGGCTTTAATACAGCTGGAACCGTACTAACTGCAAGCTTTAAAGTTAAATCGGGAACAGATAAAATACCTCTTGAATTTAAAGTTTTAGAATCTAAAACATTAGATGCTAAAAACGTATCAACAACCGCTTCATATGGAAACTCTGTTGTTCAAAAAACTACAACACCTACAACAACAACTACTACAACAAATCCAGCTCAAACTGCT
Organism: uncultured Defluviitaleaceae bacterium; assembly: GCA_964533945.1. GTDB lineage: Bacteria > Bacillota > Clostridia > Lachnospirales > WRBF01 > CAZHPA01. The sequence continues at coordinate 25,674 of CAZHPA010000005.1, forward strand.
ACAGAAACTATTGACTTAACTTCAAAAAGCGCAACTGAGGCTGAAAAAATTGTTCAAACATCAATGGAAAAATTGTTAAATGCTGCAAAAGCTGCTGAAAAAGCAGGGCACCGTGCAGTTGTTGAACTTAAAATTGCAGGTACTCCAGACCAAACAACAGCTTCTATTGATATTCCAAGAAAGTCTTTTGCAGATATGGCTAGTTTAACTAAGACAAACTTAAAATTAACTACAAATGTTGCAACAGTTTCTTTTGACTCTAAAGCTATTAAAGCTATTGCCGCTTCAAAAGACAATGGTAACATCTCTGTTAAAATAGCAAAAGAAGCAACACCAACACTTAGCGACGAAAACAAAACAATAATTGGAAGCAATTCTGCATATACATTAACTGTTAAAGCAGGGGCATTAACAATTTCAGATTTTGGCAACGGAAAAGCAGAAATCGGCATACCATATACACTTAAACAAGGCGAAGACCAAAATGCAGTGGTTGCATATTACATTAAAGATGCAAACAGCATAAATGCAGCAAGAGGTAAATTTAATGCAAAATCAAGCACATATGAATATACTGTAACAGCTCCTTCAAAAGTTGCATTAGGTTACAACAAAGTAGCATTTAGTGATGTTGCAACAACAGATTGGTTCTATAAGCCTGTAACATTTATTGCTTCACGTAAAATAACATCAGGCACAGGCGATAACAAATATAGTCCTGCTAAAGTTTTAACTCGTGCCGAATTTATTGTTTTAATGATGAATGCATACGAAATTAAAATAGACGAAAATCCAACAGACAATTTCTCTGATGCCGGAAATACGTATTATACAAACTACTTAGCAACTGCTAAACGTACAGGCATTTCGGCAGGCGTTGGCAACAATATGTTTGCACCTAACAAAGAGCTTTCACGTCAAGAAATGTATACATTGTTATACAATACGTTAAAAGTTCTTGATGAATTGCCAAAAGCAGGAACAGGAAAAGAACTTGAAAAGTTTACAGATTCTACAGAAATTGACAGTTGGGCAACAGAAGCAATTAAAGTTTTAACTGCTGCCGATGTTGTTGGAGAAGGAACAGACAAAATAGCTCCTAAAAATCCTTCAACAAGGGCAGAAATGGCATTGGCGCTATTTAACCTCTTATCAAGATAATTTTAATTCCCCCAATATCTTTTAACATATTTGATGTTGGGGGTAAAAATAAAACTTGACAATACATTCTATTTGTATTAAACTCTATTTGTTATGAATTTTTTGTAGTATTTTAGATAAAAACGTAAAAATATGAAGAAAACAGAAAAATAAAAATTACGAAAGGAAAAGCTACAATAACTTTAAGTAGCAAACTAACTATTATGGATAAAATTACTTTGAAAAAAACTATTGGAGAAAATATTCGCAAGCATAGAATTGCAAAAGATATGTCTATTGACGAACTTTCTGAACTTTTAGGATTATCTCCGGGATTTATAGGTCTTATTGAAAGAGGGCAACGTGGAGCAACAGCATACACATTGCATAAATTATCTCAAATTTTTCAAATTAAAGTTGATGAGTTGTTTTGTGAAACTTCTGAAACATCAATTGCGCTTTGCGAATCTGCAGTAGACCATACTAAAGTTAAGCGTGAAAAAGTTTCAACTTTGTTATATGATTTAAGGTCTAAAGAGTTAGATTTTGTAATTGAATTTATTAAAGGCTTAAAAAATATGCTTGGCAAAAACAATCAATTGGAAGACGATGACGAAAATTATTCATATGATACAGATAACGCTATGGAAGCTTTTGATGAAGAAGAATAATATTAAACCGGCGTTCTAATTATATGCTATATGCTATATTCATTTTAAAAATTTTTTTAAATTAGCTATTGACAATATGTTAATGCTGTAGTATAATGCTTTTTGTGTTCAAGAATTAGCATTGTGCATATGAGAATGCAATGCAGTTGTGGCGGAATTGGCATACGCGCTAGACTAAGGATCTAGTGGTCCTAGACCTTGGGGGTTCGAGTCCCCCCAACTGCACGAATATAGTATGCACAAGTGGCTCAGTGGTAGAGCATCGCCTTGCCAAGGCGAGGGTCGCGGGTTCGAATCCCGTCTTGTGCTGATTCTAAATTATTTTTTTAATATTTAGCTTTCAATTTTGGGCTGTCGCCAAGCGGTAAGGCACAGGACTTTGACTCCTGCAGTCGAAGGTTCGAATCCTTCCAGCCCAGTTTTTCAATCTCAAGTTCCCGTTATAAATAGGGAAGCATTTTTAAGACTTTAAAAGGCGAAAAGTTTTCCTTTTAAAGTCTTTTTTATGTCGAATTTTGAATTTTTAATTTTTTAAATCGGAGGCTAATTTATGTTAGGAAGGCTATATCCAAAAGCATATGTTGATTCTATATTTCATATAGACTACAAAAAACTTCATAAAGATGGCATTAAAAACATTGTTTTCGATATAGACAATACGCTTGTTCCATATACCGAAAAAAAACCAACCGAAAAAATTATTAAACTATTTTCAAATCTTCAAAAAATAGGCTTTAAAGTTTGTCTTCTTTCAAATAATAAAAAAGAGCGTGTTGAATTGTTTAACGAAGGTTTAATGCTTAAAGCTGTATATAAAGCAGGCAAGCCTTCTTCTAAAGGTATTAACAAAATGCTTTCAATGCTTAACGCAAACCCAAACGAAACAGCTTTAATAGGAGACCAAATTTTTACAGATGTTTGGTGTGGCAATAGAAAAGGGCTTTATACAATTTTGGTTAAGCCTGTTTCAACAAGTGATGAATTTACAGTTAGATTAAAAAGAGGCGTTGAAAAAATTGTTTTAAATTTATACTTAAACAAAACGTAAAGAGGTGTTGCAATTTGGAAATTAACGGCAAAACAAAAGTATGCGGTGTTATAGGCGACCCCATTTCGCATACTCTTTCCCCTAAAATTCACAATATGCTGGCAAGCTGCACAAATAACAATTTTGCCTATTTGCCGTTTCATGTTGAAGAGCAAAATTTAGAATGTGCCATTAAAGGAGCGTTTAGTTTAGGTATTTGCGGACTTAACGTAACGACTCCCCATAAAAAAAATATTATGCCTTTTTTATATAAACTAGATGACAGTGCGATGAAAGCTTTGGCTGTAAATACTATAAAATATACAAAAGACGGCTATATTGGCTATAACACCGATTGGATTGGGCTTTCGAGAACTCTTGAAAAAAATAATGTTTCTGTTTCCAAAAAAGATGTTGTTGTTTTAGGAGCCGGCGGAAGTTCTTATGCAGCAGTTGTTTCTGCAATTAATAGCGGTGCTTCTAAAATTTTTGTTGTTAATAGAAATATTCAAACTGCAATTAAGCTTGCGTTGCATTTTAAAGACAATTGCAATGCAAATATAGATGTTTTGGATTATTCACGCCTAAGCGAAATTAAAAACGTTGATATATTAATCCAAACAACATCGGTAGGGTTTTCAAAACAAGAACAACTTTCCCCTATAAACGATTTAAGCTTTTTTAAAAAAGTTAAAGTTGCCATAGATTTTATTTATAATCCTTGGGAAACAAAGTTTTTAAAAGACGCTAAATCATTCGGCTGTTATGCAATTAATGGTTTTGATATATTGTTTTTTCAAGCTGTTGCTGCTTATGAAATTTTTAACGACTTAACAGTTTGTAAAAATGTTATTGATGAAATTTATAAGCAACTGTGATATACTATTTTAGATTTCTGTGCTTCTAAGATGATAGTATTTTTGAAACAATAAAATTTAGGAGGTTCATTTTATGCCAATATTAAAAAATTATATGGAAGTTTGTGTTGAAGACCAAATTGAAGCAGTTTTAAAACAAATTAATTGCTGTTCATGCGAAAATTGCCAGCTTGATATTACAGCAATTGCATTAAATTCGCTTCCTCCAAAATACGTTGTAACAAGAAAAGGGCAATTTTATACAAAGCTTTCGGGTTTGCAGCAGCAATTTGATGTTGATGTTATTGCAGCCATAACGAAAGCGGCAGAAATTGTTAGCAGAAGCCCGCGCCATGAAGAATAAAAATATAGTCTTAATAGGCTTTATGTGTTGTGGCAAAACAACGTTGGGGAATGAATTGGCAAATTCTATCGGGTATAAGTTTTTAGACATTGACGATGAAATTGTTAAGCTTGCAAATATGAACATTCCCCAAATTTTTGAAAATTATGGGGAATGTTATTTTAGAAAACTTGAAAATCAAGTTGTTAAAAACATTAGAAATGTTTCTAATGCAGTTATTTCTTGCGGCGGCGGAATTGTTAAAAATAAAGAAAATATAAATATTTTAAAAGAAAATGGAATTGTTGTTTTTATAGATGCCAACACGGACAAGCTTTTTAAAAACTACAAAGAAAGCAACACCTTAAGACCGCTTTTGCAAACAGATAATGTTAAGCAAACAATTGAAAATTTGTTAAATGAGCGAATGCCCTTATATTTAAGTTGCTGTGATATTAAAATTGATGTTTCAAATTTTGATATTGCACAAAGTATTAATGCTTTAAAGGAGCTAATATGAAAAAAATTAAAGTTATTCATGGTGCAAATTTAAACTTCCTAGGCATAAGAGAAAAACAAATATATGGCGAAAACAACCTTCAATATATAAACGAAAAAATTGCAGAAAAAGCAAAACAATTAAATTTAGATGTTTCATGCTTCCAATCAAACTTGGAAGGGGAAATAATTAATTGCTTACAGCAATGCTATTTTGAAAAATTTGATGGCATTATAATTAATCCCGGAGCTTTCACTCATTATAGCTATGCTGTACGTGATGCAATAGCTTCAATAAATATTAAAACTATAGAAGTTCATATTTCAAACGTCTATAGCCGTGAGGAATTTAGGAAAACATCAGTTATTGCCCCTGTTTGCGTTGGGCAAATTAGCGGCTTTGGGGTTAATTCATATTTATTAGCGCTTTCAGCTTTAAATCTATAATATATAATTAAGGAGGAATTTATTTATGATTTCAGCAGGTGAATTTAGAAACGGAATTACATTTGAATTTGATGGGGGTATATTTGTTATTTTAGATTTTCAACATGTTAAGCCTGGAAAAGGAGCGGCTTTTGTTAGAACTAAAATTAAAAATTTAGTTACAGGAAGCACAGTTGAACGTACATTCCGTCCAACAGAAAAAATGCCGAAAGCCCATATAGACCGCTTGGATATGCAGTATTTATATTCAGACGGCGAATTATTTCACTTTATGGATACAGAAACTTTTGAACAATCAGCAATTAATGCAAGCGACGTTGGCGACACTTTAAAATTTGTTAAAGAAAACGAAATGGTTAAAATACTTTCACATAATGGCAAAGTTTTTGGCATTGAACCTCCAACATTCGTTGAACTTATAGTTATAGATACAGAACCGGGCTTTAAAGGCGATACAGCAACAGGCGCAACAAAACCAGCAGTTGTTGAAACGGGAACAACCGTTAATGTTCCGCTATTTATTAACGTTGACGATAAAATTAAAATAGACACACGCACAGGCGAATATTTAAGCAGAGCATAAAATTTAGCAAGGAGGTAGTTTATTGCAATTTTTATATGAAAAAGTTGCCTACCTTAAAGGTTTGGCAGAGGGATTAGAAATAGATTCAAGAACAAAAGAAGGCAAGCTTTTAATTGCAATTATTGATACGCTTTCTGAATTTGCAGATGCAGTAACGTTTTTAACAGAAGGAAACGAAGCATATGAGCTTGAACAAGAAACTAAAGAATTTAATGCCCTAAACTGCTATGCAGACGATGAAATAAGCGGAGTTGGGTGTGTTTGTCCTAATTGTGGAAAATCTATAGAAATAAAAGAAACTATGGAAACAACACTTGAACAAAGAAAAATTGTATGCCCCGAATGCTTAGAGCCAATTATTTTTATTCAGGAAAAATTATAGAAATCTATAAAAATTTATAAAAGGGGACGTTTTAGGCGTCCCCCAAAACATATAAATTAAATAACAATGTTTGAAAATAAACTTGGTAGCGTATATGGTGTAATTTCTTTTATATTTAAATTTTCGCAAGCACATTTTACGGTGCTTTTATCTATGTTATATATGTATGCAATATCTTCAGCCGAATATGTATATGGCGAATTGCATTCCATTTCACGTTTAAAAAGCTTGCATATTTCGCTGCTTCCATGCTTCATAACTTTGAAAAAAGATTTTGAATCAATTGCTTCAATTCTTTCTTTTTGCATTATATGTTCAAGTTCTTCCGCCGATATACTTAAAACATTCGAAGCTTCACATAATTCTATGTTGCCTTCATTAGTTTTTATTAGCAAATCTATTTCTTTAAGCTTTGGACGTATGTAATAAGTATAGTATTCCAAATATGTTTTAATAACTTTCGCCCCCCGATTTAACTTGCATTTTCTTTTAAGAAATAATGCGGTTAAATTTATAATATCATAATGGGTACAATAATAATAGATGAAATTGCTGGAATAGCAGAATAGCTAAATAGCTTTAAAGAAAAAGGTGTTTGACTTGAATATTATTCAAAAATATTTTAAATATAGGCAAAGTTTAATAGACCAATATGTAAAAGGGGATATGACGAAAAGCGAATACTTATCAAAAAATTTAGATGCAGTTTTAGAATTGAATATAAAGCCTTTTAAAAATGTTGATAATGTTGAAAAAGCACTATTTAACTACCAATATTACAACGCTATGGCAAAATATGAAAAAATGAATTGTGAACCTAATAACAAAGAATATATTAATTATTACTATAGCAAAAAAGATAAAGCGACGCTTTCAATTTTAAAACTTATAGAATATGAAAATGTTGTATCGTATATTATTAAAGTAAATTCTAAATATTTAAAAAATTCGCTTTGCGAAATTGTGTTAAACGACTATAATATGATTTTGCATTCTGCAAATAAAGTGATAATTGAAAATTTGAAAAGAGAAGGCGTTTTTCTGCCCGAAGTTAGAAAATCCGTCATAGATGGATATATTAACCAAAAATATTAAGGAGAATTTTATGATTGTCGGAACTTGTAAAGTATATATGTTTGCCGAATGGGTATATTCATTAAAGGAGAAACGCACAATTGTCAAAAGCATTACAGATAAAGTTAAAGCCAAATTTAACGTTTCTATTGCAGAAATTGAAAACCAAGACATTCATAAAAATATTGTAATAGGATTTACTTGCGTAACAAATAAAACAGAACATGCAAACAGCATAATTCAAAATGTTATTAACTATATTGAAAATACAGCAGATGCCGTTGTTTCTGATGTTGTTATAGAAATTTTTTAAAAGCTATAGATTTTAGCTTTATGCTATGTTATAATCATCTGATGTTAAATTGACAATTTTTAGGGAGGAAATAATTAATGGAAATGGAAAGAGTTTCGGAAAATAAGGTGAAATTAAGTTTCTCTGTTTCGCCTGAAAGATTTGAAGAGGGGCTTAAATATTCATATAATAAAAATAAATCTAAATTAAGAGTTCAAGGATTTAGAAGCGGAAAAGTTCCAAGAAAAATTATTGAAATGCAATATGGTAAAGAAATTCTTTTTGAAGATGCTATAGATTTTGTTTTAGGCGACGCTTACGAAGATGCAATTTCAAAATTCGACCTTGAAGTTGTTTCTAAACCAAATATTCAAATTTTAGAAGTTTCAACTGAAAACGGAGCTTCCTTTTCTGCAGAAGTTTATGTTAAGCCAAAAGCTTCTATAGAGCAGCAAGATTACAAAGGTGTTACATACACTTTAACGGACACAACAGTTTCAGACGGCGAAATTGATAAAGAAATTGATATTGCAAGAAATAAAAACGCAAGAGTAATGACTATTATAGAAAGACCGGTTAAATTAAACGATATAGTTAAAATTGACTTTAAAGGATATATAGACGACGTTCCTTTTGAAAACGGCGAAGGCAAAGACTTTGAACTTGTTATTGGCTCTAAAACATTTATAGATACTTTCGAAGAACAAATAATTGGGCATTCGCTAAACGAAAGCATTGATGTTAACGTAACTTTCCCAGAAAACTATCACGTTACTGAATTAAGTGGCAAGCCTGCTGTTTTTAAAGTTACTATTAACGACATTAGAGAAAAAGAGCTTCCAGAAGCAAACGACGATTTTGCACAAGACGTTTCAGAATTTGAAACATTTGCCGAATACCGTGAAAACATTAAACAAAAGCTGCAACAAATTAAAGAAAATAAAGCGGCAAAAGATAAAGAAGACCAAATTATGGGCAAAATAATTGAAAAATCGGTTGTAGATGTTCCGCAAGTTATGATTGAAAATACAGCTCAAAATATGGTTTATGAATTTGAAATGAGGCTTAAATCACAAGGCGTTACAATGGACGCATATTTAGAATACACAGGCGAAACTAAAGAAGAAATTTTAAAAAGACACTTAAAACCAGCAGAAATGCAAGTTAAAGGAAGGCTTGCCCTTGAAGCTGTTGCGGAAAGCGAAGGCTTTGAAGTTACTGAAAAAGATGTTAAAGATGAATATGAAAAAATAGCTAAAAATTATAATATGGATATAGAAAAAGTTGCCGCAATGTTTTCTGAAAAAGATGTTTTAGTATTGAAAAACGATTTAAAAGTTAATAAAGCTTTTGAACTTGTTATGGAAAATGCTGTTGCTGTTTAATTTTTATTTAATATTTAATAAGAAAAAGCAAACACAAAAGGAGGCTTAATATGAGTTTAGTACCATATGTAATTGAGCAAACAAACAGAGGCGAACGCTCATACGACATTTACTCAAGGCTTTTAAAAGACAGAATAATATTTTTAGGCGAAGAAGTTACAGATGTTTCTGCAAGCGTTGTTGTTGCACAGCTTTTATTTTTAGATGCCGAAGACCCCGATAAAGACATTAATTTGTATATTAACAGTCCCGGCGGTTCTGTTACGGCAGGGTTTGCAATTTACGATACAATGCAGCACATTAAAGCAGACGTTTCAACTATTTGTATTGGTTTGGCGGCAAGCATGGGTTCATTTTTACTTGCTGGCGGAACAAAAGGTAAAAGATATGCTTTGCCAAATTCTGAAATTTTAATTCATCAGCCGCTTGGCGGAGCAAGAGGTCAAGCATCAGATATTCAAATTCAAGCAGAGCATATTATTAGAAGCAAAAAAAGATTAAACACAATACTTTCTCAAAACACGGGCAAATCTTTAGAAGCAATTTACAGAGATACAGACCGTGATTACTATATGACAGCAGAAGAAGCTAAAGATTATGGCTTAATTGATGCCGTTATAACTAAGCGCTTATAATTTTAAACCCCTAAAACCTTTGTTTTAGGGTATTGCATAGGGGGCTATAAATTAAATGACTTCAAAATCTGATGAAAAGCGATTTCTGCGTTGTTCCTTTTGTGCAAAAGCTCAAGAACAAGTTGAAAAGCTAATTGCCGGACCAAATATATATATATGTAACGAATGCGTTGAACTATGTTATGATATGCTTATTGAAGAAGGCTTGGAAGCTAAAAATGCAGTATACAACAACGATTTTAGAGTTCCAACACCTAAAGAAATAAGAGATTTTTTAGATGAATATGTTGTTGGGCAAGATGATGCTAAAAAGGCACTTTCTGTTGCTGTTTACAATCACTATAAACGGGTTGCAATGAATGAATATTCAGAAGATATTGAGCTTCAAAAAAGTAATATTTTAGTTGTTGGCCCAACAGGCGTAGGCAAAACGTTTCTTGCTCAAACTTTAGCAAAAATACTAGATGTTCCGTTTGCAATTGCAGACGCAACAAGTTTAACAGAAGCAGGCTATGTTGGCGAAGATGTTGAAAACATTTTGTTAAAATTAATTCAAGCGGCAGACTACGACATTGAACGTGCCGAACGTGGAATTATTTATGTTGACGAAATTGACAAAATTGCTCGTAAATCTGATAATCCTTCAATAACAAGAGATGTTAGCGGCGAAGGTGTTCAGCAGGCGCTTTTAAAAATTTTAGAAGGAACTGTTGCTTCTGTTCCTCCTCAAGGTGGCAGAAAACACCCTCATCAAGACTTTCTTCAAATTGACACAACAAATATTTTATTTATTTGCGGCGGAGCTTTTGGTGGGCTCGACAAAATAGTAGAACAAAGATTAAATAAAAAAGTAATTGGTTTTGGTGCTGAATATAAAAGCAAAAAAGAAAAAGTTGAAAATGAAATTGAAATAATGAGAGAATTGCAACCTCAAGACTTGCTAAAATATGGCTTAATTCCTGAATTTGTAGGAAGACTTCCTGTTTTAATAACGTTAAGCAGCCTTGACGAAAAAGCGCTTTTGGCAATTTTAACAGAACCAAGAAACGCTTTAGCTAAACAATATAAATATTTATTTGAGCTTGACAACGTTAAACTTGAATTTGAGCAAGATGCATTAATTGCCGTTGCAAACCTTGCAATTGAAAGAGGAACCGGCGCAAGAGGGCTTAGAGCAATTGTTGAAAACTTTATGACAAACATTATGTTTGAAATTCCATCAAACAATACAATAGAAAAAGTTATAATTAATAAAGATACAGTTGAAAATAAAGCAATGCCTGAAATAATATATAATGAAAATCGCCAACCTTTAGTACGCAAGCAAAAACACAAAAAGCAACGCAAATTTTCGGCTTCGTAAAATTTAGCTCTTGACAAGATATGGTATAATATATTTAGCTCTTATTCTGTAATTTTAGGATAAGGGCTAAAAAAATTTAAAGGAGAGTTGAAATGATACCGTATAAAACGTATTTATCAGAAAATGAACTTCCTAAAGCTTGGTATAATTTAAGGGCAGATTTAAAAGAGCAGCCCCAACCATTTCTTAATCCCCAAACTAAAAAACCTGTAACACCTGATGAACTTCGACCTGTATTTTGTGACGAAATAATTGAACAGGAAATGAATATAAAAGACAGATTTATTGAAATACCAAAACCTATACTTGACTTTTACAAAATGTATCGTCCTTCGGCTTTGGTTAGAGCATACTGTCTTGAAGATGCACTTGGAACACCAGCACACATATATTATAAATTTGAAGGAGCAAATACAAGCGGCTCACATAAGCTAAATTCAGCCGCTGCTCAAGTATATTATGCAAAACAACAAGGAATTACAAATCTTGCAACTGAAACTGGAGCAGGCCAATGGGGAACGGCTCTTTCTATGGCTTGTGCCTTTTTTGGTGTTAATTTGCAAGTTTTTATGGTTAAAGTTTCAAGTGAACAAAAGCCATATAGAAAAGCTGTTATGGAAACATACGGTGCAAAAATTACGCCTTCACCATCAAATACTACCATTGTTGGAAGGAAGATTTTAGAAGAAAATCCAAGCACAGGCGGTTCATTAGGCTGCGCTATAAGTGAAGCTATTGAATATGCAACAAAAACCGAAAATTGCCGTTATGTTTTAGGAAGTGTTTTAAATCATGTATTGCTGCATCAAAGCGTTATTGGGCTTGAAGTTAAAGCGGCATTAGATAAATATGAAATAATCCCCGATGTAATAATTGGCTGTGCGGGCGGTGGTTCTAATTTAGGGGGATTAATGTCGCCATTTTTGGCAGATAAAATAAACGGTAAATCGAATACAAAATTTATAGCTGTAGAACCAGCTTCATGTCCTTCATTAACAAGAGGAAAATATGCCTATGATTTCGGCGATACAGGCAAAATGACACCGTTAATAAAAATGTATACTATTGGCAGCGGTTTTATACCTTCTCCAAACCATGCCGGTGGGCTTAGGTATCATGGCATGAACTCTATCATTTCAAAGCTATACCATGATGGGTATATTGAAGCAGTTTCTGCTGAACAAACTAAAGTTTTTGATGCCGCTACGCTTTTTGCAAGAAGTGAAGGAATACTTCCTGCGCCCGAATCTTCACATGCAATTAAGGTTGCAATTGATGAGGCGTTAAAATGTAAAGAAACAGGAGAACATAAAAATATTATTTTTGGATTGTCTGGCACAGGCTATTTTGATTTAGGGGCATATATGAGCTATAACAACAAGTCTATGACAGACTTTATACCTACAGACAAGCAACTGGAAGAAGGCTTTAAAACGCTTCCTGTTTTAGATTAATTTTGGAATCTAAGTTTTTAAAACTTAAAGAAACATTAATGTCGTTTGAAAAAATTGCAATAGCTTTTTCAGGCGGCGTTGATTCAACGTTTCTGCTAAAAGTTGCACATAACGTTTTAGGTAACAATGCTATAGCCATAACAATTAAAAGCGTAAACAATCCAAAAAGAGAGCTTGAAGAAGCTATACAGTTTACAAAACAACATAATATTGAATTAATTATCTTAGAAGCCAATACTTTAAGCATTCCAGAATTTTCAAAAAACCCCAAAAACAGATGCTATTTATGCAAGAAGCAGCTTTTAAGTCAAATTATTGAAGTAGCAAATCAAAAAGGAATAAATGTTGTTGCAGAAGGTTCAAATGCTGATGATAGCCTGGAATATAGACCGGGGTCTGTTGCAATTTCGGAACTTAATGTTAAAAGCCCTTTAAAAGATGTTGGTTTAACAAAAGACGAAATACGCATTCTTTCAAAACAGCTTAATTTAAAAACTGCAGACAAGCCTTCCTTTGCGTGTTTAGTAACAAGAATACCATATAATGAAGAAATTACGGTTGAAAAACTTCAAATGATTGAGCAAGCCGAGCAAATTATGTTTAATTTAGGGTTTAAGCAATTGCGTGTTAGGCATCATGGAAATATTGCAAGAATTGAGGTTTCTAAAAATAACTTAAATAGTTTTGAAGAAGTTTTTAAAGAGTCTTTAAGAAGCGAAATTTATAACAGCTTTAAAAAAATTGGCTTTGAATTTGTATGTATTGATTTATTAGGATATAGAACAGGGAGTTTTGACACAAAATGAGCACATTTTTACGCACAAAATTGCTTTTGGGGAAAGAAGCAACCGATAAACTTGAAAATTCAAAAGTTGCCGTTTTTGGCATTGGGGGCGTTGGTTCGTTTGCTGCCGAAGCGCTTGCAAGAACAGGCGTTTTTAACATTTGGTTAATAGACAAGGATGTTGTTAGTATAACTAACATTAATCGGCAATTGGTTGCCAACCATAACACTATAGGAATGAAAAAAGTTGATGTTATGAAGCAACGCATACTTGAAATAAACCCAGAAGCTTCTATTTGTGCAGTTCCTATTTTTTACGGTGAAGAAATAGCAGAAGATATAGATTTATCGCAATTTGACTACATTATAGATGCTATAGATACAGTTTCTTCAAAGTTAACACTTATTGAAAGAGCTAAAAAAGCTAATGTTAAAATAATTAGCAGCATGGGAGCAGGCAATAAGCTTGACCCAACTCAGCTTCTAGTTTCCGATATTTACAAAACTTCTGTTTGTGCACTTGCCAAAGTTATGCGTAAAGAACTTAAAGCAAGAAACATTGAAAGTTTAAAAGTAGTATATTCAAAAGAGCAGGCTATTCCCATTAAAGAAGAAGATGAAAACTATAATGACGAAAGCAACAACAAGCGTAAAATTATAGGAAGCGCCATATTTGTTCCTTCTGCTTTTGGTATTTGCATGGCAGCAGAAGTTGTTAAAGACTTAACCACTTAACCAAAAAGCTATATTAGCTGGGGGTGTTATAAAATTTATAAAGAAAATGTATTAAAGTTTATTATTATAATACCTATTATTGCAATTTCTATAAGATTTCCTATTTTCTTTTTACTCCTTTTTATATATTTAGTTGTATTATTTCTAGGTTCTATTTTAGCCTTTATGGGCAATTACCAATTTGCGCTTGGCAATGCAAACAAAGCCATTGCCCTTTATAAGTTAGCAATATCTAAAAACACCAAAAATTCTGTTGCATATTTAAATTATGCAATTATATTGGTTAAGGACGGCAACCCTAAAGAAGCGCTTTTGTATTTAGAAAAAGCCAGAAAATTTAATGGAGCCAAAAACGTAATTACAGCCAAAGGTATTGCTTTAACAATAGGTACTTGTTATTGGGTTATGGGAGAAATTGACAAAGCTATTGGGGAACTTGAAAACCTTAAAGCTAAATATGAATATGTTAACCACCATGTTTTAACAACGCTTGGGTATTTATATATCGTTAAAGGAGATTTAGAAAAAGCTTTACAATATACGAACGAAGCTATAGAAGACACACCTAATTCGGGTTCTGCGTTTGATAATTTAGGTCAAATTTTCCTCTTAAAAGGCGAACAGGATAAAGCTAGGGAAGCATTTTTAAAAGCTGTTGAATTTAATAAAGATTTAGTAGACAGCTACTACTATTTAGGGATAATTGCAGAAGAACAAAGCAATAAGCAAGAAGCCAAAAGCTATTTTGAAAAGGCTGCTGCTTGCAGTATTACATCACTTAATACGGTTACAAAAGAACAAATTTTAGAAAAACTAGCTTAAAAACTTTAAGGAAAGGAAAAGCTGCAAAATATATTTTTGTAGCAATTTAACAAATGAAAAGCGTTGTATTAGCGGAAAAACCATCTGTTGGACGTGACATTGCAAGAGTTTTAAATTGCAAGCAAAAAGGAAACGGATATTTAGAAGGCGACAAATATATTGTAACATGGGCGCTTGGGCATCTTGTGACGCTTGCAACGCCTGAACAATACGATAAAAAATATAAAACATGGAATATAGACGATTTGCCTATTATTCCTGAAAAGATGAAGCTTGTTGTAATTAAAGAAACAGGCGGGCAATATAAAGCTGTTAGAGAGCAACTATGCAGAAAAGACGTAAACCAGATTATAATTGCAACAGATGCCGGAAGAGAAGGAGAACTTGTTGCACGCTGGATTATTGAAATGTCGGGGGTTAGAAAACCAATTAAGCGGCTTTGGATTTCATCCGTTACCGACAAAGCTATTAAAGAAGGATTTAGCAGTTTAAAAGATGGCAAGCTTTACGAAGGATTGTACAATTCTGCCGTGTCTCGTTCGGAGGCAGATTGGATTGTTGGAATGAACGCTTCCCGTGCATTAACTTGCAAATATAACGCACAGCTTTCATGTGGTAGAGTTCAAACACCAACGCTTGCAATTATTGCACATAGAGAGCAGGAAATTAGAAACTTTGTGCCTAAGCCATATTATGGAATAACGGCAAGTGCAGCTTCTGGTCAAGGAAGTTTGAAGCTAACTTGGCAAGATTCAAAAACAAATTCAACCCGCTGTTTCGATAAGCAGCAAGCAGACAGCATTTTTGAAAGTGTTAAAGGTAAAAACGGAACAATTGTAGAAGTTAATAAAGCTATGAAAAAGAAATATGCCCCAAAACTATACGATTTAACTGAATTACAGCGTGATGCCAACAAGTTATATAATTTTTCGGCAAAAGATACATTATCATATATGCAGTCTTTGTATGAAAGACATAAAGTTTTAACATATCCTCGTACAGATTCACGCTATATTTCAACAGACATTGTACCTACGCTTAAAGACAGAGTTCGTGCTTGTGGAGTTGGTTCATTTTCTAAGTTTTGTCATAAAATATTGCAAAAACCAATTATAGGAAACAATACATTTGTTGATAACGCCAAAGTTTCAGACCACCATGCAATTATACCAACAGAACAAACAGTTATATTATCCGATTTTTCGGCAAGTGAACGAAAAATATATGAACTTGTTGTTAAAAGATTTTTAGCCGTGCTTATGCCGCCTTTTGAATACGAGCAAACTACAATTAAAGCAAAAATTGGAAACGAAACTTTTTATGCTAAAGGTAAAATTGTTAAGTCGCTAGGTTTTAAAGAAATATACGGCTCAAATGCAATAGCGGAAGATGATGACGAAAACGACGACGATATTTCAGAGCAAAACTTGCCTAACGTTAAAAAAGGCGAACAACTAAAAATAACAAATTTAACACAAACTCAAGGCAAAACAAAACCGCCATCGCCGTTTAATGAAGCAACGCTTCTTTCGGCTATGGAAAACCCTGCTGCATATATGAAAACTTCCGACAAGGCATTAATTAAAACAATCGGTGAAACAGGCGGCCTAGGAACTGTTGCAACACGAGCCGATATTATAGAAAAGCTTTTTAATTCATTTTGCATTGAAAAAAGCGGCAAAAACATTAACATAACATCAAAAGGAAAACAACTTTTGGAACTTGTGCCTAAAGAATTAAAATCCCCAGAACTAACGGCAAAATGGGAACAAACTCTTGGGGCAATTGCTAAAAATAATGTTGATAAAAAACAATTTTTAGGTGAAATGAAAAACTATACAATTAATATTGTTAGTACAATTGCTAAAAGTTCGGAAATTTATAAGCATGACAACATAACTATGGAACGCTGTCCTGAATGCGGAAAATTTATGCTTGATGTAAACGGCAAAAACGGCAAAATGCTAGTTTGCCAAAACAGAGATTGCGGACATAGGAAAGTTGTTGCAACAATAAGTAATGCACGTTGTCCAAATTGCCACAAAAAGCTTACCATAAAAGGCAAAGGGGAAACGCAAACTTTTGTTTGCCCTTGCGGATTTAGCGAAAAAATGTCTGCATTTAAAAAACGCCGAGAAGCGGAAGGCGACAAAGCTTCTAAGAAAGACGTTTCAAAAATTATTAATCAAATTAACAAAGAAAATGATAAAGCTGGATTTAACAATGCATTTGCTAAAGCTTTTAAAGATTTAGGGTTAAAATAACAACAAGCCGCCCGGTTAGTTTCGGACGGCTTGTTTATTAATTTTTAGGAAATAATTTTTCAAATTCTGAAATAGGTATTGGTTTTGAATATAAATAACCTTGCGCCATATCGCATTCTAAAGATTTTAAAAGGCTTGCTTGTGGCAATGTTTCAACGCCTTCTGTAACAACTGTCATTTGAAGTTCTTTTGCTAACCTAATCATATTAGCCAAAACTGTTTGACCTCTTTCATCATCTTCTGTTTTATTTAAAAATTCTTTATCTATTTTAAGTACACTTGCAGGTATTTGTTTAAGGAAATTAAGCGATGAATACCCAGAGCCAAAGTCATCAATTGAAATACCAAAGCCCAAACTTAAAAGTTTGTTGGTAATTTGTAAAAGCGACTCCATATCTTCTTGAAATGTTGTTTCTGTCAGTTCAATCTCAATTGCATTGGGCGGAATGTTGTATTTTTTAACAATATCGTGAACAATGTTTACGTAATTTGGAGAGTTCATAAGCACTTTAGATTGATTTACAGAAATTGGTACAATATCAACGCCATCATCTAACAACTTTCTTTGAAGCTTACATGCCTCCTCAAGCACAAATAAATCTATTTCAACTATAAACCCATTTCTTTCAAAAAGAGGAATAAAATTTGCAGGAGCGATAATGCCTTTGGTTGGGTGTATCCAGCGAACCAATGCCTCTGCTCCTTCTATTTTTTCGCTTGAAAGCCCAAACTTTGGCTGCATATACACAACAAATTCGCTATTTGAAAGTGCTTGATGCATAGAGTTTTCAATTTCATTTGCTTTTAATGCATCTTCCCTTATTCTATCATCGTACATAGTTAAAGTTTGTTTTCCGCTTTTTTTAGAAACTTTTTGCGCCATGGTTGCTTTCTCTAAAAGTACTGCAATATTATCAGTACCGTTCCATTTGCTAACCCCAATTGAAAGATGTATTTTTTGATTAGCAATTACGTTTTTATTCATTTCATGGAATGTTTTTAAAAAAATTCCACCACGTCTTAAAATTTCATCTTCTCCATTGTATTGTATCATAACAACAAAATTATCATTGGAACTTCTTGAAAAAATTTCTTCCTGTGCTAAACTCGAAGATACTGACTTTGCTAAATTAATTAAAACTTTATCTCCAATTTTGAATCCAAAAATATCATTTACTAGTTTAAAATTAATAATATCAAATTTAATAACAGCAAAATTGCAATCTTTATGTTTTTTAAGCATTTCTTCTGCATCAATTTTAAATTTGGCTAAATTTTTAGCGCCTGTAAGCTCATCATAATAAGCAAGCTTTTCAATTTGTTTTCTGTTATTTTTTTCCATAAACAATATTTTAATAAAAACAATAATACTTAAACTGGCAATTAAAACAAGAATCATAATCATTGAATTTCCAGTGCTTTTTTGGTTTGATGAAATACTGTAGTTTGGTATTGCACATAGCAAGTACCAATCGTTAATTCCTTCTAAAGGTGTGTAACTAACAATTTTAGTTTCTCCTTTAAACGAAAAGCTAATTACACCGGATTTTTTATGAGCAAAATCTGTTTTTAACTTAATTGCAAGCCCTGGGTCTTTGCTTTCAAATTCAATTTTTTCAAAATATGTTCCTTCAAACTCTTTTGTGTCGCTGTAGTTTGAATGAACTAAAACTTCACCGTTGCTTGTAGCTATAAACGAATGCCCCTTTCCGTCGTAAAAATTGTTTGTAAGCTTATCAAGCACCGTATCTAAATATCTTGAACCAACGATACCATAATGCATTGTTCCGTGCAAAGGAACAGGTGCTGAAAAAGCTATAATTTCAGTTGAGCCTGATGTATCTTCCGTTGGTTTTGAAATAGCAGGCTCCATACTAACATTTTTTTTATATGTGTAAGAGCCATATATGTTGCCAAAAATGTCGTCTGTTGTAGTTAAATTTCCTTGTAAATCGTAATATGAAAAGCGCAAATAGTTATTTTTGCTTGCAAAAAACTTTAAGAATTGCAAAATTTCTTCTTTACTTTTTACTTGATTTGACAGGCTATATGAAACTGCCACAACTTCTTCAAGACTTCTTTGCAGTTCTGATTGTATTAATGCTGCAACGTGAATTGTTTCATTTGTTATTCTGTCAACAATTTCATTATATAAATTTCTTTTAATTCTGTCTAAATAAAAAATGCAAGCGATTATAAAAGCTAAAACAACGACTCCTATTAATAAAATGCTATTCCATTTTTTCAGTGCATGAAATTTATGCATTAAAAAAACTCCTTAAAATTTAAAATCCATATTATGATACAACAAAAAATCTTATTTGTCTATTATAATTTTCCTCTTTTAATTTAGGTTAAAATAGTATAAAATGAATAAAGGGCATACAAAAGCTACATACTAAATAGTTAAAATATATAAGGGGTGTTTTTTATGGTTTCGTATCAAATTTTACAAAACACAATTGAGGGGCTTAAAAATATTACAAGACACGAAATATCTGTTGTTGAAAGAGAAGGAAAAGTAATTGCAAGCACGGAAGAAGAAATGATTGGGAAAGAAATTGATGGGCTAAATGGCTTTTTAATTTCTCAAGCCGAAAGCCAAAGTAGTTTGGGCTACCAATACTTTAAAGTGTTTGACAACGGCATTGTTGAATATGTCATTTTAATAAAAGGGGTTGAAGAAGAATCATATTTAATCGGGCGAATTACTTCTTTCCAAATTCAAAGCTTGCTCGTTGCATATAAAGAACGCTACGATAAGGACAATTTCATTAAAAACTTGCTTTTAGACAATTTGCTTTTAGTTGATATATATAATAGAGCTAAAAAGCTTCATGTTGAAAATAACGTTAGAAGAGTTGTTTATTTAATTGAGGCGGAAATAGACAGAGAATTAAATGCTGTTGAAATTGTTAGAAACATTTTCCCAACAAGGCTTAAAGATTTTGTAACTGCAGTTGACGAAAGAAGCATAATTTTAGTTAAAGAACTTAGAGATAAAGACGACGACGAAGCTATTGAATCTATAGCAAAAACAATTTACGATACATTAAGTGTTGAAGCTATGTGCAGCGTTCATGTTGCAATTGGAACGGTTGTTATGGATTTAAAAAATGTTAGCGCTTCATATAAAGAAGCTAAAATGGCACTTGAAGTTGGAAAAATATTTGAAGCAAGCAAAAATATTGTAAATTACAAGCAATTGGGAATAGGTAGGTTAATATACCAACTTCCAACCCCTCTTTGCAAAATGTTTGTAAATGAAGTTTTGCATGGCATTTCATTAAGCCAATTTGACGACGAAATATTTACAACAGCAAATAAATTTTTTGAAAACAATTTAAATGTTTCTGAAACGTCACGTCAATTATATATTCACCGCAACACGCTAGTTTACAGGCTTGATAAGCTTCAAAAAATGACAGGGCTTGACCTTAGAAACTTTGATGATGCAATAACTTTTAAAATTACATTAATGGTTAGTAAATATATGGAATATAAAGATAAATTTATGTTCTAATTGCCCAACAACAAATTTATTTATGCAAAATGGCTAAATTAAATGCTTTTTGCCTTACAAAGCATAGCATAAAGCCTATTGTTTTTAATTGCAATAAATAAAATTAACATATTGTATCTAAAAAAATATAAAATTCTGCTTGAATTGTACAAAGGTTTGTGATATTTTAAATTTAGGGGTTTTAAACAAACCTTTAAAAGCTTCAAACATTTTTGTTAGCTATAGACAAAGTTTTTGCTTGCTTAAAACTATTTCGTCAGGAGGTTTTTAATATGAAAAGTTATTCTGCAAAAGAAATTCGCAACGTTGCCGTTTTAGGACATAGCGGCTGCGGCAAAACATCAATAATCGAGGCAGTGCTTAATGTTTGCGGACTTACAACAAGACTTGGAAAAGTTGAAGATGGCAATACAATAAGCGATTATGACCCCGAAGAAATTCGCAGAAAAGTTTCAATTAGTACATCAATTATACCTGTTGAGTGGTTGAACAATAAAATAAACTTTCTTGATACACCCGGCTATTTTGATTTTGTTGGAGAAGTTAAACAAGCGCTATCTGTTGCCGATTTGGCTTTAATTGTTGTTTCGGCAAAATCTGGAATTGAAGTTGGAACAGAAAAAGCGTGGGAATATGCGGAACAACTTGGCATTCCTAAAATAATTTTTGTAAACGGAATGGACGATGAAAACGCCGATTTTGACAAAGTTGTAGAACAATTAAAATCAGTTTTTGGCAAAAGCATTGCCCCGTTGCAAGTTCCTTTCAAAGAAAACAACAAGTTTGTTGGCTATATTAACTCAATTAAAAAAGAAGGAAGAAGATTTGTTGGTGGTAAAAACGAGCCTTGTTCTGTTCCTCCTGGAATGGAAGATGCTGTTGATGAAGCACGCCTAATGATTGAAGAAGCTGTTGCAGAAACAGACGACGATTTAATGGAAAAATTCTTTAATGAAGAGCGCTTTACTGTTGATGAACTTAAGCAAGGGGTTGCAAGAGGCGTTTTGACTCGTGAAGTTAGCCCTGTTATATGTGGCTCTGCGGCACAAAACATTGGTATGCGTGGACTTTTAAACAGCTTAATTGCATTTATGCCGCCTGCTTCTGAATTGCGTCCTTTGGTTTTGGCAAAAGACTTCAAAACAGGCGAGGAAATTGAAGTTAAATGTGACGAAAGTTCCCCTGTTTCTGCTTTTGTGTTTAAAACAATTGCAGACCCATATGTTGGGCGTTTAAGCTTATTTAGGGTAATTTCCGGCGTAATTAAAAAAGACACATTGCTTTTCAATCCACGACAAGAAAAAGACGAAAAACCGGGGCATATTTACATTATGCGAGGAAAAGAACAAATTGAAGTTAGCGAACTACGTGCAGGCGATATTGGAGCTGTTGCAAAGCTTCAAAGCGTTGGCACTCAAGATACACTTTGCTCTAAAGACAAGCCTGTTTTACTTAAAGAAATAGAATTTCCGGAATCATTAATGTCTATGGCTATAGTTCCAAAAGGAAAAGGCGACGAAGATAAAATTAGTCAAGCCCTTTCAAAATTGCTTGAAGAAGATAAAACCCTTAAATTTGAAGTTAATACAGAAACAAAGCAGTCTGTTGTTTCGGGAGTTGGCGATAACCAATTAGATGTTTTGGTTAACAAATTAAAAACACGCTATAAGCTAGATGTTGAATTACTTACGCCAATTGTTCCGTATCGTGAAGTTATTAAAGGCAAAGTTAAAGTTCAAGGCAAATACAAAAAGCAATCGGGTGGGCATGGGCAATACGGTGACGTTCATATGGAATTTGAGCCTTCCCACGATTTAACTACTCAATATATATTCGAGGAAAAAATATTTGGAGGAGCAGTTCCCCGTCAATATTTCCCCGCTGTTGAAAAAGGCATTCAAGAATGCGTTAAAGCAGGCCCACTTGCAGGCTATCCTGTTGTTGGCATAAAAACAACGCTTGTTGATGGCTCGTATCACCCTGTTGATTCTTCTGAAATGGCGTTTAAAATGGCGGCAACTCAAGCATTTAAAGATGCCTTTATGAAGGCAAAACCAGCATTGTTAGAACCAATTGCAAAAGTTGAAGTAATTGTTCCCGATGATTACACAGGTGATATTATGGGCGACTTGAACAAAAGACGTGGTAGAATTTTGGGCATGGACAAAGAAGGCAAAAAGCAAAAGATTTCAGCAGAAGTGCCTTTGGCAGAAATGTTTAAATATGCAACCGATTTGCGTTCTATAACTCAAGGCAGAGGAATGTTTACATTAAAGTTTGAACGTTATGATGAAGCACCAAATGACGTTCAACAAAAAGTTATTGAAGCAAGGAAAAAAGAATTGGCTTAGAAAAACGGGCGGCGGTCAAAAACTTAAAATTAAGTTAATGCCGCCCATTTATAATGTTCATTTAATCTTTCCAATAATTTCTATCTCTCCGCCGGCCTTATAGCTTCCCGTGCAATTGTATGCCCATCTTCCTTTGGAAAGCTTTATTTCTTCAGACGTGTTAGCAGAACCAATTGCAAACGCTTCAACTTGCTGGCCTTTGGGATTAAAGAAATATAAATTCACGTTTCCGTCGATATTAGAGTTAATTTCTAAAACTAATGTTTGATTGTCTTTTGCTTCAAAAAAACCTGATGAAATTATTCTATCACCTTGACTTCTTAAAGCCATAATAACATTTTCTTCAACGTTTTCGGAATTGCTTTTGCTAATATTTTTACTTGAAGTTAAATCAACAGAATTATTTTTCTCATTCCAATTAACATCATACCCTATATGTTCAAGTATTTCTCTAACCGGCATATATAACTTTGAATCTTTTTCGCCATCTTTAACAATTGAAACAAGCGAATTGTTTAAAGGAATTTGCTTTCCATCAAGCGTTACTGTAGTGTTACTAAAATTAGCCTTTTTAATTCCGCCGGCAGCAAATGCCGTTGTAATTCCAACGCTTCCAATTAAAATTCCGGCAACTAAGCTTTTTAGATGAAACTTTTTCATAAAATACCCCCAAGCTCTAAAAATATAAACAACCTAAAAAGGCAATCAAAGACTGCCTTTTTGTTAATTTGAATTAAATTTTTAATTAAGATTTTAGTCAGCAAAAATAACTGTAACATCATTATGATATTGTAATACAGAAGCAGGGTTTGAAGGTGTTACAGGTTCGTTAAATGCTTTTTCAAGCATTTCTTTCTTTTCTGCGCCATTAGCAACTAACAAAATGCTTTTTGCTCTCATAATTGTACCAATACCCATAGTTATGGCAGTTTTAGGTACTTCATCTTTGCTGTTATAAAAACGTGCATTAGCTTCTATTGTGTCTTCTGTTAATTTAACTTGATGTGTTGCAACTGAAAAAACTTCTTCTGGTTCATTAAAAGCAATATGTCCGTTTCTTCCAATTCCTAAAAGCTGTAAATCAACGCCGCCTTTTTCTTTAATTTTTTGCTCGTATTCTGCACAGTTTTTGCAGCAGTCGTCGCCAATGCCGCTTGGAATGTATATTTTGTCTTCGGAAATGTTAATGTGGTTAAATAATTGTTCGTGCATAAAAGCATAGTAGCTGTTTGGATCTGTTATTGGAACGCCCCAATATTCATCTAAGTTAAATGATGTAACGCCGCTAAAATCAACTATGCCTGCTTTATATAACTCAATTAATTGTTTATATGTTCCGACAGGAGAGCTTCCTGTTGCAAAGCCCAAAACCGAGTTTGGATTTTTAAGCACTTGTGCTGCTATTATTGTTGCTGCTTTTTTGCTTAAATCTTCATAGCTTTTTGCTTTAATAAATACCATACACTAATTCCCCTTTAATCTATATTTTTATTAAGAATTTAAAAGCCGAAAAGCCGACTTCCAAAAAAGGCAGTCGGCTTTAACGTACGCAAAAGGATTTGAACCCTCGACCTTCTGGTCCGTAGCCAGACGCTCTATCCAGCTGAGCTATGCGTACATATTGCATTAATTACTACATATGGCACGAACGAATAAAAGACGTTCGGTTGCTATGAATTGCTACAACGTTTAATATTATAGCACATGAAAAATGTGTTGGCAACAGCTTTTACACAAAATATTTATTTTCATCATAATACATAAAATATTATATAAATATAGGCGTAATATGTTAGTATTTACTAATATAATATTTTTAATTTTAAAATACTTATATACAAATGTAAAAAAATATGATACTTTTGTTAAGAATATACATTAAGTTTAGGAGGGGAATGTGTGGGGAAGAAATTTTTTAGCCTTTTGTTATCTTTAATAATGGTTTTTGGAGTTTTTAATGTTACAGCATTTTCTAATATTGAAAATGTTGAAACAATTATTAATGATTTTACAATAGGCGACAACATTAATCAATTTAAGTTTTACGGAAATTGGGGTACAAGCACAGGCTACCCTGATAGCTTTTATAATGGTGATGAACATTGGACAAGAAGAACAGATGACCAAACTACAATGTCGTACACAATTAGGTTTTTTGGGAACGGAATTAAAGTTTATGGCAATAAAGACGTTGCACATGGAGTTGCAAACGTTAGCATTGACAGCGGAGAAGTTTTTGAAGTTGATTTAAGCAATTCAACAAGACTTTCTAAAGTGTTATTATTTGAAGTTTTGGATTTAGAAGAAGGCGAGCACACTTTAACTTTTGTGGGTGCAAATAAGCGTGGGCAATTTAGCGACGCAACAGGAATGGCGCTTCAAGTTGATTATGCAGTTATTTTACACAAGCCTTATGTTGCAACCGATATTTTAATTGATGAGCATATTAATATGTTTGAGTTAGGTGAAAAACAGCTTACGTTTTCTGTTGTTCCAAGTTTTGCTTCAGTATCAGACATAGCTTATTTGTCGGAAGATGAAAATATTGCAAAAGTTTCTTCAAGCGGTGTTGTTACAGGCGTTTCGCAAGGGACTACAGCAATTACAATTTCTTCTGCAGCTGCAGGAATAAGCAAAACTGTTAAAATTAATGTGCTTAAAGCACCAAGTGCAGCTCATGTTATAGTTGGTAACAGTAACATTCACTATACGCAAAACTTATATGAACAAGTTGTTAATACTATAAATAACATAGAAAAAGCTTATGCGTGGAAAAACGACAAAATAAATTCTGAATTAGTTATTGCATCAATACAGCCTTTAACTAACGTTACTGTTACGGCAAGCGATTTTATATCAAATGCACAAACTTTATCTAAAGACAGTATTAAAGTTAACTACATAAAAGAAGTTAAAGGAAATCCGGCATATGGAATGGGTGTTGAACCCAAACCGCTATTTCCCGATATAATTGATACCGACGGCAATACACCAATTAACATAGCTGCAAATAGGCTTCAACCTGTTTGGATTGAAATTAATACACCTAAAAATGCAAAGGCAGGAATTTATAGTGGGAAAATTTTTGTTAGTGCAGCAGAGCTTTTAGAGCCTATTGAAATTAATTACACACTTGAAATTTTAGACATAACCATGCCGGAAACAAGTGAATATAGCTTATCAATTGAGGCGTGGCAATATCCAGACAGCGTTGCAGCACACTACCAAGTTGCGCCGTGGTCTGAAGAGCATATTAACATACTTAAAAAACAAGCGATTATGGCTAAAGAATTTGCTTCAAACCAAATAACCGTACCTTTAGTTGATACTCCGTGGATTTCAGCCGGAGGCATAGACCAAACATACACTCCAACATCTGGAATGGTTAAGTGGGTTAAAGCGGCAAACGGAACATTAACATTCGATTTTTCAATTATGGATAAATGGATTGAGCTTAACATGGAAACTGGAAATGTTGATAAAATTGCACTTTTTGGAATGATTCCTTGGTCTACTCCATACTCATTTTATGATGCTAATAACAATAAAACTATAGAGCATATAAGCGTTGGAAGTGCTAGGTGGGTTGAAGTTTGGACGGCTTTTCTTGAAGCTTTTGTGCCCCATATGGAACAAAAAGGCTGGTTTAATAAATGCTATATGGCAGCAGACGAAAGAAGTAAAGAACAAATGCTTGCAATGATTAACTTAATTGCCAAATTTCCTAGTTTGGATGGAAAAATACTTAAAAAATCATTCGCTCTTGACCATTTCGACGGAGAATACGCAAGCGTTTCTGCTGAAGCAGATGCCGTTTTTGTTGGATATAGTGCAGTAGCAAACAACACTTCTGCGTATGAAGCATTTAAAAATATGCGTGAGGCAAGCAGCGAAAAGCAATATACAACAGGTATATACACTTGCACAGGAATGTTTCCGAATAGTTTTACATATAGTATGCCTGGTGAAAGCTATTACACTATGCTTTATACGGGAGCCAAAGGCGCAAACGGCTATTTACGTTGGGCTTTAGACGCATATGTAGCAGACCCTTTGCGTGATACATCGCACAGACTTTTTGAATCCGGCGATTGCTTTTTAATATATCCTGATGAAGTGCAAAATAAGTTAAACCCAACAACAAAATTTTCCGTTAGACTAAGAAAGTTAATAGAAGGAAATAGCGATGTTAACAAACTTAGATATATTGCAAAAAATTCGGAAGTTTTAAAAGAAGACGTTAGCAAAGTTTTTGCAAGTGTTAAAAATGGGTATTCTCAAACAGGTGGCGGCAATGCTTCTGCCGAAACTAAAGCTTTACTTCCTTCTGATATGGATAAAATAAAACAGCAAATTTTTGAGATTTCTAAAAAATATGAAGCTATTAATCCTGATAATAATGAGCAAATGAAGCTGGAAGTATTTAATGCAAAAGGCACGCTTGGCAAAGAAGTTGTTGTAACAGTTAAATTATTAAATAATAGCGGAGTTAGCTCAGGAAGATTTAGGCTTTTATATGACAATTCTAAATTAACCCCTATTTCATATGAAAAATTTGGAATGTTTGATAGCAATGTATTTACTTCAAACATTGACAGCGGCGCAAGTCTTGAAAGTCTTGAATTTGTTACTTTTGCTTGGGGAAATAGCTTTGATGTATTTGATAATGGAGAAATAAAAATTAAGTTTAAAATAAGCGATAAAGCTAATGTTACATTAATTCCTATCACTATAGGATATACAGACTTTTCAAATGATGCTTATGAAAAAATTGATGTTTTATGTGTTGATGGTGAAGTTGAAGTTACAGACATTCTTTATGGAGATATTTATGAAGACGGCGTTGTTAATGCTAGAGACTTAACAAGGCTTTTGCAATATCTTGCCCATTGGAACATTGAACTTTCTGAAAGAGAATTACAAGCAGCAGACGTATGCAAAGATGGAGAAATTAACGGAAACGACTTAGTAAGGCTTTTGCAGTATTTGGCTGAATGGGATGTTTTGCTTGGATAATATTAATTGTTTTATTTCAAGCAGATTATATAATTAGAAAATAAACCTCTTCATAAATTACTTTAAACTAAAACCCTGTAAATATGACTTTGTCATACTACAGGGTTCCTTTTATTTTAGTACTGTTTTACTAATACCATTAGGCTAAACATTTGCAACTAAATCGTCTTTTATAAATAAATAAGTAATTAAAAATCCGCCAATATAAGAAATTAAAATACCTATTGTATAATTAAGCATAGAACCCGGCTGCATTAACGGAATTGCAACTATCCCTGAAGGTCCCCATGCTGTTGCCATTACCTTAGTTAGCATTACATAAGCACCACCAAAACCTGCGCCTAATCCAGCTGTTATAAATGGTTTTCCAAGAGGAAGTGTTACACCATAAATAAGCGGTTCGCCAACGCCTAAAATACCTGCAGGAAGTGCGCCTGTTATAACTTGTTTAATTCTTACGTTATTAACTTTTTTAGCTTTTAAATATATAGCTATAGCTGCTCCAACTTGCCCTGCCCCTGCCATTGCCAAAACAGGAAATAGTGATACGCCGCCCATTTGTTCAAGTTGTACTGCATAAATTGGTATAAGCCCGTGATGCAGCCCCAAAAGAACCATTGGTAAAAATGCTGCTGATAACACATAGCCAGAAATTACACTTACAACAGGGTTTTGAGAATTAATAATAACGCTTAACGCTGCCACAAGCCAATCGGATACAAAGCCCGAAATTGGCATTATTGCAAAGACAAATACTACACCAACTATAATTAAGCTTAAAAGCGGAGTTACTATTAAATCTAAAACATCGGGAGTTCTTTTTCTTATAAATTTTTCTACTTTTGCAAGAACCCAAACGCCTACTACAACACCTATAATACCGCCTTTTCCTGTTGTTAATATTGATTTAAGGGCGTTGTCTGCGTTATATAGCCCAACCATTTCTGAAATTTGATTAATTTGCGCCATTATTGACATTGCGCCAACCATACCGCCCAATGCTTCTGTTGCGCCGAATTTTTTAGCTGAATTTACGCCTGTGAATATTGCAAAATAGCTTAAAAATGAACCGCCTGCAAGCCCGCACATAAGCTTTGTTAAGCTCCAGAAAGTGCTTTCAGCACTTAATGCACCTGTGTTTTGCATTGTTCCAAGAAGGCTTGAAAGACCGTTAAAAATACCGGCAGCTATAATTGCAGGTATGAGAGGAATAAAAATTTCGCCGATTGTTCTTAAAGCGCTTTTAAGAGGGTTTTCTTTTTGTGCGCTTTTTAAGGCGGTTTTATTTTCTTTCCAATCATCTGTTACGGCTGCATCTCTTGTTAGGTTAAACTCTTCAACCATTGTGTCGCATAGTTTTTTTGCTTTTCCGGGTCCAACAATAATTTGTGTTGTTACGCCTTCAACTAAACCTAAAACTCCTTGTGTATTTTTAATACCTTGAAAATCAGCTTTTGCGTTGTCTTTTAATTTAATTCTAAGCCTTGTCATACAATTTGTTATTGTTTGTATATTTTCTTTTCCGCCGCAAAGATTAAGAATAATTTTGCCAAGTTCGCTATTTGTCATGATTTTACACCTCACTTTTTTTATGTTATGCCCTACAAATTAAATAAACTAAATAATTGCTTTTCTAATATGTCCGCTTGCATTATTAAGTTTTTCTTTGGCAGCTTCTGCACTACAATTTAAAAGTATCATTACAATTGCAAGTTTAGCGCTTCCTTCAGCTTCTTGTAATTTTTGCTTTGCCGTTTCTCTATCGGTATCTGTTGCAGACATTACAATATTTTCTGCACGGGTTTTTAATTTTTCATTAGTTTGCATTACATCTACCATAAAGTTTTTATATACTTTTCCGAATCCAACCATAGAAGCGGTTGAAATCATGTTAAGTATCATTTTTTGTGCTGTTCCGGCTTTAAGCCTTGTTGAACCTGTTAAAACTTCGGGTCCTGTTACAGCTTCGATTTTAAGCTTTGCATATTGCCCAATTTTTGAATTATCGTTGCAAGAAATAGATACAGTTTTGCAGCCTAACGAGTTTGCATATTCTAATCCTGCGCAAATATAAGGAGTTCTTCCGCTTGCGGCAATTCCTATAACTGTGTCTTTGTTATTTAAATTAATTGCTTTTAATTCAGAAACGCCTAATTCTAGGCTATCTTCAGCACCTTCCACAGCTTTAATAAAAGCTTTTTCGCCTCCGGCTATTAACCCTACTACAAGTTCTGGTGAAACCCCAAACGTTGGTGGGCATTCGGCAGCATCTAAAACACCAAGCCTTCCACTTGTTCCTGCGCCCATATAAATTAGCCGTCCGCCTGCCTCAAAAGATTGCGTTGCCCATTTAGCAGCTTCTGCTATTTCAGGCAAAACTCCTTCTATTACTTTTGCAATTTTTGCATCTTCGCTGTTCATTACTGTTACTATTTCCAAATGGCTCATTGCATCAAGGTTTTTTGTTAATTCGTTCTGGGTTTCGGTTGCCATACCTTTTAAATCAACCATTACCATGCCCCCCATTATTTTGGTTTATATATATGTGTTCTTGAAAGTTGTTTAACAGAATATTCATATTGGCTATTTGCGAACGCTGTATACAATATATCTATTATATTAAGTTGAGAAATTCTTGAAGACATAGCGCCACTTCTAAAAATTGATTCGTTTGCTGCAACATAAAGTGAATAGTCGCTATATTCCGATATTGCAGTTAATCCATATTTTACTATAGTAATTACTGGCGCTCCCGATTCTCTTGCGGCTTTGGCACATTCAATCATTTCGATTGTTTGGCCTGAATATGTTATTATTATTGCAACGTCATCTTTACGCATATTTCGTGCCTGCAAAAGCTGTGCGTGCCAATCTTCGCTTATTACACAAGGTTTATTTAACCTTAAAAACTTTAAATAGGCATCTTTTGCAACAAGCAATGAAGAACCTACGCCAAAAAGGCATATGCTTCTGCAATTAATAATTAATTTAACACAGCTTTCTAAAGTTTTTAAATTTGTTAAGTCTTTTGTGTTTTCAAGGCAAACTACATTTTTATAAGTTACCTTTTCAACTATGTCGGTTAGGCTATCGTGGCGTGTTATTTCTTTTTTTTCGGCAAATTGATTTTGCTTGCCAAGTGCAAGCTCACAAATCATAACTTTACGAAAATCTTTATACCCGTCGAATCCTAATTTTTTACAAAGCCTTATTATCGAGGCAGCTGAAGCAAATGTATGCTCTGAAAGCTTATGTATGTTATCGTCAGCTACAAGCTCGGCGTTTTCTAAAATGTATTTTATTATTGAAGCTTCAGTTGGGCTTGCATTTTTCTTATATGCATTAAGCCTTGCAAAAACGCTCTTCATTTTTCCTCCTCCCCACTTAAGCTACACATACTTTGTTGAACTTTGTTTATAATTTAATTTTAAATTATGTAAACATAGTTTGCAATTGAAATTATTAATTATGAAACTAAATTTCAATACTTTGAAACGGTCTAAGTAATATATTATAATGTTGCTGTATTTTACGTAGTGCGTTTTATGCAAAATATACTAAATACTGAAACTTGCATATAATAAATTTTATTGATATGAAATACATTTAATGATATAATTTATTAAAATTTAACAAACAATGGTGATAATAATATGTTTGGACGTTCTGTTTATTTATCTTCTTTCGACGATGAAAATATAAAAGAAAATTTAAAAAAATTAAAGCCGGGGTTTGTCTTTAGCTCATTTCATATAAGCGAAGAATTTAGCCATAGCTATTGTTTAAAAGCGAAAGAAATGTGCCTATGGCTTTGTGAAAATGGGTTTGAAATAATTGCGGATGTTTCTAAAAAGACTTTAGAAAAATTTAACTGCAAAAGCTTATTACATTTTGCGGATGAAATGAATATTTCGGTTTTACGAATTGACTATGGGTTTACACATGAAGAAATAAAAAATGCTGCAAAAAGTATGCCTGTTGCAGTTAATGCATCTACAGTTGATAATGAAATTGCAAAAGACATCTTGAATTCTGGAAGTTTCGAAAAAGACGTTTATGCTATACATAATTTTTATCCAAGACCGGAAACAGGGCTTGATGTTGAATTTTTCAACAACTTGAATTTTAAATTAAAAGGCGATGGAATTAAAGTTTTAGCTTTTATTGCCGGAGATGAAAATTTAAGAGCCCCTATTTATAAAGGACTTCCAACTTTGGAAAAGCACAGAAATGTTTTACCTTATATAGCATTTTTAGATATGATTAAAAACTACAGCATTGACCATGTTTTATTGGGCGACCCCGGAATTTCAAATTTGCAGGCAAATTTAATAGATGAATATTTATCAACGGGCGTTATTTGCATTCCTTGCTGTATTGATGATGAATTTAAAGAGCTTTACGGGAAAACATTTACAATTAGATACGACAGCCCTTCAAGCATTGCTAGATTTTTAGAAAGCCGTGAATACAGCACTTTTGGAAAAGTTATAAATCCTAGAAACTGCATCGAAAGAAAACGTGGTAGCATTACTATTGACAATATAGGTTATGCTAGGTATTCGGGGGAAATTCAGCTTGTTAAGCGTGATTTTGGAGCGAATAAAAATGTTAATGTTATTGGAAAAGTTAAAGAGGAATATTTAGGGCTTTTAGATTGCTTAATGAATGGGGAAAAATTCAAATTAATTGGAGTTTGATATTTAAAGCTTAACATTATAAGGTTAGCAGACATTCAAAAGCCAAGTGCCTGTCGTATTTTATGTTAGTTGTTTAAAGCTTGACATTTTAAGACAGACAGACGTTCAAAGAACGAACGTCTGTTGCGTGTTATCTTTATTACTTCTAAAACCTGACATTATAAGGTTGACAGACGCTCAAAAACCGAGCGTTTGCCGTGTGTTATTCCTATTGTTTCTAAAACCTGACATTTTATTGACGTTTTTTAGCATGTTTTTTATGTTATAATGCTATTGTTAAAAATTATATAAACAACTTAATTAATCGGGCAGACATTTATATATTAAATGTTTGCCTTTGTTATTTTAAAAATGTTGCCTTTAAAACGTGGCGGTTTGTTGACATTTTTCGACATATTTTTTGTGATAATATAAAAGCATAGAAAAGGGAAATTAAAAGGAGGAATATTTCGTGAAGCTACCTAAAGTTGTTTACAGATATATTGAATACGAACTGTTTCACTACGAAGAATATAAAAAGGAATTGTTGCTTGAAAGAGAGAGAATTTTGGAAAGCTACTCGTCATCTATTGGTGCCGAAATTCGTGGAAGCCAAAAAACCGACGCAACGCAAAGAAAGGTAATTAATCTTATGGAATCGACGGCTGTTTTGTCCCTTGAAAGAAAAATACGGGCTATTGATTATACGCTTGCAACTCTTTCCAAAACCCATGCTATGCTATTTAACGCATTGTATAACCAAAAAAGAACCGATATTTACAAAATTTGCAATGAGTTATCTATTTCAAAAGAAACCTACGCACGCTATAAGCAGCATATAATACACAATGTTGGAAAAGAACTTGGAATTTTCAGTGGTATTGGGGTTTAGAAAACTTAAAAGAGAGAGGTGGTGGAATGCCTAAGAAAAAAGAAACCAATAAGCAGCAAGCCGAATTAACGCTTTTTGAAAAAAGCTTTTGCATTAGTTACATTCAAACTTTTAATGCAACGCAAGCAGCATTAAACGCTGGCTGTTCAATTGCCGACGCATATGAAACCGGACAGCACTTATTGCAAACACCCCGCATTAAAGCTGAAATTGAAAAGCTTAAAGAAATTAAAAGCGAAATGCTTGTATTTGATAAAGAAGACATACTTTTAAAGCAGATGAAAATAGCATTTGCCGACATTACAGATTTTGTGCAATTTGGAACAGAGGAAGTTGTAGTTGTCGATAAAAAAACTAACGAACCTCAAACTAAATTAATTAATTCTGTTTACTTGAAAGATTCCAAAAAGGTTGATGGTGGAATTATTGATGAAGTTTACTGCACATCAACGGGTGTTGCAAGAATTAAGCTTGCCGACAGGCAAAAAGCTTTAGATTGGCTTTCTAAATATTTTAAAATGTATCCTCTTGATGAGCATAAAATCGAGTACGACAGGCAGAAGCTTCTTACTGAAAAGAAAGGAAAACACGAACCGATTGAAATAAATATCAAAACGGCTAAACCCAAAGAAGAAGAGGGAGAAAATCAATGAATGAATAAGCTAATTAATCCTCATTTTGAACATTATTTGCATGATTGGCAACATAAATTTTATTTTTTAGTCGGGGGTTACGGTTCGTCTAAAAGCTATCATACTGCTTTAAAAATTGTTTTAAAGCTTTTGCAAGAAAAGCGAACAGCTTTAGTTGTGCGTCAAGTTTTTGATACACTTAGAAATAGTTGCTTTTCATTGCTTTGCGAAATAATAGACGAACTTATGCTTGATGAGTATGTTAGCTATACCGTTTCCCCTATTCAAATTAAGTTTTCAAATGGTTCGGTTATATTGTTTAAAGGAATGGACAGACCAGAAAAGCTTAAATCTATTAACAACGTTACAATTGCTTGGCTTGAAGAATGTGCAGAACTTTCATATGGGGGATTTAAAGAAATTTTAGGAAGACTTAGGCACAAAACATTGCCGCTTCACTTTATTTTAACAACTAACCCTGTTGGCAAAAATAATTGGGTTTACGAGCATTTTTTCATTAAGCTTAAAAATATACCTGCCAATTTTGAACAGCTGCTTTATGAAAGAAAAGAAATTTCGGTTGGAAATATGTACTTTAATCATTCAACGGTTGAAGATAATTTATTTGTTCAAGATGAATATGTTAAACAGCTTGATGAACTTTTAGAATACGACCCCGATTTATACCGCATTGCAAGAGAGGGAAAGTTTGGAGTATGCACAAACGTTGTCCTTCCTCAATTTAAAATAGCTAGGCATTACGAAGTTATTGAAGCTATTAATAATTGCGAAAATATAGTTAGGCGTGTTGGTATGGATTTTGGCTTTGAAACAAGCTATAACGCCGTTGTTAGAATGGCGATTGACGAGCAGAGCAAGGTTTTATACATATATTGGGAATATTATAAAAACAAAATGACAGACGATAAAACAGCATTAGAGCTTTCGGAATTTAAAGTTACAAAAGAGCTGATTTTTGCAGATTGTGCCGAACCTAAAACTATTATGTATTTTAGGCAGCAAGGCTTTAAAATGATTGGCGCTAAAAAATTTCAAGGAAGCAGGCTTGAAAATTTAAAAAAGGTTAAACGCTTTAAACAAATTATTTGTTCTGAAAATTGCATTAATACAATTAAAGAACTTTCCGAATTAACTTATGCTAAAGATAAAAACGGATTTATTATTCAAGACAAGTTCAACATTGACCCTCATACTTTAAGCGCTATTTGGTATGGGCTTGAAGGGGTTAAAATTTAATATGGGTGGTGGGCGGGATTAAAACAAAAGGAGGTGGCAAAATGGACTACATGGACAGCATAAAAACCGAACTTAGCGGCATTTATGGGGAAGAAGTTTTAAAAGATTTATCGGAAATAATTCGCCTTTATGGAATGTATGACGGAGCAGGACAAAATTGGAGCATTGGACAACCCCTTGACTATATACCTACAAAAAAACGTACTAATTTTATTAAGAAGCTAATTAAAGAAGAAGCAAGGTTTTTGTTTGGAAAGACCCCTGAATTTACTTTTATTTCAAAAAGCGGACAAGATGTTTCTGGTGTTGAAGCATTTGTTAATAGAGCGCTTGAGGAAAATTTGTTTTCTGAAAAAATTGTTAAAGCTGCAAGAG
The DNA here is from genome assembly GCA_964533945.1 of uncultured Defluviitaleaceae bacterium. Taxonomy (GTDB): domain Bacteria; phylum Bacillota; class Clostridia; order Lachnospirales; family WRBF01; genus CAZHPA01. The sequence goes on from CAZHPA010000005.1 coordinate 61,155, forward strand.
ATTGTTTTATAGGTAAAAGAGTTGCTGTTAAGCTATCGTATGCAGAAGATGAAGAAATGCCTATCAAAATTAACTTTGTTCCGTCGCTTGGATTTGTGTTTTCGCCTTACGATGACGATATTGACAAGCTGCAATCAATAATTTTCTTTCACGGGCTAAATGATAAGTCAATGAAAGGCGAGCAGCGCATTTGGAAACAAAAGTATTGGATTGAAAACGGGCGCTGCTTTTTAGATGAAGGTGTTTACAATGGCTACGGTCAGTTGATTGAAAAACGTTTTAACAAACTTGATACAGGGCTTACGTTTATACCAGCAAAAGTTATTGTTAATGACGGCTTAACAGGAGATTTGAAAGGTGAAAGTGACGTTGCGGAAATTGTTGAACTGCAAAATGTTTATAATAGAATTTCAAGCGATGATATTGATGCGCTTAAATTTAATATGTTTCCGCAAACCGTTGCCGTTAACGCAAGCGAAGACAGTCTAAACCGCATAAGTATATGCCCTTCGGCTTTAATTGATTTGCAACCCGAATATACAACCGGAGATGCCATACCTCAGCTTTATAAGCTTGAATCTAGTTTCAGCTATGACACAAGGGCAGAAAACGTTTTAAACAGGTTAAAAAGTGATATGCATGAACTTTTAAGCATTCCCAATCTAAGCCATAATGAACTTAGGTCTTTTGTTGCAAGCGGAAAAACATTAAAAGCTTTATATTGGCAACTTACAACACGCTGCGAGGAAAAGTTTTCCGCTTGGCGGCCTGCTTTAGTTTGGCTTGCTAAAAGCATTTTAAAAATGGGACAGCTTCATAATCTTTTTGAATTTGACATTCCTAAAGATTTATCAATTGACGCTATAAACATCTACCCATTGCTTCAAGATGAACTTGATGAAAAGAAATCGGACATTGAAGCTGTTACACAAGGTGCTATGAGCAAAAAAGCTTATATTAAAAAATGGAACAAAGACTATAATGACTTAATGGCAGAAAAGGAAATTACAGAAATTAAAAAAGACTATATTGACTTAGCGTCAGAAACAGCAGAAGAAAATTTAGAAGTTAAAGAGGAGGTGGAATAATGGACATTGAAGCTTTAAAGCAAATTGGAATTTTAGATGAGCAAGCGGAACAAATTTTATGTATGCACAATTTAGCTTTAAAATCAGTTGAGGAACAAGCTGAAAAAAGTCGTTCTGAATTCGAACATAATTTAAAGTTTAAAACTGCACTTGAAAAACAACTTGCAAGTTCAAAAGCCAGAAATGTGCAGCTTGTAAATTCGCTTTTAGACTATAATGCATTGTCGCTTGGAGATGATGGCGAAATTGTTGGGCTTGCAGAGCAATTAGAAAAAATTAAAAAAGAAGCGGATTATATGTTTTATGAAGAAACCGAAAAACAGCCCTATGCCTTTACAGGAAGCGTTGGAAGTTTTTTGCGTAAAGACAAAGATGTTAAAAATCCTTTTGCAAAAGAAAGCTTTAACTTAACAGAGCAAAGTAAAATATTTAAAGAAGACAAAGAGCTTGCGCAAACTATGATAAGGCAGGCTTCTATTTAGTTAAGTTAGTTAAGACCAAATTAATCAAAAGTAAGTCAATCAAAGCAGAAAACTTTTAAGATTTTAATAAAACAGGCTTCCATATTAACAAAATAGCAATCTATCTAAAAATAAAATTAAAATAAAAAGGGGTTTTAAATATGGTAAATGATTTGTCTGCAATTATTGTTCCTGAACTTTTTGCACCTTACGTTTCACAGCGAACTATGGAAAAATCGGCGCTTGTGCAATCAGGAATTATAACTCAAAATGCACAGTTCGACTCGCTTGCTTCGCAACCGACAGCAATTGTTAATATGCCATTTTTCGAAGATTTAATAGGGGAATCTGAACAAATTATTGAAGGCGCCAGTCTTAACACAACTAAAATTTCCCCAATGAATGACAAAGCCGCAATAATTAGGCGCGCTAAAATGTGGAGTTCTACTGATTTAACAGCAGCTTTAAGCGGAGCAGACCCATCTGCGGCTATTGCTGAATTGGTTGCCGGTTTTTGGGTTCGTGATATGCAAAAAGAATTAATTGCAATTTTAAATGGGGCATTTGGTTCTTCAAGTATGGTGGAAAACATTTTAGATATTTCAAACTTAACAGGAACTGCTGCAAAATGGTCTGGAAGTTCATTCATTGACGCACAGCAGCTTTTAGGAGATGCTTCCGAATATTTAACAGCAGTTGTTATGCACAGTAAAACAAAATCTGCACTTAAAAAGCAAAACCTTTTAGATTCTATACCTCCTTCTGAAAATGCAGGGTTTGACACGTATCAAGGTGTTAGAGTTATTGTTGACGACAGTTGTCCTGTTTCCGAAGATGTTTATACATCATATTTATTTGGGCAAGGAGCAATTGCATACGGCAATGGAAACCCAGCAGGCTTTGTTTCAATTGAAACAGATAGAGATAAAAAGAAAGGTTCCGGCGTTGACTATTTAATTAGCCGCAAAACTTTTATACTTCACCCAAGGGGAATTAAATTTACATCTGCAAGCGTTGCATTGCCTGAAGGTCCTTCAAGAGCAGAACTTTCGCTTGACCAAAATTGGATACGTGTTTACGAGCCTAAGCAAGTTAGAATTGTGCAGTTTAAACATAAGCTATAATTTTGGCTAAAACACATAGAGGTGTTATTTATGAATTTACAACAAAGGGAAATTTTAGCCAATCTAAAGCTTAATTTACGTGAGGAAAAGTTCCCGTGCTTTAGTGACGATGAGCTTACATATGTTTTAAACAAATATAATTTTGATTTAGAGCGAACAACTTATGAATGCTTGGTTATGAAAGCACAAGACGATACAATAAGACTTCCTTCAGGACTATCAATTCAAAGCAGCAGAAACTATTGGCTTTCTATTGCTAAGCGGTATCGGCAAAATGCAGGGGGCAGCATTAAAAGAGAAGGTGAAGAATATTAAAGCTAACATTGAATCAATACGGCAAAAAATTAAACGCAGTATTGAAACTTTCTCTAATAAAGTTAAAGTTTACCGCAACACAAAAAATGAATTTAATGAACCTTTGCCTTTAGAAGAAATTTTTATTGCCGAGATTTTGGGGCAATATTACAAAGGGCAAATGCTTAGAATAGGAACAAGCACAAGCACAAAGGGAGCAATTAAAACTGAATATGCCGAAAGGTTTTTGACGATTATCGACCTTAATTCATTAAAGATTAAAGAGGGCGATTTTTTTATGCTTAACGGCATTAAATATAAAATTTTTGACTTAGGAAACGTTGAAAACATATATTTTGATTTTTCTATTGTTAGAACATCTTGGAATATTTGAGGTGGTTTTAATGGGTTTAACGCTTAACAGCTTAAAACTTGACAATTTTCTGCAGAGCAGTGAAAACCATGTTAAAGAAGCTATGTACGCTACAGGGAAAAAAGCCGCTCTTGAGCTTGAAAGTGCTGCTAAATCAAGTGCGCCTTGGTTAGACAGGACAGGGCGTGCGCGGCGTAGCTTAACGGGCGAATGTACTATAGACGGCAATATGCTTATTATTTCTCTTTATGGCAAAGAAAAGCATTCGGTTCTCCTTGAACTTTGCAAAGAACAAAAGTTTTCTATACTTGCTCCAGCCATTTACAAAAACTATGAAAACATACTGCATAAAATTACTGCATCTGCTTTTAACCCCTAAAGCCTTTGCTTTAGGGGTTTGCTATTAAAGAAAAAAGGAGGGGGGAAATTTACGTTTAAAAAAATATATATGTTGCTTAAAGAAAATGGATTTAACGTTTATTCTATAGGGCAGCATGAAGGAATTTGCAACGAGCCTTATGTTGTAATTGGCGAAAACGGGCAATTCCCGTTTTCAAAGCCTCAAATTGTATATAGCATCGTTGACATTATGCTATTTTACCCTATAGGAAAATATACGGAATTTTCAGATTTTGTTGAAGCAGTTAGAGAATGCTTGAAGCAAATTCGAGAGTTGAAAAATATGTGCGAAATGAGTGCAATTGTTATAGACCACGAGTTAAAAGCATATACGCAAACTATTAAGTATCAGGTTTATAAAAGGAGGGCGTAGCTATGGTAATTGAAAAAGCTTTAACAGGAGTTGCATTAGTTGTTTTAAAAGATAAAAAAAATAAAACCTATTCTTTTACAACGGCAACGATGGCTAATGCAAAAGTTAATATTGAAGAAGGCAAAAAGACAGAGCTTATAATTAAAGGCGTACTTAAAGCTCAAAAGAAATTTGATTCAACAATTAAAGGTGTTGATGTTGAATTTCAAGATAATATGTTTTTGCCCGAAGTTGTTGCATTACTTCAAGGCGGAACTGTTGAAAAAGATACTCAAGGAAGGTTTGTTAAATATACACCTATACCAGCAGGAACTGCACCAAACCTTGAAAGCTTTGATGTTGAAATTTATACAGAAGAAACAGACACAAGCGGTCAAACGCTTAGGTATGCCAAATTAACACTTCCAAACGGAAAAGGGGAGCCTGTGGAACTTAACTTTGAAGATGATAAGTTTTTTTCGGCAAAATATGTTATTAAAACGTATCCAGCGTATGGCGAGCCACCTTATAAAATAGAAATGGTTACTAGCTTGCCTGCAATTTAATAAAATATTGCTATATCAAAAGAAAGGGGGAACAATATGGAGTTAAATAAAATAGCACAAGGAGAAGTTGTTAAACTTTCGCCTTTTATTTCAGATGAACCATTTGTTGTTAGGCTAAAGCGTCCATCACTGTTACAGCTTGCAGCAAGCGGAAAAATTCCAAATCCGCTTTTAGGTGTTGCAGAACAGCTTTTTAATGGCAACTTTAGCAATTCTAAGCAAAACATTAAAGAAACAGCAGAATTTCTTTTGCTTATTGCCAAAAACGCTTTAGTTTTTCCAACATTCGATGAGCTTTGCGAAAAAGAAATTAATTTAACAGATTTACAGCTAATTGAAATTTTTAACTACACACAAATGGGAGTTAAAGCTTTGGAAAATTTTCGTGGCTTCAAAGGAAGTTATGAGAATACTGACGCTTTGCATGACATATAAAACAAAACCCAGCGAAATTTTAAAGCTTGATGATGAATATACCGCCTTTTGCTTTGATGAAGCGCTAAGCTATATTTTGAATGAGCTTTTAAAACAAAATGGCAAAATCCCAAAATGGGATAATCGAAGCGATAATTTAATTTCATTTTTGCTAAATGGACTTTGAGGTGGTTTTATGGCTATAAACGCAGGTACAGTTGCGGCTTATTTAACGCTTGATACAAGCAAATATTTGCAATCTTTAAAAGACGCAACAGAACAAACACGGCTTTTCAAAACATCAAGCGGCGAAGCTAACGTATCACTCGAACTGCTTAAAAACACAGCTTCTATTACTGAAATGTATATTGGCAAAAATTTATCGGGGCAAATTAAAAGCACAACCGAAAACGTTTCGCTGCTTGATAAAGTTTTTTCAGAACTTAATAATGCACTTTCAAAAACAGAACATATAGAAGCTGTAATTCAAAACTTAGGAAAACTATCTAATGAAGCTGTTTTTACGGCAGCTTCATTAGGGGATTTAAGCAACACTGTTACAACTGAAATGCTTTTTAATTTCGACTTGCTTATGGATAAAAAGAAATTATCATTTAAAGAAGAATTAGAAGAATTTGGGAAAACAGAACAAGAAAAAGTAATAATTTTTTCAACAGAGCTTACAAAAAGAGAACAAATGCTTAAAAAATCACTTGATGAAAACAAAACAGTATTAAAAAGTTTTGTTCCAACATTTGCAAGCATAGGCGAAGAATATGGCAATGCTCTATTAAACGGTATTCAATCAACACGAAACAGAATACTTAATTATATTTCGCAAATTGCATCAGCAGTTAGAAATGCGGCAAATTACGGCTCATATACTCCATATTTCAATGGATATTCAAGCGGCACAAATAATGCTGCAGCAGGGCTTTCTGTTGTAGGCGAAAACGGTATGCCTGAAATTGTTGATTTTTCAGGAGGAGAGCAAGTTGTTAATTTCAAAGACAGCATTCAGCTATTAAATACAGCAGCAAAAACAGCGTTTGAATATAGTAATGCTTTTGCTGATATTTTGTATTCAAATAAAAATGTAAATAAAGATACAAACTTCGACTACAACCAGCTATCAAATACTATTGTAAACGCTGTTACAAATGCCATTGAAAAAAGCGTTAAGCCTAACATCGTTTATAGCCCTACTTATAACAGCCCAGCAGAAGCTTCTATTTCTGAACTTATGCAACAAGATAAAATTAATTTGCGGCGCATTGGGCTTGGTTTTTAAAAAAGAAAGGGGTGGCATAAATTAAACTTGAATATATTAACAAACACACAAAAAATTCGGTTGTTTTTGGAAATGAAGCGCCGTTTTTTTATTTAAGCCAAAAAGGAATGGACGGAAGCGGAGGGGACGCTATTTTAGTTAAAGCACCGCTTCAGTATGGGCAAACTTATTTAGGGGCAAATATTAGCGAAAGACTTATTACGGTTGAATGCTGCTTAGTTACTAGTTCAGCTCAAGAAGAAGAAGTGTTAAGGCAAACTTTAATTTCAACATTAAATCCTTTAGCAGTTGGTGATTTAATTGTTTATGGGGAAACGTTCGAAAAAATGTTTCCAGATGTTCAAGTTGTAGATGGTCCAGTTTTTAAAGATGCTAATTACACTTTGCCTGATGGAATTTTATATTTTAACTTTACTGTTGTTGTGCCACAAAACTTTGCAACCGACTTAAATTTAAGTAACCACACTTTAGTGGAAGTTGAGCCTCTTTTTGAATTTATACTTAAATTTGATGACTATGTTGAATTTGGAAATATTGCAAGCGGAAATATTGTTATCGACAACACAGGAGATGCCGAAGCCGCTTTAGCTATTGAAATACCCGGGCCTGTTCATACCCCGACTATAAAAAATTTAACAACAGGGGAATTTATACGAATTTTTACTCCTATTGCAGCTAACGAAACTATGCATATTAACACAGGCTTTGGCAATAAATCGGTTGTAATAAAAGATGATAACGGAAATTCAAGAAATGCTTTTCATTACATTGATTTAAACAGCACTTTTTTTAGGCTGAAAGTTGGCTTAAACAATGTTGAATTTAGGGCAGAAGTTGGCAACGATACAGCAAATATTAAAATTAGATATAGAAAAGTTTATTTAGGAATTTAGCTAGAAATTAATTAGGAGGTTATGATATGGCTGAATGGAGCTGTTTTTTTAATAGCTTTGAGCATGATAGGCGGTACACAGCGGCTGAATTTGCCGAATATTTTTCAAGCTTAATTGGAAATGGCATTTTTCAAGGCGGAAACAATTTAAAAGTTAACGAATATAGAAATATGGACATATCTGTTGGAACAGGGAAAGCTTTTATTAATGGCTACTATTATGTTAACAAGGAAGCACCAAAAACATTAACGCTTTCTAATTCACATGTTACATTGCCAAGAATTGATAAAGTTGTTTTAAGGCTTAATTTATCGCAATCGGAAAGATTAATTACGGCAACTATAAAGGAAGGAACGCCAAGTTCAAACCCAACTCCTCCCGAATTACAGCGTAACAACGCTATATGGGAACTTGGGCTTGCAGACATTCGGGTTAATGCTTCAACTACTCACATTACCCAATCAAACATTACAGATTTAAGACTTTCAAGCGATTTTTGCGGTATTGTTACAGGATTTTTAGAACAGCCCGATTTAAACAGCGTATTTAATCAGTATTCTAGTAAGTTTGGCGAAATTACTAACTTTTGGGATAATTGGTTCAATCAAACAAGTAGTTCCTATTACGGTTGGTTTAACCAATCTAAGGCGGAACTTTATTCATATGTTAGCACCGATTTTGATGATTGGTCTAGGCGTTCTGGATATCAGTTAACAACAACGTTTGCAGCAGATGGAAGTATAGCCGAAATAATTAAAAATATAAACAACAATTCTTTATTTGCAACACGGCTTACAGAATTTTTAAGCAATGGGAGAATTAAAGAAACAATTTCATTTGCAGAGCCGCCTTTAACAGCTACAAAATTAACAACATTTTCGGCAACCGATATAATTTGCACTTATTCTTAGGCGGTGGATTTCTTGAATAATAAAGGAGTTAGAGTTTTAAGCAATTCACTTGCTTTTTTAGGTGAAATTGACAATTTCGAAGAGCTTATTTTCACAACACGCCTAACAAGCTTTGGGGAATTTGAAATAGTAATAAACAAAAACAAGCCGGAAAGCCAGCTTTTACAGCATGGAAACATTTTGTTTTTAGATGCAAGCAAAGCAGGAATAATAGAACACGTTGAAATTCGCTTTAACAAAGGATTAGAAATAGTTTTTGCAAGCGGCTTTTCACTTTTACATATTATTTCCAAGCGAATTACTTTCCCTTTTTCTAAATTGAATAAATGGAAACTAAACAGCAATGGAGAAAACGTTATTAAGTCTTTAATGGATTACAATTTAGGAAATACAGTGCAAAGCGCAAATCGAAAGATGGAACGGGTTTTAATTGCACCAAATCAAAACAGAGGCAGCCAAATAGAATTTGAAACCGAATTTGAACAGCTTAACTATGAAATTGAGCGAATTGCAAATTCTACGGATTTAGGAATTAAAATGACGCTTGATACTTTAAATAAAAAGTTTGTATTTGATGTGTTTTGCGGAAAAGACTTAACTATAAATCAAAATACACAGCCTCCTGTTATTTTTGCCTTAGAATATGATAATATTGCAAACCAAAATTTCACGCTAAGTTCTGTAGGTTATAAAAATGTAGCAATTGTTGCCACTGATATTGTTGAAATTAAAGGCGTTCAAGATAGAACTATAGTTAAAGTTAATGACGAAATTTGTGGAGAAGAAAGACGAGAAGTTTTTGTTAATGGCAGACTTGCTTCTAAAGAAGGGCAAGGAAGTGAAGCGTTAAAGCTTGAGCAATACGGCAAAGAAAAGCTTTTGGGTATGCCATTTATTAATATGTTGGAAGGTACAATTAACCCAAACGATATAATGAAATATGGTAAAGATTATTTTTTGGGGGATACCGTCACAATGAAATACGACAAAACAACGCTTAATTCCAAAATAACCGAAGTTACTGAAAAATGGACTGTTAAAGACGGATATTCAATTGATTGTACTTTTGGTAATAAAACGCCAACGCTAATCGACAAAATAAAACAAGAATTAAGGGGTTGAATTAATTGAGTTGGGCAGAAATTAAAAAATCAGTAAATAGTAATGTTATTTTTCCTTTAAATGAAATCGGTTTAAACAAGGTAACTTTTACAACAAACAGCACATGGACTTGCCCCGACGGAGTTAATGTTGTTTATGCAACGGGTATTGCAGCGGGAGGAGATGGGGGAACTGCCGGGATTTTTTCTACGAATATTGAATGCGGAGGAGGCGGTGGCGACCGTGGGCAATTTTGCTTTAGAAGACCTATAAAAGTTACTCCTAACCAAACATATTCTGTAACCGTTGGAGCAGGAGATACAGTTTTTCATACGCTAACTCTTAAAAAAGGTACTGGCGGCAATAGTGGAAGTGACGGAGGTACTGGCGGCGGAAACGGAGGCGGAAACGGTGCTAGAATTAGCGCAACCGGAGGTTATTATCAGCCCGCAACTAAAGGCAAAGGAACTAATGGAGGCAATACGCTAATTAGATATTCAACCATTACAGGTAATCCCATTATAGCGTTTGGGGGCGGTGGTGCTGGTGCTCCAGAATTTATTGGAACAGTTATTACTGATGCAAAAGGCTATGGTGGAAATACTGGTTCTTCCCCAGGCATTTATGGAGCAGGCGGAGGAGGTGGCGCGTATGACGGAGGAAGCGGACTTGGCACAAAAGGTTCAAATGGTGTGTTGGCGTTGGAATGGTAATAGGAGGTTAACATGTATATAAAACGTTCCGATACAGTAAATCTGAGTTTTAAAATTAAAATTTCAGATATTTTTTTATGTCCACACCAAAACGATAAAATTTACATTACAATAAAGGAAGAAATTGGCGCAAACTCTCCTATTGTTTTGCAAAAATCATATCCTGAAAACATTAGCTTTGATAAGGAAAAATTAAGCTTTACCACAAAATTTACACAAGAAGAAAGCGCGCTGTTAACAAAAGACACATATTACTGTGATGTTAAAATCTATTTAAAAGATAACGATTTTTATGTGTCTAGCGATAATATAGAATTAATTCATGTTTATGGCACTGTAAACGGCGTTGTTTCATAATAGCTTAATAATAGGAGGTGATTAAACAAATGACTTTTGTTTTTGATAGTAATCTGGAAATTGTTAAAGGCTCAGATGGCAAATCTGCATACGAATTAGCAGTTGAAAACGGTTTTAACGGAACTATAGAACAATGGCTTGAAAGCTTAAAACTTGGACAAGGAGTATCAACGGCAAGTAGCATAAATTTAGATGGATATTTAATAGGCAAAGATACAACTAGTGCTATAAATTCATCAACAAGCCTTTTAAAAGCAATAAGTTTGCTTGAAGCTGGGAAGATGGTTTATCGTGTTTATAATACATCTGATGTTAGCGTTTCTTCAGGTTTAGATACACCCCAGTACAGACTGCCCGGAATACATGTTTTTAATTCTCCACCAGAAAATAGCTATGGTTTTCCTGCAGATTTTGACTTTACAACTACTTATACAAATGCAGCATTACTAAGCATTCCTATTGCTGCCGTAACTTCTTTCAATAATAATGCTTTAAGCCTTTACCAAAGACAAGCCTACCAAATGCTATTTAAAGCAGCAGATAGTAGAATTTGGATTAGGTATTGGAGTGGCGGGACTGAAGTTAGTAAATGGGAGTTGCTTGTTGGAAAAAATGGCAGCATAGTCAATTCTGCATATGAAGCGGCAAAAAGCGGCGGATTTAACGGGACAGAATCTGAATTTAATACAGCTCTTGCAAAAATCTGTAATGCTAATACTGCAACTTAAGCTATTTCAAGTATATAGAAAATGGGTAAACAGCAGCTTCTAATGCAACATAGGAAAGCTAAACAAAATACAAAATAAGCAAAAACTTAATGTTTATTTTTAAGAACACAAAAACAGAAGCATAGCTTGCTGCACTTTATTTAAAGAGAATGAATAATATAAATTAAGCTATTTTTTAAATAAAAGTTTTATACTTTGTTTTTAGTTATAGCTTGATAAGTTTAATTTTAGTTTTATTGTATTTTTATGCAAAAAGGAGTTGATTTTATGCGTGATATAAGCTTATTATATCCCGAATTACAAACTATTGTTGAAAAGTTTTTGGCAGACTGTAAAGCAGCCGGCTTACCTGTTATAATAACAGAAACATGGCGAAGTAAAGAAGAGCAAGATGCGCTTTATGCTAAAGGAAGAACGGCACCAGGTAATATTGTAACAAATGTTAAATATCCTGATAGTATGCACAATTGGGGCGTTGCTTTCGACTTTGCAAGAAATGTTAGAGGCAAAGAATATGACGATTCGGATGGATTTTTTGCTAAAGTAGGAAATATAGGAAAAAAATATGGCTTAACTTGGGGTGGCGATTGGAAAAGCTTTGTAGATAAACCACATCTTGAAATGACAAAATTTAATATTAAAGACTTAAAAGCAAAATACGGAACACCCGATAATTTTAAAAGTACATGGAAAAAGGCAAATGTTTCCGAAGCTCCAAAAGCAGAGACACCAAAGCCAGAAGCCAAAAGCCAAAATAAAGTTATTCAAAAACCTGAAATAGATATCGAAACAGCAATTAACATACTCATTGAAAATAAAATAATTACAAGCCCGGATTATTGGCTTAAAAACTATAATAAGCTTGAATATTTAGACAAGCTTATTATAAATATGGCAAAAAGGTTGGTGTCGGTATGAAAATAAATTGGAGTGTTCGATTTAAAAATCCACTATTTATAGCACAGGCTATAGGGGCAATTGTAGCTCCCATTTTAGTTTACTTTAACGTTCAAGTAAGCGATATAACAACATGGCAGGCAATGTTTGATATTATTACTAAAGCAATTCAAAACCCTTTTATTGTATTTAATATTGGGCTTGCTATTTTTAATGCTATAACAGACCCAACAACAGCAGGAATTTCAGACAGCGAAAGGGCTTTAAGTTATTCAAAGCCCCAATGAAAATAAGGTGGTTTAACATATGATAGATATATTTGCATTGGCAAAGTGGTTAACAGCTATAGGCACTATATGCGCCCTATTATTAGCTGTGTATACTAGATTTAGCGAGCTGGTGTTAAAAAGAATAGCAGCAAATGAAAAAGAAGTTAAAGAACTTAAAGCATGGACAACAGCACAGCAACAAGATATTAAAGACGCAATCGAAGGTAATATATTGCTTTTAAGGGCAACACGAGTTGGGCTTGAGGCATTAAAAAACGGAGTTGCTAACGGAAACGTAACTAAAGCTGTTACAGAAATTACAGAATACCTTGAAATGAGGGCAAGTTCTACTAAGAGCGGAACCGATTTCTTATAGTGTACTTAAAAACAAAAAATAGAAAATAAAAATAAATATAGAAGCGGACATCTACTAACAATAGGTGTCCGCTTTAAAGTTTTTAATTTATTTGTTGTTATTAGTTTTTAACCTTTAGTTTTGAATTGGTTTGTTGTCGTTGTTTTCTGCTAAAATTTCAGAAATGCTTTGTGGAGTTTCTTTATTTTCTTCAATTTTAATTTCGGCCTTAACTTCTTCTTCATCTTTTTGAACTTCTTCTTGAACAGAAGCAGGCAGCGTATTTTCAACAGGTTGCTCATAGGCAGCTTGCTCGTTTAAAGCCGCTTCATCTTGTTGTTCTGATTGTTGGCAGCAGCATTTTTCATCTTCTTCTAAATTTCTAAGACTTTCATTTAATGATTTTGAAATGTCATCAACAATACGAACAGTTTTTTCAATTACTTTTTTAGTTGTTTTCTTTAATCTAGGTTCCATTTCTTTGTAAGTTTCGCTTACCTTATCGCCAAACTCTTTGGCAAAGTTTTCAATAGAGCTTGAAAAAGAATTTAATTTGTCTTCAACATCATATTTAAAATATTCTGCCGTTTCGTCAACATTAACGACAGATGCCGACTTTAATGCATGCAGAAGCTGTGTTGCTTCTTCAACCGTAATTATGCCATCTTCAATCATAGATAATACTTTTAATTTTTCTTTTTTCATTTTAAAAATCCTCCTTGTGTTCAAATACAATATATAACTTTACTATAACATACGTAACTTTTCCTATAAAGTTTATTTAAAATTTATTTTGGAAATACTTTAAATCAAAATTAAAGTAGTTAGGGCGTGGTATAGTGGAAAACTGTATTGAAAAATTTATAATTGAGCAAAGTGCTCCGCTAAAAGGAAACGTTAAAGTAAATGGTTCTAAGAATGCTGTCTTGCCTATTTTGGCTGCAACGCTATTAACAGACGAACAATGCACAATTTATGATGTGCCACCTTTAAGCGATGTGTTTATTATGGAAAAGTTGCTTAACAATTTTGGTGCCGAAACAAAATTTAATGAAAATAATTTTTCTATGACTGTTAAATGCAATAAACCCAAAACGCATGAAGCGCCATACGAATTGGTTGGGCAAATGAGAGCGTCTTTTTTGCTTATGGGTTCACTGCTTTCAAAGCTTGGCAACGTTAAAATACCGCTTCCCGGCGGCTGTGCTATAGGCTCAAGACCTGTTGACCAGCATTTAAAAGGTTTTGCAGCTTTAGGGGCAACTATTAAAAATGAACATGGTTGCGTTACAGCTTACGCAAATAAATTAGAAGGAGCAAATATATATTTAGACTTTCCAAGCGTTGGCGCAACAGAAAATATAATTATGGCAGCAGTTTTGGCAAAAGGGCAAACTATAATTGAAAATTGCGCTGTCGAGCCTGAAATAGTTGACCTTGCAAATTTTTTAAACAAAACAGGAGCGGATATTAGAGGCGCTGGAACAGATACTATAAAAATCAACGGCGTTAAAGTTTTAAAAGGTGTTGAACACGCAATTATACCAGACCGCATAGAAGCAGGCACATACATGGTTGCCGCCGCTATAACAAAAGGTGATGTGGTTGTTGAAAACGTTATTTTAGACCATTTAAGACCTATGATTGCAAAGCTTAAAGAGGCAAACTTTAATATTTTTGAAACAGAAAACGGCGTTAGAGTTTGCTGCAATGAAGAAAAAAAATCTAAATGTATTGATATTAAAACTATGCCGTATCCGGGCTTTCCAACAGATATGCAAGCTCAGTTTATGGGGCTTTTGTCTTTATCGGAAGGCACAAGCGTTGTTACGGAAACAGTTTTTGAAAATAGGTTTATGCATATTGGAGAACTCAAAAGAATGGGCGCAAATATTAAAATTGAAAGCCGTTCTGCTATAGTTGAAGGCGTTAATAATCTTATGGGAACTCAAGTTAAAGCAACAGATTTAAGAGCAGGTGCGGCAATAATTATTTCTGCTTTAGCTGCAAAAGGCACAACGGAAGTTAGTGATATTTTCCACATAGACAGAGGATATTATAAAATTGATGAAAAGCTTAGAAAGCTTGGCGCTAAAATTGTTAGAGTATAAAAATTACAAAAATGTAAAATTTTATGAATAATAAGCAATGCTGCAGTTAATAATAATAATCGGAGGTGGAAACAATGAAAAGCAAGCCATCTAAAGATGAAAGCATTTTCAAAAAGAAAGGTTTTTACTACACTTTGTATGGAAGTTTGGGAATTGTTATGGTGCTTGGAGCTGTTGTTTCTTTTAATAATTTAAACAAAGTTGACGAGCCTTCCAAAAGAGTTGAATTAAGCCAATTGGAAGCAACAAACAACAGCACAACAAAAAGCTATTTAGCACCAGATGACCGAGAAGTTGGATATGAACTTGAACTTTCGGAAAAAAGGATAACAAATCAAAACCAAACTACACCAAAAACAACGGAAGCACCAAAGATAACGCCGGAAAAAACTAATCCTGCAACTGAAACTCCATCATCAAAAGAAACGCCGTCGAAAGCAGTTCCAGCGAAAGAGCAGCCGGCAAAAACAACAACGCCAAATCCGGCAAATTCAACTAAAGAAGCACCAAACAAAGAAGCTGCACCAAAATCAACTCCGGGGGCAACATCTCCTACTTCAAAGGAAGAAACCCCTAATAACGAAGCCAAACCTGATGCTGCAGATGAAAAGAAAAAGCCAACAGCTGAAGCTGAATTTGAAGAAGAACAGCCAATTTTCACTGCATTTGATACAAGCGAAAAAATGGAATGGCCTGTTGTTGGAGAAATTGTTATGGAATTTAGCGACAACCATGCAATATATGATATAACGCTGGATCAATACAGAACAAATGACACAATTTGTATTGCAGCAAGCATGGGAACGCAAGTTAAGGCAGCGGCGGAAGGTGTTATCCGTGAAGTTACAAAAACAAGAGAGCATGGAAACACAGTAGTTATAGACAATGGAAACGGTTTTACGACTACATACGGTCAATTACAAGACGGTGTGTTAGTTAAGGAAGGCGATGTAGTTGAAAAAGGACAAGTTATCGGCGGTGTTGGCAGCCCATCAATTTATTCTGTGCTTTTAGGCAATCATTTAAGCTTTAAAGTTGCTCAAGAAGATGAGGTTTTAAATCCGTTAACTTTATTAGATACCTATTAAAATCGCTTAACTAAAACTATTTTTTAAGAAGTAAGTATTATAAAAATTTAAAAAATTTTGCAAGGGAGTGTTTAAAAATGGCAGCTAATCTTAGTCAAATGGAATTAAACTCTATAAGAGAAATTGTTTCATGTCATCAAACTATAGCATCAAAACTTAGCACATACGCTAATCAATGCCAAGACCAACACATTAAACAAATGTTTTCTCAAGCAGCTCAAGAAGCTCAAAAAAGCGTACAAAATTTAATACAAATGCTTTAATAATTTATAAGGAGGGTTTAAAATGCAAGAAAAAGATATGGTTTTAGATGTGTTAAGCGGAACAAAAGCAAGCATTGGAATGTATGCTAAAGTTATTACAGAATGCTGTGACCAAAATTTAAGAAAAACATTCCAACAAATGCGTGACAACGACGAAAAATTTCAATACGATTTATATAAAAAGGCAGAAGAAAAAGGCTATTATATACCTTCTCCAACAGCAAGCCAACAAGAATCAAGCACTATAAAATCATCATTAATGCAAAGTGGCGGTAATGCTGCTTCTTCAATGAGATAAATGATATAACTAAAACCCCACTTCAATAATAAGAAGTGGGGTTTTATATGTTGCAATTTCCAAAATTTAGTGTTAGAATTAAACGTACAATAAATTTAAAAATTTTATAAACTTAGAATCTTTGATTCTTATAAATGAAGGGAGAATGCGCTGTTATGGCTTTAGTAACTACAAAAGAAATGTTTAAAAAAGCATTCGAAGGAAAATATGCAATCGGTGCTTTTAATGTTAGCAATATGGAACTTATACAAGCTATAGCTTGGGCGGCAAAAGCAAAAAATTCGGCTGTTATTATGCAAGTTTCAAAAAGTGCGTTAAAATATGCTGGCCCTTTAATGCTTAAAGGAATGGTAAATGCTGCCGCAGAAGAAACAGGAATTGACATTGCACTTCACTTAGACCACGGCCCAGACTTTGAAACTTGTAAATTCTGTATTGAAAACGGTTTTACATCAGTTATGTTTGACGGCTCACATTATGATTATGAGGAAAATGTTGCAAAAACTAAAGAAGTTGTTGAATATGCCCATGCAAGAGGAATTACAGTTGAAGCCGAATTAGGCAAGCTTGCTGGCGTTGAAGATGACGTTAACGTTTCTGCTGCAAATGCAACATACACAGACCCAGACCAAGCTGTTGATTTTGTTAGCCGCACAGGTATAGACTCTTTAGCTGTTGCTATTGGAACAAGCCATGGTGCATATAAATTTAAAGGCGAAGCAAAACTTGACTTTGAAAGACTTGAAACAATAACAAATAAATTAGATGCAGTAGGTATAAAAGATTTTCCAATAGTTCTTCATGGCGCATCAAGCGTTGACCCATATTATATAGAACTTTGCAACCAATATGGTGGAGCATTAAAAGGCGCAAGCGGTATTCCTATTGAAATGCTTAGAAAAGCAACATCAATGGCTGTTTGTAAAATAAATATGGATACAGATTTACGCCTTGCACTAACAGGTGGAATTAGAAAATATATGGCAGACAAACCAGATTCATTTGACCCAAGAGGCTATTTAGGAGATGCAAGAACATTAATGCAAAAATTAATTGAAGGCAAAATTGCAGATGTATTAGGTTCTGTTGACTCTATGAAATAGTTAATGTTAGTATAAAGGCATAGGGAATAAACCCTATGTCTTTTACTTTGCTTAAAGGAGTGCTAATAATGGAATTTACAATTAGACTAGAACAACAAAGCGACTACAGAGCGGTTGAAAACTTGGCAAGAGAGGCATTTTGGAACATTCATGTACCCGGTTGCGATGAACATCTTTTGGTGCACGAATTAAGAACTAAATCTGCTTTTATTCCAGAACTTCATTTTGTTGCTTTAAATATAGAAGACAGCCAAATTATAGGAAATATTATGTATGCTAAAACGATTATTGAAAATAGCAAGGGAGAACATATTGATGTTATAACGTTTGGTCCTTTAAGCGTTTTTCCAAAATTTCAAAACAAAGGAATTGGAGCAGCTTTAATTAACCATTCTGCAAAAGAAGCCGCCAAACTTGGATATAGAGCAATTTTAATTTATGGAGACCCTTTGTATTATGAACGTTTTGGATTTAAAGGCGGAAAGCATTTTAATATTAGAACAGTAGATGGAAAGTTTAAAAATGCGCTTATGGCACTTGAATTATATGAGGGTGCATTAAAAGACGTTTCGGGGCGGTTTATTGAAGGGGAAGCATACCAAATTGATAAAGAAAAACTTGATGAGTTTGACAAATCTTTTCCTTATAAAGAGAAGCTTGTAATAAAAAGCCAAGAACGCTTTAATGAAATGGTAAATCAGTATGAAGATTAAAGCAAATGTAGTTAGTGCTTTTATTGGCAAAAGTATTGGGGGTTAGTATTCCCCCCTTAAATTCCTTATATTAAATTAAAAATATGTAGTAATAAACATCAAACTATCCTAAAGTAGCATTCCAATTAGCTAAATATTGATTTAGCAATACTGAGTCTGCAGAGTCTAAAATTCCGTCTTGATTAGTGTCGGCGGCTCCAGTATCAATTTGAATTTCCCAATAAGCTAAATATTGTTGGAGTCGCGTAAAGTCCAGCGAGTTTATAATGTTATCTTCAGTAACATCACCAATAGTAGCAACATTAGCGTCATGAGAAACTATATTTTTTCAAGTTTGTTTTTTTCCTCATTTATTACTTTATAATTTTGCCCAAGCGCTTCCAAAAATTCTTTATGCTTTGCTTCAAGCACTTCAATGTTAATATTATCAATGTTAAATTCATTGCTTAAATAATATTCTGAAGCATCACTTAGTTGAAGATTTGGGGGGTCTTTATAGTGTTGCAAAAGCCTAGGGTCATCACTGCATATTCTAAAAAAATAGTCATAAGAATTAGATTTTACATACCAATCTTGAATTTTATAGCCATTTTCTGTAGGTATTAAAACTAATTCGGCTAATTCACCATGACCAGAACCGCGCCCACTTGGGCTGTCGCATTCAAGCTTATATTCAACCCTAGAAGCTACTTCTAGCAAAATAATTGAACCAACCTTTCTTTCGGATATAAATTCAAGCTCGCATTTGTATTCTGTTACTAACCAGTTTGTTTTTAAAAGATAATGGCGTTGTTCTAGTTTATTTTTTATAAAGGTTTTTATGTTACCTGAAGTTAAATATTTATTTATGTCGTAGTTTTTAATTAAATAGTAATCTTCATAAAATTCTTCAAGCGCTTTTGTAACCATTGCAATATAATCGCCTTCAAAATCGTCTGAACCAACTGATTCAATGGCAGTATTAGAATTTTCAACTTCAAGTTCAGTCAAATTGGTATTTTGGGATTCAATTTCTAAGTCTTCAGATTTTAAATCTAAGTTCAAGGAGCTGTCACTTTTAATGTCGGGGTCTTCTAAAAGAAAATTGTCTTCTGCTTTAGAATCTTCAGAAGTTTCTGGATTTTGTGAATCGGGCTGATTATTATTTTCAATTTCAATTTCATCATTTGCCAAATTGTCACCTTCTGAACTATCAACAGTTGCCGCTGTGCTTTCATTAGGCGTTGAATTTAATATTTCAATTTCAGATGCGGTTTCAGATGCTGTGTTTTGAATCAAGGCGTTGCCGGAAATTCCAAAAGGAAGTGCAAAAGCCAATATTATAGAAAGAAGCTTGCTACTCATATTCTTAATCCCCCTTAATAATTTTTAATTTTCTTTTTAAGTTTCAAAGGCTAGTTTTCTCACCACCTTATCTTGCAATTAAAACAACTAATAGGAACGAAAAACACAAAATGTAAAGTGATAGGATTATGTCGATGTGTTTTGATTTGAAAAATTTGGAAAATTTCTTTTAGTATTATTATTGTATAGTACATTTATGTTATGTGTCAAGTACTTTTTTGTAAAAATTTGCAATATAAAAACAAAACTTCCCTTAACTAAAAATTAAGAGAAGTTTTTATATTAACCTAATTTAACAGCAATAACAGAGCCAACAAAAAGCATAATTGCTCCAATTACTATAGAAGTTGTGCTAATACCGCTTTGATATGTAATCGGTTCATTGAAAATGCCAAATATAGAGCCGAAAATTAAACCTAAAATTACCGAATATGTTAATGAATATACTTTGTTAAGCAATGTTGATATTAATTTTGAAACAAGCACTATTCCAAGCAAAGTTCCAATTCCAAGGGGAACTAAAATATATGATATGTTAAGCAAAAGCGAAAAATTTGTTGGATTGGCCAAATAATCTTTAATTGCCGATATTGCATGAATAACTGTTGGATATATGCCCAAAAGCACCATAACAAACGAACCACTAACACCCGGAACAACCATTGAAGCAGAAGCTAGCATACCCCCAAAAAATAAAAACAATGTGCTTGATGCTGAAATTATTATTTCTTGTGACATATCAGCTTCTCTATTGCCCAGTAACGACAACATTACAACTGTAATAAAAGAAATTGCAACAGGAAGAACCGTCTGTTTAAAACCAACAGAACCTCCTTGTTTTATGTTTTTAAGTATTAAAGGAATACTTCCAACAACAAGCCCTACAAAAAACATGCTTGTTTGAAATGAATATTTGTTAAGGCAATATTCAATTAAACTTGAAAATGCAACAATTCCACAAACAGCACCTAATGCAATTGGAAAAATAAATTTAAGGTGACGTTTAAAGTCTTTTTTGTAAAAATTATTTATAGCATCAATTAATTGGTCGAATATACCCAAAACAACAGCTATTGTGCCGCCACTAACACCGGGTATTACGTTGGCTATTCCAATTAAAATCCCCTTAAAAAAATCAACTACCATTTTTACTTCCCCTTCTTACAAATATTAAAAATCATTATAACAGATTTGTCTTTTTATTCAACCTCTGATTCTAAATTATTCATAAGCAATAAAATTTATACTTGATGTAACTTAACTATTCATAGCGGACGAACGTTTTTTTGTTCGTTCGGTGACATATTTAAACTTAAAACTATACATTGACTTTTTTGCAATTAAAAACAACCTTGATAAAATGGCAAGGTTGTTTGAGTGTATTTTAGGCAAGCCTGATTATACACATTCTAATGTCTCATGGCATACATAGCAGCTTCGACACCGATAAACGTTGCTGCTGATGTTTTGGCCGTATTATTTTCAAATAATTGTTTTTTGGGTTCTTTCTCCATTTTTTCTTTTAGTCTTATGCCTTCAAGGTGACAAGAATAAAATTCAACATAGTTATCAATAAGAATTGGATTAACATTATCCATTTTAACAATTTTATCATAGTTGTCTTGCAAAAACTTTAAATTAAACTCCCAATTATCAATTGTTGTTTGATTTTTGTCTCCATTTTCTTGGAAAAATCTGTTTATTGTCAGATAAGCATACTCTTTGCGTTCAAAATGTATTTTATAAGCTATATCAACTTCATCGGACATTGGAGGCTTCGGCTGAACAGCAAAATCATCAGCAACTGCTTCTTCTTCAAAGATAAAATTAATTTTATTAAGTCTTTCTTCGCCATTTAATTTCGGAAAGTGTTCATCGACTTTTTTTATTGCTTCATTATAACGTATTTCATTAAGAACTTTAGCCTGTGTTGTTAAATTTAAAGATGCGTGCAAACTTAATTCAGACAAATGTTCAACAGGCTCGCCGTTTTCCATTATAGTAATTGGAAAATTGAATTTAACCGGAGGAATAGGAAGCCCTTGTTTAAGCGCTTCTAGTTGTTCATCAATTTCAATTAAAATTTCGCATGTTATTATAAAAGAATCAACATATTCTAAATTTACGCCTTTAGAAGAAGTAATTTTGTCATAGTTTTTCTTTAAAAGCTCGTAGTCGGTTTTCCAGTCTTTAGACAGTGCACTTTTAATTCCTCTTTTCTTTGTAGCAGATGAACCTGTTAAAGAAGTTATGTATTCGTCTCTTGTTTTGTACCATTTAAGGTTTTTGTTGTATTTTTCGTCCATTTCGCTGTTTTTCTGCGAAGTTGCAATAAAAGTTGTTATTGGGTCTGTTGTTTGCGATAGATTTTGGGCATACAAAGGCACAGTAAATGTTAAAGAAATAGCCAAAGTTGCAATGCCTAAAGCTGAAATAAGTTTCTTCATAGTTTTTCACTCCTATTATAAATGTTAAGCCAGGCATATTAAAGCCGAAGCTACCGACAGGGAAATGAAAACACAAAATATGAAGCGATATGATT
>CAZHPA010000006.1:0-75052 GCA_964533945.1 uncultured Defluviitaleaceae bacterium
TGCATAAGCATAAACAAAGCAATAGGCAATATAAATGTTCTAAGTGTGGTTTTGTATATAGCAGTCTTTGGACGTGCAGAAAGCGCACGTCCAACATACATAGAGATGGCGTAGGAGCCATAAATATAAGAAACAAATACATGATATAACCCAAAGAACCCTTGCCCTTTAGGGATAGGGAGTGTCAGTCTAGCCAAATTTCCATATTCTGTCCGGTTTTTAAATAACGGTGTTTGTTAGCAGCCTCAATAATTTCATAGTAAGCTTTAAAATCCTTAGGTAAATCTATAAAATCAATTAAATTGCGATAGCTTTTTTTTATGAAGGCAATATCTGGATTGCGCCCAAGTACTTGATTGGATAGAGTTACAACATCGCCTCGTGTAATATAGTTTTCAGGACGGAAAGTACCATCGTTATAGGCTTTTAGCCAACCCCTTTTTACAGCCAATGATATTTCCCGAAAAGCCCAGTGAGTATTGGGTACATCGCTGAAACTAAGTGTAGCATCTCCTGTTAATCCGCTAAATGCTGATGCAAGCACGGCAAATTCAGCACGTGTTATAGGTTCGTTTGGACGGAAGTAATTGTTGTCGCCTTTAATTATTCCCCTTTGTTGCATAAATCCTATATAATTCGAGTACCACAAGCCCGGTTTCACATCTACAAATGTGGAAGCATAGAACGGCAATTCCATTTTTTCTTCTATTAGGCGTGCAAATATTGATGCGGCTTCTGCTCTGGTTATATACCTTTCTGCCCTAAACGATTTATCAGGATAACCAACTACATATGGCAAATGTTCGCCCTCAACATTTTGTTCAGGCTTGTCAGAATTTGCCGGGGGCGTTGTATGCGCAGGCGTAGTGGTAGGTGTTGTTGTGGAAGAAGGCGTTGTGGTAGATTCGGGATTAGGAGTTAGTTCTGGTGTAAAGTTTACATCGGATTGCGGCTTCCACTTTGCAATAAGCACCATATCGTTGTTTACACTGTCATTAAAGTTCCATAAACGCATTGAACCGCTTACATTAACTTCCCATCCCATAAAAACAAAGCCCGAGCGAACAGGATTAGCAGGTTTTACTACCTTTCCACCCATAGGAATGCTTTGGCTTGAATATTGCGATAGTGGTCCAGTTCCGCCATTTAGGTTGAATTGAACGGTATAAATTTTGTTTTGATAGGCTATGGCAAATGGACTAAAACTACTTACATCAAAAGCAATTCCATGTTCTAGATTTACAGCAATAAGAAAATCAGGTTCAAATTTGGGGGTAAAATCTACTCCTCGGTTTACTTCTCTAAAGTGTAGCACAGTGAAACTTGTATTTTTATTTGTGCCTGTTGGATAAGGATATAGCACAGTTACAGGTTTGTCCGCCTGCACAATAATATTCCCGTCTGCGTGGTCAACTAAATTTAAGTAAACCGTTTCATGTGCCAATCCTTGCATAGCGGAAAGCTGGCTTATAGCGTTTTCTATGCCTTGTTGATTTTCGGGTAACAATGTATCTGACATTAAAGCCACATTGGTACTGGTAGACAATGGGTTGAGGTTTATGCCTGCTGAATTTTTGAATTGTGTATCTTTCGGCACAAAAGCAACGGGTGTTGATGGTTTATAATTCCCGGGTTTTCCTTCTAAAATCGGTGCAAAAGAAGTATGGGTTTCTTGGTTTTGGGCACGTATTTCTAAACTTGCATTTTGGTAAAAGCGAAAATCGTATACTTCATTCCCTCTAACGGCAGTTACATAATACACTTTTCCTGAATTATCTTTTGTGGTCAGTTGAATATTATAAACACCCACGTCTTCCGATGAATATTCCTCTGATGGGTCGTAATGAGTAACGTTTGTTTCCTTATTTACGTAAACCGCTCTGAATGGAAGCTCATATATAAAGTACTCATGGTCACCTGGCACATGCACTTCTCCATCCATATAAAATGTAAATTCTTTTAATTCTTCGTCTGTTAACACGTGCCCGCTTTCGTCTTTAACTAAAAAATAAGGACGAGGAAAGCTATTACCCGAGGCTGATTGACCTCCTTGATAAGCAATCATATCCAATGGGTAAACAGTCAGATATTTTTTTAACATTGATGAAGTTCTGATTAAAGGCACTTCAAATTCTACCTGCTTTTTTGTTCCAGTGTTAATATGCTCGCCAACAAAATATTCTAATATAGTATTGTTATTAGTGGAGTAGGCAGTGTTGTTTTCTATACCTATATTATTTGATAAAAAAGAAACATCGTAGGACAGACTATACTTATATTTGCCATTCTCAAATTCGGGTGTAATTTCCATATTCATTAAGTTCCAGCTAAGGGTACGGTCTGCAGAATTATAGACTGCGCCGGGCTGTTCTTCAACAAAACCATCAAAGGTCATATAATCGGGAAAAGGGTCATTTATTATCCAAAGCCTTGTTTTATGAATAATATCATATTCAAGCTGATTAAACAAATCTGCAAGGTCGATAATGTTATGAATCTCGTGGTATTGTCCTTTTGTGGCAATATTAAGCATTGTGAATACTCCCGAGTCGTATTCAATATCGCTCAAATTGTTGTTTCTAAAAAATACAGTATAAATATTAATATTATCCTGTTCCCTGGCTATAATGCCCTCTGATATAGTTGGAATATAATGATTATTAATATGAAATCCATTTAGGTTATAAAAAGGAAATGCTGTAATATCGTAATTAAAGTTACTAAGCTTAAAGTTCATGTCCATTACAGTACCATTTGAGGCTATGTGAGGGGTTATTGGTGTATCGTCTATAGGTTTGGCAACCCCGGCTTTATAAGAAAGATTTGCAGCGCCATCGCTAAAAAGCACGATATGTTTAGGATTATTACCTCCATAATTGTTCAAAACATTCCTTGCCTTATAAAGCCCAATTTGAATGTTTGTGCTATAGTTTGCCGGTTGAACCAAGTTAAGCATATTTAAAAAATAATCAAGGTCACTTGTTAAAGGCTGACCTTTTCCGTTTACATCTATCATTGCATTAAAAGCATCTTGGTCGTAAGCTATTAACCCTAGCAAACGATTTCCTTCCCCATTGCCTAAAAATTCTCTTGCAAATTTTTCAACAGCCAACTTTGCATGAAAAAAGATTGTGTTGCCGTCGGGAGCTATGTTCAACATACTACCTGAAGTATCCAAAACTAGAACGACAGAAGCAGGTAGGCCTTTTACTGTTTCTATTTTGTTCTGCGCTAGTATATCGAACCTTATGTTGAAACGGTCATTATCAATTTGTTTAATTGATTTTCTGTATTCAACAAGATTATCTTCCGAAATTTGCACTGAAGGGTTGTAGACAATCTGGTCAACTATATCTGCGGAGTCATTCAAAATAACACCATTTTGATATTCAATATTTTCATCTGCAAGTATGACTGTTGAAAATGAGATTATCAGCATAATGGGTATAATTATCATTATAAAACAATATTTAATCATAAAAATCCTCCTTTGGAAAATAAATAAACCATAGGTATCAATGCTATTTTAAGTTTTGTTGGGGTAAATATACTAAATTTAATATGGTATATTTAGGAGGTTGTTCAAGCATGGGGAGAACTTTTTACCCTATACTATGCTTTGCTATGATAAAACTGGTGAAACAGGCTGAAAATGGCGTAAGGTTCGGCTTGAATGGATACGACTGCATATTGTGTCTACTACTAAAATATTAAAAGCCTTAACAAATAAATTAATTCACTTTAGTTATGTCAAATAACATATATAATTAGTATATTTCAAATATATTCTTTCTAAAACGAATCAAACCTTCATCACGCATTTTACAAAGCTCTCTTGACATAGCACTTCTGTCAACACATAGATAGTGTGCCAATTCCTCACGATTATAAGGTATTATAACTTTAACGATACTGCTTGATATTTTATTCTCTGTACTTGTTTCGTTTACCTTATATGAATTAAAAAACAGCAGCAACTTTTCACGAATAGTACGCCCTGCCATTATCTCGATTTTCTGACTGAGCATAATGCTTTTTTGGGCAATAATCCGTAGCATGTTTGAAATGAGCTTTGGCTCATTATGAACTCTTTCAAAATCAATAAACAAAATCTCGCAATCAGTTGTAGCCTGCACTGTTACAGGGCTAATAATAATGCCTGCGCATAAAAAAGCTTCGGCGAAAATTTGGCCTTTTGAAAGTTCCGATACTATGTTTATGTTACCGTTTATGTTTTCCTTAATAACCTTAATGTTGCCGTATAATACAATACCAATATCTTTCACCGTATTACCACTGAAAATTATATAATCATCTTGCTTAAACTGCACAACTCTTGATGCTAACTGTGGTAATAACTTATCCAATGTATCACAACCGTTAAACAGCGGATTTTTTATTAAGTCATTAATACAATTTTTCAAAATATCCTCCTTTTTGTTGCAAATGCAACTGATTTATTTTTTTGATTTTAGTACAGTTAAGTTAATAAATCAATTGGGAGGAATGAATGTTGGATATTTTTACAATTGGCTTTTTGGCTTTCGGCTTGATACTCTTTGTTGTTTCTGTTATTAAAGATAAAAAGAAAACACTTGCTTCTATGAAAAAAAGCAAGGGTATGATGAGTAGTATGATGGGGGGAATTGTTGCCATTATCTTTTTAATCGGAATACTTTTAGCATTTATACCGCCAGAAACAATCAAAAGTTTACTCGGAACATCAAACACGCTGCTATCAACACTTATTAGTGCACTGGTGGGTGCAATAACGTTAATTCCTGCATTTGTAGCGTTTCCGCTTATTGGCTCGCTTATCAGCTATGGTGCAAGCATTATTCCTGCAGTGGCATTTCTTACAACACTAACAATGGTAGGTATCGTAACCTTTCCTCTTGAAAAGAAAGAGTTTGGGCTTAAATTTGCACTTGTCCGAAACGCCCTTAGCTTTGGTCTTGCAATGTTAATTGCACTTGCTATGGAGGTGGTTTTATGAGTATATTTAAAGTGTTAAAGAAAAATAAGCTACTTGTATTTGTAGCACTATCTTATGTTGTTATATTTGTAATTGCCCCCAATAAAGGGCTTGTGGCAATCAAAAATAGCGGATATTATTTGTTTGAAATGTTTACCATTATGCCTGTGGTATTTTTACTTACAGTATTCATTGATGCTTGGATTCCGCAGGATATGATTGTGCGTCGGCTTGGCGAAAAGTCGGGAGTATTTGGGGGTGTATTTTCACTTTTGCTTGGAAGTCTTTCAGCAGGTCCGATTTATGCAGCTTTCCCAATATGCAAGCTGTTACTTAAAAAAGGAGCAAGTATAGGAAACATAGTTATTATATTAAGTTCATGGGCGGTTATCAAGGTACCTATGCTTGCTAATGAAGCTAAATTTCTTGGTGTAAAGTTTATGGCGGTGCGTTGGGTATTTACAGTAGGGGCAATATTTCTTATGGCTTGGCTTTCGTCATTGTTTATTCGCAAACATGACATTCCTAATAATAAAATTACGGAAAATAATGCTTCGCTTGCTGTCGAAACTGTTTATTGTATTGGGTGTAGTTTATGCGCAAGAGAACTTCCTAAATATTTTGGAATGGCTGATAAAAAAGCATTTGTTAAAGAAATTCAGGTAGATAAAGCCAACACGCAAGCTCTTGTACAAATATGCCAAAAGTGTCCAGTAAAAGCTATTGAAGTTAATTTTATTGATAATCCTTGCGAACAATAAATATAAAAGATACTCGCGACATGTTCGTCTGCCCATCTAAGACATAGGTGGAAGCTTTTTACTTAGTAGCTCTTTTGAAATATGGGGTGGTACCGAACTTATAAGCTTACCTATATTTTTGCCCTAAATGTAAGATGGAAACAACAATCAGTGTTAAACAACTAAATGTTTTAGTTATCAAAGAGCCAGACCATAAGATGCAAAGCAAAGCGATAAACTGGTAAAGAACTTAGAAAAGGAGTATTAAATTGAAAAGAATTTTAATTATTGAAGATGACGAAAACCTAAGTCGTGGAATTGGCTTTTCATTTGAAAGCGATGGTCATTTGGTGGTAACGGCAAACACACTTAAAGACGGAGAATTTGCTTTTGATAAAGGTGGTATTGATTGCATCATTCTTGATATTGGTCTGCCAGACGGAAGCGGACTGGATTTATGCAAGTATATTCGCCAAAAATCTGAAGTTCCAATTATTATGCTAACTGCATGTGACCTTGAAACAGATGAGGTGCAGGGGCTTAAATCGGGAGCTGATGATTATATTACCAAGCCTTTTTCATTATCTGTTTTAAAAGCAAGAGTGGAAGCGCTTTTTCGCCGTTTGGGCAAAGTAAAAAGTAATGTGTTAGAAATTTCAAAATACCGCCTAGACACATCGCTCTGTAAGTTTTTTATTAGTGGCACAGAAATACCTATTAGTGCAACTGAGTTTCGTTTGCTTCATTATTTAATGTCAAATGCAGGGCAAATTTTATCAAAGGAACAAATTCTTGCGTCACTTTGGGATAATGAAGGCAATTTTGTAGACGAGAACACTTTGTCGGTAAACATAAGCCGCCTTAGAGGAAAATTAGAAACTGACCCCAAAGCCCCAAAAGCAATTAAAACGATACACGGTATGGGCTATGTTTGGGTAAAGGAGTAAACAAAATGACTTATGTTATTATTTCGATTATTGCCTTATTGTTCTGTGTGTTGACTGTCTTATTATGCCGCTTGTATGTAAAACGAGCATTTGACACAATCGACAAAACTCTTGATGGTATTTTAAATAAAAAACTAATACTGCCATCTTCCAAACTTGCTGATAATCGGATTTCAAAACTTAACCACAAGGCATATCGTATTTTGGATATGTATGTATCTGATGCCGCTATTGCTAAAAATGAAAAGGAAACCATACAAGGCTTTATTTCGGATATGTCGCATCAAATGAAAACACCTCTTTCCGGTATTTCTATGTATTCTGAGCTTTTGCTAAATAATAGCTTGCCAGAAACAGAAAGAAAGGAATTTTTGCTTAGAATTAAAAAACTTTCAGATAAAATGAAGTGGATTATGGACTGCCTGATTAAACTATCAAGGTTAGAGGTTGGCGCAATAGAGCTTAATCCCACAAACGCACCTGTAAATAAAACCGTTAAGGATGCTATTGGTAGCGTACTATCTATGGCAGCAAAGAAAGACATTAATATTATTGTAACGGATTTTAAAGAGTTAGAGCTTTACCATGACACAAAATGGACGACAGAAGTAATTACTAATCTTTTGGAAAATGCAATCAAATATTCATTGCAGGGTAGTACAATTGACATATCGGTCGAGTCACTTTCGTTATATACAAAAATTGTAATAACCGATAACGGTATTGGTGTGCCAAAAGATGAGTTAAACAAAATTTTTAAACGATTTTATAGAGGTAAAAACACAAAGGAAATTGAAGGCGCAGGGCTTGGACTTTATCTTGCTGCACTTATTATGGAAAAACAGGGTGGGTATATTGCAGTTGATTCAAAGCAAGGCGAATTTACCTCCTTTTCGGTTTTCTTACAATGTTGTAAGAAATAAATGAGATTTTGTAAGGTAGTTGTAAGAATTACGTCTTATAATAAAAAATATAAAGTCAATTATATATTTGACTTAACGAAAGGAGTTAATGGGTATGGCAATTTTAAAAACACAGGGACTTAAGAAACACTACGGAAAAGAAAATATCGTCCGCGCGCTTGATGGTGTTGACATTGAAATTCATGCAGGTGAGTTTGTGGCTGTTGTTGGGCAGTCAGGTTCAGGAAAAAGTACATTGCTTCATATGCTTGGCGGTTTAGACAAACCGTCCACTGGCAAAGTAATTGTTGACGGAAACGAGTTGTCGCAGATGAGCGATGAACAACTTACAATTTTTCGCCGACGCAATGTGGGTTTTGTTTTTCAAAACTACAATCTCGTTCCGATTTTAAATGTATATGAAAACATTGTCTTACCCATTGAACTTGATGGCAATGCGGTTGACAAGGCTTTTGTAGATGAAATCATTAATACGCTTGGGTTGGATGAAAAGAGTTATTTAATAGTTATCAAAAACACACTTAAATATATTAAAACATATTGATAATTATACAAAGCTCTCATAGTACGGTGACGTGCTATGTTAAAACCACATCAAATACTAGTAATCCCTAAAGCTGCACTAACTACAACGTAAAGATGAAATAAGCTTAAGCGTGAATGTTGCGAAAGTAGAAAAAATAGTGCAGATGGCATAAGGTTAAATCCTAAGTGCTATAAAACAATGGGTCTTTAGTAGGATATGCCCGAACAGGGTACTCCTCAACGACTATCCCGGCAGGGAGTAGGGGAAAGTTCCTCGAAACGAGTGGCTCTCATAAAAATATGAGATGATGAAATAGTCTGTGCTTATGCGAAAGTATAAGGAGTTCGTAAGAGAACCGGCAGTGATTAACGACCTCTGTTGAACAATTACCAAAAAAATATATAATTTATATTTTGTTTATTATAAAAGGCACAAAATTACTTTTGCGCCTTAGCAGCAAAATCCTTTAGAACAGTAATAACTAAATTATTGAAGCTCCGGTTTTGTTCTTTGGCTATACTTTCTAAAGTAGCCTTTAATTCTTTTGGAATTGTAAGCATTGTACGAGTATTATGTTCTGCTATGCTTCCAGCCATATTGTCACCTCAAATGTTATTATACCATAATAAAAACTGTTGTCAATATTTAATATAACTATTGACAATATGATATCAGTATGATATAATAAGTATAGAAAGTGAGGTGAAACAATGATTAAAGGACACAAAGTAAGATTGCTTCCAACTGAAGAACAAGAAAAGCTTTTGTGGAAAAGTGTTAATGCTTCAAGGTTTGTATGGAATTGGGGTTTAGCTTTTCAAATGGATAGGTTTTCTAACGGTGAAAGTCATTTAAGTGGGTATGATTTAAGGAAGGTTTTAGTTCCTTTAAAGAAAACAGAAAAATTCAACTGGTTAAATGAAGTTTCTTCAAAAGTGTGTTCGCAAGGTTTATTGGATCTAGACACAGCATATAAAAAGTTCTTTAAAATCCAAAAAACAGGCGAAAAATTCACTAAGAAAGCTATTCAAAAAGCTAAGCGTAAAGGTAGAAAGTTAACACCTTATGATTTAAACGGACACCCAAAGTTTAAGTCTAAAAGAAAGGCAAAGCCAAGTTTTTATGTTACAGTAGATAATTTTTATTTTAAAGACGGCAATGCAATTCTTGAAAAAATAGGCAAAATGCCTTACCAAACAACATACGAGCTACCACAAGGCAGAAATACTTGTAAATTTACTAATCCAAGAGTTTCATACGAAAATGGTAAATGGATTTTATCATTTGGTATGGACAGCAAAAACCAAGCTGAAACACTCAAAGATTATTCAGTTGGAATAGATTTAGGCGTAAAAGACTTAGCTGTTATTAGCTGTAATGGTGAAAAAACTGTATTTAAGAATATTAATAAAACTAAACGTGTAAGAAAACTAAAGAAACGTTTAAAACAATCACAACATAATGTAAGTCGAAAATATCATGCTAATGGCAAATATGACAAAACAAGCAATATTCTTAAAGCAGAGCAAAAACAAAAACAGCTATACATTAAGTTAAAAAATATTCGCAAAGATTATGCTCATAAAGTCACAACCAAGATAGTTAGGCTTCTTCCAAAAACGATTGTTATGGAAGACTTAAATGTACAAGGTATGATGAAAAATGAACATCTTGCAGAAGCTATACAAGAACAATTGTTTTATGAGTTTTTACGGCAAATAGAATACAAATGCAGAGCTAAAGGCATTACATTAATTCAGGCTAATAGATTCTACCCTAGTAGTAAAAAGTGTAGCCAATGCGGAAGTATTAAGCATAATCTAAAACTTAAAGACCGTAAATACATATGCGAGCATTGTAATCTTGCTATAGACAGAGATTTTAACGCCGCAATCAATCTTGAAAAGTTAGCTTATTAAAATTTTGAGAGTAAGTTAATTTTTGTGTAGGAAATTGCTATATCCGAATTTAAGCCTGTGGATAGCTATACCAAACACTATTAGCTACGCGAATGTGGGTTTTTTGAAACAGGAAATAAACAAAACATATATTTCTATATGTTTTTGGTAGCAGAAATAATCTCCCCAATATGCTTTCAGGCGGTCAACAACAGCGTGTGGCAATTGCAAGAGCTTTGGCAACAAAGCCGTCTATTATCCTAGCTGATGAACCGACTGGTAATCTCGACAGCAAAACAAGTCAAGATGTTTTAGGTGTTCTAAAAATGACTTCGAAAAAGTTTAATCAAACCATTGTGATGATTACCCATAATGAGCAGATTGCTCAACTTGCCGACCGCGTTATTCATATTGAGGATGGCAAAGTAAAGGGCGGTGCAAATAATGAGAAATAACAATGCCGCCATTATACGAAAAATTGCAGGGCGCACCCTGTCTTCTGATAAAAAGCGTAATATCATGGCTATTTGTGCAATTACCCTCACGGCTGTGCTGTTTACTACCTTATTTACTCTGGGTATCGGCAGCATAGATATGTTCCAAAAGGCTACCATGCGACAGTCAGGTTCAAGCGCTCATGCAGTGATAAATTATATTGATGATGAAGAATTTGAAAAAATAAGCAAACACCCTCTGGTAAAGGAAATTGCCTATACACGTATCTTGAGCGACAGCGTAGATAACCCAGAACTGCTAAAGAGACATGGCGAACTCTGGTACATGGACGATAACGGACTAAAGCAAGGTTTTTATGAGCCTATTGCAGGGAATAGACCTGTTGCTGAAAACGAAATCATGATGGACACAAAAACAATGCTATTGTTGAAACTACCCCAACAAATCGGTGCAAAGGTAAAGCTTGTATTAACGATACATGGAAATCAAATTGAGAGAGACTTTGTGCTATCTGGCTGGTGGGAAAGCGACCCAGCCTTCAATGCGAGTATTTTAATTACTTCAAAAGCATATATTGACAGGCATATCAAGGAACTTGTCGTTACTTATGATGATGACTATTCCCTTGTTGGTTTAATTAACGCAAATATACGTTTTAGTAATTCATTTAATATGCAAGCAAAACTTGATCGTGTAATATTGGAAAGCGGCTTTGATGGAGTGAACAAGAATGCCCCAAACTATGTTGACGGTAATATAAATTGGGCTTATCTTTCAACAACCACGGGAGGCGACCCCATAACTACAGCTGCCATGTTTGTTGCCCTTATGTTGGTAGCTTTTACAGGATATTTAATTATTTACAATATATTTCAAATTTCAGTATTGCGTAATATTCGTTACTATGGATTACTGAAAACCATCGGAGCCACAGGGCGACAAATTAAAAACATCATCACCTTGCAAGCAACAGTACTTTCTCTGATTGGCATACCAATTGGGCTTGCGTTGGGATATACTGTAGGTACCAAGCTTGTTCCAATGGTTTTGGCACAAACAGATTTTACAGGAACGACTTCAGAATTATCGGCAAACCCCATTATTTTTATAGCCTCTGCCGTATTTGCATGGATAACTGTGTGCATTTCCACACGCAAGCCTGGGAAAATTGCTGCAAAGGTTTCGCCTATGGAAGCAATACGATACACCGATTCCGATGTGGGCAACAAAAGAACAATGAAACGCTCTACTAATGGTGGAAAGCTTTACAAAATGGCGCTATTTAATTTGGGAAGGACTAAAAAACGCACTGCTTTGGTATTCATCTCCTTGTCATTAAGTTTAGTATTACTAAACTGCGTATTTACCTTATCTCAAGGTATGGATATGGACAAATTTTTATCCAAATTTGTTGACAATGATTTTTTAATTGCTCATGCTAATTATTTTAATAGCCATTATTTTGGTACTGAAAGTGCCGTGGAAGAAAGTATAATTACAAATATGGAAGCGCAGCCGGGGTTTGAGGCTGGTGGAAGACTTTACAAAACTAACAATGAATATTTTACAGTAGAGGACTCTAACAATCAGAATAAATATAATCAAGGCCATGACAGCCACCAAATTGCTGATGTTTACGGTCTAGATGACCTACCGCTTGAACGGTTAGAAGTTATAGAAGGAGAGCTTGATATTGAGAAGTTAAAATCCGGCGGCTATATCTTAGTAGGAGTTAACATCGATGATTTTGGTAAACCAGAAGCAGCCAAATTTAATGTAGGCGATACAGTTATTTTACACAATTACCACATGCAAAGCTCTAACATATTAGATAAGGAGTATACGACCCAAGTATATGAGGTGCTTGCTATCGTGAAGATTAACTACTTTTCCAATTCAAATCGAACATGGAGTAGTTACACATTTTACATGCCATCAAGTATTTATCTTCCTCTCACGTACGAAAAAACAATTATGAGTTATACGTTCAATGTCGCAGATGAATTAGAAGAGCATGTGGAGTCATTCTTGAAGTATTACACAGAAAATGAAGAACCGCTGATGCATTACGAATCAAAAGAGACCCATGTAAAAGAATTTATGGGTATGCGAAACTTAATTCTTTCTATTGGCAGCATATTGAGCGGTATTATTGGATTAATTGGTATACTGAATCTTATAAACACTGTGTTCGCCAGCGTAATCACGCGTCGTCAAGAGTTTGCTATGTTACAGAGTATTGGCATGACGAAAAGACAGCTTAGAAATATGCTCTGTTTAGAGGGGCTTTACTATGCAGTTGGAACAATAATTGTTTCGTTTGTGTTAGGGGTTTTAAGTTCACATTTCATTATCCGAATATTAATGAGTGGATTGTGGTTTGTAACCTATCAGTTTATTGTTTTGCCGCTTATAATATGTTGGCCAATTTTTTTCCTAATATCATTGTTTATTCCTATTATAATTTTTAACGGAAGTATGAAAGAAAGTGTAGTGGAGCGTTTGAGGGAAGTAGAATGATGATTCGGCTCAATAGAAAAAGCAAATTGGATATTATGCCCTATCTGCAAGAGTAAACCGCATACTAAAATTCGAGATGATATGTAACTTATAAACTTCCCTCTGCTTTGCCCAAGTAACAAGCAGGAAAACCTTATTAGTGTTCAATAGCTAAATATTTTAATTATCAAAGAGCGGGGCGCTAAGACACAGAACCTATAACCAGTGAACAAATTCACGGTTGTTGGTTCTTTCCTTCTTAAGAGTGGTTGCTTTAATGAGTATACAAACGTGTATACATGTCATTCTGTCAGAATAACTGTACCATATAAGCGGTAAAAATTTTTATCTCCTGAGCAAACGGCACAGTATTATGCCAATTTAATTTTGTCAATTACTCCAAGATGATAATTTCATAATTAAAGTATTTCATACAAAAAACTTTCACATCTTATGATGGAGTTTATACATATGTACGAACCACACTCTGTACGTGAAGATACTGTAGTTTTTCCAACTTTTCATCGGTTAATATCAACTACAGAATTTATTGCATTAGGCAAGAAATTTGAAAGTATTGAAGAACAGAAATTCGGAGAAAACGGATTTGAAAAAATTGTAGAACAAATATCACAGATTGAAAAAGCCCTGAATATATTTGATTTGAAAAAGTTTACAATTGATTGCAAATATCAAGCGAAAGCAATACAGGGGCAAAATAATTCTTTGCATGACTTATTAAAAAATGGATGATACATTTTATATTCAAGACATGGTGAAGCAAACATAGGAGAAGATTTGCCAAACTTAGACTTAAACAACTGCAATACACAAAGAAATCTTTCGCAAAAAGGAAAAAAGGAAGCTACTGAATACGGAAAAAGGCTTCGTTCGTTACAAATTCCAATAAATTACCCAGTAATTGTAAGCCCATTATGTAGAACTATTGAAACAGCGGCGTTGGCTTTTGGAAAGCAAAATGTTACAGTCGATTCATTTTGGTATGATGTTTATCGTTTGAGCGAAAACTTATCTTTAAATGAGCAAAATAAAATATTGAATAATATGCAGTCCAAATTAGAAAAACAGCCACCCAAAGGAATGAATACTGTAATTATTGCTCACGCTTTACCAAAAGGAATTAGCTTTGGTGTGATTGATGATATGGGAAATAAAACTGTTATAATAAATTTAAACAAAACTATACAAATATGTATAGAAATATAGATTTGCAATTTCATTGATAAGACTAAGCATAAGACTTATAATGTTCTCATGAACCTTGATAAGTAGATATATGGGTTATGCCAACAAAACTAAAAGCGAAAACCAAGCTAAATCCCTTGGCACGTAAAATATCTAAGGAAATAAGAGGGATTAACTGTTAATACAAATATAGTAAATTTAAGAAAAAGTAGCCTAAATTTCTATAAAATAAGGAGAGTAATCTGTTACTGAAAATATTTACAATACTTTGTATTGACTTTTGTTTTGCTAATTATTATAATAATTATTAGGCAAAAACCAAGCCTTAAAAAATGTTTTATCAACAGTTTGTTCTGTTGTATAGCTAGAATATCACAATAAAAGATACTAGCTATGTGTACGCAACGATACTGCGGAATTTAAGCCTGTGGAGCGTTATAACAAATGAGAGTAGCTTTGGCAAAACCAGACGCATTGAAGCAGGAAGGTACAGAACGAAAAACCGAAAGGTATAAGTCGTATCACAGTATAAATGTCTACATTTTGTTAGAAATGTATGTGTTTTTCGTATCGGAACGGTTATTATAAAGCCGCTTGGCGAAGGAAATGGCTACGAAATAGTCGATAAATTACAACTAAATAATATAACATAATTATATAATTAAATGCTTTATATAAGACAAGGCGCTTTAAACCTTGTCTTTTTTGTTTAGTTCTTCTAAAAAACTGCTACACCAAATTTGCTGTTAAGCATTAGAAGCGGCGGCTATTTTAATTGCTGTGTGTTTTCTTTAATTTTAGGGTTACCATTTAGTAAAAACTTTTCATCTGTCATGCCATTCGAACATACACCACACCAGCCATCAGTTCTAACTTCTTTTGCTTCTTCAAGAGTTCCATAATAAACTTCATAAACAAATGTCCTGCAATCTGGAACTAGATGTATTTTGTTTCCCGTTGTTCCCCAAAACACTGTAAATTTGTCTTTAATTTCATCTTTTGATACTTGATTGTTTAAATCTGCTGATTTTAATATTAATATGTTATTGTTTACAGTTTGGGAAGTGTTAATATTTACTTCTACTTTAGGAGAATTTATGTAAGCTGTTTCGGTTAAATGGTCATAGTCAACTTCTTTTCCAAAAGCTTCGGCCGCAGCTCTTAAAGGAATATATGTTGTGCCTTCGTATAGTAACGTTTCTTTATCCATTTGCTGCCCGTCTACAACAAGTTTTATTTTTCCGAATATTGCGTCAATAGTTTTCATAGTTTCAGCGTATGTTATTGTTGATGTTGTTAAAATTGCAGTAACAGTGCAGCCTAATATGAAGCTTAGAAAGTGTTTTTTCATACTATATAACCCTTTCGTATATTAATTATATATTTTACTTATATAACTTTATAAGATTTAACTTTATATTTCTTTCATTATAAGTTAGTTTAATTAATATTGCAATATTTTTTAAAGAATTGATTTTAACATATGCTAATTAATACATAAATTTTATTTAAATACCAACAATTTTGGTACTTCAACTTGAACAAGTTTTTACAACAAAGCATTATAAAAATGTTTATCTACATTCGATTTTATATTAATGCATATAACAAAAAATATAAATATATAATGACTTAAAGTACATAACGATAAAATAATTAATATGTGCAAAATGTAGTAATTTCAAGAAGTTGAATATTATGGAAATAATTGTATTGACTATAGTTAAAGCAGAATGTATTATTATAAAATAACACCTTGGAGGTTTGATACAAATTGTTAGTAAATATAGCAGCGCTTATAGCTCTTGCGATACTAAATATAGTTTTTTCAGCGGCAGAAACTTCCCTTTTTTCAGCAAATATAAGCAAAGTTAAGGAAAAAGCCAAAGAAGGAAACAAAAAAGCTATTATTTTTAAAGAAGCGTTAAAAAATAAATCAAAATTTTTAACAGTTACCAGCGCAGGAATGTTTTTAACAAGCTTGCTTTTTACTTTATGTACTATTTTTAGCTCTATTGAAATTGCAGCTAAAATTGCAGCAAGCATTTTACACGTTGTTTTAATATTCGTTGTTGCTTCATACATATTTTTTATTTTGGGGCAAATTACTGCTAAACGTGTTGCTTTAAAAAATTGCGAAAATGTTGGCTATGCTTTAATTGGCTTTGTTGTTGCATGTTCTAAAATATTATTTCCAATTACTGCTATTTCTTCTTTTATTTCAAATTTAATTATTAAAGCAGTTGGCGTTAACATGGAAGACAAAAAAATGAAAGAAGAAGAATTTTATTTGCCAAATTCTCTAATTACAGAGATTACAGAAAGCAGAATTGAAATGATTAACAATGTTTTTGAATTTGATGATAAAATAGTAGGCGATATTGCAATCCATAGAAAAGATATAGTTGCGCTTGATGTTTCATCAACAATGGAAGAAATAACAACAATTATTAAAGAGCAAAAATATTCAAGAATACCCATATATGAAGAAAATATAGACAACATAATCGGCATACTTCATATTAAAGACTTTTTGCAATATATTTTAAACAATAATGGCAAACTTGAAGCTGTTAATTTACGTAAAATGTTGTATAAGCCGTATTTTTTCCCAATTTCAAAAAAGACCGACGAACTGTTTAATGAGATGAAATTAAATAAAACTCATATAGCTATAATAATAGATGAATACGGCGGAACAGCGGGTTTGGTTACTATGGAAGACTTAATAGAAGAAATTATGGGCAACATACTTGATGAATATGACGATGAGGAATTGCCCGATATAAATAAAATAGACGAAAACACATATGAAATTAATGGTACGGCAAGCCTTGAAGCTGTTTCGGATGTTCTTGATATAAGCTTGCCAACAGACCAATTTGATACGTTGGGTGGGTTTTTAATAGGGCAAATAGGGCATATTCCAAAAGATGGAGAAAAACCAGAAATTGAATTTGGAGGTATGTTATTTAAAGTTAACAAATCAGAAGGAAAAAGAATTGGAACGGTTTTAGTTTGCAAAATATAGTTTGTAAGATACAAAAGGAGAATGAAAATGGTAACAGCAATAATACTTGCTGCTGGCAAAGGAATGCGAATAAATTCTGTAGTTCCAAAACAATTTATTGAAATATATGAAACACCAATACTTGCGTATACGCTTAAAACTTTCCAACAATGTGATATAATAGACGAAATTATTATAGTAACTTCAAGAGAGTTTGCAGATTATTGCGGCTACGAAATAGTTGACAAATATAACATAACAAAAGTTCAAGGTAAAATAATAGTAGGTGGCAGTGAGCGCCAAGCTTCTGTATATAAAGGGCTTGAACAAACTGAAACCGAAGCTGTTGTAATACATGATGGCGTTCGCCCATTTGTAACCCAAAAAAATATTTACGATGTTGTTAATTGCCTTGATTTTAATGGCTTTGGCGGGGCAGATGCCTCAACACTTGCTGTAAAACCTAAAGATACAATAAGAACAAATAGCCAAACACTTGATAGAAGCAACTTATGGGTAGTTCAAACGCCACAAGCTTTTAAAACAAGCATTCTTAAAGAAGCGCACGAAAA
The DNA here is from genome assembly GCA_964533945.1 of uncultured Defluviitaleaceae bacterium. GTDB lineage: Bacteria > Bacillota > Clostridia > Lachnospirales > WRBF01 > CAZHPA01. The sequence goes on from CAZHPA010000006.1 coordinate 17,753, forward strand.
AGCTATTAAAGATAAGTTTTTAGCAACAGACGATATTCAACTAGTAGAACGCATTGGAGCTAAAATTGAAATTATTGAAGGAAGCTACAAGAATATTAAAATTACAACAGAAGATGATTTGGCGTTTGCACAACTCCAATTATTAAAATCACATTAAAAACAATATTAAAAATAAAGGAAGAATAAATATGACTAAGATTTCACCCTCCATATTAACAGCAAACTTTGCATATATCGGAGATGCTATTATGCAGCTTAATAATTCAGAGGCAGATTATATTCATTGTGATATTATGGATGGTATTTTTGTTCCGAACATTTCGTTTGGTTTGCCCGTTATTAAAGATATTAGACCGTTAACAAATAAAGTTCTTGACGTTCATTTAATGATACAAGAACCACTTAATTATATTGATGAATTTTCAAGCTGCGGAGCAGATATTATAACAATACACGCCGAATGCCAATCTGCAACGCATCTTCAACGTGCGCTATCTAAAATTAAAGCAAACGGCAAAAAAGCTGGTGTTGCATTAAACCCTGCAACAAACCCATATGTTTTGGATTATGTTTTTGGCGACATTGATTTAATTTTAATAATGTCTGTTAATCCCGGATTTGGAGGGCAAAAATTTATACCACAAGTGCTTTATAAAATAGAGGAAGTTGCAAATAAAGTCTCAAAACTTTCACTTCCTATAGAAATAGAAGTTGATGGCGGAGTTAATTTTGAAAATGCACGCTTAATAAAAGATGCCGGAGCTAATGTTTTAGTTGCCGGAAGTGCTGTTTTTAATGGAAATAATATTATAGACAACGTTAGTAAACTAAAAAGCTCTTTATGACAAAAAATAACTTTACTTTTTTTGGAATAGTATGTATAATAAATTGGGAAATATACACATAAAGTAAAGGTGCTTAAAAATGAGAGTAATTGCCGGATATGCAAAGGGAATGAAATTAATTTCTAAAAGCGGAAATAAAACCCGACCAACTACCGATAGATTAAAAGAAACACTTTTTAATATAATTGCCAACGAAATATTTGAACGTTCTTTTTTAGATATTTTTAGCGGCAGCGGCGCAATTGGCATTGAAGCACTTAGCCGTGGAGCAAGTGAAGCAACCTTTATAGAAAATTGCAAAGAATGCGTTTCAATTATAAATAAAAATTTAACCGCGACTAATTTAGCAGAAAAATCTAATGTCTTTTGCGGAGATTTTGCATTAATGTTAAAGCTGCTTTATAAAAAGGGAAAAAAATTTGATGTTATATTTTTAGACCCACCATATTACAAAGGGCTTGCATATGAAACGCTTTGTCTTATTGATAAATTCCAGCTTTTAAGTGAAGATGGCATAATTATTACCGAACAAGGAAGCTTGGAAAAGTTACCAAAAATAAACGGTTTATTAATATATAGAGAAAAAGTATTAAAAACAACTACTTTTGTATTTTTAAAGAAAGAATCTTGAGGTGTTGCAATGATTGCGCTTTATCCGGGAAGTTTCGACCCTGTTACAAACGGGCATATGGATATTATTAAAAGAGTTGCTAAAATAGCACAAAAATTAATTATTGCAGTATTAATAAATTCTTCCAAACAACCTTTTTTCAGTATAGAAAAAAGACTCGAACACCTTAAAATCTTAACAAAAGATTTTAAAAATGTTGAGGTTAACTCATTTAATGGGTTAACTGCCGAATTTGCAAAAGAAAAGGGCGTTAATGTAATTGTTAAAGGACTTAGAAATGTTTCAGACTTTGAGCTTGAAGCTGTAACTGCATCTGTAAACCGGCATTTATCAAGCAATAAATTGGAAACGTTTTTTATTCCGGCAAGCTCTGAAAATATGTTTTTAAGTTCAAGCGTTGTTAAAGAAATTGTGCGTTATGGAAACAGCGTTAAAGGGCTTGTGCCTGACATAATTGAAGCGGAGCTTTCTGCCGCTAAATGGAGGTGATTTTGTGGAGTCTTTCATGGAATATATAGATGAACTGGAAGACATACTTGATGCCGGACGTGGGCGGCCGTTTACCAGTAAAATATCAATAGATAAAGAAAAAGCGTATGACATTATTGGTGAAATGCGTTTAAATTTACCTCAAGAAATTAGACAAGCTCAAAAAATAATTGAAGACCACGATAGAATTATTGAAGATGCAAAAAACAAAGCAACTTCAATAATTAAAGAAGCGGAAATGCGTGCAGATGAAATAACGGGCGACCATGAAATATATAAATTGGCAACGGAAGCCGCCGAAAAGCTTGTTGACGAAGCTAAGAAATATTCTCGTGATGTTAGAATTGGAACTATGAACTATGTGGAAGAAATTTTAACCAAAACAGAAAAGGTTGTTAAATTAACTCTTGAAAACGTTTCTAAAAGCTTTAGAGATGCAGAAGACGATTTAAATAACACAGTCGGAAGAATTCATGAAAATAAGCAAGAAATAAGAGGGAGAAAAGAATAATTATTAGATGTGGCGTAAAAACCCCCGGCTTTAGCCGCGGGGATATAAGCTGCTGTTTTCAAAATTTAGTTAAGGTGTTTAGTAAAAGCAGTTAGGCGCGGTTTGTATCAAAGCAAAAACGGAATAACTATAAACGCCGATGTTAACGGTGCTTTAAATATACTTCGTAAAAGTAAGCAGAAGTTCAATTACGAACAATTGCGTATAGGGCTTTTGGCTAGCCCTCAAAGAATAAGGGTAGCTTAAGTTACCAAACTTCTTTTAAAGAATTCCCTAATTTCAGATATGGGAAGAAGTTAATCCCTTTCCCAAAAATAAAAAATTAAAACAACTATAAACATAACCGCAATCGAAGCAACAAAATTAACAGACGAAAAGGCAAGCTTTTCAACTATTTTGTTACTATATGCCACAGCTGAAATTTCGGGCTTAAATTTGAAAAACGGAAACAATATGCTTGCAACAACAACGCTAATTAGCGAATGAAGTGCTTTTGAAGCTATGTATATAAATGGGTTTATGTCTGCCTTATGCAAAAAGCTAATTGCTTGCGCATGAATTGAAAATCCACCAAAAGACAAAACAGAAACCGCCGCTAACAATTGGGCTTTTGAAGGCACTGTTTCGGATATAATTTTTGTTCCATTGGTTATTTCCATAATCCCAACAAAAAAGCCTTTATAAACTTCATCGCTAATGCCAAAAAAGCTAAGTGCTTCCGAAAATATATAATTTGTTGCACCAACAACATTAGTAATTTCAAGTACTTCAACAATGACGCAAAACAAAATTATAAATCCGCCAACAACTAATATTGTTTCCATGGCATTTCTAACGCTATCCCCCAATATTTGTCCGAGGCTGCGTCCATCTTGATTTCTTGCAATTTTCATGCTGTTAAGTGCATTTTTGGCTGTGTTTTTTGATTTAATTTGTTTTTCTGTTTTGTGTTCGTATTTATAATATTTCATAACAACGCCGGTTACTATGGCAGATATGTAATGGGAAAACATAAAAAAATAGCCAATTGCTTTTGAATTAAACATTGAAACGCCAACTGCTCCAAGCATAAATAGTGGACCCGAATTGTTTACAAACCCAACAAGTCTTTGAGCCTCTGTTTTGGATAGCAAGTTTTTTTGTTTTAAATCGGATACGGTTTTTGCCCCCATAGGGTAGCCAGACATCATTCCCGTTATTAATGCAAAGCCGCCGCAACCAGGAACGCCGAAAACAGGGCGCATTACAGGTTCTAAAAGCGTTCCTAAAAAGCTAACAAACCCAAGCCCAACCAATATGTTCGTTCCAATTATAAAAGGCAAAAGCGAAGGCAAAACATTGTTGAACCAAAGGCCAAGCCCTTGCCTTGAAGCCGCAATCATTTGGGTTGGAAATAAAATGATTAGTATATTGAAAATTGCTACTGCAATTGGTATAATGAAAGATATATAATTTTTTGGCTTCACCTTGACCAAACTCCTTTTAGCATTAATTATATTCAAGTTGTTCCAATTTATGAATAGGAGCGAACAGGAAATGATAAAAAAACCCAAAAGACAAATACGGCGTGTTGTTAAAAAGCCTTCTAAAAAGCAATCAGTTAATTATTCAGGTGTTATTTTGGTGTTTTTAATTTTCCTTACTGTTTTTGCATATATATTTCGTGCTATAGTTGACTACGTTAATAAGCCTGATATATCTTTTGGGTTAGTAGCTTATGGAACAGTTGACATTCCACATGAAATAAATGCTTTAATAGTTAGAGACGAGCAAGTATATAAAGCTAATGCTTCAGGAAAATTAAGCTTTAATTATAACGAATATGATAAAATTAGAAAATCTTCTACAGTTTGCAATATTTTAGATGAACAAGCCGCTTTAGAAATTGCTGCAGGAATGTCTAAAATAGACCAAAAGATTTTAAATATACAGCAAAATATGAGAGGCGATATTTCTGTTTTTTATGAAGATGCACAGCTTAAAAACAAGCAAATTAAAAAAGCAGTCGATTCCAACATACCAAAGTTTCTAGCAACAGATACTTCAACTTTATACAATTTTAAAGAAACGGTTTCCCAAAATGTAAATATTAGAAACCAAATTCTTCTATCCGAAAACAGAGGAAGCATTGAAGGTATGGTTGATGAAAGAGAACGGTTTGATGTTGAACTTAGTAAAACAAAATCAACAATTGTTGCTGAAAAAGGCGGCATATTATCATATTTTGTTGATGGGTTTGAGGAAGTTTTAACAATTGAAAGCATTGACAAAATAACGCCCGAACATCTTAGAATGACTTTTGAACAAAAAGACACCAGCACCAACAAAAACGTTCAAGCAGAAGATAAAGTTTTTAAAATTGTGCAGTCAAACGATTGGCTTATTGCCTCATATATTCCAAACAACTTGTCTTATGAATTTAAAGAAGGCGATTTTAGAACAATTTATGTTAGCCAAAATAAAAATTTTATACCGCTTGAAATGGAAATTGTTAAAATAGTTAAAGGCGAACAGGAAGACTTTGTTGTTTTTAAGTGCAGCAGAGATATTATAGACTTTTTAGCAGTTAGAAATATTAAAATTAAAACAGTTGATACTAAACATAAAGGATATAAAATTGCTAAGGCGGCAGTAGTTGACAAAACACTTTTAAAAATCCCAAACGAATATGTGTATGAAACAAACAGCGGAGCTACTATTATAAAGCGAAGCGATATACTCGACGAACCTATTATTATAGATATTAACTCTAAAGATGAAATATATACATATTTGCTGCTTGATTACAAAAACTTAAATATTGGTGATATTTTAGTTTTGCCTGAAGATAGGGAAAAGACATTTTCAGTTTCCGAAATTGAAAATGTTAAAGGTGTATATAAAGTTAATAAAGGTTATGCTAAGTTTACCAAAATTATAATTGACGAAAATACACCCGAAACAAACGGCTACTATATACTAGACCCCGCAATTAACAAAACAATTATGATTTCTGATAGAATTATAACAGATGCTAAAAATATTATTGAAGGTCAAATTGTTTATTAGTATTTTTTATTATTTATTACTTATAGATGTAAGGAGAAATTTATTTGTTTGATAAAATACAAGAAAACCTTAAGCAAATTAACTATAATATAGAAAAGGCAGCAGAAAAAAGCGGCAGAAAACCCGAAGAAATAATGCTTTTAGGTGTTACAAAAACAATAGAACCCGAAAATATAAACCATTTAATTTCTCTTGGGGTTAAAAATTTGGGGGAAAATAGAGTTCAGGAATTTTTAGAAAAATACTCTGTTTTAGGTAATTGTGCAAACTGGCATCATATTGGGCAACTGCAAACAAATAAAGTTAAATATATTATAGATAAAGTTGTTTTAATTCATTCTGTTGATAGCGAAAAGCTTGCGGCTGAAATTGACAGGCAGGCAAAAAAGCATAATAAAATTATGGATATTTTAATAGAAGTTAACGTTGCAGAAGAACAAACAAAAGCGGGAATTTCTCTTTCAGAAGTTGAGTCATTAATTCAAAAAGTTAAGGAATTTGACAATATTTCAATAAAAGGTTTAATGACTATAGCGCCTTTTGTCGAAAAAGCTAGAGAAAACAGGATAATTTTTAAAAAATTGTATCAAAAGTTTATTGACATTAAGGAAAAATACAATAATAATATAAACATGCAATATTTATCTATGGGCATGACTAATGACTATGAAGTTGCCATTGAAGAAGGAGCTAATATCATTAGAGTTGGCACAGGTATTTTTAAATAGATTTATAATTTAATGTAACAAGAAATAAAACACATCGGGGGAATAAACATGGGTGGTTTACTAAAGAAAATTCAAAATGCTATGCTTGGAGCACAATTTGAAGACGAAGAAGACAGCTTGGACTACATTGATGAAGAATATGAAGAAAGAGAATATGTCCCCAAGACTGAACGGGAAAAAACTGATTTACCCATAAATCGTGCAGCTAAAAAGCCGGCAAGCAAAGAATCGAATTTATTAACTATGCCAAATGCTGCTATTTTTGAAAACAATGTTGTCATTTGCAAGCCAAAGTCTGTTGATGATGCATCGGGTATTTGCAGGCAATTTAGAGAATCTTGCATATGTATCGTTTCCCTTGAAGGACTTGAAAATATGGAAGCTCAAAGAATAGCAGACGTTTTAAGCGGTGCTGCATTTGTGCTTGACGGAATTATAGAAAGAATTACCAATTCCGTTTTTGTAATGGCACCTATAGGTTATAGAGTTTCAAGTGAATTAAGAGAACAAATTAAATCTGGCTCCTCATTTTTGCCATGGCTTCTTTCAGGTCAAAAATAATTAAATAGCTTAGTTGTGCCTTTTTAAATTAGAAGTTAAATTTTGTTGCCTTATTATTTGTATTTAAATAAATAGCTAGGGTTTTACATACATATGGAGTTGTCACAAATGAATATTTTAATAATATCTATAGACGTTTTTGCCAGAGTTTTAAATACTTTAATTTTTATTAGAGTTGTTGCATCATGGTTGTCGTTACCAAATGACAACCCAATTATGCAGCTTTTATACACTTTAACTGAGCCTATTTTATACCCAATACGCAGATTGCTTCAAAATTCGCCAATTGGAGGGCCGGGAATGGTACTTGATTTTTCCCCTATTATTTCCTTTGTATTAATTGAGGTTGCTAAAAATGTTTTAATTGGAATACTGAAATGAACAGGGAAAAGATGCTGAAAGCTTTTAAATTGCCTGAAGAACGCTTGCTTTTTGCAAAAACGCTTGACGTTGCTTTATTATGCCAAAAGCAGCATATTAATACTTATACAGATTTTTTAGACCCAGTAAAAACAGCGCAATTTTTAGCTATGCTTAAAGAAGTTGATATTTTTGCGTCTGCTTTTGGTGGTAACGATTTTTGCGAACGTAAAATTATAGGGTTTTCATTGGAAAAAGATTTATATAAAGAAACTTTCCCTATCGCAAAACTAGAAGTAAAATATAATGAAAAATTTAGCAAGTCTTTAACTCATAGAGATTTTCTAGGTTCTATTTTAGGACTTTCAATTGCACGCTCGAAAGTTGGAGATATAATAATTTCAAAAAGCAGTGCTTTTGTATACGTTTCAAAAGATATATCGCAATTTATTTGTCTAAATCTTTTAAAAGTTTCCAAAACATCTGTTACTGTAACTGAAAGCAACAACTTTTTAGAACAAGATGAGCAAAACGAACAAGAAGAAAAAATTAAAAGTAATGCAATAACCGTTTCTTCTTTAAGATTAGATGCAGTTTTAAGTGTTGCTTTTAAAATTTCAAGAAGTAAGTCATCGCAACTTGTAGATTCTGAGAAAGTTTTTGTTAATTGGGTTTTGGTAAAAAACGGAACTAAACAAGTTGCGGAAAACGATGTAATAACAGTTCGTGGAATTGGAAGAATAACAATTAACGGTTTTTCTGGCAAAAGCAAAAAGGACAAATTTATAATTAATATTTCTTCAACGTTTTAATAGTTTTTTTGAGCATAAACAGCTTAAAAAGACTATTATTTTATTTGGCAGCGATAAAACAATCATAATGCCAACAGAAATTGCACCTGCTATTGCAAATGTTGCTATTCCGTTTGATGTTGCCGTATTTAAGCTTCCGGTTATTGTGTCAAGCATAGTTTCGTATAAAAAAGCCCCCGGAACAAGGGGAATTATTCCAGACGTTAAAAAAACCGTTATTGGCATTTTACGCACTCTTGCTAAAACCCGGCAAATTAGTGTAATTAACATAGCTGCAATAAATGTTGAAAACGTTATTGTAAAATTGTTGTTTACTGCAATTAAATAAAAAAACCAGCTAATTGAGCCTGTTATTCCGCAGGCAATTATTTCAGAACGTGGAGCATTCATTAAAGCTGCAAATGCAAGCGTTGCACAAAATGCCATAATTATTTGCACAATCATATTTATATAGCGCCTCCAAAAAGCCAAAACCATGTTTTTAAAACAAACCCAACGCCGCTTGCTATGCAAACTGCAACAAGCGTTGCATCAACAATTCTGCTTGTTCCCGATAAAAAGTCTCCGCCCAAAACGTCACGTATTGCATTTGTTATTGAAACTCCCGGCAAAAGTGGCATTATAGAACCTATTATAACTTTATCTAAATAATCTAAAGAGCTTATTTTTAAATACGAGAAGCAAAGAGCAATTATTGTTATTATACAGCCAGAAAATATATTTATTAAAAAGCTTGAAACTTCCTTTTTTCTAAGGTGCGCTTGAAAAATGTTAGAAGCAACACCAATTATTAAGGCGTTTGAACAGGCGGCAATGTTTCCTCCAAACATATAGGCGAAACAAAAGCACGAAACGCCTGAAGCAATTGTTTGAACATGGAAACTGTTGCCTTTTAATTCATCTATTTTTTGAAGAAATTTCATAGTTTCTTCTATAGTAATTTTATTTTCAACAAATTCACGGGAAAGACTGTTTACCATTGCAACTTTTCCTAAATTATATGTTCTTTTTGTAATGCGTTTAATAATTGTTATCATACCGTCTTTTTCATCTTCTATCGTTGCAAAAATACCTGTTGTTGTAACAAAAGCTTCAATAGTTTTAAAGCCGCCTTTTTCTAAGATACGACACATTGTATCTTCAACTCTGTGAGTTTCAGCGCCACTTGATAACATTATAGAACCTGCAAATACAGCAGTTTTTAAAAATTGCCTCGAATCCATTTTTAACTTCCTTAAAATATATTCATTTTCATTATATACCAATGTTCTCACAAAAACAACTGCCTGTTAATATAATAAAGCAAAAAGTTTGCAAGCGGAGGTATTTTTATGTTATTTGGATTTAATAGATTCGGTAAACCTACAAATAACCAATATAGCAATCAATCCGGACAGCAAAATCGGCAAAATAATAATCAATATCCGGCGGTACAACAGCAAAATATGCAACAAAACGGGCAGCTAACACAACAACAGCAAGTTGAACAACATAAAGCTTTTGAAGAAGCAAACCGTGAAGCAATTCAAGAGTTAATTAAATCTTTTAACAATCAAGGTGATAAGCTGCAAGAAAATACTAAAAAAGAAAATATTAAAACTGAAAATGTTAAAAAAGAAAATACTAAAACCGAGCAAAAACCTAAAGTAGAACAAATCTCTAAAAGCCCAATTGAATCAAAACAATTAAAAATTACAGAATTTGCACAAGGCGAAAGCAATGGGGAAAGCTATTATAAACATCTTTCAAGTATTGCCCCAACGCCTTATTTTAAATCGTTGCTTTTAGAAATTAGCGAAAACTGCACAAAGCGAAAGCAAGCGTTTTGCGAAATACATAAAGAATTTTATAATTCTACAATTGAAATACAGCAACTTTCAATTAATAAGGCAGAAAGCTTTTCTGAAGGAATTGAATATGCAATAGTAGAAGAAGCAAAAAGCATTGCAGAACTTAGCGGCTTTTTCTCTGAAATTAAGCTTAAAGACCAAAGCAATTTAACATGCCAAATTTTTAAGAAAATTGCTGATTTGAGTTTCCTTAATTTAATGCTTCGCTATTAAACATTGACGCTTAAAATTAGCCATGATATAATATGAAACAATAATTTAAGTATGGAGGGGAAAATTTGAATTACAAAAAGTATAAACCATATCCTAAAATGAATATGGCAAATAGAAAATGGCCCGACAACATAATTACTAAAGCTCCTATTTGGTGTAGCGTTGATTTAAGAGATGGTAATCAAGCGCTTGAAGTTCCAATGACATTAGACCAAAAAATTGAATTCTTTAATTTTTTAGTTAAAATAGGGTTTAAACAAATAGAAATAGGCTTTCCGGCAGCTTCGGAAACAGAATTTAAGTTTACAAGGGAATTGATTGAAAAAAATTTAATTCCCGATGATGTAATAGTTCAAGTTTTAACACAATCCAGAGAACACATAATTAAGAGAACATTTGAAGCGCTTGATGGTGTTAAAAAAGCTGTTGTTCATTTATACAATTCAACATCAAAGCTTCAGCGAGAAGTTGTTTTTGAAAAAGGCGAATCGGAAATAATTGACTTGGCAGTCTATGGCGCTAATACAATGAAGGAATTAGCCAAAAAATATGGGGAAGAACGCTTTATTTTTGAATATTCGCCGGAAAGCTTTACAGGAACAGAGCCAGAATTTGCAGTTTCAATATGTAATGCTGTTTTAGATGTTTTAAAACCTGCAAGTCAAAATAAAGTAATAATAAATTTGCCTGCAACGGTTGAAATGTCTACGCCTAATATTTTTGCAGACCAAATAGAATATATGTGTTCTAAGCTAAAGTATCGTGACAACATAATTGTTAGCGTTCATGCCCATAACGACAGGGGAACAGCAGTTGCGGCAACAGAGCTTGGAATTATGGCAGGAGCAGACAGAGTTGAAGGAACGCTTTTTGGAAACGGCGAAAGAACGGGAAATGCTGATATTTTAACTTTATCAATGAATTTATATTCACAAGGAATTGACCCTTTAATAGATTTATCTAAAATTGACCAAGTTGTTGAAATATATGAACGCTCAACAGGATTAAGTGTTCACGAGCGGCATCCATATGCTGGGGAATTGGTATATACAGCTTTTTCCGGTTCTCATCAAGATGCAATAAGCAAAGGGCTTGCAAAATTAAAAGGCGACATTTGGGAAGTTCCATATTTGCCTATAGACCCTATTGACGTTGGAAGAACATACGACCCCATAATTAGAATTAACAGCCAATCGGGCAAAGGTGGAATTGCTTTTATATTACAGCAAGGCTTTGGATTGCAAGTTCCTAAAAGAATGCTTGCAGATTTTAGCATTGCCGTTAAAAACGCATCCGACCAAAACAATCAAGAATTAACTTCTGAAAATGTTTCTTTGCTGTTTAAAAACGAATATATAAATTTAAATAACTATATTTCGCTAATAAAATATGATGAAAGTGCAAACGGTGAAACAAGAATTTCAGCTGAAATAGCAGTTGAAAGTAAGCTACGCCAAATAGCAGGCGTTGGAAACGGGCTTATTAGCGCTTTTTGCAACGCATTAAAAGAAAGCCTTTCTATTGAATTTGAAGTTGTTAATTATAGTGAACATTCATTAGATTATGCATATGGCACAAAATCAAGAGCGATAACATATATAGAAATTGTTGACCAAAACAAAGTATCATATTTTGGAGCCGGCATTAGCCGAAATATTAGCAAATCTTCAATTAGAGCCGTTGTTAGTGCAGTTAACAGAATGATAAAATCTTCTAACTAAATATATTAGAAAATTTGCTTTAAAAATAAAACTCGCAAACCCTACAGTACGATATATGTCGTATTTGTGGGGTTTGTTTTGTTAATGTGTCTTATTTTTGCCCATTAAAAATAAAATTTTGTTTGCGTTATGTAAAAAGTTATGCCAAAATAAAAGTATAATTATAAACTAAAGATAGCGAGCTGATTAAAAATGTTATTAAAAAATTTAATTGACGTTGCTTCAGGAAGAAAAAAAGCAGCGCTTGTTTTAAAAAATTGTCAAGTTGTTAATGTTTTTACACAAGAAATTTTGAAAGGAGATATTGCCATTGAACAAGGATTTATTGCCGCAATTGGCAACTATGACGGCGAAACTTGCATTGATATGCAAAATAAATACGTTTGCCCTGGCTTTATAGACAGCCATGTTCATATAGAATCATCAATGGTAATACCGTCGCAATTTGCAAAAGCAATTGTTCCTCGTGGAACTACAACAATAATTGCAGACCCTCACGAAATTGCCAATGTTTGCGGAATTGAAGGCATAAACTTTATTTTGGAAGACAGCAAAGACTTGCCGCTTGACGTTTATATTATGCTTCCGTCTTGTGTTCCGGCTACACCTTTTGAAGATTCGGGCGCTGTGCTTGATGCAGAACACCTTAAAACTTTAATTCAAAATGAACGTGTTAAAGGCATTGGCGAATTTATGAATTATCCGGGAGTAATTAATGCAGCAAGCGACGTTATGGAAAAGCTTGAAATTGCAAACGGCAAAATTATAGACGGACACGCCCCACGAATTAGCGGACAAGATTTAGCGGCATACGTTGCTTCTGGAATTAAAACAGACCACGAATGCACAACAGCTGAAGAAATGCTTGAAAAATTGCGTCTTGGAATGTATATTCAAATTAGAGAAGGAACAACAACAAAAGATGTTAAGCAATTAGTTAGAGTTATAACCCCGCAAAATTTAAGAAGATGTCTATTTTGCACAGATGATAGACATGCCGAAGACATTTTAGAACATGGGCATATAGATAATAACATTCGTGTTGCAATTAAAAGCGGACTTGAACCCATTGCCGCAATAACTGTTGCAACGCTTAATGTTGCCGAATGCTATGGCTTAAAAGACAGAGGGGCAATTGCATCAGGATATAAAGCAGATTTAGTTGTAATAGACGATTTACAGCAATTTAATGTTTTAGAAGTTTATAAAAATGGCGTAAAAGTTTGTGATGAATCGTTTAATGTATCAGCACAGCAACAAAACATTCGCAACTCCGTTTTAAATACAGTAAACTTTAAGCAGCTTTCTCTTGAATCGTTAAAGCTTAAAATTTCATCTAATGATGCTAAAGATAAAGCTTTAGTAATTGGGGAAATTAAACCGGGCAGTTTAATTACACAAGGAGTAATGCGTCAAGTTAAAACTAATAACGGCTTTTTTGAATACGACAAAGACAGCGATGTTTGCAAAATTGTAGTTGTTGAAAGGCACAAAGCAACAGGCAAAATAGGTCTTGGGCTTATAGAAGGGTTTGGCATTAAAAACGGAGCAATTGCTTCAACTATTGCTCACGATTCCCATAACATAATTGCCGTATCAGATAACGACAATGACTTACTTTTAGCAATAAACACACTTAAAGGCGACGGAGGAATTGTAATTGTTGGAAACGGAGTTGTTTTGGGGCATTTACCACTTCCTATTGCAGGGCTTCTTTGTGCTAAATCTATTGAAGAAGTTAGTCAAATTACTGAAAATATGCTAAAAACGGCATATTCGCTTGGGGTTAACAAAAATATTAGCCCATTTATGTTTTTGTCTTTTATGGCTTTGCCCGTTATTCCTTCTTTAAAAATTACTTGCCGTGGGCTATTTAATGTTGAAAAATTTGAGTTTGAAAGTATTTAATTATTAAAGTTAAGGCTGAACGGCTTGTAGCCGTTCTTCTTTTGCTATAGTTAAGTAAACGCTAAAGGAGAATAAAAATGGAACCACTTATACTTAAAAACGTAAGCAAGAAGTACAAAGACTTTGCGTTTGACAACGTAAGCTTTTCTGTTTCAAGTGGGGCAATAATGGGGTTTGTTGGGGAAAACGGAGCAGGAAAAAGCACGGCAATAAATTTAATTTTAAATTTAATTAAAAGAGATAGCGGGGAAATTTTTGTTTTGGGGAAAGAAAGCAAAACACAGCTAGAAAGCGCAAAAGAAAATATCGGTGTTGTTATGGATACGTGCTATTTCCATGATTGCCTAAATGCTAAAAGCGTTAATGCTATACTAAAAAGTATTTACAAAACATGGAATGAATCTAAGTTCAAAAAATATTTAAAAGAATTTTCGCTGCCCGAAAACAAAACCGTTAAAGAATATTCTAAGGGCATGAAAATGAAGCTTTCAATTGCCGCTGCCCTTTCCCATGACAGCAAGCTATTAATTTTAGATGAAGCAACAAGCGGACTTGACCCCATTGTAAGAGATGAAATATTAGACATTTTGCTCGAATTTGTTGAAAATAAAACTAATTCAATTTTAATTTCGTCCCATATAATAAGCGATTTAGAAAAAATATGCAATTACATTACTTTTATACATAAAGGTAAAGTTATTTTCACATCTCAAAAAGATGAACTTCTTAACAGCTATGGAATAATTAAATGTTCGGAGCAAGACTTAGTGCAAATAAGCAGCGAATACATAGTTGGCGTTCGCAAAGGCTTGGTTAATTCTAATAATTCTAATATAGAAGCATTAGTTTTAAAAGATAAAATTAGCAAAATGTTGCCCGAACCCGAAAAAATAGCAATTCAAAAAGCAACGATTGAAGAAATAATGCTATATCACATTAAAAAGAAGGTGTAGGATATGAAAGGGCTAATTTATAAAGATTTATTAATTATAAAAAAACACTCTGGTATTTTTATAGCACTATCATTATTTTATATTATTATGGGAATTATGAATGAAAGCGTTTCGACGTTTGCCGGATTTGTTTCTATTATTTGCGCAACATTTCCAATAACAACACTAAGCTATGATGAAAAGGCGTATTGGGATAGGTACGCACTAACAATGCCTATTTCGCGTAAAAATTTAGTTCTTTCTAAATATATTTTAGGTATTTCATTGTCTTTTGCGGCTTTTGCTTTAAATGTTATATTTCAGCTTATATTAGGCACACAAACAATACAAGAAACTTTGCTAACTTCTGGTTTGTTTTTTGCCATTGGTTTAATAATTTTAGATATTAATTTAGTAATTATTTTTAAGTACGGAGTTGAAAAGGGAAGGATTTTAATGCTAGGTGTACTGCTTGCCCCAACGGCGATTGTAATGTTTGTATCAAAATTAAATAAAGTAACCCCGCAAAATTTGGAACAAATATTTAAATTGTTGCCTTTTATTGTGCCTGTTGGGCTTATTTTATTAACAATTGCTTCAATTGCAGCATCTATACATGTATACAATAACAAGCAAATATCATAGAGCAGCCAACCACCCCAAACTTAGCTAGAAGCTTGTAGCTAATATTTAAATTACCGCGTACGGCTAATTGACTGCAGCCCTTCGGATATTTTAAGAAGCAGTGTTGTCTGCAGATGCGAAGTATCTACAAGCAACACAAATAAACTTATTACGAGTTTTACGATTCTTTTTATCTATATGCCCACAATTTGGGCAAGTTCTTGAAGTGTTTCTAGGGTCTACAAAAACAATAGGCACTCCTATTATTTTTGCTTTATATTCTATAAACTGACGCAATTGATAAAATGCCCAAGAAGAATGTTTTAATCTCTGCGCCTTTTTAACCGTTTTCTCAGTACGTGTGCGTATTCCTTTTAAATCTTCTAAAGGCTATACCACATTGAGTGCCTTTGGCTTTTAAAACAATCTTTTTTGATATGATATGGTTAATATCTTTAGCAAAACTTTTTTCTTTTTTACTTCTCTTTTTAAGAAGACGTTTTGCAGATTTTGTACCTTTAGCTTGAAGCTTTTGGCGAAGTTTATTATGTCTTTTGCGAATAGAATTTAGTTTACTTCCCGAAAATACTTCTTCTGTGCTGTCAACAGAGCTTCTAATAAAATTTTAAAAATATTACGGCTTCCTCCTTGCGGCTAAAGATTGGGCTTTAGCTGTTGAAATGTTGTGGTAACATATTCGCCCACCTAAAGGGGCGAGAGAATTCCTCACGGTGGTTAAAACCATTTAAGTTAATACCTTGACAACAACAATCGACAAATGTATGCTATAAGTAACTAAATTCGATTTGTGAAAAATTTATAAAAAACTGAAGCAAGGTGTTAAAATGAAACCTATAACTTTGAAAATAATGGGATTAAATAGCTTCGAGGAACAGCAAACAATTGACTTTGAAAAACTTGCTGCCGCAAAGCTTTTTGGAATATTCGGTTCAACGGGAAGCGGGAAATCAACTATAATAGATGCAATAACTTTAGCTTTATACGGTGAAATTGCAAGAAGTGACTCTTTAAAAAGCAAGAAGCAATTTATTAATGCAAACAAGCAATCGGCATATGTTTATTTTGAATTTGCGCTGCACGATAAAACATATGTTATAGAACGAAGCTATAAATATAAAAAGAATGAAGCTACGTTAAGCATTATTAGGTTTTATGAAAAAGGCGGCAATGTTATTGCAGATAAAGCGACGGATGCCAAAAAACAAGTTGAAAAAATAATCGGGCTTGAATACAAAGAATTTTTGCGCTCTGTAATTTTGCCCCAAGGAAAATTCCACGAATTTTTATTTTTAGAAGGCACCGAAAGACGCAAAATGCTTGAGAATATTTTTGATTTAGAGCTTTACGGAGAAGCTCTTAGAAGTAAAGTCTCAGAAGTTTATAAAAAAAATTATGAAAAACTTGAATCTTGCCGAGAAAGGCTTGAAGAACTTAAATGCATTTCGGAAGATGAAATTGAATCAAAAAAGATTCAACTTGAACAAAAGCTTGAACTTTGCAAAGATTTAAATAATAAACTAAAATCGCTTTCAAGCGAAGAAGAAAAACTTGTCAGCTTAAACAGTGCATTAGAAGAACTTAACACTCTGTTTGAGCAAATGATAGAGCATAAAAGCCAGCAGCAATATATATGCAAACTAGAGGAAGATATAAAAAAATCTGAAATTGCTTCCAAAATTAAGCCAATAGCAGATGAAGTTTTATCAATAAAAGAAAGGCTTGAAAACAATATTAAAAGCTTTGAGCAACAAAATAACATTTTAGACCAACTTAACATTCAAAATAACAAGCTTTCGCAAAAATTAGAGGAAGCAAGGAAATTAAGGGAACAACAACAGCCCGTTTTAATAAAAAAAATAACAGATTTGCAATCTGTTTTAAAGCTAGACGAGCAAAAGCAAAAAGTCGAAAAACAACTTAACACTTTAATGTCAAGTTATAGTAAATGTAAAACTAGAAGCGGCAACTTAGATAAAGAAGTTAAAAAATCAGAAGATGAAATAGACCCAATTGTAAAAAAACTAGAAAGCATTAAAAATCGCAAAATCCAAATTAAAGTTTCCTATGAGTATAGAACGCAAGTTAATGATGCGCTAAATATTAGCAAAAAGATTTTAGAATTAGAGCAATCTATAAACAAGAAGCAACAGCTAATTAAACCCGAATTGCTTGAACAAATTTCTATTTTGGAAAAAGAAGCCGAACAAAAAAATGCTTTAATTAAACATTTGCAAATGGAGCAAGGAGCAGCATTTTTAGCGGCTCAATTAAGCCAAGGGGATACATGCCCTGTTTGTGGTTCAACTATATTAAAAAATATTGCTAAACTTGACCAAGATTTTAGCAAGCTTTTGCAAAAAGAACAAGAGGAATTAAACCAAATTAATAAAAAGCTTCAAGAACAAAAAGTTAATTCTGAAATTTCAAAGCAAACCGAACAGCTTTTACATAGCGATTATGAACAGCTTAAAGAATTAAAAGAAGCTTTAAGTAACATTAATCTTCCGGCTTGCGGAATAGAAAATATAGAAAATATAAGCCGTCAAATAATTAACCAAGACAAAGAACTTGCAAAACTTGAAACCGAACAAGCCAAGCAAGAAGAATTAATTTTATGCAAGGAAAAAGAACTTAGAGTTAAAATGCAAAATCAAAACGAAATTACAACAGAAATGCTCATTTTAGAAGCAAATATGGAAAACAAAAAAGAGGAAATTAAAAGCCTGGAACATAAAATTAAGGAAATAACAGGGCAGCCTAATTATTCTATTAAAGAACTTTTAGATATGGCAGAAAGCGAACTTTTAAGTATAAAACAAAATGCCGAAAACTTAGAAAGCAAGTTTAAAAAATCGCAAACCGAACTGCAACTTCACCAAACATCAAAAGCAACGTTAAATACAACAATTAATATTTTAGAAGAAACATACGCAAAACAGCAGCAGCAACTTGACTTAGCACTACATGAAACAGAATATAGCGATGCTAACTTAGTTATTTCCTTTTTACTTGACAACGTGGAAATTTTGCGTCAAAATGTTAAAAAACACTTTGAAAAAGAAAGCTTTATAAAAAACAATATAGAAAGAGTTACTGAAATACTCAATTCAAAAGATTTTGAAATAAACTCCGAAAACATAAAATCAAAACTTGCAGATGTTAGTTTAAATGTTTGGAAATTAAAAAACAGCATTTTGGAAATTAATAAAAAAATTAAAGATACAGATAAAGAAGCAATAATTTTAGAAGCAAATATTAATGATATGATAAAAAAGCTTGAAACCAAAAAAGAACTTGAAGAAAAAAGAAAAACTCTTGAAAATAAAACTAACTTACTAAAACAGCTTGATAGTTTGTTAAAAGGCGGAAAATTTATTAAGTTTGTTGCACAACAGCATTTAAAATATGTTGTTTTTGAAGCTTCTACCAGACTTATGAATATGACCGCTAATAGATATTCTATAAAAACTAACAGTGAATCGGATTTTTTGATATGCGACTACATGAATGGAGGAAAAGAACGTTCGCCGAAAACGCTATCCGGCGGCGAAATATTTATGACATCGTTGTGTTTGGCATTGGCTCTTTCTTCAAAAGTTCAGCTTAAAAATAATGCGCCCCTTGAGTTTTTCTTTATGGATGAAGGTTTTGGGTCGCTTGATGAAAAGCGACTTAATGTTGTTTTAAATTGCCTTGAAAGCCTAAAGCACGAAAACATGACTATAGGCGTTATTAGTCATGTTGAAGAATTAAAAGAGCGCATACCTTCAAAGTTAATTGTTGAAGAAGCGGTTTTGGGCAAATGCGGCACAAAAGTTAGCTATTATTAGGAGGGCTTAATGGAAATTCCAGAACAATTTTCTATTAGTATGCAAAATTTATTGGGCAACCAATATTCGCAATTTATAAATTCAATATTAAATGATGAACCGGTTGTTGGCTTACGTGTTAATACGTTAAAATTAAGCCCCAACAAGCTTAAAGCTTTGCTTCCTTTTGAACTTTTGCCTGTTAATTGGTGTTTGGAAGGCTTTTACCATCCTCAAGACGTTCGCCCGTCTAAAAGCCCTTTTTATAGCGCAGGGTTATATTATATTCAAGAGCCAAGTGCAATGTCGGCTGCTTCTGTTTTAGAAATTTGCCCAAACGACAAAGTGCTTGATTTATGCGCTGCACCCGGCGGAAAAACAACACAACTTGCGGCAAAGTTAAATAATACAGGGCTTCTTGTTGCTAACGACATTAGTGCTTCAAGATGCAAAGCGCTGCAAAAAAATATTGAACTTTTTGGAATTACAAACGCAGTTATAACAAGCGAAAGTCCAAAAAAATTAGCAACAGCGTTTTCGGGCTTTTTTAATAAAATTTTAATTGATGCTCCTTGTTCGGGGGAAGGAATGTTTAGAAAGCTTAAACAATGGGATAAACACCCAAACGAATACTACAACAACATTCAAAAGCAAATTATACAAGAAGCTTCAGCACTTCTTGCAGATGGCGGCAAAATGGTTTATTCAACTTGCACGTTTGCCGCAGAAGAAAATGAACAGGTTATACAGCACTTTTTAAGCAACAATCCCAATTTCAAGCTATTGAATATAGAGCATAGTAAATTTAATTTTGAAAAAGGCTTTAATCTTGAAAGTTGTGCAAGAATTTTACCCCATAAGCAAAAAGGAGAAGGACATTTTATTGCTTATCTTGCCAAGGAAACTAAAAAAGAATCTAGACAAACAAACAACAATATTCAAAGTTACCCAAAAATACAAAATATTAATTATTACTTTGACTTTTGTAAAAAATATTTAAACAAAACACTTCATCCTAATTTTAATTCTAACTTTTTGCTACACGGCAGTTCTTTGTTTTTAGTTCCAAACGGCGTTCCTTGCTTAAAAGGAATTAGAGTTGCAAGAAGCGGTTTTCATTTAGGCGAAATGAAAAAGGGAAGGTTCGAGCCATCGCAAGCTTTAGCTATGGCGCTAACAGCAGAAGATGCAAAAAATGTTGTTAATTTAAAAGCAGATAGCAAAGAAGTTCTGCAGTATTTAAACGGAGAAAGCCCAGATATTGATTCAAGCTGTGAAGGTTATGCTTTAGTTTGTGTTGAAAATTTTCCTTTGGGCTTTGGGAAGGTTCAAAACGGAAGGCTTAAAAATAAAAGGACGTGGTAAAAATGAAATATATAACGATAACAACGCCAAACAATTTAGAACTTGAATATCGTCTTGCAGGCATTGGCTCAAGGCTTGCTGCTTTTGTTATCGACATGGTTATACAAGCTATTATATTTGTCATTACCGGAATTGCGCTTTTTTATTTTGTTTTTATGGATAGAGGCGTACCTATCAATAACTTTGACAATGTTGTAGTATTTATTGCTGCCATTTTTTATTTTATAGTTTTCTTTGGGTACTTTATAATTAGCGAAATGCTTACAAACGGGCAATCTATAGGGAAGAAAGTTTTTGGGCTTCGTGTTATTCGTGAAAACGGTATGCCTGTTGGCTTTATCCATTCTTTAATTAGAAATTTATTTAGATACTTTATTGATGCTTTGGGAATTGGTGTTGTTTCAATAGCGCTTTCTAAAAAGTGCAAAAGAATTGGGGATTTTGTTGCCTCAACTGTTGTTGTTTCAGAAAACCCAATGAAATTCACAACCGAAACCTTTAAACCTAAAAATTTGGGTTTTGAAGCGGCTGAAATTTTGGGATTTGAAACTTTTGAAATTTCGGAGCAAGAATATTACTTGCTTGATGAATATTTTAAAAGGAGAACAAGTTTTACAGATGGAGGAAAAAGCGTTCTTGAAACTTTAATTAGATACTTTTCAAGCAAAAATAAAATAAGTTCTCAAACACTAACAGAAGACGACTTATACAAAATGTATCATATGTATTAGAAATTAACAATTTTACCTTCTTCTGCATAAGTTAAAGTAAATGTTAAAACGAAAGCTTACTTATTTGCAGGAGGTGGTTTTATGTTTCGTTATAGAAATAGTTATTGGGATATTGAAAGTCTTAGTAGAAATTTTAACGATAATCAGGAAGAATACGCTTTTTCGCCAGAAATTGAGCAATATTCTCCAAGACCTAGTTTCCCAGATTTTCCGGATTTTCCGGATAATGAAGGCAGGCATAAAGGCAACAAACCTATGGGTTCTCCCCCAAGAGGCGTTCCTGAAAAACCTTCATCATTACGTAGAATTGAAGCTGGCGCAATTAGAGGTTGCCTGTATAATTACACATATGTTTGGCTAACAAACGGAAGCTCTTTCTGGTTCTATCCAACATTTATAGGCAGAGAATCAATATCAGGTTACCGTTTTACAAGGCGAGGTTGGGTTTATTTGGGATTTGATTTAAGAATGATAGAATCATTTTATTGTGCCGGCTAAATAATAAATTGTGTTAAAAAGCTTTAAGGTTAAAACTCTTAAAGCTTTTTTATTTGTGTTTTTGCTTGTGCATACATAAAAACCATACGAAAATATGCAAAAGGGAATTATTTGCATTAAAATATTAAACGAAGTATAATTATAAATTATGTGTGCAACCAAAGCTAAAAAAATACGTATTATTTTGAAAGGTTGATTTTATGATTTCCTTTATTTCAGGTACAATCGAGAATGTTTTTGATAATTCCTTTATAATTAATAATAACGGCATAGGATATGCAATATACGCAACATCAAACACAATTAAAAACCTTCCAAGTAAGGGGGAAAACGCTAAAATACATATACACATGAACGTTAAGGAAGGGGATATTTCGCTTTTTGGATTTTTGCAAGAAGAAGAACAAGCTATGTTTAATATGCTAATTACAGTTTCGGGTATAGGTCCCAAAGGGGCAATAGGACTTCTTTCTTCAATGGAATCTAAAGCTTTAAAGCTTGCAATTGCAACAGAAGATGTTTTGGCATTGTCAAAAGCAAGAGGAATTGGCAAAAGAACCGCCCAACGTTTAGTTTTGGAATTAAAGGACAAAATAAAAACAACAAATGCAATAGTAGCAACTCATAATTCAACCGAAAGGCAAGACGCTATAGAAGCGTTAATTGCGCTTGGATATAGCAAAAATGAAAGTGTTAAAGCTGTGCTTAATGTTGCTAAAGATAATATGCCTGTTGATTTAATTATAAAGCTTGCAATGAAGCATCTTAATTAAGGTTTATTAAGATTTAAGGGGATTAAATATGGAGCATGAAAGAATTATAACAACGGCATTTAGGCGTGAAGACGCTATGCTTGAACCAACATTGCGCCCTTCATCTTTCGATGAATATATTGGGCAAGAACACGTTAAAAGCAATATGAAAATTTATATTGAAGCAGCCAAAATGCGAAAAGAATCGCTAGACCATGTATTGCTTTACGGCCCACCCGGTTTGGGTAAAACAACACTTTCAAACATTATAGCAAAAGAAATGGATTCAAAGCTTAAAATAACTTCAGGCCCTGCAATTGAATATCAAAAAGATATGGCAGCTATATTAAGCGATTTAAATGAAAGCGATATTCTTTTTATTGACGAAATTCACAGGCTAAATAGAATTGTTGAAGAAATGTTGTATTCGGCTATGGAAGACTATGTTTTAGACATAATAATCGGAAAAGGAACGGGAGCCAAAAGCATTAGATTAACCCTCCCTCCTTTTACTCTTGTTGGCGCAACAACAAGAATTGGGCTTTTAACAGCACCATTAAGAGATAGATTCGGTGTCATACATAGACTTGAACCATACACAATTACAGAACTTAGAAAAATTATTGTTAGGTCGGCAAAAGTTTTAAATGTTGAAATAGAAGCTTCAGGAGCAGAAGAAATTGCAAGACGCTCAAGAGGAACTCCTCGTATTGCAAATAGGCTTTTAAAAAGAGTTCGTGATTTTGCACAAGTTAAATACGATGGCGTTATAACTCACGAAATAGCCAAAACTTCCCTTGATTTATTAGAAGTTGATAGAATGGGGCTAGACTTAATAGACCGCAAAATGCTAACCGTTATGATTGAAAACTTTGGCGGAGGGCCTGTTGGGCTTGAAACTTTAGCAGTTTCAATAGGAGAAGAAGCAGAAACTATAGAAGACGTATATGAGCCATATTTAATTCAGCTTGGCTATATAAAACGAACACCAAGAGGTAGGGTTGTTACGGAAATATGCAGGCAGCACTTCCAAAATTAAAGAAATTAGAGGGGGAAACATTTATGAAAAATGAATTCGACAGTAACGAAACGTATAAAGTAGTTACAGAAAATACAAAGCCTTTAAAATTTACAGAACGTATTGCTTCTCTTTTTGTTTCACCGGCTAAATTAATGGAAAATATAGCAGACAATCCTAAAGTTGCTGCTGCATTTATAGTTAATATTATTTTATGCCTTTTAGTTTTGCCATTTTCACAAAGTGCAACACGCATAATTCTTGAGCAACAAGCTTTAGTTTTTACAGAACGCTATGGCCCAAGCTTTTATGAAGTTTATCAAATGCAACAAGCAAAACAGCTAACGGGTGTGCTTAATTACGTAACAACATTCGGAATATCATTAGTCGGGGTTTTAATTGCAATTGTTTTTGATGCCATCCTTTTAATTATTTTAACAAAAATATTTAAAGGAACAGCTAAGTTTTTACAATATGTTTCAATGCTTTTTCATATAAGCATTATTTCGGCAATTGGTCTTTTAGTTTATTATATAGGAATTGTAGTTTTAAAAACATCACTCAACATCACATCACTTGCGGCAGTTTTAATGCCAAACGGTAATTTAACTGTGTTTTTATATAATATTTTATCGTCGATTACTATATTTACCATCTGGAAATACTTTTTAGTTTTTTTAGGTGTTAAAATAACTAACGGATTTAATGCGGTAAAGTCTGCTGTTATAGCTATAATATCATTTTTGATAGCATTAATAACCGCAGCTATTTTGGCAAGTGTTGTTGTTTGGGGATATGATGCAATATTTGGGCAAATGATTAGATAATATAACAACACATTAAGAAAGAGGGATTTAAAAAATGCGTAAAAAAGCTTTAATAACAGCAGGCATTGTTGGCGTTGCTGCAATTTTTATAGGAATTGGAGTTTTTAATACTTTAAGGCAACAGCAAGCTTCAAAAACTCCTAAAAATGCTTTTCCGGTTGAAATTGAACAACCACACAAAGAAGACATTGTAACAAAGGTTACAGCAAAAGGAGCCGTCGAGCTTGTTAAGAAAAATACAGTTTATGCAACATCGCAAGGGAAAATTAAAACGCTCTTTGTTAAAGTGGGAGATGGCGTTAAAAAAGGTCAAGTTCTTTTAGAATATGATGAAAAAGGGCTTGAAGATTTAAATAATCAGCTTGAAGAAGCAAATTTATCGCTAAAAGCTGCCGAGCTTTCTCTTGAATCTGTAACGCTTCCTCCAACTCAAGCGGAAATTACAGCTGCCGAATCTAAAGTTAAAACAGCGGAAAAAAACGTTTCCGATTTAGAATATCAAAGAACGCAGCAAATTACAACTATAGACCAACTAAACCGTGACATTAAAGCGGCAGAAAAAAAACACGAAGAAGCTTTAGCCAAAAAAGAAACAACAACGAAAAAAGCAGTTGAAGATGTTGAATATCAAATATCTTTACAAGACACACAAATAGCACAACTTAAACGTGACATTGAATCAACGCAAAAGAAGTATGATGAAACGTTAGTTAAAAAAGAAACAACAATGAAAAAAGCTGTTGAAGATGTCGAATATCAAATATCACAGCAAGACGCTCAAATAGCACAAACCGAGCGTGATGTTGAGTTAACAGAAAGCAAATACAACGATACAAAAGCACTTGTTGAAAAAGGAGTTTTAGCAAAACGTGAGCTTGACAGCTTAGAGCAATCGCTTACAGCTTTAAAAGATAAATTGGAAACAACACAAACGCAACGCCTTAAAACATTAAAAATGCTTAATGATAAAGAAGAACTTGATGCTGTTTTGATAGTTAAGAAAGAACTTGACAGCTTGAGCGAAACGCTTAAAACCCTTAAAGACAATTTAGGAACAGCCCAAAAGCAAAGAGATAAAGCTGCAAAATCGCTTAATGACAAAGAAGAACTTGATGCCGTTTTAGTAGTTAAAAGAGAAATTGACACTTTAGCTGATACAATTAAAACATTAAAAGACCAACTAAACTCGGCACAGTTGCAGCTTAATAAAGTTATAGAATCAATTCAATCTGCAAGAGAAACTGTTGATTCTGCAAAAAAAGAATATAATTCACTATCAAATAAGCAAACAGAACCAACTGTTGTTAATCGCACAGAACAACAACAAATTCAAGTTGACCAAGCTACATTGAGAGTTGAGCAAATTAAAAAGAAAATCGACGAGTTTAAATTACAAGAAGTTTCAGATGTTGAAGGAGCAATAATGCAAATATATACACAAGAAGGCGACAATTCTGTTGTTGGAAAGCAACTTATGGAAGTTGCTGATTTATCATTCGGAAACCTTGTAATTAAAGTTAACATTCCCGAAAACAGAACATCTTCAATAGCAGCAGGGCAAAAAGTTGAACTTAGCGGAGAGGCATTAGGAAAAAATACTTATGAAGGCGTAATTAGCAAAGTATACCCTATTGCAGAAAAGAAGCAAATTGGTAATTCTGTAGAAACCGTTACAACTGTTGAAGTTTCGCTTTTAGAAGAAAACGAACATATTAAGCCAGGCTATAATATCGAAACATCAATTGTAACAAATACTTTGCAAGATGCTGTTGTTATTCCAATTATGGCAACACGAACAGATGAAGACGGAAAAGACTTTGTGTATGTTATGAACGAAGACTTCAGCGTTTCTAAGCGTGAAATTACATTAGGGGAATATTCAAACATCTACGTTCAAGCTTCAGGAATCGAATTGGAAGACAAAGTTATTATAACTAACGCCCCTCAAGTTGTTGAAGGCTCGTATGTTAGACCTATGACGATGCCGGGCGAAGAGGGGAAATAGGCATGGCTATAATACAAATTGAAAATTTAACAAAAGTTTATCGCAACGGAAAAATTGAAGTTATGGCATTAAGGGGAGTTAATCTTTCTATAGAAAAAGGCGAATATGTTTCAATTATGGGTGCTTCTGGTTCAGGAAAGTCAACGCTTATGAACATTTTGGGCTGCCTTGATTCATTAACAACAGGAATGTATTTTTTAGATGAAGAAGATGTTTCAAAGCTAACAGGCAAAAGCCTTGCCAAAATAAGAAATAGAAAAATTGGCTTTGTATTTCAATCTTTTAATCTTTTGCCAAAATTAACAGCGCTTCAAAACGTTGAGCTTCCAATGGTGTACGCAGGCGTTTCCAAAAAAATAAGACGTTCTGCCGCTATGGAAGCGCTTGAAAAAGTTGGGCTTACAGAAAGAGTTAAACACAAGCCAAACGAACTATCTGGTGGGCAAAGGCAGCGTGTTGCAATTGCCCGTGCATTAGTTAATAAGCCGTCGCTACTACTTGCAGATGAACCAACAGGAAACTTAGATAGCCGTTCTGGAGAAGAAATTATGGAAGTTTTCCAAAAACTGCACGATGAAGGCTCAACTATTGTTATGGTAACACATGAAGATGATATTGCACAGCACACTAAACGCATTGTTATGTTTCGTGATGGCTTAATTGTTTCAGATGATGTTGTTAAAAATCGTATAATACTATAAAGGAGGCGGCAGTTATAAATATAATAGAAAGTATTTTTTCGGCATTTTCCAGCGTTTTATCTAATAAAATGCGTTCAATTTTAACAATGCTTGGAATAATTATAGGTATTAGCTCTGTTATAATGATAACATCAATAGGCGCAGGCTTCCAACGATCAACACAAGAAGGGTTTTCGAAATTAGGGTTTGAACGTATACAAATTAACGTT
This sequence comes from uncultured Defluviitaleaceae bacterium, assembly GCA_964533945.1. Classification (GTDB taxonomy): domain Bacteria; phylum Bacillota; class Clostridia; order Lachnospirales; family WRBF01; genus CAZHPA01. The sequence goes on from CAZHPA010000006.1 coordinate 44,922, forward strand.
AAATACGACGAAGAACTTAAAATGAGCGACTATTTAACGCTTGAGGATATTAAAACAGTTCGCTCACATCCCGAAGTTAAATATGCTTCTTCAATATGGCAAACAGGCGGAAACGTTAAATTAAAGGGGGAGGAAGAAACCGAAAGGTGCTATTTTATAGGAAGCGACGAACAATACCGTTATGTTCAACCGGTTGAATTAAAGTATGGGCGCTTTATAACAGAACAAGATGTTGACAATAAAAGCTATGTTGCCGTAATTGATGAAGAACTTTCAAAAAAAGCATTAGGAAGGTCTAATGGCGTTGGAGGAAAAATTAAAGTTTCTTTTTGGAGCGGTTCGGCAGAACTAACTGTTATTGGTGTAGTTAAAACAGAAGAATTTAACCCGCTTTTTTCTATGCCAAGCTATGTTTATTTACCTGTTTCTGCTATAATGGACGTATACAATACAGATATTGTTGACGGCTTTTATGTAACAGCAAAAGACAGAAGTAAAATGGATAGAATGGCAGTTGAATTAGTTAAATTGCTTGAAGCTAACCATGGAAACCAAAATAAGTACCGTGCAGAAAACTTGATGAACCAAATTGATGAAATTAATCAGATTGTTTCAGGCATAACCGGTTTTGTTGGGCTTGTTGCGGCAATTTCTTTAGTTGTTGGTGGGATAGGCGTTATGAACATTATGCTTGTTACCGTTACAGAAAGAACAAGAGAAATTGGAATTAGAAAATCATTGGGAGCAACAAACGGAAATATTAACTTCCAATTTTTAATTGAGGCTATGATTTTAACAGCACTTGGTGGTATAATAGGAATTGTACTCGGTTATGTTGGAGGGTTTGCTTTGGGCGGTTTCATTAAAGTTAAAGCGATAGTGTCAATTCCAACAGTTATAGCAACTGTTTTAGCATCTAGTGCAATTGGTATTGTATTTGGCGTTTATCCGGCAGGAAAAGCGGCAAAGCTAGACCCTATCGAAGCATTGCGATACGAATAAGCAAATTTTATTGTAGGGAAGGTGCTAATATGGCAACACCAACATTTGTCTTCGGGCATAAAAACCCCGATACAGATTCAATATGCTCTGCTATAGCATATACAGAGCTAAAGAAAAAACTAGGTTATGAAGATATTTACGCCTATCGGTTAGGAGAAGTTAATAAGGAAACGCAATTTGTACTTGACTATTTTGGTGTTAAAGCACCTCCTCTTTTAACCGATATTAAAGTTAAGCTAAAAGATTTAGGGTTGTATAACCCGGTGCCGCTTGCCGAAACAGACCCAATAATTAAAGCTTGGTCAACACTTAAAGCTTCAATCGGTTCAAGAATTATGCCTGTTGTTGACAGCAAAGGTATGCTTTTGGGTGTTATTTCAAATAGCGATATTTCAAAAGTCTTTATGGAAGTAAACTATGAAGATATTTTGCAAAAATACGAAGTTGGCTATGAAAGCTTGCTAAAAGTTTTAAATGCTGAAGTTTTTTGTGGCGAATATGGCTATGACTATTTAATGGGCAAATTGTTTTTAGGTATTAGCAATGAAAATCTTGCAAGCCTAACAGACAAAGATGTTGTAATTACAGAAAATATCGAAGAAGCTAAAAAAATTGCAGAAAGTTCTAATTGCGGATTAATTATTTTAACAAATGGCGTAAAGCCTATCGAAAAAACAAAAACACCAATTGTTTGCGTTAAACACAAAACTTTTAAAGCTGTAACGCTTATAAATCATGCGGTAACTGTTCGTTCTATTTTGAAAAAACAAAAGATTACAGCTTTTTCAACAGAAAATAATATTGAAGATATTTCGGGAATAATGAAAACATCAACCCATAGAAACTTTCCTGTTGTTAATAGAGATGGGCGGCTTGTTGGAGTTATTTCAAGGCGACACTTAATCGAAAATACACAAAGACAGGTAATTTTGGTAGATCATAACGAACGCAGCCAATCTGTTGCCGGTCTTGAACAAGCAAATATAATCGAAGTTATAGACCACCACAGATTTGCAGATATTCAAACAGACTCTCCGCTTTTCATTCGTTCAGAACCAATTGGAAGTACGGCAACTATAATTTATAAAATGTATGTTGAAAATAGCATTAAACCAACAATTAAAATGGCAGGAATTATGCTTTCTGCAATAATATCAGATACGCTGCTATTTACATCACCCACTTGCACATCAGCAGACCGTTCTGCAGCAGAACGCCTTGCTAAAATAGCAGGGGTTAAAATTGAAGAATACGCAAGCAAAATGTACAGCACAAGTACATCTATGGCAAATTACGAACCGGCGCAAATTTTGGAATTAGATAGAAAGCAATTTTCTTTCGACAAATATTTAGTATACATATCGCAAATTATTTCTTTAGACTTTAAATCTATTGTAGAAAAACGTGAAGAATTAATTAAGGCTATGGAAACTTTTGCAAGAAAAAATAAATGCGACCTTGTAATTTTAATGGTAACAGATATAGTGCTTGGCGGAAGTGAATTTATAGTAGTTGGTAAAGCTAAAGAACTTGCAGCCAAAGCTTTTGGCATGGAATATGATGAACTAAGCATATTTTTGCCCGGGGTTATATCGCGCAAAAAACAAGTTGTTCCAAAACTTAGCGTTGCAAATCAAATGCTATAGGTTTAAAATTAAGGTTAAAAGGGACGCTTCTATTTCAAAGAGCGTCCCATAAAATATAAAAATGTAGTGTTAATTATCAAATGACCAAATCGCAAAATCATTAAATGCAATAAAGAATGGAGTTTGATTTTATGAACAAAATTCAATATAACTCTCCTGTCGTAATTACATATGCTTTAATTTCTTTGGCAGCGCTAGGCTTAGGGATTTTAACGGAAGATGTTTCAACATATTACTTGTTTAGCGTATACAAAAGCTCCTACACAGACCCTTTAACCTACATTAGAATTTTCACCCATGTTTTAGGGCATATTAACTTTGAACATTATTTCAATAATATGATGTTGCTTTTGCTTTTAGGGCCAATACTAGAAGAAAAATACGGCTCTAAAATATTGCTTTTAACAATTGCGGCAACAGCGTTAATAACAGGAGCTTTGAATGTAGCGCTTTTCGATAATAGGTTACTAGGAGCCAGTGGCATAGTTTTTATGTTTATACTTTTAAGTTCTTTTGCAAACGTGCAAAAAGGGCGCGTACCTTTAACGTTAATATTGGTTGCTATAATTTTTATAGGCAAAGAAATTGCAGCAGGCATTTTGCTAAGCGACAACGTATCACAAATTACCCATATAGCAGGCGGATTTTGTGGCGCAGTAATTGGATTTTTAGTTAACAAAAAGCAAGCTTGCTAAATCTAACATCTAAGTTCAAGAGGGAGAAGATTTGGTATGAGCATAAGCAATGAAAATATTAGAGTAAATACAACTATACCAAGCCTTAAAGATAAAATTAAGCTTGATGTTGATGTTCCAACCGATAAGGTGTATTGGTATATAAGATTTAATACTCCTCTTGACAAAACATCTGTTTCTAAAGACACTATGAACGTAACAGACACCGAAGGCTATATTATGCGAACATATATTAGCTATGACGAAACAGAAAACTTAATTGTTATAGTTCCAAAAGATTCGTACCAGCAAAACAGATACTATTTATTAAATATTTCAAAAGAAGTTCGTTCTGAAAAAGGGCAAGGCCCAAAGCATGAAATGCATATTTTATTTAAACTTATAAATAACAGAATTTCTGAATTTGAAGTTTTAAAAAAGAATGTAAAAGTTCCATATCCTCGCCCACGCCCTTCAGATTATGACGAAAAAAATACTGTATTTAAAGTTTACACACCTGAAAGCAGAGAATTAATTAAATCAACTTCGCTAGATGTTTTGCCGTTTGGGGAAATGAAAATTAACATTATTTTAGGAGTTTTAGGGCTTTTACTTATTATTATTAGCGTTTTTGTAAACATTCCGGTTTTTACGTTTGTTAGTATTGGCATTTGTTTGTTTGGAGTTTTGCATATTTTTTACCAGCTTTCAAAGAAAAGCTTGCGTTCAACAATAACCTACAATAGAGGAGTAATGCATTTTAATTCAGAAAATTACAAAAAAGCAAACATTTTATTTAAAAAAGCGTTAAGCATTGATGAAAAAAACGAACTTGCAGAGTTTGCGCTTAGCAAGAGCAGTTTTTATATTTAATACCAAAGATAAAGGAGGTTCTCCTATGCACATGACGCAAAGGAAAACGGCAATTTTAACTTTAGTTTTAACCTTATCTTTTTCAATAACTACTTTTGCCGCTGATGCTTCACAGGCAGCGGCAAATGCTTCAAGATTTGGCATTTTCACAATTCTACCCCCTCTAATTGCTATAGCATTGGCATTTATTACTAAAAATGTAATTATTTCACTCTTTCTTGGTTCTCTCACAGGTTTCTTCATAATTAATATCGCCGACAAAAATATTTTTTCCGCATTAATAGGTTCATTTCTAAGTTTTATTCAAGCAGCGCTTTATTCACTGGCAGATAGCTGGAACGCCGGAATTATTTTGCAAGTTTTAGTAATAGGCGGTGTTGTTGCGCTTGTTTCAAAAATGGGCGGTGCTAAAGCTGTTGCAGAAGCAATTGTTAAAAAGGCAAAGTCTCCCGTTAGCACTCAAATTGCAACATTTTTACTAGGGCTTTTAGTTTTCTTTGATGATTACGCAAATGCTTTAATTGTTGGACCTATAATGCGCCCAATATATGATAAAATGAAAATCTCAAGAGAAAAACTTGCATTTGTTGTTGATGCAACAGCTGCTCCAATTGCCGGAATTGCAATTATTTCAACGTGGATTGGATTAGAAATTAGCTTAATTCGTTCGGCATATGCTTCAAGTGGACAAGAGGTTGACGCTTTCGGTATTTTCCTTAAAACAATACCATACAGATTTTATAACATATTTATGCTTGTTTTTGTAGTTTTAACAGCTGTTATGATGCGTGAATTTGGACCTATGCTTAAAGCAGAAATTAGAGCAAGAAAAGGCGAAAAATCTAAAACGCCGGCAATCGGTCAAGGCGACTTTCAAGATATGGAGCCAAAAGAAGGCATTAAACCAAGCATATTAAATGCAGTTATTCCAATTGGAACGCTTATTGTTGCATCCCTTTTAAGCTTCTATTTTTCAGGGCGCGAGGCGCTTTTTGCAGAAGGTGATGAAGCACTTATTGCTCTTGTTACACAAAATCCGTTTTCGTTGCGCGCATTGCAAGAATGTGTTGGAATGGCAGATGCTTCGGTTGCGCTTTTTCAATCGGCGTTGTTTGCAGCTATAGTTGCTATTATTATGGCAATATCCAAAAAAATATTTACACTTACAGAAAGTATAGAAGTTTTTATTAGCGGCATGAAGAATTTGCTTGTTACAGGCGTTATTTTAATTTTGGCGTGGAGTTTAAGTTCTGTAATTAAGGAATTGGGAACAGCAGCGTTTTTAGTTGAAAATTTATCGGATAAAGTGCCGTATTTCATATTGCCGTCGTTTATATTTGTTTTAGGCTCTATTATATCGTTTTCAACGGGTACTGCCTATGGAACAATGGGCATTATGATGCCGCTTGCCGTGCCGTTTGCAATAGCTATTAACCCTGATTTAAGTTACACAGTTGTTTGCACTTCGGCTGTTTTAACAAGCGCTATTTTTGGCGACCATTGTTCTCCTATTTCAGACACAACAATTTTATCTTCAATGGGCTCTTCTTGCAACCATATGGACCACGTTAATACACAAATGCCATATGCACTATTTGTTGCAGGAGTTGCAATTACTTTAGGATATTTACCAGCGGGGTTTGGCATTTCGTGGTTTATACTTTTACCTGTTGGAATATTAGCTTTAATTGGGCTTTTAAGAGTGTTTGGGAAGAAAGTTGTTTAATACATAAAAACAAAAAACCTATCGGATTTTAAAATTACAATGCTTTTGTTTGCTGAATCTTAAGTTTTTAAAAGTATTTGGGGGAAAAGTTGTTTAATACATAAAAGCAAAAAACTTATTGGGTTTTAAAGTTGTAGTGCTTTTGCTTGTTTGGAAAAAAGATTTAACACATAAAAATAATGCTGTCGGGTTTATCGACAGCATTTAAATTATTTTGCATAATCAGCCGCTATTCTTTTATATTTCATATCATATACCATGTTTCTATTTTGCTATGCTGTATCGTTCTTTTTGTTGTTTCCATAGGTTTGTTTTGCATATGTTTGATGTGCGAACAAGCCCTAAACTCCTCGTTTTCTATGCGGCGCAATAAATCTTTTGCAGCAATAACTGCTTGCGGATTTTTTCTTGCAACTCTGTTTGATGCAATTACAATTTTCAAGGCTTCGATTTCTCTGTCGGAATTAATAATGCGATAAAGCGAACATACTCGTGTTTGTGTGCCACTAATTTTGGCATCAAAAGTATTATTGCCGTTATTGAAAATCTCATCAATAAGTTTTCTTTTTGAATCAACATTCTCAAGTTCATTAAGTCTTAACAAGAAAGTTTCCATATACATTCCAACAAACCATAACCCAGCCGACCTATATGCTCTAACAAATTGCGCATCGATTATTAGTTCTTTTCAAGAAGCTTACCCCCTTGATTCCGACAATGCTATACCATGAAAAGTGATGCTTTAAGATTTTTTAAATTATTTAGCATAATCAACCGCTCTTGTTTCCCTAATTAAATTAACTTTAATTTGACCCGGATATTCAAGCTCGTTTTCAACTCGTTTTGCAATATCATGTGCCAAAGCCGCAAGCATATTTTCTTCAACTTCTTCCGAAATAATAATAACCCTAAGTTCACGCCCTGCTTGAATCGCAAATGATTTTTCAACGCCTTTGTAACTGTCTGCAATAGCTTCAAGCTTTTGAAGGCGCTTAATATATGCTTCAAGCGTTTCACGCCTTGCCCCTGGTCTTGAAGCTGAAATCGCATCTGCTGTTTGTGTTATAATAGAGATTATATTTGTTGGTTCAACATCTCCGTGATGCGATTCAACAGCATTTATAATAATGTCAGACTCACGGTATTTTCTGCACAGTGCCGCACCTATTGAAATATGGGAACCGTCCATGTCGTGGTCTACAGATTTTCCTATGTCATGTAATAATCCGGCACGCCTTGCAACCGTAACGTCTGCGCCAAGTTCGGCAGCAATCATTCCGCACAAATGCGACACCTCTATAGAATGTTTAAGGACATTTTGCCCGTAACTTGTTCTAAATTTCATTTTTCCAAGTAGCCTTATAATATCAGGGTGAAGCCCATGTACTCCTGTTTCAAAAGTTGCAGCTTCTCCTTCTTCACGAATTGTTACTTCAACTTCTTTTTTTGCTTTTTCAACCATTTCTTCAATTCTTGCAGGGTGCACCCTGCCGTCAACAATTAATTTTTCTAATGCAATTCTTGCAATTTCACGCCGCATTGTATCAAATCCCGATAAAATGACAGCTTCTGGTGTATCATCAATAATAAAATCAATGCCTGTTAAAGATTCAAGCGTTCTAATATTTCTACCTTCGCGCCCGATTATTCGCCCTTTCATCTCGTCGTTGGGCAGTGTTACTACAGAAACTGTTGTTTCGGCAACGTGGTCAACGGCGCAGCGTTGTATTGCACTTGCCAAAATTTCTCGTCCTCTTTTTTCACATTCAAGTTTTGCTTTTGCTTCATAGTCTTTAATCATTCTGCCGGTATCTGCTTTTATTTCTTCTCTAACATTTGAAAGCAAAATTTCTTTTGCCTGTTCAGTTGTAAGCCCTGAAATGCGTTCCAGTTCTAAAGAATGAAGTTCCATAACTTTAGCAATTTCATTTTTTTGAAGCTCTACAGCTTCTAATTTAGTTTGCAAAACTTCTTCTTTTTTCTCAATAGCTTCCGACTTTTTGTCAAGAGATTCTTCTTTTTGAAGAAGTCTTCTTTCAAGCCTCTGAACTTCTCCCCGTCGTTCTTTTGCTTCCTTTTCGGCTTCATTTTTTGTTTTAATACTTTCTTCTTTGGCTTCTAAAAGCAATTCTTTTTTTAGCGCTTCTGCAGCCCGTCTTGCTTCTTCGATTATAAATACAGCTTCTTTTTCAGCGCTGCCAAGTTTAGATTCGGCAATTTTCTTTCTATAGGTAATGCCGACATAAAAGCTTACTGTAATAATTCCTATTGCAACCAATATAATGGCTAATGTAATGATGATTAAATCCAGAAGTAACACCTCCTTCTATGCTAATTATATATTAAAGTGATATGCTTTTTAATCCTCAATATTTATTTAATAATTTAAAGAAGAAATAATTTTAAGCAAACACTTAAAACATTGTATAACTTTTTAAAAACTATGTCAAGCGTATGGGAAATGAACAGCAACATTAACAAAAATATTATGCACAATTCGCTATTAAATGTGGATTTTATTCAAATGCTGTACTTCATAATTAAAGTTTCGACAGCAGTTCTATCATTAATTTTGCCTGTTTTTATATTAACGTCAGTAATTAAGCAATCTTTAATTGCACCAATAAGGGTTTTTATATCATAGATTTTACCTTGTTTAATACATTCGTTTGCAACAAAGCTTCTAATGCCAAGCGTGCTTGCGGCATCTTGGTTTTGCTCTGCTAAAATTTTGCATTGCAAAATAAGCCTAAACTGTCTTGCTATCATGCTAACTATCATTAACGGCGACTCTTTCATCTGTACTAAATTATTAAAAATTTCAAGTGCGGCAGCCGGTTTTTTTGTTGAAACAGCGTCAACTAAGTCGAATATTTTAGTTTCCAGAGATTTTACACATAAGTTGTTAATGTCTTCTTTTGAAATTTGCTTAACTGTTTGTGCGAATGAAATTAATTTTTGTGTTTCGCCTTCAATAGTTTCCATATTGTATTCAACGGTTCTAAGCAAATGTATTATAGATTCGTTTTCTATGGAAATATTAGCATTTATAAACTTCTTTTTGCACCAAATAGCAAGCTGATGTTCGGACGGCATTTTAAATTCGCAGCAATAGCCAACTTTTGAAATTGCCTTAAACAATTTGCTTCTTTTATCAACGCTAATTTCATTAAATATAATAGTGCAACTATCTAAAGTCGAAGTATTGTTATTTAAAAAGTTTATAATATTATTGTTATCACTTTCACTTTTTTTGTTTAAAGAAAAAAGCCCCGAATTTCGTACAATTATCACTCTTTTTTCATCGAAAAATGAAAGTGTTGTTGCTATATCAATTAGTTTTAAAGCTTCATCTTCCAAAACATCTATGTTTACATAATTTTGAGTAACTGCATCGCATAGCTTTTTTTCATATAATTTGACCAAATATGCTTCCCCATACAGCAAATAAACCGGAACTAATGTTTTGCTTGCTATGTGTTTAATAATAGTTTGCATAACTTACCGCCTTTCAAGCATAGCTTTAACCGTCACTTGCTTTCCATCTTTACCTATAGTTATTATAACAGAACCACTTTCGGCAGTGTTATATAGTTTTATGCCTTTTTCCTTAAATCTTTCGACAACGTTAGGGTTTGGGTGGTTATATGCGTTGTTTTTGCCTGTGCTAACAATTGCAAACTGTGGGTTAACCGCTTTTATAAATTCATTTCCGCTTGAATATTTAGACCCATGATGTCCAAGCTTTAAAATATTTGCAGAAACGTCAATTCCAAGATTTAGCATAGCTTCTTCTTGCGGCATTCCACTATCGCCTGTAAATAAAGCACTAACACCTTTAATTTTTGCTTTTAAAATAACCGACTGGTCGTTTGCAGTTTTTACTTCATAGTGATAAGATTGGTTTGTTGGTGGTGGAAAAAGGCACTCGAATTCAAAGTCTCCTATTTCTATAATATTTCCTGCCGAAATATATTCAATTAAAACCCCTTTTCTTGAAGCAAGTTTTTGCAATTCGTTTTCAAGGCTGCTTTTAACATTACTTTCTGCTAAAAATATTTTTTCAATATTTTTATTGCTTTTAATGAGTTCTAAAGTTCCAAATGCATGGTCATAGTCGGTGTGTGATAAAAATATAGCGTTAATATTACTTATTCCATAATAATCTAAATAGGGTTTAATTACAGAGTTTCCAGTATTTTCACCAATATCTTTTCCATATATTCCGCCGCTGTCTATTAAAATTGTTTTGCCACCGCTTTTCAAAATAAAGCAATCGCCTTGTGAAACGTCAAGCATAGTAATAGTTGATTCCTTTTTAACGTAAGCATCGTATATATTTGAAGCATAAATGCTTGCAATAAATAACAATCCTGTTACAACAGCGCAAGCTTTATAAAACTTCTTTTTATTAACTTTGCTTCCTAATGCCAAAACTAAAAATACCCCAAAAACATACCAAAGCACTATTGTATGTATGGCAGGTTTTCCCACCAAAATCATTGAAAACGGAAGAGAAGCAATAAAGCTGCATATAAATTCGTATGTTTTTAAAAGTGAAAACAAAACGCCTGAAAAAAGCGTTGCAATATTAATGCTGAAAAGTCCTAAAACTCCAACTATAAAGCCAAAAGCAACTATAACTGAAACAGTTGGAACAATTAAAGCATTTCCGATAACGCTATATGTTGTGAAATAGTAGAAAAACGACAATATAATAGGTATGCTGAAAAAAGTTGCCGATATAAAAGGAGCTAATATTTTAGAAAATTTCTTCATAACATCGGCACTAAATGCCAATCCAAAAACAGCAGCAAATGATAAAAGAAAGCCTATGTCCCATAAATACAGTGGTTGGTAAATTAAAAACACAATGCACACAAATGCCGCACATGATAATAAATCGCTATCTTTTGACAAAAACTTAGAAAAAGCACTAATAGCAAACATAGCAACGGCTCTTATAGTTGAAATGCTACCGCCTGTTAAAATGCAATATGAAATTAATATTAAAAGCGTTGTTATTTCGGAACTTTTCTTGCTTAAAAATAAAGACAGGGTTCTTCTTAGCCCTAAGCCAAAAATTGCAACATGAAGCCCCGAAATTGCAAGGATATGATATACCCCGGCAATTCTAAATGTTTCGGCGATATTTTCATCAATCGAAGACTTGTCGCCAAGCATTATTGCTTTAATAATTCCGGCTTCTTCTTTTGGCAATGTTTCATCATATATATTCAAAATTTTATTTTTAAGGCGAACCAATGCGGTGTTTAATATGATTATTTTATTGCCTTCAATAGCTTCTTCAACAAACATTTTGTAATGAATGCCTCTTGACTTAAAATAGTTAAATTCATCAAAGCCGCCATCATTTCTTTTGCCATCTAAAAGTGAAATTTTGCCTTTTAAAGCAGCTTCCTTTCCAATTTCAAGATTTTGACCCTCTTTTAAATATGCAACAACATTTACATTTGCGGAAATTTTAGTATTTTCATAGTTTAGTAGTTTAACTTTAAATATTACTTTTTGGCGATTAGATTTAGATATAGAAGCATCTTTAACAAAACCTGAAACAAAAACAACGCTATCTTTTTGCGCAAGGTGTTCGATTCTAATATTTTTAGGCTGTATACTGCTTTTAAAGCTTAAAAACCCTATAGCTAAAAACAAGCACAAAACAAATATAGGGCGATATTTATATATAAAGTACATTAATAAAACAACTAAAAAGCCACCAAAAAAGAATATGGCAGCACCAAATAATTCAGGAATATATTTTGAAATAAGTATTCCATATATTAAAAATACAAGACAAAAAAGCATTGGACGCTTCATTGCAAACACCCCATTAAACATTTACGGTGCTATTAATCGTTAATTATTAGACTTTCATCACGGCTTAAAGGTTTTGTTAAATCAAACCCTCCGTTAAAATTCGTTATTTTTTCCGATTCTATAAGAAACTGAACCTTTTTAACATTTTTAACGTTCGAAGGCTCTGTTAGCGAATTAACTATAGAATATATTGTAATCTTTTGCGCTGTTGCATCTCCTGTGTGTTTTAAAACAAAATCGTTGCTTAAATTAACATAGCAAGTTGATGTTGTTTCATCAAGCTTAATATCTCTTACAACCGTTTCATGGGGAATTGTAGGAAGCAAACCTTCTTTTGTTGGGCCTTTTATCAATTCTTCAATAATACACGTTTCAACGGAAAGTTCTTTAACTTCAACAGGGCGTTCTTCAAAAGTTAAAAGTTTATTATTGCTATTTGCAAAATATAGTTTAAGCCATTGCGTTTCAACTTTTTCAGAAGAAATTTTGGCATCAATAATTACATTTTGCCTATTTAGCAGCCCTATAGGTTTACCTGTGTCATTTAAAAGTTCTTTTCCGCCAACATAAATGTGGACATTATCAATAAAGCTTAAATCGGTCATTGTCCATACAAGGCTTCCTCTAAAAAAAAGCTCGGTCATAGGCAATATATTTTTATATTTTTCAGAAAATTCAACTTCCAACAAAGAGTCGTTAACAATTCTAATTTTTTCTATTTCATCTTTTATGTCATTTGGCAATGTTTTAACCAAGGAAGTGTTTTTAGGCCCTTCATACAGTAAATTTAAAACGCTTCTGGCAATATCTGTATTTTCGCCTTTTTCAACATATCTTGTTTCGGGTTCGATTTTATTTGTTATAGAATTTAAATAGTATACCGAAACGGCAAGCTTATTTTCGTTTGTATTGCTAATAGTAGGAAAAAGAAGCATTGCTGCAACATAAATGCATAGCAAAAGTAAAATTATTATACTAAGCAAGCGAATAGCTTTTTTGTTGTTCAATAGCGGCTTCACCTCCTTTTATTTTTGATAATGTATAGGCAATCGTACTAAAAAAATGCTTCCTTCATTTTCCTTACTTGTTAGCCTAATGCTTCCATTGTGCAAAAGAATTGTTGAATGGGTTATAGAAAGCCCAAGCCCTGTTCCGCCTGTTTCTCTATCTCTTGTTTTATCAACCCTGTAAAACCTATTAAAAACTTTTGCCTGATGCTCTTCGTTAATGCCAATGCCCGTATCTTGAACGGTTATAAAAGCGTTTTGATGGTCGCAATCTAAAATTATTCTAACAGTTCCGCCTTCAGGTGTATATTTAATGCCGTTTTCAATTAAATTTGATATTGCAAGACTAAGCTTAACTTCATCTGCTTCTACAACAATCGTTTTAATTTCTTCAAAAATCAATTCAATGTTTTTTTGCTCTGCTAAAGGGTTAAGGCGTTTTAATATATCGAAAACAACCTCGCTAATATCAGTTTCTCTTATATTTAAGCCAATTTCTCGCTGGTCTAGCTTAACAAGGTTTAATAAATCGTTTACGATATTTGTCATTCGGTCTATTTCTGAATTAATATCTTGCAAAAATTCACGATACATTTCAATTGGAACAGTTTGTTCTAAAAGTATTGATTCTGTTAAAACCTTTATTGAACTTAAAGGCGTTTTTAATTCATGAGAAACGTTAGAAACAAATTCTTCCCTTGTTTTTTCAACTTGCTCAAGCTTTTGAGTCATATTGTTAAAAGCAATACCAAGTTCTGAAAATTCATCTTTGCCTTTAACTGTTATTCTTTGATTTAAATGTCCGTCGGACATTTTTTGAACAACTTTTAAAACGTTGTTAAGTGGGTCTAACAAAAATTTAGAGCCAATAAACGATAAAAAGACAAGCAATATAACCGTTAAAACTATAAATAAAAGAAGTATTTTTTCTATTTTATCAAGTGCCGAATATATGTCTTTAAGCGATGCAACTATAAGTACAACGCCTATTTTTTGGGAATCTTTATTAAAAATAGAAACAGAAACGTATAAAATATCACCTTTTGCAGAAATTTTGCTGTTTTTTTGCAGCCCTTCAACCATTTCAGGCGTTACATAAGTTTTGCCTATTTCTGTTTTGCTTGAATCATTAATAACAATGCCTTTTGTATCTAACACAAGTATTCTAATTGAGTTTTCTTTGCTTTTAATATTTATTTCGCCTTCAAGCATTTGGCGTTTTGCTTCATCGGATAGGAAGTTGTTTTGCGAAATGCTGCCTGCTATTATATTTGCTGTTGTTAAAAGCTTAAGTTCTCGTTCGTTTTTATAGTATGTTTCCATAGAAGTTAAAATTGTGTTAAAAAATAGCAAAATAGGCACAAAGCTAATAAATATAAAGCTACAAAACAGCTTTAACCTAAGGCTATGATACCAGCGCTTTTTGGTGTTATTTAAAATAATAACCAACTCCCCATTTTGTGTGTATATACTTAGGTTCGCTGGGGTTTTCTTCTATTTTTTCACGTAGCCTTCTAATATGAACGTCAACTGTTCTAATATCTCCGGGGTAATCGTATCCCCAAACTGTATTTAATAGGCTTTCACGGCTATATACCTTAGATTGATGTTCCATTAAAAGCTGAACTAAATCAAATTCTTTAGCAGTTAAATTAATTTCATTGTTATCTATAAATGCGCGGCGAGAATCAAGTTCTATCATAAGCCCTCTAACTTTCAGGGCATTTTTTCTTTGTTCAAATTCATCCATTTTTGGAGTGCTGCGGCGAAGTATTGCCTTAATTCTTGCTTTAAGCTCAAGTATATTAAATGGCTTTGTAATGTAGTCATCGGCTCCATATTCAAGCCCCATTATTTTATCCATATCGTCGCCTTTTGCCGTTACCATAATTACAGGTACTTGACTAAAGCCTCTTATTTGCTGGCAAACTTGAAGTCCGTCGATTTTAGGAAGCATAACATCTAAAACAACTAAATTGTATTCGTACATTTTCGCAAGCCTTAACGCTTCTTCGCCGTCAAATGCAACATCAACAGTCATTCCGTCTTGTTCTAAACTGAATTTTATTCCTTTAACAATTAATCTTTCATCATCAACTACCAAAATACGAACGCCCAAAAACACACACTCCTTTAGCCATATTGTTTTAGCAATTATTCCAAAATAACTTTATCCTTTATAAGTTCAAAAGTTTTTTCTCCAATATTGCGTACATTTTTTAGTTGTTCTTTTTCTGTAAATTTTCCGTTTTCTTCTCGATAGTCAATTATAGCTTGTGCTGTTGAAGGTCCGATTTTAGGCAAAAGTATTAGTTCTTCCAATGTTGCCGTATTTATATTAACGGATACGGAAGCTTCTGAGCCATTTTCTTCATCTTCAGGGCTTTGTTCATTGGAAGGGGAAGGGGTGTTTTTCGGTTTATTTTGTTCTTTAATAGAATTTTCAACATATTCTTCGCCGACAGCAGGTATTACAATATGTTCTCCATCTTCAACTACACGTGCTAAATTAATTTTGCTTAAATCGGCAGAATCTTTGCTTCCTCCGGCAAGTCTTAATAAATCTGAAATTCTCCCGTCTAAATTAAGTTCATATACGCCGGGTGTTTCAACTTCGCCTGTAATATATGCTTTAACAGATTTAGCTTCTTCTTCAATTTCTTCCAAATTTTCTAAAGGCTGTTCTAAACTTGAAGTTCCGTTTTTAATTTCATTAAACGTTAAAAGTTCTTCTTCTGGATTTTGCGTCGAAAAAGCTTGGGAATTGCCGGCCCCACGGTAAATATAATAAACTAAGCTACAAGTTAAAACTGCTACTGCAATAATAGCTGCTGCGTATATTACGTTTTTATTTTTCAAAAAAATCACCCCTTTTTAGGTGTGTTATTGCTTTTGTATTTATTTAAAATATAACTTTTAGAAGCTTTTAAAGCGTGTATTTTAGGCTTATTACGAACTTTTGAAGCAAGCTCTTTATTTTTTTGTTCTTGAAGCCTAATTTTAACATCTACATCAATTACGCTTTTAATTTGTTCTTGAAGCTTCTTAACTTGTTCACCGTATTGATTTGCATTTTTATCAAACCATTCCGACATTTCGTTAAATGTTGATTGAAAAAAGTTGTCGGCATTTATAACTTCATCAATTAATTTTTGTTTTTCTTTGCTCATCTCGTTGAAAAAGACGTTTAATTCAGGAGTTTCTTCGTTAGAAAGTAAAACAGTTTCCTGATTAATAGTTAAATTCAAAATTTGAGATAAAGCTTCTTTTTTCTTTGAAAGAATATCAAATAGTAAATTAAATTTAGCTTCCATAAAGCCATGCACCCGCTTGTTGTAAATTAATTAAAACCAATTAAAACCAAGGAAGAAATTTTTTGCTGTTAATTTTAACGTCAAGATGACGATACATAAAAATATTTGCAGCTTTAGTTAAATTTTGCTGCGCATTATCCGAAAGTGTAAAGCAAAATAAATTTTTAAGTTCGTCTTTTGAAATTGAAAGTATGTAATTTATAGCACAAAGCGTTGCCTTTGATATAGTGATTATTGATTTTTTATAGTTTTTTGCACAATTTTCACATAAAACGCCATATGCTGCAAAATGAAAGTATTCTAAAAAAAACTCGCCGCAAACAAAACAACAATCCATTTGCGGCAAATATCCGTTATACTCCATAAACTTAAATTCAAAAACACTGCAAACAAGTTGTGGCGAAATGGTAGATAACGCTTTTAAACTTTTTAAAAGCAAAAGCAAAATGTCATCGCAGCAAACATCTTCCAAAACTACTTTATCGCATAATTCTAAAAGGTAGCTTGAAACACACAGTTTATCGTAATCTTTTGTTATGTTTGAAAAATTTTCTATTAAATCTGCTTGAGAAATAAAATATAAATTTCCTTTTTTGTTAATAACAAAGTCTGAATAGGCGAAAAGCTGAGTTGTTGCTAAAAGTTTGCCCGAAGTTTTTCGTCCTGCTTTTGCCATAGCGGAAATTTTGCCATATTCTTTTAAAAACAATGTTACAATTTTATCCGATTCTAAAACGGAAGTTTCTTTTAAAACTATTCCGCGGCATTTAAAAATTCCCATTATTCTTTCCTAAACTCTTTATATCCTAAATATGCGTCAACAGAACCGAACTTCTCAAAAATTTTCCAATAAATTTCATCGTATGACATACAAGTTCCCCCCATTTGTCATATTTTTGGCTACTTTAATATTTTTCTTAGCTTTAAATTTTTTTATACTATTTAAAAACTGGAAACGCTTTATAAGCTTATAGTAGCACTAGCAATAATACAAGTCAAGGGGAAAATTCATAACCTAAGGTTCTAAGCAAAAAGTCGCTATCACGCCAATCTTTTTTAACTTTAACCCAAAGTTCTAAGAAAATTTTACTTCCTAGTATACGTTCAATATCAGTTCTTGACCATGTTCCAATTTGTTTTAGGGTTGCCCCTTTTTTGCCGATTATTATACCTTTATGCGAATCTTTTTCACAAAAAATTGTTGCACAAATATCAACAACATCGCTGTTTTGGCGTTCCTTCATAGAATCTATATAAACGGCAACCCCATGTGGCACTTCATCTTCCAAAATTTTTAACGCTTTTTCACGTATTATTTCAGAAACAATTTGGCGTTCTGGCTGGTCTGTTATTATATCGTCTGGAAAATATTTTGGGCCTTTAGGCAAATAATTTTTAATTGCATTTAAAAGCGTTTGGGTGTTTTGTGATTTTAAAGCCGAAACGGGTATTATTTCTTTAAAATCATATAGTGTTCTGTAGTTATCTATAGTTTTTAAAATTTGTTCTTTTGGTATAGTATCAATTTTATTTATAACTAAAAACACAGTTTGATTTTTAAATTTTTCTATAATGTCTAAATCGCCTTTTAAAACTTTATCGGTTGGGTCTGTTAAAAAAAGCAAAACGTCTACTTCGCTAAAAGTTGAAGCAGACGTTTTAATCATAAACTCGCCAAGCTTCGACTTAGGTATGTGTATACCAGGCGTGTCAATAAAAACAACTTGAGCGTCGTCGGTTGTTAAAATGGTTTGAATTTTATTTCTTGTTGTTTGGGGCTTATTTGAAACTATTGCTATTTTTTCTCCTATTAAGGAGTTCATAAGCGTTGATTTTCCGACGTTAGGCCGCCCAACTAAAGAAACAAACCCCGACTTAAACATTTTTAGCTTTTTGAACAAGCTGTGCAAAAGCGTCGCTATCGTTAACAGCAAGTTCTGCAAGCATCTTTCTATTAATATTAATTCCTGCTGTTTTTAAGCCATTCATAAATTTACTATATGAAATGCCATGCACTCTTGCAGCAGCGTTAATTCTTGTAATCCATAATCTTCTATATTCACGCTTAATTTGTTTTCTTCCTCTGAAAGCATGAGCCATAGCACGCATTACGGATTGTTTAGCAACTCTGTATTGTTTGCTTCTAGAGCCTCTAAAGCCTTTTGCAAGCTTTAAAACTTTCTTATGTTTTTTTCTGGCGTTTAACGCCCCTTTAACTCTTGACACAAAAAGC
This sequence comes from uncultured Defluviitaleaceae bacterium, assembly GCA_964533945.1. Taxonomy (GTDB): domain Bacteria; phylum Bacillota; class Clostridia; order Lachnospirales; family WRBF01; genus CAZHPA01. The sequence continues at coordinate 63,235 of CAZHPA010000006.1, forward strand.
CCTCCTTCTACATATAAGGTAACATTAATCTAACCTTTTTCATATTTGTTTTGTCTACAACTCCGCGTAAACGTAGTTTTCTCTTACGTTTAGGACTTTTTTTGCCTAAAATATGTTGCTTATTTGCTTTTGAATATTTAACTTTGCCTGTTGCTGTTTTTGTAAAGCGCTTTTTTGCAGCTTTTCTTGTTTTTAACTTAGGCATCTTTGCATCTCCTTCTGTATTTTAATGCCTGACTATATTTAAGCACGAGGTGACAAAAACATAGCCATACTCTTCGCCTCCATTTTCGGTGGTTTTTCCACTACGCCATAATCTGAGACTTTTTGTGCAAACTCGTCCAGCATTTTATATGCAACGTCCGTGTGTCCCAGTTCTCTCCCTCGAAAACGAACAGTGATTTTAACTTTATCTCCTTTAGATAAAAATTCAATAGCTTTTTTAAGCTTAACAGAAACGTCATGAGTATCAATGTTAGGAGATAATCTTAGCTCCTTAATTTCAATGTTTTTCTGCTTTTTGCGTGCTTCCTTTTCTTTTTTAGACTGGTCAAATTTAAATTTGCTATAGTCCATAATTTTGCAAACCGGCGGTTTTGCTGTTGGAGAAATTTTAACTAAGTCAAGCCGCTTCTCATCGGCAAGCCTTGCCGCCTCTTTTCCGGAAACAATGCCAAGCTGTGTTCCGTCCGAATCAATGAGCCGCACTTCCCTGTCACGAATTTGTTCATTAATCATTAAATCTGTAATGGCAATAGCACCTCCTAAAATATTGGTAGAGCAAAAAAATAAAGGGCATAAAAATTCCACCCTTTAGAACCCAAAGCTTTCAGCAGTTAGGTGAGAAGTGGAACTTCTACTTCCTTAATTATGTTCAATTATCCATATTGTATCATACATAAAAAATTGTGTCAAGATAGTTTTTACTATGTATTAATTCAAGCCAAAACTTATTAATAATGCTTTATCGACTTTTTTCATAAGTTCTTCGTCCATTCGACAAATTTTTTCTTCAAGCCGTGCTTTGTCTATCGTTCGTATTTGTTCTAGCAAAATGACAGAATCTTTTTCAATGTTGCAGCGTTTACTTGAAATTTCAATATGCGTTGGAAGCTTTGCTTTGTTAATTTGTGATGTTATTGCCGCACATATTACGGTTGGGCTATATCTGTTGCCAATATCGTTTTGAATTACTAAAACAGGGCGCACCCCGCCTTGTTCGGAACCTTTAACGGGACTTAAATCTGCATAAAATACGTCACCTCGTTTTACCAACATATTATATTCACACTCCATCAAACTCCATTAATAATAGTTATATTATTCCCTGTGAGTTTAAATATATACACATAATTATTTTTCCGCCTTTAATATAAACACGAGGCACTCTTTTGCCAACGCTGCAAACAATTTCATAATTAATTGTATTAAGTGTTTTAGCAATTTCATCTGCTGGTATTTCGTTTTTGCCTTGCTTGCCAAACAAAACAACTTCATCTCCTGCTTTTACAGATTTAATATGGCTAACATCAACCATAAACTGATCCATACAAATATTTCCTATAATTGGGGCAAATTGCCCTCTAATTAAAACTTTGCCGCAATTGCTTAAAAGCCTTGAATATCCGTCGGCGTACCCAACAGGTATTGTTGCAACGGTTGTTTCTTCTTTTGTATAGTACGTTCTTCCGTATCCAATACTTGTATTTTGGGGGACGGTTTTAATATAGCTAATTTGTGTTTTAAAGCTCATTGCCGGTTTTAAAGTATTTTCAAAATCATCTGACGGTTTTAATCCATATAGCACTATGCCTGCACGAACAACATTTAAACCCATATTTTTATATAATATGCTTGCTGCGCTATTTGAAGCATGAACCGTTTTAAATGTTAGCCCACGATTTTTTAATTCGTTTAAAATAAATTGAAATTTTTCATATTGTTCATTTGTAAAATTGCTTTGTTTTTTATCTGCTTCTGCAAAGTGGGTATAAATTCCGCTTATTAAAATATTTGGAAGCTTTGCAATTTCGGCAATTACTTCGGCAGATTCAACATTAGGCACAAAACCAAGCCTTCCCATGCCTGTATCAATTTTAATATGAATTTCGGCTTGCCTATTTAATCTAACAGCAACTTCCGAAAGTTCTTGTGCTGCTTCTTTGCTGAAAACGGTTTGAATTAAATTGTATGTTACAACATCACTTAATTTTTGAGCTGGTGTATAGCCCAAAATTAATATTGGAACAAAAATGTTGTTTTGCCTAAGCGAAACGCCTTCATCACAAATTGCAACCCCAAGACTGCTTGCCCCGTTATACAAAAGAACTTTTGAAACTTCTACAGCACCATGTCCGTACCCGTCTGCTTTTATAACTGCCATTATTTCAACATCTTTTGCTAAATAGGTTTTAAGTGTTTTAATATTATGTGCTATATTATCTAAATTAATTTCCGCCCAAACTCTCTGGTATTCCATTATTCCATTTTTCCTCCTTAAAATAAATTCAAGGGGAACACTTTAAGCTTTAAAAGCGTTCCCCCATTTCTATTTTCCAAATTTTGCGCCTGTATCAAATAAGGTGTCGTCTAATTCAACATTATATTCAAAGCTGTTATATGTAACAATTATTCTTTCTCCGCCTTCTGGGTCGTAAACTACTAATTTAACAGGCTTTTGGGTTTCGTTGTCTACCCAAAGCTTTTCTGTTGACAAATATGGATGATTGCCAGGAATAACTGCCTCTAAAACTGTGCATTTTCCGGTTCCAAAATTACTTACACTAACAGATACTTCTTGGGAATGCAAATAGTTTTTTAAAAAGCTTGTTAAAAATATTTCACTTCTATCTTGATTTTCTTTTGTTCCGATTGAAATTTTGCCGTTATGCCTTTTGTTATATTGGCAAATTATCGAACCGTCTGATAATGTTATGTTTCCGGCGGCTTTTTCAGGGCCTGTTACTTCAACACGATATTCGCCCGTTGTTTTGCATTGCTGCAATGTTTCATATACGCTTGAGTTTTTGTTTGAAACATACTCAACGGACGCTTGAGCTTCGTAAGTTTGCATGTTAACTAGCGTTTTTTGAATTTTTTCATATGCTGTAGGCTCAATAATTTTTTCTTCAACTACTTTCTTACATGATGTGAGCGTTAGCATTGATGCAACCATTAAACAAACGGCAAGTATTTTGTTCATGGTTTTCCCTCCTACAAAAAATAGTATATGGCTTTTTAAAAGTCATATACTATGTATACTTTGCCCACAAACGAATTATGAGCTATTCTAAGTTGTTTGCAAAAACTATGTCCTTTTTAACTGCTTCAATAAGATCTGAAACATTTTCAAACTTTTGCTCTCCTCTAATTCGTTCGTAGAAATATACCGCAATATTTTTTCCGTAAACATATTCATTAAAACCTAAAATATGAGTTTCGATATTTTTAATGGTTCCACCGAATGTTGGTTTAATGCCAATGTTTGTAACGCTTTTGTAAAACACGCCGTTATATAAAGTTTTTGTTGCATAAACTCCGTTTGGAGGGTACAACTTTTCGTTGTTTGCTTCAATATTAACAGTTGGAAATCCAATTGTTCGCCCTCTTTGTTCTCCATAAACAACAGAACCCAATATAAAATATGGTCTTCCAAGCAATCTTTTAGCTTCTTGAAGTTGCCCTTTTGATATTAAATCACGGATATTAGAGGAGCTTATTTTAATGCCATTGTCAAGCATAAGTGGAACTACATTAACATGAATACCAAGCTTTTTAGAAATTTCAATTAAAGTTTCGCAAGTTCCGCTTCTATCTTTTCCGAATGCGAAGCCGCTGCCAACTGTAATAGCTTTGCAGTTAAATTGTTTAGCCAAAATATCTTCAACAAATTGCTGTGGGCTTTTTTTTACAATATGTTCATCGAAAGGATATATTACAAACTCAAAGCCCATTTGGTTGAATATCATTTTCTTTTCAGCTAAAGTAGTTATAGCGTTAAAGCTATTTAAAAAATAATGGTTTGGGTGTGGGTCGAATGTAAAAACAAGCGGTTTTAAATTATAATTTTCAGCATATTGTTTCATGGAAAACAAAAGTTTTTGATGTGCCAAATGCACTCCCTCAAATTTTCCTAAAGCAACAGATGTATTTTCCATTTCCATTTTTAAGAATGCACCCCATAAAATATTACATTAGGTTTTAAAACGGGCTTATCGCTTTCAAAATTTACGCTATATAGCCCAACAAGCTCATTTTTATAATCTGAAACTAGCACCAATTGCCCTGCCAAAAAATTATGTTGCCCTAAAATAAATTCCGCTTTTAAAGTATTTCCGTTGTACAGTGGCTTGCTGAATTTTTCGCTAACAATAATACCGTAAAATTCTTTCATTGCTTCTTTTATAGAAATAACAACGCTTGAAATGTTGCCGGTTTCTGATATAGCTTTAAATTCGGAAAGCGTTATACTTTGTTCAATTGAAAAGTTGCCAGATGCTGTTCTTGTTAATTGACCCATACAAGCCCCACATCCTAACTTTTCCCCTATGTTAACGCAAAGTGTTCTAATATATGTTCCTTTTGAACAAGTAACTTCTATAACAAATCGGTTGCTTGATATAAATTCTATTATGTTAATATCAAAAATATTAACAAGGCGGGGTTGCCTTGAAATATTTTCGCCTTTTCGTGCCAATTCGTATAATTTTTTGCCGTTAACTTTAATTGCAGAATACATAGGGGGTGTTTGGTAATATTCTCCTTTAAAGCTGTAAACGGCTTCATTAATTTGCTGCTCGTTAAACACAGCGTCTTGTTCAGACAAAACGTTTCCTGTTATGTCTTCGCTATCTGTAGTTATGCCTAAAATAACTTCGGCGCGGTATTTTTTAGTTCCCGACATTAAATAAGAAGAAATTTTTGTTGCCTTGCCTATACAAATTGGTAAAACGCCGCAAGCGTTAGGGTCAAGCGTTCCCGTATGCCCAACTTTAATTTTACCAAACGTTTTTGTAAGCGTTTTTCTAACAATGTTAACAACATCATGAGATGTGTAATCTTTTTCCTTGTTTATATTTATAACTCCGCTATATTCCACAATAATTTATTTCCCATTCTCTGCAGGGCTATCAATAGAATTATTAATTTCAGCCAAAACTTTTTCTAAGGCATCGCTTACGCTTCCTTCAAAATCACAGCCTGACGCAAGTTTATGACCACCGCCGCCAAATTTTAAAGCCACATTGTGAACATTAAATTCTTTTGAACGCATACTAACCTTAACTTTGCCTTGCTCTTTTTCATATGCAAAAACCGAAACTTCTGCGTTATCGATAGCTAATATATATGAAACTATTTCACCTAAGTCTTTGTGGCTTGCGTTTTGCTCTTTTAAATCATCAGTTGTTGTATAGCTATAGTAAACGCCTGTTTGTTCGTTAAATTGTATGCGATTTATTGCAACAGTAAGCATTTTGGCTGCGCTTAGAGTTCTATGTCTAAGCATAGCGTCGTAAATTTTGGTAAACGGGATATCTAAGTTAATTAGCTTGCTTGCTATAATATGAGCTTCTGCTGAAGTTGAAGCGTTTCTAAAGCCGCCTGTATCGTAAACAAGACCGGCGTATAGTGCAGTTGCAATATGTTCATCAATAGGTACAATATAGCTTATTAAGTCGAAAACCATTGTGCAAGTTGAAGGTGCTTTTGGGTTAATGCAGTTGTATTTTGCGAAATAGCGTTGCATTAAATGGTGGTCTATGCAAACTGTTTCTTTTGTGCGCTCAAGCAAGCCTCTTACATTGCCCAAACGTTCTATGGAAGCGCAGTCAAGGCAAATTAAAACATCAACATTTAATTCATCAATGTTTCCTTTAAAAATTAATTCTCGTCCGGGTATAATATCAAACTTTTCGCTGTATTCTTCAAGTAAAACAATAGGATTTTTAAGCATTTTTTTAAGCGTTAATGCAAACGCCATGCAAGCGCCAATGCAATCTCCATCTGGATTAACATGACCTGCAATGGCAAATGTTTCATATTCGTTAATTAGTTTATGAATTTGCATAACATCGTTCATTTTTACCCCTCCTTATTTGCTTCTGCAATTAACTTAGCCATTTTTATACTATATTCTGTGGACTCATCAAGCATAAATTTGAGTTCTGGAGTATTTCTTAAATTAATTCTTCTTGCAAGCTCTTTGCGAATAAATCCTGCTGCGCTTTTAAGCCCATTTATAGCTTCTGTTTTTTCTTTTTCATCACCTAAAATACTAACAAAAACTTTGCAATGTTTCAAGTCGTTTGTTGTTTCAACTTTAACAACACTTGTCATTTTTAAAACTCTTGGGTCTTTAATTTCAAATTCAATAATATTTGCTATTTCTCTAAGAATTTCATCATTTATGCGTACAATGCGATTCAAGCTTTATCACCTCTCGATTTCTTCCATAATAAATGATTCTACAATATCCCCTTCTTTAATGTCGTTAAATTTATTAATGGATAATCCGCATTCATATCCGGCTAAAACTTCTTTGGCGTCGTCTTTAAAGCGCTTTAAAGTATCAAGCACGCCCTCATAGATAACTTTTCCGTCACGCAAAATTCTAACCTGAGAGTTTTTAGCAATTTTTCCGTCTGTAACATGAACACCGCCTATTGTTCCAATGCCCGAAGCTTTGAAAAGTTGCCTAATTTGACCATGACCAATAACCTTTTCTTTGTATATTGGGTCTAACAACCCTTTCATTGCAGATGTTATATCTTCTATAGCGCTATAAATTATGCGATACATTCTAATATCAACTTTTTCAATTTCGGCGGCAGTTTTTGCTGAAACATCGGGGCGAACATTAAAGCCGATTACAATTGCGTTTGAAGCTGAGGCAAGCATAACATCACTTTCGGTTATTGCTCCAACGCCTCCGTGTATAATTCTAATTCTAACTTCGTCGTTTGAAAGTCTTTCAAGACTGCTTTTAATTGCTTCAACCGAACCTTGAACATCTGCTTTAACTACAATGTTTAAGTCTTTAACTTTGCCGGCTTGAATTTGGTTAAATAAATCATCTAAAGATACTTTTTGCGGTGTATCTTTAATCATTGATTCACGCCCATGTGCAACCATTGATTCTGCAACTGTTCTTGCTTGCTTTTCGTTTTGTGCAACATAAAACATGTCGCCGGCAAGCGGAACTTCTGATAAGCCTAAAATTTCAACGGGAATAGAAGGCAGTGCCTCATTAACTTTCTTACCTTTATCGTCTGTCATTGCACGAACTTTACCAAACGCCGAACCTGCAACAATTGGGTCTGAAACGTTAAGTGTTCCATCTTGAACTAAAACTGTTGCAACAGGACCCCTGCCTTTATCTAATGAAGCTTCTATAACAGTTCCTCTTGCTTTTTTAGCCGGATTTGCTTTAAGTTCTTTCATCTCTGCAACTAAAATAATCATTTCAAGCAAATGGTCAATTCCTTCACCTGTTACAGCAGAAACAGGAACGCAAATTGTTTCTCCACCCCAATCTTCCGCTAAAAGCCCGTATTCTGTAAACTCTTGTTTAACTCTATCGGGGTTGGCGCTTGGTTTATCCATTTTGTTAATTGCAACAATAATTTCAACGCCTGCGGCTTTTGCATGGTCTATAGCTTCAATTGTTTGAGGCATAACGCCGTCGTCGGCAGCAACAACAAGTATTGCAATATCTGTTATTTGAGCGCCTCTTGAGCGCATAGCCGTAAACGCTTCATGTCCCGGAGTGTCTAAAAATGTAATTGGTTTGCCGTTTATAGAAACTGTATATGCCCCGATATGCTGAGTAATTCCGCCTGCTTCGCCTGCTGTTACGTTTGTTTTTCTAATGGAGTCTAAAAGCGACGTTTTTCCGTGGTCGACATGCCCCATAACAACAACAACGGGAGGGCGTGACTTTAAGTCTTCTAATTTGTCTTCTTCTTCGGAAAAAATATTTCCTAAAATATCTTCTTCTTCCTCTTTTTCAACCAAAATATCAAATTCTTCTGCAACTTTTGAAGCGGCGTTAAACTCAATTTCCTGATTTATTGTTGCAAGTATGCCCCGCCTCATAAGCAATTTAATTATTTCAGAAGTAGGCTTATTTACTTTTTCTGCAAAATCTTTAACTTTAATTAACTTTGGTAATGAAATAACTTTAATTTCATCGTTTTCAATTTGGATAACTTCCACTATTGGCGCTATCTCCTCTTTTTTCTTTTTCTTTTTGCCTTTTGTTTTGGGTTGCGGCTTTTCAAGATTTGGCATAATGTATGATGTTTTTTGCCTAGGGGTAAGCTTTTGTCTTGATTTTTCTTCCGATTGTTTTTGGCTTTGTTTTTGACGTTTTTCAACTACTTTTGCAACTGCTTGTTGTTTTTCTGTCTTTAATTCTGCTTTTTTGTCTGGTCTTGGCTTTTGTGGTTGTGGTTTATTTCCAAACTTTTTAGCGCCGTCTGCTGTTCCTTCCGACGATTGCTTATTGTTTCCAAACGATTGGCGTTGAGTAGGAGCAGAACCCCCAGTGTTTTGTGCGGCATTAGGTCTATTTCCCGAATGCTGTTGTCTATTTGTCCATTGATGTTGAGACTGTCTATTTTGATTATTATATCTGCCCGAATTTCCTGAATTTTCCGAATTACGTGAATTTTCAGAATTACGTGAACTTCCCGAATTGCTAAAGTGCCTGTTTGTTTGGTGATAGTTGCCGCCTTGTGTGCTAGACTGCCTATTTGCGCTACTTGTATTGCTTGCGCTATTTGAACTATGTGCGTTATTTACATTATTTGAATTACTTGCATTATTTTGAAAACTTGTATGCTGATAGTTGCTGTTTTGGGTATTTGGCTGCCTACTTGAATGTTGGTTGTTGTTTTGCCCACCTGTGTTATTGTTAAATCTTGGATTTCGCTGTTGGTCGCCTGAATATTGTCTGTTTGGCTGTTGTCTACTATTTTGTTGCTGTGTTTTGGGCTTAAATCTTTTTTCGTGAAAAGGTTTTGAATTATTTGCACTATTTGCACTATTTGCACTATTTGCACTTCTTTTATTTGTGTAAAAATCAATAATAGTTTTTGCTTGGTCGCTTTCTAACGTACTCATATGGCTTTTCGCTTCAATACCCATGCTGTTCAACTTGTCCATTAAAACTTTGCTATCTACGTTTAACTGTTTTGCTACTTCATGTACTCGCATTTTAGGCATTCGCCCACCTCCAAAATTAAAACAACGACATATTAGTTTTTAATTCAAAAAAATATGTCAGCTTTCGTTATCATCTATATATTTTTTAATTTTTAAAGCAAAATTTTCATTTGTTACGGCTAAAGTCATTTTGTTTTGCTTGCCTAATGCTTTGTTAATTTCAAAGTTGCTTCCAAAAACAAAGCAATCCGTTTTGTAGTAGTGGCATTTATTTAAAAATTTAGTTTTTGTATTTAAAGAAGCATCTTCGGAAACAATAACAAGCTTTGCATCATTTGATTTAAGCGCTTTTTCACAAGAAGCTTCACCCGAAACTATAAACCCTGCTTTTTGGCAAAGACTAAGTGTAGAAAATATAGATTTATCGTCCATTTCCTTCAACCCCTTCAACAATTTCTTTAATTTCAGCATATATTTGTTTAGGAATAGGGCTTTTAAAAGAACGTTCAAATCCTTTAATCTTTTCTGCTCTATTAACACAATTTAAAGATTTACAAACATACGCTCCTCGTCCTTCTTGTTTTCCTGTTAAATCAACATTAAACGTTTTGTTTTCTGTACGAACAACACGAATTAGTTTATTTTTTTCAATCATTTGTATACAGCCTGTGCATTTTCTAAGCGCTATCATTTAATTGCTCCTCCCAGCAAATCTTTTAAGTTAAATAAATTGCTGGCTCTTGCCATGCTTTCGCTTCTAATGTCAACTCTGTATCCTGTTAATTTTGCAGATAATCTTGCGTTTTGCCCTTCTTTACCAATTGCAAGCGAAAGTTGATTGTCGGGAACAATAACTTTAGCGTTATGTTCTTCTTCATTAACTAAAACAGCAATAACTTTACTTGGGCTTAGTGCTGCTGCAATATATTTGCGCGGGTCTTCGCTCCAATTTATTATATCAATTTTTTCTCCTTTAAGCTCGTTAATAATAACAGAAACTCTACAACCGTTTTGCCCAACACACGAACCAACGGGGTCTATATTTGAGTTTTTTGAAAAAACGGCAATTTTTGTTCTGTTTCCTGCTTCTCTTGCAACAGATTTAATTTGAATTAAACCTTCTAAAACTTCTGGAACTTCTTGCTCAAAAAGTTTTGAAACAAGCTGTGGATTCGAGCGCGACACAGTAATTTGGGGGCCTTTTGTAGTTTGCTTAACTTCGGAAACGTATACTTTTAAGCGGTCTTGAAAATTATATTGTTCTGTTGCAACTTGTTCTGTTAAAGGCATTATTGCATCAATTTTTCCTATTGCAACTACAACATTTTTTCTTTCTTTTCGTTGCACAATACCTGTTACAATAGTTTTTTCTTTAGAAGCATATTCATTAAACAAAATTTCCCGCTCTGCTTCTCTAAATTTTTGCACAACAACTTGCTTTGCTGTTTGTGCCGAAATTCTGCCAAAATCTTTTGGAGTAACAACAATGTCAACTATATCTCCAATTTCATAATTAATATCTTTTTCTCTTGCGTCTTCCAAAGAAATTTGAAGGTTATGGTCTAATACAACTTCAACAACTTCTTTCTGTGCAAATACAAAAACTTCTCCTGTTTGTCTATCTATTATAACTTTTATGTTTTGTGACGTGCCGAAGTTCTTTTTACAGGCGGAAACAAGGGAAGTTTCTATAGCATCAAAAATAATTTCTTTATTAATTCCCTTTTCCTTTGAAACCTGCTCTAAAGCCTCGATTAACTCGACACCCTTATTCATTTTAAAATCTCCTCCAATGTTTCTTAATCCCATAAAACAATTGTTTTGCAACGTGCTATGTCTTCTAGTTTAAAAGAAATAATATTTTCATCTTCTTGTTTAATTGACACGACATCATTTGAAATTTCTAAAAGAGAGCCTTTATAGCTCTTTTTGCCATCAAGATGAAAAGGTTTATATAATTTAATTTCTACGTTTTGTCCAATGTTTCTTAAAAAATCTGATTGTTTTTTAAGTGTTTTTTCAATGCCAGGCGAGCTTACTTCTAAAATATAAGGCAGTGATATAGGGTCTAGTTCATCAAGCCTTTGCTCAATTAATCGGCTTACCGTTTCGCAATCGTTAATGTTAACGCCGCCGTCTTTATCAATGAAAATTCTTAAGTACCAATTAGGCCCTTCCTTTGAAAACGTTACATCATATAAATATAAATTTAAATTTAATATAATTGGTTGCAATTCTTTAGAAACAATATCAACGATTTTCAAAAAATCACCTCTTTTTATAAAACCTTTCTTTATTAAAATAAAAGTAAATATAGAAAATAAAATAAAAATAAAAGAGTCGGTAATCACCCACTCTGCAGCGAACAAATATTAACTTAAAGCGTATGTTATGTTAGAAAGTATATCACTATATTTTCCATAATGCAAGTGTTTTTTATATGTATTATAAAGTATTGACAATTTGAAGTTAATTAATCTTCTAATTTAAAGATTTTAAAATTTAAGCATTGTAACAAATACTGGAAATATAAACCATAAAATCTAAAAATGCTTGTATTTGTAAATTTCATGTGATATAATATATTTTGCCTTTGAATACAAACTATTTAATGGCGAAAAATAAGCCTAAAAAGCGTGGAGAATTAAATGAG